>NZ_JAWOHB010000142.1:0-46595 GCF_046496365.1 Desulfosarcina sp.
ATCCCCATCCGCTTTGGCGTTCTTTCTAACTTACCCTATTGAGGTTTAACCCCCACAAACAGATTGGCGATACCCAATGTTTTCATGGCAATCATGGCGCAAGCGGGCTTTTCCCCTATCACCTGCCGCCGGATGACATTGGGTATCGCCAATCTGTTTGTGGGGGTTAAACCTCAATAGGGTAAGTTAGAAAGAACGCCAAAGCGGATGGGGATGCAATGTTCTCGAACCGAAGGGTCAGTCAGCGACGAAACCCACATTGACCCGATTATCAATCCATCCAATCGAAGGTGCGCTGAACCGCCTTGCGCCATCCTCGGATACCCGCCTGGCGTACATCATCATTCATCTTCGGCTGCCATGTCTTGTCCACCGTCCAGTATTGTTTCAGATCGTCCATGGAGCCCCAGAATCCGACAGCCAGTCCGGCTGCATAGGCGGCACCCAGTGCCGTCGTCTCGGTGATGGACGGCCGGATCACCGGTACGTTGAGCAGATCAGCCTGAAACTGCATGAGCAGATCGTTGGCCACCATGCCACCGTCTACTTTGAGGCTGTTGAGCACCACACCCGAGTCTTTTTTCATGGCCTCCATAATATCCAGGGTCTGGTAGGCGTTGGCCTCCAGAACCGCGCGGGCAATGTGGCTCTTGTTGACATAGCGGGTAAGGCCGGCGATAACACCGCGGGCATCGGAACGCCAATAGGGGGCAAACAAGCCTGAAAAGGCTGGAACAATGTAGGTGCCGCCGTTGTCATCCACACTTCGGGCCAGCGTCTCAACCTCTGGCGCCGAACCGATCAGCCCCAGGTTGTCCCGCAGCCACTGCACCAGGGCACCGGCAATGGCCACCGACCCTTCCAGGCAGTAAACCGGCTTTTCCCCGCTGACCTGGTATGCCACGGTGGTCAGCAGGCCGTGGGCGGACTGAACCGGCTCAAGGCCGGTATTAAGAAGCATGAAGCAACCGGTCCCGTAAGTGTTCTTGGCTTCACCAACCTCAAAACAGGTCTGGCCTACCAGGGCGGCCTGTTGGTCTCCCAGGGCTCCGCAGACCGGCACCGTCGCAGATAGAGGACCTTCCTTGAGCGTGTGGCCCCAGGTGTTTTTGTCGATGGACGGTACAATCCGCGGCAGCATCTGCCGGGGAATCCCCATGATCGAAAGGATCTCATCGTCCCAGTCCAGCGTTTTCAGGTCCATAAGCAGTGTACGCGAAGCATTGGAGACATCGGTCACATGCGCACCGCCGGCCGGTCCCCCGGTAAGCTGCCAGATAATCCAGGTCTCGATGGTGCCGAACAGCGCCCGGCCCCTGTCCGCGGCAACCTTCGCCTCGGGAGTGTTATCGAGTATCCATTTGATTTTCGGTCCGGAGAAATAAGTGGCAATGGGCAGCCCGGTTTTTCTACGAAAGCGATCCTGCCCGCCCTCTTTTTTCAGGATGTTGCAGATTTCATCTGTACGCGTGCACTGCCACACAATGGCGTTGTGAAAGGGCTGGCCGGTTTTTTTATCCCAGACCACTGCCGTTTCCCGCTGGTTGGTTATTCCGATGGCAGCAATATCCTTGCCTGTAGCACCGACCTTTCCCATGGCGCCTTTGATCACCCTTCGGGTGTTTTCCCAGATCTCCAGGGGGGCATGCTCGACCCAGCCCGGCCTGGGAAAGATCTGCTCGTGTTCCTTTTGGTCAACGCCGGCAATTTGTCCCTGATGGTCGAAAAGGATAAAACGACTGCTGGTGGTTCCCAAATCCAATGCGCCGATATAACTGGCCATGTGTCGCTCCTCTCCTTGAGCATGGGTTGACCCGAACGATGGGATGGTTCTCTCGGAATTAACATTTTTCGCGGAAATGGACAACCGGATTAAAAGGCTAAACGCCAAGCCACCGGGACGATTGGGCAGCAGGCTGACAGCCGGATTCAGCGCTGGCTGCAGGCGAGCGACCTGTCAATGGCTTCGACCGCACCGTACGCCGTGGCCACGGCGAGCCCGGTTCCACTTTTGGTTCGGATCCAGTCCTGGTGGGCCAGAATGGAACCGGCCGCATACAGATTGTCATAAACGACCCGGCCATCTTGATTCAAGGGCCGAAACCGGTCGTCCACCTCGATTCCGGCAAGATTGATGGCGTGGCCCCGGGGATCCAGAAATTGCTCCCGGTGCCAGCAGCTGCGGTCATGCGGCTGACAAACAGGCAGATCCATGAGCGCTTCGCGGATACCCTGGCGCTGGGCCACCAGCCCTTTACCCAGAAACCGGCCGGTGGCCAGCAGCACACAATCCGCCGTCACGGTTGTCTCGGGTTCGGTTTTGCCCAGCTCGATGGCAAACCGACCGTCTGTTTGACGATTTATGGAATAAACCCGGTGGTGATAATAGCATTTAACCCCCAGCTGAGGCATACGGCGGTCAAAGGTCTCCTTGAGGCGAATGCCGGAAACGGCCGGCGGCATGGTGGGAATCTCGAAAACAGGTCGCCCTATCATCTGCTGGAGGTCCCTGTGAACACCTTTGGTGTCGTGGATCCCGAGAATGGCGGGTATCCCCACATATTTCGCCTGGTATATATGGGGGCGGATGGATTCGGCCAGCTCCCGGCGAGCCGCCTCTACCTCCATGCCCCGAGCGATGTGTTCTGCATATTTGGGTCCCAGTCGGTTTTCCTGGCGCATATCAATGGAAGCGGCCGCCAATGCCGGCCATGCCGGTTTCAGCGTGTCGACAATCTGCAGCGCACTGAAGCCGCGCAACCCCCGGACGTCAACGATCAGGCAGGGCGCCTTTTCCTCCAGCGCCCGAACCCCGGCCCACATGGTCGTGGGAACACGGAATGTACGCTTGATCGTTCCAACCGAAGTGATCAGCCTGGCATTTTTATCGGGATAACCCGCATAGGGATGGCCGGCCTCCCCAAGAAACCTGGTGAGCAATTCAAACGCGGAACGAATCTGGCGGATGGACAGGCGGGAGAAGGGATGGTCGGGAACGTTTTGTTTGAGACGTTTCAGGGCCAAAAAGGGTTCATCGATCAACACACGGGTGCTGTCGTGGGTGACGCCGTATAGATCGAACAGGCCACTGGCATATAGGGTTTCTCCGGTGAGCCCGGCCTGCACGGTGGCAATACCGCGCCGAGCGGCAAACAGGGCCGCAGCGGTTCCAGCCATACCGGCCCCGACAACCATCAACCGACAAGAAACCGCCTCTGATTTATCTTTTTTCATGGCATGTATGCTTCTCGCCCCACGACCGGAAGCGTTACACGGATTCACTCACATCCAGACCCAGCAACCCACAGTGAAGCGCCTCCTGAAGTTCGGCCTGGGAGACAGCTGGCCCCCAGAGCAGCGGCTGCATTCCACGCCAGCGTTCATTCAAAAAATCCTTGAGCTCATCGACCCCTTCACTTTCTTTGAGCATGCCTTCGTTGTACATATGGGCGGCCATGCGCAAACTGCAAAAGGATCCCTGACAGGGCCCTTTGCCCACCCGACTGCGCTGGCCCATCTCCCGCAGACCGGGACGGTGGCCGGCAGTTGCCAGTGTGGCGGCAATTTCGTTGAACACGCTGGTGGGAACCATTTCACATTCGCAAAGCAACAGGTCCGAAGGGTCCTTTTTTTTGAACCACATTTTTGGCGTCAGTCCCGGCTCGGTAAAGCGGGCCTCACTGGAAGCGGGCAGGGGGTCTTCGGCAGTTCGGCAGGGAACGGTATTTCCCAACCGTTGGCAAACCAAATCCGCGGTCTTCTCCGCCATGAGTCGATAGGTGGTGAGCTTGCCGCCCGTGATGGTAATAAAATTCACCAGCCCGTCTTCTTCATGGCCCAGCAGCGAATAGCCGCGGCTCACAGCACGGTCTTCCGAACCGCTGCCTGATCTGACTAAGGGCCGAATACCCGCATAGGCGCGGATGAAACGGGTATCAGCAAGCTTGGGAACCATTTCCATGCCATCGCGGATCATGGAATCGATTTCGGCAACGGTGGGTCGGCACTTGTCCGGCGAGTCGATCCGTTTGGATGTCGTACCGAAAATGGACACTGTCCCGGCAGGAACCAGAATATCCGCATCTGCTGGCTGGCGCAGCCGGTTGATCACTCGCTGGCCAATCCGCGCCTGGCTGATGATCAAGCTGCCTTGGGAATAGACCATGCGGATACAGGCGCCGGCCATGGCCGCCACCTCCCCAGCCCATGCCCCGCTGGCGTTGACGATCTGATCGGCATGAACCCGCACATCGTTCCCGTTGCGCAGCGCTGACAGCCGCACCGTTTCAATGCATCCGGCGTGCTTGTCAAAGCCCACCACCTTGTGATGCAGCAGCAAACAGGTTCCCAGCCTCCCGGCCTGAGCCAGATTGTCCAATGAAAGTTTAAACGGGTCGACGGAAGCATCCTCCACGGCGAAGGCGGCGATGGTGTGCGGTGAAAGGCAGGGCTCCATTTCCAGGGCTTCCCTTGGGTCAACCACTGCGGCGGCGATACCGCAGCCTGCGCAGCGGTCGGTAAAATCGGCAATGTATCTTTCGTCATCTCCCTTCACAGCGACAAATAGTCCGCCGGTGTTTTCGACACACTGAGGTGCCAGACGCTTGATTAGCGCCCCCTCGTCACGGCATTCCCGCGCTGCCGCAGGGTCGGAGGAAATATACCGGGCGCCGCTGTGCAACAGGCCGTGGTTTCCACCGGAAGCTCCGGCATTGATGTCCTGCTTTTCAACCAGGATGCAGGCGATGCCGCGAAGCGCCAAGTCCCTGGCCAGGCCCGCACCGGTTGCACCACCGCCGATGATCAGCACCTGGGTTGACAAGGTTTTATTCATCATGACCGTCAAACCGGCCATCCGGATGTTTCCGGGTTGCCGTCACATGTGGTTTTCACTTGAGAAAAAGTGTCGTGAATGGTATGCATAATAGAAAAATTATCTGCCTGTTAATCAATTTTTTACCTTCAAAAATAGCACGGCAGGGAAAATTTGTCACCTGAAATGTTCGTATAAAATCAATGGCAGTAAAAAAATTTCCTAAACGAAAATATCCTTTCGACTCAGCCGGGACTCCAGTAAAATGAAAAACAACCATGCCTTGGACCAAATGGCCCCAGCAGCCAGAATGAAAGGCAAAGCGGGGCCGGTTCGCAAACGCCACGAAAAAATCCGAAAAATGGTGCAGACCCAGGGTTTCGTAACCATTGAAACCCTGGCGCAGGCCTTTTCGGTAACACCGCAGACGATTCGCCGGGACATCAATACGCTCAGCGAAATGGGCCATTTGTGCCGCTATCATGGCGGCGCCGCCATGCCGACATCAACGGAAAACGTCGCTTACACCGAGCGCAAGGTGCTCTGCTTTCGAGAAAAGCAAAAAATCGCCCACTTGCTGGCCCAGCACATTCCGGACAACGCCTCCCTGTTTATCAATATTGGCACGACCACCGAAGCCATCGCCCATGCCTTGTGCAACCACAAGCGCCTGCGGGTGATCACCAACAATCTGAACGTGGCCTCAATCATGAGTGCAAATGAAAAATTCGAAGTCATCGTGGCCGGCGGGCTGGTCCGCCACCGGGACCAGGGTATAATCGGCGAAGCCACCATCGATTTCATCAGCCAGTTCAAAGTGGATTACGGCATCATCGGTATCAGCGGCATCGATTTTGACGGAACCCTTCTGGACTTTGATTACCGTGAAGTCCGGGCCGCCCGGGCCATCATCGACAATTCTCGCAAGGTGTTTCTGGCAACTGACCACACCAAATTTGGACGCAACGCCATGGTTCGTCTTGGGAGCATTGCCGAAATAGATTGTATTTTTACAGACCGCCTGCCCCCTGCCGGACTTGCCGAAATCATCGCCGCATCGGAGGTAGCGCTCCACGTCGCCTGAAAAGAACGCCAAAAATTTTCGCTTGCGAAAATAAAATCGGGATGTTAGGTTAATCCCCAACATCCCACTTCTCTTGCTCACACCCCAACCATCGCGCTGAGTCTACAGATCGGAGTCCGAACGATGGGTTTAACCCTCCAGAAAATCAGTAAAATTGTGGCCGGAGAGACGCATCTCCGGCAGATTGATCTTGCATTTGAAACGGGATCCCGCAATGTGCTGCTGGGCAGAACTCTCTCCGGAAAAACCTCGCTTCTGCGCATCATGGCCGGGCTGGACCGACCCACCCACGGAAAAATCATCATGAACGGCCAGGATGTAACCGGTGTTTCAGTGAGAAAAAGAAGCATCGCCATGGTCTACCAGCAGTTTATCAACTACCCCTCCTTGTCCGTTTATGAAAACATCGCATCTCCGCTAAAAATTATGGGCATATCCAAAAGGGAAATAGACCGGCGGGTCCGCGAAACCGCGGAAATGTTGCATCTGGAGGATATGCTCAACCGGGTTCCCGCTGAGCTGTCCGGCGGCCAGCAGCAGCGAACCGCCATCGCCCGCGCCCTGGTTAAAGATGCCCAGTTGCTGCTTCTGGATGAACCCCTGGTCAACCTTGATTACAAACTGCGAGAAGAACTGCGGGTGGAGTTGCAGGAAATTTTCCGGAAACGGTCCGCCATTGTGGTCTATACCACCACTGAACCCTCCGAAGCCTTGATGTTGGGCGGAAATGTGGTGCTCTTGGATGAGGGGCGGGTTTTGCAGACCGGTGCCACCGCCACGGTGTATCAGCGACCCGAGACCCTGAGAGTTGCGGAGGTCTTCAGCGACCCCCCCATCAACGCCCTCGACAGTTCCGTAGCCAACGGCCGGGCTGTCATGGGAGAAGACATCGCGGTCCCCCTGCACGGACATCTTGCCGGGTTGGCGCATGAATCATACCGATTCGCCTTCCGGTCCAACCACCTGTGGCTTTCCAGGCGGGCGGACGGAGACATCGCCATCACCGGCAGGGTTGAACTGGCCGAGATCAATGGCTCGGAAACCTTCATCTACATCCATCATGGAAAAAGCGCCTTCGTGGTGCAGCAGGACGGGGTGCATCCCTTTACCATGGGAAGCATGATCACCGTGTTCATCAACCCGGCGCACCTTTATGTCTACGACACCACCGGCCGGCTGGTAGCCGCTCCCCAGGCGGGTGGAACCGCCGTGCAACCACAGCCAGGAGAACGCCATGGCGCGGATTGAATTCGATGAAATCGCCCACTCCTACCACCCCAACCCTGCAACGCGATCAGACTATGCGTTAAAAGAGATCAATACCGTTTGGGAAGATGGCGGCGCCTATGCCCTACTGGGACCTTCCGGTTGCGGCAAGACCACACTGCTCAACGTCATTTCCGGACTGCTCAAGCCCAGCCGGGGCCGGGTGCTTTACGACGGCACCGATGTGACCGCCTTGCCTCCGGAAAAGCGCAACATCGCCCAGGTGTTCCAGTTTCCTGTGCTCTACGACACCATGAGCGTTTTCGACAATCTGGCCTTTCCGTTAAAAAACCGGGGCTTTAATAAAGCGGACGCCGCCCGGCGGGTGCAGGAGGTGGCCGAAATCCTCGACTTGACCCCGGATCTGAAGAAAAAGGCGGCCGGCCTGAGCGCCGATGCCAAGCAGAAAATTTCCCTGGGCCGCGGCCTGGTTCGCAGCGACGTGGCGGCCGTACTCTTCGATGAACCCCTGACCGTGATCGATCCCCATTTGAAATGGCATCTTCGGCGCAAGCTCAAAGAGATCCACGAACAATTGAAGCTTACCCTGATCTATGTCACCCACGACCAGGTGGAAGCCTTGACCTTCGCGGATCAGGTAATCCTCATGTACGAAGGCGAAATCCTTCAGATCGGCACACCGGAGGAGCTCGTTGAAAATCCCCGCCACAAATTCGTCGGTTATTTTATCGGAAGTCCCGGCATGAATTTTCTGCCCTGCATCCTTGAAGGCCAAAAGGCACGGGTCGGCGGGGTGACCATCGCCCTGGATCCGGAAACAGCCGCTCTCGGGGCCGAGGCCCGGGGGGTGCTGGAGCTGGGCATCCGCCCCATGCACCTGAAGGTACACAGCTCGGCGGTCGACGGTGGCGTGCCGGTAACGGTGAAAACCGTGGAAGACCAGGGCAGCTTCCAAATTCTGACAACCGCCCTCAACGGTCACACCCTACTAGTCCGCGTGCCTGAGGGGCACCCGGTTCCGGAATCCCAGGCGTGGCTGAAGTTTCCGCCGCAACGAACCAAACTGTTTGCCGACGAACGGCTGGTCAGATAAAGGGAGGAACCCATGGAAAAATGGGCCGACAACAAGGCATGGTTTCTGGTGCTGCCGGTTTTTGTCGTCGTGGCTTTCAGCGCCATTATTCCGCTGATGACCGTGGTCAATTACTCGATCCAGGACATTTTCGGTCCGGGCAATGCCGTATTTGTCGGGACTGAGTGGTTTAAGGCGATGTTGACCGATACTCGCCTACACGATGCCCTGGGGCGCCAGTTTATATTTTCTGGATTGGTCCTGCTGATCGAAATCCCCATGGGAATCCTGATCGCGCTGGCCATGCCCAAAAGGGGCTGGGGTGCCTCCGCCAGTCTGGTAACACTGGCAATTCCCCTGCTGATTCCGTGGAATGTGATCGGCACCATCTGGATCATCTTTACCCGACCGGATATCGGCTTGTTCGGTGTCGGCATCAACAGTCTGAATCTTCTCGATGTACCCTTTGACCATACCGCACGACCCGCTTACGCATGGGTCACCTTGATGGCTATGGAGGTCTGGCACTGGACGCCGCTGGTGGCGTTGCTTTGTTATGCCGGGCTGCGCGCAATCCCGGAGGCCTATTACCAGGCCGCTAAAATTGACGGCGCTTCGTCCTGGGCGGTCTTTCGCTATATCCAACTACCCAAAATGCGCGGTGTCCTTACGATCGCCGTTTTACTCAGGTGGATGGACAGCTTTCTCATTTACGCCGAACCCTTTGCGCTAACTGGCGGAGGACCGGGCAACTCAACAACCTTTCTGTCCATCTATCTGGTCAAACTGGCCACCGGCCAGTTTGACCTCGGACCGGCCGCAGCCTTTTCCCTGATTTATTTTCTCATCGTTCTCCTGTTCAGTTTTATCTTCTACCAGGCGCTCCTGAATGTGGGCAAAGGAGAAAAGCCGTCATGAAAATCCAAAAAAGAACCTTCGCCTTACTCTTCTATTTCGCGGTCCTGATTGTTCCCATATACTGGATGCTGAATATGTCGCTACGCAGCAACGCGGATATCATGCGCTCTTTCTCCCTCTACCCATCCGACATTACCTTTGAAAACTACATAAAGGTTTTCACCGATTATACCTGGTATTCGGGCTACATCAATGCGATGATCTACGTGAGCCTGAATACCGTCATGTCCCTGGCCTTTGCGCTGCCTGCGGCCTATGCCTTTTCACGCTTTAAATTCCTCGGCGATGGACAGATGTTTTTTTGGCTGCTGACCAACCGCATGGCCCCGCCGGCGGTATTTTTGCTGCCCTATTTCCAACTCTACTCTACGGTAAACTTGATCGATACCCATATCGCCGTGGCCCTGGCGCATTGCCTTTTCAATGTGCCTCTGGCGGTTTGGATCCTGGAAGGATTCATGTCCGGCATCCCCAAAGAGATCGACGAAACGGCCTTTATCGACGGATACACCTTCCCGCGCTTCTTTATCACCATTTTCATTCCACTGATCCGTGCCGGCGTCGGCGTCACCGCATTTTTCTGCTTCATGTTCAGCTGGGTCGAGCTGTTGTTTGCGCGGACACTGACGGTCACCGAGGCCAAACCGATCGTCGCCACCATGACCCGGACCATCAGCGCCACCGGTTTGGACTGGGGCCTGCTGGCCGCCAATGGCATCCTCACCATCGTTCCGGGAGCCCTGGTCATCTGGTTCGTTCGCAACCACCTTGCCAAGGGGTTCGCACTGGGTCGCGTATAAAGGGGAGTCAGCATGCGTTTTGAATGGATGTATTGGACCGCCCCGACGGCAATTTTCTTCATCACCATTTTTCTGATGATCGCCGGCATGCTCGTTTGGGAACTGGTGTCGCCGACCGTCGAACGTCGCGGATTTCTGAAGATCCCAACCACGCGGGGCACCCGATTTTTTGTCGGTTTGCTGGGCACCGCCTATATCCATCTGGCCTGGCTCGGGCTCACGGATTTTAATTTGTGGTTTGCGTTACCCCTTTCAGCGGTTTGGCTGTTTATCGTGATGCGCTGGGGATAAAAAACAAACCCGTTTGTGGATACCCGAATCGCTCCAAAAAATTGTTGCACCCCGTTTTCAAATTTTCAAAAGCGGGCGGGTCTCTATCGTTGGGCGTTTACAGCCTTCACGCCGGCGATGCCGTCCGACAGCCCCATCCCACCCCTGAAGGCTTAAAGGAGGAGACCCATGAACGTGAAGATCAAAAAGACAATGCTTCTGGGAGTTGCTTTGGCGATCATGTTCGCCCTGGCAGCCGGTCCGGCCATGGCGGACATGGCCGCGGCAAAGAAGTGGGTTGACGAGGAGTTCCAACCCTCTACCCTGTCCAAAGAAGAACAGCTCAAGGAGATGGCGTGGTTCATCAATGCGGCCAAACCGTTTGTCGGCATGAACATCAAGGTCGTCTCCGAAACCATTCCAACGCATGAGTATGAGGCCAAAGTCCTGGCCAAAGCCTTCGAAGAGATCACCGGCATTAAGGTCGCTTTCGACCTGATCCAGGAAGGCGATGTTATTGAAAAACTGCAGACCCAATGGGCCTCGGGCAAAAATATTTATGACGGCTGGATTAACGATTCCGACCTGATCGGTACCCACGCCCGTTATGGCTATGTCGTGCCCTTGTCCGACTTCATGGCCGGCGAAGGCAAGGACGTGACCCTGCCGACGTTGGATGTCGACGACTTCATGGGCAAGTCTTTCACCACAGGACCGGACGGCAAGCTCTATCAGCTGCCGGATCAGCAGTTCGCCAACCTCTACTGGTTCCGTTACGACTGGTTCAAGCGGCCGGAATTCCAAAAGCAGTTTAAGGAGATCTACGGCTATGAACTGGGGGTTCCGGTCAACTGGTCGGCCTACGAGGATATTGCCGAATTTTTCACTGAACATGTCCGTGAAATAGACGGCAAGGCCGTTTTCGGCCACAACGACTATGGTAAAAAAGCTCCGGATCTCGGCTGGCGTTTTACCGATGCGTGGTTGTCCATGGCCGGTGCCGGAGACAAGGGCATTCCCAATGGCAAGCCGGTGGATGAGTGGGGCATCCGCATGGAAGGCTGTCAGCCTGTAGGCGCGACCGTGGCGCGCGGTGGTGCCGCCAATGGTCCGGCAGCCAAGTACGCGCTTCGCAAATATATGGAATGGCTGAGGAAGTATGCCCCTCCGGGAAGTCTGGGCATGGATTTTTACACCTATCTGCCATTTCTGGCAAATGGCAGTGTGGCCCAGCAGATCTTCTGGTACACCGCATTTTTGCCCAGCATGGTCGAACCGGGGCCAACGGTGAATGAAGACGGTACCCCCAAATGGCGCATGGCCCCTTCACCCCATGGCCCCTACTGGGAAGAAGGCATGAAGCTGGGTTATCAGGACTGCGGCTCCTGGACCTTTATGGAGAGCACGCCCCTCGAGCGCCGCAAGGCAGCCTGGCTGTTTGCCCAGTTCTGCGTAGCCAAAACCACCTCGCTTAAAAAAGCCCATGTGGGGTTGACCCCCATTCGTGACAGCGACATCCGTCATGAATCCTTCACCGAAAGAGCCCCCAAACTCGGCGGTCTGGTGGAATTTTACCGCAGCCCGGCCCGCGTTGCCTGGACGCCGACCGGCGTCAATGTGCCCGATTATCCGAAACTGGCCCAGTTGTGGTGGCAGAATATCGGCGAGGCGGTATCAGGTGAAGTGACCGTGGACACGGCCATGGACAATCTGGCCCAAGAGATGGACAAAGTGCTGGAGCGCATCGCCCGCTCCAAGACCCAAAGCGAGTGCGGCCCAAAACTGAATCCAGAGAAGGATGAAGCCTACTGGCTGAACCAGCCCGGCTCACCCAAAGCAAAATTGGCCAACGAAAAACCCAAAGGCGAAACAGTCGACTATGACAAGCTGATCCAGGCCTGGCGCGAGGGAAAGGTGAAATAACGCCAACGCCCCTACAAAACAAAGAACGGGTGGCCGGTCCCTTTTGGAACCGGCCACGGTCTTTTTTAGCTCCGCTTGCTCAGTTGCCTATGGGTGCGATTCACGCCCCTTCGCTTGGACGACCAATCTGGTGGCCGTATTGAACCCTCCCCGCGGCAAGCCGCGGGGAGGGCGCTCGCTATCGCGGTTCACCGCTGCCGTCGCCTGGATTACCGTTTGACTTTGGCCATGGCCTTACGTTAAATACGGCCCAACCATCGAATGAACCTGAAAGGACACCCCATGAACGAGGCGGAAAAAACAGCCTGTATCTCGCCGGTGCGACTGGGATACGGCAGTCAATTTAAATTTAAATGCAAACCCGGGGTGTCGTGCTTTACCCTGTGTTGCCGTGGCATCCATATCATTTTGACCCCCTATGACATCATCCGGATGAAAAACCGCCTGGGCCTTTCGTCCCGGGAATTTCTGGCCCTCTACACGCAACCGCACCTGCTGGAAAAAACAGACCTGCCCATGGTCACCCTCAAACTGCTCGACGACGAGCGCGAATCCTGTCCCTTTGTCAAAGATAAAAAAGGCTGCATCATCTATACGGATCGCCCCACGTCATGCCGCTACTATCCGCTGGGTGTGGCCACGCTGCAGCACAAGGAGGGTGCCGACGACGACGGCTTTTTCTTTTTTATCAACGAGCCCCACTGCAAGGGTTTCGAAGAAGATGCCGACTGGACCGTGGCCAAATGGCGCGAAGACCAGGGGGTTGATCTGCGGGACGAAATCAACCGCGAGTGGACGGACCTTGTGGTGCGCAAACGCTCCTTTCCACCCAATATTAAACTGACCGAAAAGGCCAAGCAGATGTTTTTCCTGGTGAGCTATGACATCGACAAATTCAGAGAATTTGTCTTCGATACCTCATTTCTCAAGCGTGTCGACGTAGACGGCAGCACCGTGGAAAAAATCAGGCGTGATGAAATCGAACTGCTCAAATTCGGACTGAAGTGGCTCAAAGGGGCTTTGTTTAAGCAAACCGATCCCGAACAGCAGGCGGCCAACTTCGCGGATAAGGGATTTCCGACTTGAGATATGGGCCGGCAGCGCAGCACCCCTCCACGAATGGCAACTTTCGATGCCCAGACCGGCGTTCTCGTTCAAAGGCAAGATCAGTAGTTCGGATAATACAGCCCTTCCAGCAAGCGTTGGTCGCTGAGCCGCGCATCAATGTTCACGTTGAAGCAGTCCGCCAGCGGTGCGAAAATTTCCGGGTTGGCCGACTGAACGGTCTTGGCAATGTTCACCACCTGCTCCAGGCCGGCCCGGCTCATTTTTCCCAGCGGCGCGCGGCAGGGTCCCGAGGGCATTCCCAGCAATTGCATCAGGGTCTTGAGTGCCAGCGGATTTCGTGCCCGGCACACCACCTCACCATAGGGCGTTTTCTCCATGGTTTTTACCGTGACCAGCCCGAACAGCGGCGTCAGAGCGTCCGCCAGCTTTCGGGCCTGTTCGATCTGATCGGCCGCCAACAGGCGGACCAGATCGCTCATGGCCCGAGGGACAATGTTGGCGACCACGGATATCACCCCTGCGGCGGCAATCTGGGGATCGGTCATCATTTCAAACGTCAACCCGTCGTCACCGGAAAAAATGGCGTATTCGGACCCGCAGCATCTGCGGGTTCGGCGCATGTTGTCAAGATCTCCAGTGGCCTCTTTCACCGCATTTACATTCGGGTGTTCCTCGAACAGCAAGGCCAGGTCTTCGGGTAGCAGCTGTGCACCGGTTCGCCCCGGTATGACATAGGGGATAATGGGTAAATCGGGAAAGGCGGCCGCCACCTTGGCAATGTACTCTTTTCTGATCTCCATGGAGCTGGGTCCGTTGTAATAGGGATCCACCAACAGCACCGCATCGGCGCCGGCTTCGACGGCGTGGCGGGTAGCGGAAAGCGCCTCTTTGGTGTTGTTGCTCCCCGCCCCGGCGATGCACAGGCATTTACCCTTGGTCCGACGTGAATAGTGCTGAACCACACGATTGTGCTCCTCCCATGCCAGGGTAGGGCTTTCACCTGTGGTCCCCACGGCCAGAATGCCGCTGATCCCATTTTGGATTTGAAAGTCGGCGAGGCGGGCAAGCCCTGCTTCATCGACCTCCGAACCGTCGAAAGGCGTGACCATCGCAGTATAACATCCTGAATTCATATTACCTCCTTAAAATGTCACATTGTTAAGGAAGTTGCTTTTTTATGTCAAGGGAAAAGCGGAATGGCATCGATTATTTTCCTTGACACAGGCAAGCGGTCACGTTAATTTTTTTGATTTAATGAGCAAATCACCACCGGTGAAGCCACCGGAAAAGGATGTTACCATGGAAAAAGCACCCAATGCGGAAGCGTTCATTGACCAGCAAAAAAATGCCATCGCCTCAAACCCCGATTGTGGCACCTCTCACTACAACCTTGGTGTGGCCCTGTTGGGACAAGGAAAGGTCGAAGAAGCCGAAAAATCATTTTTCACTGCCATCGAGTGCAGCCCCGGACTGGCCGAAGCCTATGTCCAGATCGGCGGCATTTGCCTGAAGCGCGGAGATACGGATGGTTGCCTGGACTGGAACCAGCGGGCCGTCAAGGCCAAGCCAGGTTTTTCCGAGGGGTGGGGAAATATCGGATTTGTGCTGCTCCAACGCGGGGATGTCGATGGTGCCATCAAGGCCCTGGAAAAAGCCACCGTGTTCAATTTTCGTTTTATCCAGGCGTTTGCAACCTTGGCCAATGCCTATTTGATGAAGGGTCGGGTCAAGGACAGCATCGCCGCCAACCTCAAAGCGTTAAAACTTTCACCGGATTTTGCCATTGCCCACAACAATCTTGCCATCGCCTACCTGGAGGACGGACAGACTGATCTTGCCCTGGTGCATGCAGACAAAGCCAGGCAGCTGGGTTATGATGTGGCCCCACAAATAATGAATGAACTGGAACCTTTTCGCTCCTGATCATACCGGCTGAGTCTCCGGACATCGTCAAACCTGGTCCGGAGACCCGCTGACAATCATTTTCTCCGGTGCCCCCGTACCATGCCGATCGTTAATTTTTGCCTGTCCACAACCCGTCATCCCATTGATGAAAACCATTCGCTGTGGCATTGCCCGCTGCCGATCAATCGCCTGCCTGCAAACGGAGCAACCGGCCCGATTGACGCCAATGCGGTTACCTATGGCAGATATTTTTCAGCCATTGCAAGATTTTGCGCGGACGCCGGCTGGAATGTTGTCCTGCGGGCAGCCGCCAGAAAATTGGCCCAGCCGGTTTTACAGAAGGATCTGGGACGCCTGACTGTCTTTTTGGAAAAGCACGGGGCCTTTTACCATCCGGCCCGGATCCAGGTGGCGATCAAGGATCAAACACTCTGCTTTGTGGTCAACGTGGCCGTATCCGACCACGGACGCCAGGCCCTGCAGCGCGAGGTAAGGGCGCTGACGCATCTCAGTCGGCAGCGGCCCTTTGACTGGTTTCCCCGTATTTACGGCTGTTCCTCCACCGAGCCACCCATGTTTTTAGGGGACTGGTTTGACAATTTTCATGAATTCCACCTGACCCGGCGCCCTGACAGCGCTGACTTGGCCATGGTGGTCTGGGATGGGGCGGTTGCGCCGGTGTTGCTTACGGACAAACAGGTGGCGAATCTTTATCGAAACGCCACCATGATCCTGGCTGCCTGCTACGAACCGATCACCGCTTGTCAGATATTTCCATGGCACCATGCAGCCGGTGACTTTGTCGTCAAGGTTGAAGGGGAACGGGTGACCGTCAAACTGATCACCGTACGGGATTATGTTCCCCTTTCCGGCTTGGCCGCTGAACCGGAAGACGAAAGGGCGCTTCTGGATACACTGCTGCTTTTTTTCATCCACTTGTCCGTGTGCATGCGTCTGGACCGTATCGACGGGGTGGGAGCCGTTGCCTGGGCACCGGATCACTGTCTGGTTCCCATGCTGGACGGTTTTTTTCAGGGATTGGACCTGACCGCACGAATGAGCGGCTTTCCCGAATTGTTTTCCGAGATCGTCCGGGAATATTTTAACCGCCACGCATTGCCGGATCTGTTGGCCCTGGCAAAGCGGGTCACAGCGGCCGTTTTTAATGCGCGCTCCGAAGAGTATCGCGTTGTCGACAGCCACCTGCTCCATCACATCAGCGGGATTTGTCGAATATTGTCGGCTGGATAGGTAAAATTATGCCCCTGTGGCCGCACGTGATGGTGGCCAACCATGCAGAAGCGGGCTCGCAATACCACATGGTGTTGTTTTAAGAAAAGCTTTCGCTACATTTTGTATGCTCGGCGCGTTGATAGGGTCATCTGTTGCTTAACTGCTCGAAACCAGGCTTTTTTATTGACAAGCCCCATGATTAATTCTATATCTGCTCCTTGCAGTTTTTAGGATCAAAATCGCGTGATTCCGATAATCCCGACACGATATACAATAAAATCCGAGAGGAGGTGACCGTGAAACCCCCCATCGGGGTCGGTTCTATATTTTTTGGCAGGTTGGCTTAATATCAATTCAAATGGAGGTAAAAGATGGCAAAGCATGCAACCCCTTTGTTGGACCAGCTTGAGTCCGGGCCGTGGCCGAGCTTCGTGTCAGATCTGAAGCAGGAAGCCGCGCACAGGGCCAAGAACCCTAAAAACGTGGAATTCCAAGTCGCCCAGGACTGTGTCGATGACCTTCTGGGTGTATTGGAATTGTCCTTCAAACACGGAATGACCCATTGGAAACACGGTGGCATCGTGGGGGTCTTCGGTTACGGCGGCGGTGTAATCGGCCGCTATTGCGACCAGCCGCAGATGTTTCCGGGCGTGGCCCATTTTCACACCATGCGCATCGCCCAGCCCGGCGGCAAGTACTACACCACCGAATTCCTTAAAAAACTCTGCGACCTGTGGGAATTCCGCGGATCGGGCGTCACCAACATGCACGGCTCCACCGGTGATATAATCTTCATCGGAACTTCTACCCCGCAGCTGGAAGAAATTTTCTTCGAGCTGACCCACAACATGAACCAGGACCTGGGTGGCTCCGGCTCCAACCTGCGTACCCCGTCCGACTGCATCGGGTCCTCCCGTTGTGAATACTCCTGCTACGACACCCAGGACCTTTGCTACAACCTGACCCAGGAATATCAGGACGAACTGCATCGTCCGGCCTTCCCCTACAAGTTCAAGTTCAAGTTTGACGGCTGCCCTAACTGCTGCGTGGCTTCCATCGCCCGCGCGGACATCTCTTTTGTGGGTACCTGGAAGGATGACATCAAGATCGACCAGGAAGCAGTTGCCGGCTACGTCGGCGGCGAATTCGCCCCCAACGGCGGCGCCCACAGCGGTCGGGACTGGGGCAAGTTCGACATCGAAAAAGAGGTCACCGGCCTGTGCCCGACAAAATGCATGAAGTACGACAACGGCAAACTGTTCATCAACAATCGTGAGTGCACCCGCTGCATGCACTGCATCAATGTCATGCCCAGAGCCCTGCATATCGGTGAAGACCGCGGCCTCTCCATGCTGGTCGGCGCCAAGGCCCCGATTCTCGACGGCGCCCAGATGGGTTCCCTGCTGGTGCCCTTCATTAAAGTTGAAGAACCCTACGACGAAATCAAGGAAGTCATCGAAGGAATCTGGGATTGGTGGATGGAAGAAGGCAAAAACCGTGAACGTCTCGGTGAGCTGATCAAACGTCAGGGATTCCAGAAGCTGCTGGAGGCCACCAACATCAAAGCGATGCCGCAGCATGTTCAGGAACCGCGCCACAACCCCTACATCTTCTGGAAAGAGGAAGAGGTTGACGGCGGCTGGGATCGTGACATCAACGCATTCAGAAAAGACCACCTGAGATAGAGGGGAGGAATCACAATGGCATTTATTTCTTCAGGATACAATCCCGACAAACCGATGGAAAACCGGATCACCGACATCGGCCCGCAAAAGTACGATCAGTTTTATCCGCCGGTCATCGCCAAGAACAAGGGTAAATGGCTGTATCACGAAATCATCAAACCGGGTGTACTGGTGCACGTGGCCGAAAGCGGCGACGAGTGCTACACTGTTCGTGTGGGCGGTGCCCGTCTGATGAGCGTGACCCACATCCGCGAGATCTGCGAAATCGCAGACAAGCACTGTGGCGGCCACCTGCGCTTCACCACCCGCAACAACATCGAGTTCATGGTGGACGGCAAAGCCAAGGTCGAGCCTCTGATCAAGGATCTGGAGAGCCGCAAGTTTGACGGCGGCAGCTTCAAGTTCCCCGTGGGCGGCACCGGTGCAGGCGTCACCAACATCATTCACACCCAGGGCTGGATCCACTGCCATACCCCGGCCACCGATGCCTCCGGCCCGGTCAAAGCCACCATGGACGTGCTCTTTGACGACTTCAAACAGCATCGCCTGCCGGCACAGCTGCGCGTATCCCTGGCCTGCTGCCTGAACATGTGCGGCGCCGTACACTGCTCCGATATCGCCATTCTCGGCTACCACAGAAAACCGCCGCTGCTGGATCATGAGTATCTGGACAAGATGTGCGAAATCCCTCTGGCCATTGCGGCCTGCCCCACAGCGGCCATCAAGCCGGCCAAGGTGAAAGTCGGCGACAAGGAATTGAAGTCTGTAGCCGTTAACAATGACCGCTGCATGTTCTGCGGAAACTGCTATACCATGTGTCCCTCCATGCCTCTGGCTGACAAAGAGGGTGACGGTATCGTTCTGATGGTGGGCGGTAAAGTCTCCAACCGCATCAGCACACCCAAGTTCTCCAAGGTCGTCGTCGCATTCCTGCCCAATGAAGTGCCCCGCTGGGAAAAAACCACGTCAACCATCAAGCGCATCGTTGAAGCGTATTCGGCGGGTGCCAACAAGTATGAGCGTGTGGGCGATTGGGCCGAGAGAATTGGCTGGGAGCGCTTCTTCGAAAAATGCGAACTTGAATTTACCCATCATCTGATCGATGACTTCCGTGATCCCGCCTATTACACCTGGCGTCAGACCACACAGTTCAAGTTTTAGTTTATACCCGATGAACCATTCTATGCAGGGGGAGGCCACGCGCCCCCCCTGCCTTCTTTAGAAAAGAGGTTACCATGGAATACGAAGAGGCAAAAAAGCTGATCGTAGAAGAGTTGACCAAAAAGTTGAAGACCAAAAGTAAATTCTACTTCAACGACCTGACCAAAATTCTGGACATGAAGCCCCGCGATGCAAAAAAAATTGTCAACCAGCTGGTCCAGGATAACGTTTTGGAATACTGGTCTTCGGGAAGCACTTCCATGTACGGTATGCCCGGAACCGGGAAACAGGCCGCAGCTGAGCACGAAGAAAAAGAAAAATAGCATTCTGCGGCGGGGTTTTCCCTCGATCGGTAACCCGTCGCCATGTGTAATTAATTGAATCAGGCTCCAACTAACCAGCGTCCCCGCACAACACCGGGTATTGTCGTCGCGGCCCTGCGCGGGGGATCCGGGAAAACAATTTTCTCCGTTGGAATCATTGCCGCTTTTAGGGGTCTGGGCAGATCCATCGCACCTTTTAAAAAAGGTCCGGATTATATTGATGCCGGCTGGCTGGCCCTTGCGGCCGGCCAGCCCTGCTATAACCTGGACACCTTTCTGATTGACCGGGATACCATCCTCGAATCATACCGAAGCCATACCAAAAATATAGACCTTGCCGTCATCGAAGGCAACCGGGGCCTTTACGACTGCATCGACCCGACAGGGGAAACCAGTACCGCCGAGATAGCCAAGTTGCTCGGTTTGCCGGTAATCCTATGCCTTGATGCCACCAAAACCACCCGGACCATGGCGGCCGTGGTAAGCGGCATTATCGCCTTTGATCCACAGGTGCGCATCGGCGGCGTCGTCCTGAACCGCGTGGCCGGTAAGCGACACCTGAGTATTCTTACCCGCAGCATCGAAGCGTATACCGGCATTCCGGTTTTGGGAGCGGTACCGAAACTAAAAGAGCAGGCTTTCCCCGAACGCCACATGGGGCTGGTACCCACCCCCGAACACAGTTGGGCGAATTCCGCCATCGCTGCCATCCGCTTGGTAGCAGAAAAATATTTGGATCTTGATCGGATTCAGCGTCTGGCCGCAACGGCTGCACCCGCTGAAGATCGTATGGTTTTAAAACCGTATGATTATGGAATCATTTCAAATTCCGACCAACCCACCATCGGCATTTTCAGAGATGCCGCCTTTCAATTTTACTATCCGGAAAACCTGGAAGCCCTCGAGGCCGCCGGCGCCAGGCTGGTATTCATCAGTCCGATGACGGATGAACAGCTTCCCCCGGTGGATGCCATTTATATCGGTGGCGGCTTTCCGGAAACCCACGCCCGGGAACTGCAAGCCAACAAAGCCTTTAAAAATGAATTGAAAGCACTATCTGAAAAAGGTCTGCCCATATATGCCGAATGCGGGGGCCTCATGTATCTGGGCGAACGCCTGCATTTGGACGATGGCGAATTCGAAATGGCCGGGGTCCTTCCGGTTGTGTTCGGCTTCTCCAAGCGTCCCCAGGGCCATGGCTACACCATCGTCATGGTTGAAAAAGCCAACCCCTATTTCCCCGTTGGATCCACGCTGCTGGGCCACGAATTTCACTACTCCAGCGTGAAAGCATGGAAAGGGCGCGACGAAAATCTGGCCTTCTCAATGCAGCGCGGCAAGGGCTTCCTTGACGGCAGGGATGGCGTTTGCCTCAACAATGTCCTGGCCACTTACACCCACATCCATGCCTTAGGGACACGTTCTTGGGCGCCCGCTCTCGTCAAAAGGGCGCTAATTTACCGGAACAATCGGTAGCGGCCATACCCAAGGCAGGCAGCGGAGACCGAAAGCGTGCGATCGCGCCTTGCCCGGTGAAGGGCAACCCGTCCCTCTTTTCAAATGTAAAAGACTTTCCCGTAGCGCCTATCAGCCCTACCCGCAGCAAATGCATTTCAATCTGCCACTGGCTGTCAAGATATAACAGCCCGGGCTGTTATACACATGCAGCAAATGGCAGCCAACGGTCCTCACTTTCGCTTCCCTATAATTTTCTTTTATTAAATCGAGGATCTTCTTCAGACTGTCTGATGTTGCCGACTCATCAGCCACCACCTTGCATCCGATTCCTGGGATGATGTCAATGGGGTTGCCTTCTTGATCGAAGACAATCGAAAATGCGCCTTCTTTTTCTTTTTCATTCATACCGTACCTCCTTTTTTTGTATGGGCTGGGCTTTTCCATCATTGCTTTGAAAATTGATCACCGCCTTCATACTTCCAGTAAGAATTGAAGTCCACTTAAAAGGCCAGTGTAATTTTCGCCAGGACAGACCGCTCCGGCACAATTTCCGGGTTGGATGGATCGGTGTCCTGGAACCGGAATTCCTGATCAAACAAGTTTTTGGCCTCAAGGCTGACGATCCCAAAGCGTTTAGGCAGCCGATATCCGACGGCGGCATCCACAACCCAGAATTGGTCGCTGCCCGTTTGCGTAGAACCAAAAATAGGATCGCCGAACTCGCCGTCTTGATCGACATAAGTGGCCTTGAAACGCAGGTAGACGCCCATGGGATGAAAAAAATTGACCCCGACGGGGACCTTGCGGGTATTCAGGGTGACGAACGCCTCCGGTCCCACGAAGTCACGGTCTCTTTCAAACCGGGTATAGCCATACTCGAGGCTGGCGGAAATCCAGTCGTGCGGGGTCCAGAACAGATAGGCGCTCCCGGCGTTTTCCTCCCAGCCAACCGTTTGATGTTTAAGCATCATGTCCTCGTACGTAATCTCAAGGTCCCGTTCGGAATATTCCAGGCCCGCAAACAGGTTTTGCCCTATCACATGATCGATGGCGGCACCATAACGCCAGGCTTGCGTGAGGTTGCCATCATCATAGAACTGGTTGAAACCAGCCACCTGGGTGGGCTCAAGGGTCTGGTCGGCAATCAGGTTCCTTTTTAAGGTGCGGAAGGCCGCGGCCCGCAGGGTCGTGGCCGGGGTCAGTTTCCAGGTGACACCCATTTTGGGGTTGAACTGCTCGTAGTCGGCACCCTTGGCATCGTAGAGATCCATGCTGGCGCCGAGCATCCAGGTCAGATTGGTTGGTATATGGATCTGGGAGTAAATATAGGCATTGGAATGGTCCACGCGGCTGGTGTATGTGTCGGAAGGAAACTCGCTGTACGCATCAACATGGTTTGATTCTGAATGAAAATAGCCAATTCCGCTAATCAGGTTGACGCTTTCCGATCTGCGGAGGTGCTGGATTTCAGCCATCACCCCATCCTGTTCTTCCTCCAGGGAATAGCTCAAATCAAAATCCGGGATATAGCTTTGATCCTTTCCGTCCAGGTTGCTCAAGATGATCGTCCCAAGAAGATCATTGCGCGGGTTGGGTGAATATCTGCCGCCGATGCGGATTGATTGCCGGTCGACATCCTGGCGGTAAAAAGGGTCCACATTTTCCGGGTCGAAACGCAGCGGCAGATCTCCTTTTTCGGTGTCCGACCAGCGGTACTCGGTCAACAGGGAGGCATCTGGGGTTAGGCTCACCTGGGCAAACGCATTGTAGAGGTTGGATTTACGGTCATTGTTCACCCGGAACCCCTCAGTTTCATGGTGAAATTGTCCCAGGCTGTAGGAAAAGCGGTTCTGCACCCCTGACTGCACAATTTCATCGCCCCACGTGGACTGATTACCCACCACCCCGCCGGCTTGCAGAAACAGACGATCACGCAAAAACAGGGGGCTGAATTCGTTGAATGCCGGTGCGAACGGCTCGGTACCATCCAGAATGAACTGTTTCGTTTCGGCGAGACTGGGTTGAATCGGTGTGATGTTGAGGGGCTGGAGCAATTGGGATTGGAGCAGCTCGCTGACCCGGGCGATTTCGTGGCGCGGCAGGACCGAATAGCTGTCCGCCAGAAAACGATGGGCAGAAAAATTGGTTGGATCGGTATTCACCGATTTCCAGCCCTGCACCAACGCCAACTGTTGAAATCCGAGATCCTGGTAGATCCGACCGATACTTGCACTGCGGGCGGCCAGGTCCTCATCCAACATGAGCCTTGACCGGTACACCGCGCGGTTGTCATTCAATTTAAAGGCGGTCTGGAGATCGTGAAGCGCTTCCACCGGACGGTTCAGGGTTTGTTTGCGCAGGGCATCGTAATACCAGCCGGTGGGATCGGCCGGGTCCAGCTGCTTGGCGGCAGCCAGTTGTACCTGGGCCGGGTCATCTCGCTTTTCCTCGTAATAGGCTTTACCCAGGTAGCTCCTGATCAGGGAATTGCCTGGATCCAGGCAGACGGCAATCTCAATTTCCCCCCGGCCTCCGGCCAACTGACCCTCACGAATCTTTGCCAGGCCCAACCCCAAGCGCGCCATGGGCGCGGCGGAATCCATTGTTATGGCTTGGACAAAGGTTTTTTTGGCGTTTTTGGTATCGGTCTGGGCCAGGTAGGCAAAACCCAGCACGGTCATCGTGTGCGCCAGATCCGGCTGTAGCTCCGCCGCACGCTGAGCCGCAGACAGGGCCTGCCGGCGCTCACCCATTGACAGGTAAAGCTCCGATAGGCGGGCCCATGCCAGCGCATTGCGCGGGTCTTTTTCCAAAGCACTTTGGGCGCTGGCCGTCGCGGCTTCCAAGTTGAAAAATGCCTGCTGCACGTATGAATTAGCAAGGTCAACGCTACTTCCGACCCGCGGTTGAGCGCGGGCCTGGTCGATCAGCCGGCTGGCGGCGTAGTTATCGTTTTGAACCACCGCCGCAACCGCCATAAGCGCCAAGGCATCGCTTCGCTGCGACTCGGCAGACCGGGCCTTTTCAAGGTCCGCCGCAGCTTCGGCCACATGACCCACCGCCAGCTGTAGTGCCGCCCGGTATAGTGACAACCGGGGATCGTCAATCAATTCCGGAACCGCATTCAGCGCCCTGAAGGCTTCAAGCAGATCGGCTCTCCGCCAGGCGCTGACCGATTGTCGCGCGAACTGGCACCAGCTGTTGCCGCAGGCGAAATCATCAGCTCTGAAATCAATCACAGCCGGATAAAAAAGTGTCCACTGCACGGCATCCCGGGGATGCACAACCACTAGCGGTACCGGCGGCTGATCCGCCATGGCCGTCACGGTCTGGTTTTTCGCCATTCGGATGCTGCCCTGGGGATTGAAGACGTTCAGGCGGCCCTCGAAAAGAGAGATGGTCGTCTGATGGTCATCCACACGCGAAAAAAACTCGGTCCCTTCCACGGCGCCATTCACAAATGGCGTCACCAGCTGGAGGCTGCGATGCACCCGGCTGAAAAAGTGTATCGCGCCGATTAGCAATTGAACCACAAACGGTTGCTCCTTTTCCGCCGCACTGAATACGAGCGTGGTCTGCTGGTCTACCCGCAGGGTGCTCTCGTTCTTCAGAACAAACGCCGCGCGGCTGTTAAGGCTCACCTTGATCATATCCCCGGCAAAAAAACGCTCGTTCAGATTCACCCTGAGCCATTGCTGGGCATCCTTTCTTCGCACCTGGACCAGACCCTGTAAGGATACGATGCGGGCAACCCATTTTGTCTCCATTTCTGTCTGGCCGGCCACAGGTTGAGGGATCACCGCGGCGCCGATCACCAACCAGACGGCCACTGCCAGTATTAATCGATGTCCGAAGCCGACAGCCTTTGCCTTGTGTTTTATCGATCCCATTGGTTATCCCCCGCACCCATTATTTTTGCCCCATGGTCACCGTTCCATCCCAGCTCTCCCCCGGAGGATTTTGCTTCAATTCTTCACAGCGGTTTTTATAAAATAGCGCGGGGCCATCGCAGTGGCAGATACTGAGCGTCCGCTCAAAGGCGGCGATCGCCGCATCCCAGCGTTTCTGTTGGAAGGCAACAAGTCCCTCTGCGAAACAACTACCGATTTGATGCTGTTTCAGGTTGATATCTTTTGAATAGCCCAGCAGTTCATAGATCGCGACGGGATTGGTTTTGCCGAACAGCAGAAACTTACCGAGTCCCCGGCTCATGAAGCCGTCCAAGTGTTGGAGCACTTGATCAGACACCAGAATCTGCGTGCCGAGATGTTTGTTCAGGCTCTCCATCCGGGACGCCGTATTGACAATATCCCCCACCGGACGATACTCATAATGATCGACTGCACCGATATTGCCGATGAGGATGGGCCCCGCATGCATCCCAATTCGGGTGTGGAGACTGATTTGTTCATCTTCCCGATTAAACGCGTTGATGGCCTGAACCATCTCCAGCGCCGCGTGGCAGGCGGCCGCCCTAATGGAGACATCGGGATTGGCTTTTGCCCAGATTGCCATCAGGGAGTCGCCCACCACGTCAGAAACCATTCCACCGTATTTTTTAACCGGTATAAAAAGCTTCTGGTAGTATCTGTTCATGAGCAGGCTCAATGCCTTGGGATCCATCGCTTCGGAAAGGGCGGCATATTGTTGGGCATCCGTATAAAGGCAAATACCGTATACGATTGTGTTGGTCGCATTGATGTCTCCGATGTTTTTTGCCAAATGGTCGATAACCGGATCCGGCAGATAGTAACCGAAGGCTTTTCGAAGCACGCTGTGCTCCTTGGAGGCAACGCAGTACCGGCAAACGACCGTTCCGAACAGGGCCAACGGCATCAGGATGAACACAGGAATAACCACGGGAAGCCAGATGTTCTGCATGCTGAAAAAGATCCATGCCGTGGACAGATACAGGGCGCCGGTGCTGAGGACGCAAACGGTGGCAACCCCCATGGGCAAAAAAAAACAGATCATACCCAGAAAAAAACCGAACGCGAAAACAATGCCCAAATTCAAAGGCCATCCCAGGACCGTCAACAGACGACCCTCCAGCAGATTGGCAAATGCCGTGGCCGCTATCTCCACACCGCTGATATCAATCCCGTTCCTTTGGGAAAATACCGTATGATAGCCGTCCTGTCTTTGCAGTCGCATGTTTTCGGACAATCCCACGAACACAACTTTCCCTTCAAGGCCCATTGGGTTGGACGTTGAGTCGCCCTTGGCTTTTGCCGAACGGTCCGGAATTTTCAACGCATCGTGATACGACATGGTGTTTACAGTGCCGGCCGGACCATAGAAATTCAAGTATCTGCTGTTTTCGCTCTGGAACATCCGGATAAGACCGGTAAGCATGTCCGCTTGTTGCCTGTCTCGAGATTCGATTTGGTTTTGCATTTCCCGGGCAATCAACGGTTCACGGTTGAATTTTTCCTTAATTGCAATCATCGTTTCTTCTAACCTGCGCTGGACGGCAATCTCCTCCCAGGTCGGAAGCTCCTCCGGACCGCCGCTTTCGGCGACCACCTTGTTGAAAAGCTTGGAAAATGAATCATAATGGTTGCCGGCGTAGATGAAAAATGCGGCCGCCGGTAGGGTTGGTGAATTTCCCGAACCGGCTTTAAACAGCCAGAATTGACTTAATTGGACGGGAACTTTTGGCAGGGGAAAAGGGGCCAGGGAAAGCGCTGACCGCGCCAGGGGAGAAATCGGAGGAACAAGGGTTTCAACATTTACGTCGGCAAGATGCTGCCCACTCGAATCAAAGATGGGAAGTTTTTCCTGCCGGATGGCTTCACAAAGAACAACTCTATTCGATTCGGCGATAGCTGCCCCGAACACCTGGTCAGCATCGGCGTCACGGGGTTCATCAAACAGCAAATCGAAGATAATGGCCGTCGCACCCAGACGGGAAAGCGTTCGAACCAATTGTGCATGCAGCTTGCGCGGCCATGCCTCGGTTTTGGTGGGGAGATCGAGCGCCTCCGCCGACTCCCGGTCCAACGCAACAATGAGCACTTCCGTCGGAGGAGGCAGTGGCCCCCTTAAGTGAAAAAGCAATTTTAGCCCGAAATTCTCCTGCAGTTCCATTGATAATGGCGCAATGGACAATATGGCCCCAAGCAGTCCCGCTCCCAGACAGATCCCTATGGCTTTGACGGATCGGGACATTGGCAATACCTGCGTCTGTAAAAACAGATCGGCAGCGGGTCAAAAATGCCGCGCATCTTCTTGTTGAAAACCGGCCACGCCGTGACTTGAAGCGTATAAAACCGGGTAATTTTTGGTTTTGTTCTCCTTGGCAGTCAAAAAAACAACTGCATTCAAGCACGTATTCCCGGGCAAATGCTGTTTTCACGCATACGCAATAGGTTGGAACGTCATTTGGTTTAAGCTGTTTGAATAACGGCAGGGAAAGTTTGCTTATCGGCCAACAGCAACGATCAGATCATCCGTTGGGAGCATCGTTTTGAATAACGCTGTGCGGTTATGATCGCCTCAGGAGTAGCGATATCGCGGCAAGTTCAGAATGAACAGCCTTTACTTGATTCCCGTATCACCATCCGGATCGCCTGTCAACGCCACTTTCGGTTGGATCTTCGCCATAAAAAGCCGGGCGGCATCGTAAAAATCGACGCTGCCCGGCTTTTTAAGCTGGCAGGAAGTATCGGTTCAGTTATTTTTTTTCTTTGGGGTGACAATTGGTGCAGGTCTGCGGGGCAGCCTTGGTCTGGTTTTTCTTGTTGTGGTCCTTGTGACAGCTGATGCAATTTTCGTGGATGGCCTCGGCGTGGTACTCCATCTCTTTGGCGGAGATCTCTTCCTTGGATGCGTTTTTGGCCTTGAGTTCTTTTTTCAGATCACCGGGCATCTGTCCGGGAAGCTTGTGGCATTCGAGGCAGCTCTGCACATCGTCACCCAGCTTCAGGTCATTCAGCGGCTGTCCCTTGGCATCGTGATGGCAATCACCGCAGCCGATTTTGTAGTCTTCATTGTGCTTCTTGTGGCTGAATGTCACAATGCCCTTGGTGTGCTCGCTGTAGGCCTTGTGCTCCATCCGGATCACATCCTCGACGGTGGTGCCCGCAAAAATGGAGCCTGCGGCAAACATCAGCCCCACACATACCGCTACCCATAAAACAGCATTTCTTTTACGCATAACCGCCACTCTCCCCTTTCATGGTTGGTTAAAGACCCAAATTCATCCCACCCGAAAAAGTGTATCAATCCCGTTGCACCCTGTCAATGGGAATTGCTTTTCAGTTTTTCTTGTAAATTTTCAGGTAGTTATTGAACAATCGCGGGCTGATTCGGCAGTACCGGTCAAAGTCTGCCGTCATCTCAAGCCCCGGAATCAACGCTTTGACGACAGGGATTTCCAGGTCCTTGCGGGTAATATCCACATAAATGGGCGTAAAACCGTTGCCTGCAAGGGTTTTTTCCAAAAGCATCAAATCCCGCTCCGGAATGCCGGTTGAGAAATTGGGCAGGGATTCAAACTCAAGCCAGGGTAGCGCCGGCGTTGCCGGGGTTGAGGGCGGTCCGGCAGGATAAGGATATGGCGTTTCGGTCAGCGCCGACAGAACGGCAAGCCTGCCGTTGAGGTTGGCGCCGCCGCCCTTGGCCACGGTTCCGTCGTGATGGGTCACAAAACAGGTGCAGCAGGGGATGCCGAAGGCCGGACTGATATCCTGAAATTGAAGATGAATACCGCGCGTCAGATAATCATTGAACAGTGCGCTCAATTGCGGATCTTGCGCATGAATTCGGAAGCAGCGTGATGGATGGTAAGGATTGACCGCCGCGCAGTCCCTTTCAATGACTTCATACAGGGCACTTAGCCTGGCCTCTGCCATGGTGTTTCCGGAAGCCAGGCCGGTGGACCCCAACCCTGAAAACAATGACCGCTCGTCCAGATTGCTGAAAAGAAAGACACACTGCACGGGCACCCAGATCGATCGGGTGCCATCCGCCGTTAGCTGCTCCCCTTCGATCCAATACAACGGCTCGTCGCGATAGGGCACCTCGAGTGCCAGGCTGTTGGGGTTCAGAAGTGGATACCCATCTGCAGTCAACTGCGAATGGCAACCATGGCGCACCGGGTGGGGACGGCGCGTCCCCAAAATTCTGGTTTCGGCAACACTGGTAAAGGCGGAGCAGCGTTCGGCCACTTCCATAAGGCAGGAGGCGCGGGCTGCTTCCAAAGAGCGCCCCCGCCCGTAAGCGGTCTGCACACTGGACAGGGTATAATTCAATTGGCCGACCTTGATCACGTGGTTGAAACGCCATTTACGGAGAAGGGCATACCGGCTCAGCGAGGATTGGTGCCGCATCTCCGGTCCATCGAAAATCTCCAGGCGGTTGAGCCGTGAAATGGCCTTCGCAATGGTCGCTTCCAGCGACTGACGTGGCTTGCCGAAACCGGCCATCTCCGGCAGATAGCGTTTGATGATCGCCGTCAAATGGGCTTGGGCCGGTAAAGGGTCATCACTGCCGTCAATCCCGTCAAAGGGAAAGGGCAGTCCCGTGGAAGCCGGTGGCGGCAAGCGGCGGTGCTGAAAAAGATTGTCATGAAACAGTTGCGCCCATTGCCGGTGGGTCTTCTGATCAGCCAGCAATTCAGATCGCAGAATCACCAGTGGTGTCTGATCGGCCAGTATTTGAATCGGGTGGTCGCAGAAGGCGTCCCTGACCGCAGACAGATGCGGGTAAACGGTAGCGGCTTCAAGCACAAGGGCTTGGACAGCCGGGGTGCTGCCCCCCTCCCTTGCCAGCAGATCAAAGATTGCCCCTTGGTCCATCTCCCCGATGCGGACCAGCAGATGGGCATGCATGAAGCTGTCGTTGGGGTGTCGACGCAGGTAGGCAAGGCCGTCCCCAACCGTGGCGATCTCCTGGGGAAGGGCGTTAAAATACCCGGTGCCGGCCGCCGTCTCTATTAATTCAAGTCGATATTGGATCGGACTTGGATAGCGGCTCATCGTTCGCCGGCGCCCTCGGTTTCGGCATCGGGTTGCGGCGCCTTTTTTTGTTTGCCGAAGATGCGTGCACCGACAATACTGATTTCATAGAGCACCATCAGCGGCACGGCCATCATGATTTGCGTCACCACGTCAGGCGGGGTCAATATCGCCGCACCCACGAAGAAAAGGAGAATGGCATATTTCCTGTTTTTCTTCAGAAAAGCCACCGAAACGATGCCCAGCCGTGCCAGAAAGGTAAGCACCAGGGGCAGCTCAAAAACCAGCCCGAAGGCCAGCAGCAGTTTTGCGGAAAAACTCAGATATTCTTTCATGGAAGGCATGGGACGGATGGTTTCCGTGGCAAACCCCATAAAAAACTGAAACCCGAAGGGAAAAACAATGAAATAGCCGAACAGGGCGCCCCCCACGAAAAAGATCGACGACAGAAAGACAATGGGAATCATCAGCCGCTTTTCGCGATCATAAAGTCCCGGCGCCACAAACATCCAGAACTGGTAGATAATTACCGGCGAGGCAACCATGAGCCCGGAAAGAAAAGAGACCTTGAGGAAGGTGAAAAAGGCCTCGGGCAATCCGGTGTAGATCAATGTCTCCCCCTCTTTCATGACTGAAATCAGGGGCTGCGTGAGAATCTCAAACAGCTTCTCTTTAAATCCATAGGATAGGGCGAAACCGATGCCAACGGCGACAAAGCAGGTGATCAGCCGTTTGCGTAGCTCTTCCAGGTGAGCGGTAAAGGGGATTTTGTCTTCCGTTTCGGTTTCCAAGTCTGCCACGTTCGTTATCCCTTGCGCGGTTCGGAATCCCGGTCTGGCCCGGTGTCAGACGCTGGTTTGGCGGACGGGGAGCCGTCGTCCGCGGTCTCTTCGCTGGGTCTGTGAAAAGCCGCCTTCAGGGTATCCATGGGGTCAGCGTTAGCTGGGTTGCCAGGATCGCTCGCTGCACCCGGCGCAGCCGCATCGACAGGTTTTTCGCCCCCTTCTCCGACGAAGGGGCTGCCTTCCTTTTTTCCCTCCCGGTTGATATCATTAAATGCCGTTTTAACGGCTTTGAGCTCCGTATCGATCTGCATGCTCTCTTTCAGATCGCTGGTGGCCTTTTTAAATTCTCCCATGGCTTTTCCCAATGACTTGGCCAGATCCGGCAGTTTCTTGGGTCCGATAACGATCAGGGCCACCGCCAGAATCAAGATCATTTCCGGCATTCCGATACCGAACATGAGTGTCTCCTTATGTGGGGCTTGAACAGGGTCGCTTCAAAGATGGCAACACTACTGGTTTTGCCAGGGGGTGTCAAGACAAGAGCACGGCGCGAACAGGGTTCCGTCAACGGGTCATGGCAAACCAAGTACCCTCGTAAAATGCCATTTCGGGCACACGCCAAACTTGTTTTCGGCTCATCATGACTTTCGTAAATCCTTCAGGCCCGGACGTTGACAGGGCTCCGACGGCACGAGAAGTTAGAAGGTGCAGCCGGATCAGTCCGCATTGGAACTTGAATCATTGCATCTCAGGAGCCAACACCAGCAGATAAAAGTGCCCTTTGTGCTGCATGTGGCCGGCGGCAATCTGCGCATAGGGCCCGTTGCCCCAAAAGATATCAACGCGCCCCGGTCCCCGGATGGCCCCGCCGGTATCCTGATTAAGGGCAAACGCGGAAAAATCCATCCATCGGTCGATGCGGCCGTTGCCGTCCACCACGGGGATCTGGGTTTGCAGAAAGGCCGGTGCGGCCATGGGAAAGACCCGGCGATCCACGGCAACGGATCGTCCCGGCGTCAGGTCAACCCCGATGGCACCGATGGGTCCGGAGGTCTCCGTCTTGAAGAAAACATAGCTGGGGTTGTGGTTGAGCACGGCGTCCACCTCAGTGGGATGGGCGTGCAGATAGGCCTTGAGTCGCTGCATGGACATCTCTTGGGCCGGGATCTTGCCCTGGTCGATGAGCAGGCGACCGATGCTGCGATAGGGGTGACCGTTGGCGCCATGGTAATGCACGCGAAGAAAATCACCATTGGTCATATAAATACGGCCGGAGCCTTGGATCTGCAAAAAAAACAGGTCGACACGGTCGTCCACCCACGCGATGGGCGGTGCGTTGCGGGCGAACGCAGGGTCCGCCTCGATCGCCTGCCGATCCGGGTAGGGAACCACGGTGTTGCCCTGCAGGCGGCCGACGATACGTTTACCCTTGAGGTCCTCTGAAAAGGGAGCAAGGTCGATGACCATCAGGTCTCTTGGCATGGCGTATACCGGATACCGGTAGCGGGCATCGGGTTTCAGGCTCCCTTTAAGGTGAGGCTCGTAGTATCCGGTAAACAGCACCTGACCGCTCTCCGGGCCCCCGCTGGACTGGTACACCCGGTAGCGGTCGGCAATGAACCGGTTCAATGCTTCCGGACCGGGCCCTGTTTCCACGAAATCCCTCAGGGTCTCCAATGACCGACGCAGGTGAAGGGCGCTGAACGAGTCATCTCCGAACTGGAAAGTGCGTTCAGCCGGCACACGATTGAGATATTCCAGGCTTTTAGAGATGCCGTAGGCAAGGTTGTCCAGAAACAGCCCGTCGGAAAAATCAGGATAATCCGACACGTTGAGCCGGACAAGCGCTGGAGCAGGCCTGACAGTCGTCTTTGGATAAAAGGCGCAGCCCGCAGCCATCAATAAGGCAACCCCAAGCATGCACAAATTAATATTTCTGATTATTTTTTGGTCAGGGTTTAGCATGGGGTGTCGTTTTCATGGATAAAGGTGCCGCTCTTGCCGCCTGTTTTTTTCATCAGACGGATATTGGTGATGGTCATGCCTTTGTCAATGGCTTTGCACATATCGTAAAGGGTGAGTGCCGCAACGGAAGCCGCTGTCAACGCCTCCATTTCAACACCCGTCTGGTCCACGATGCGCGTCGTTGCTTCAATGCGGATGGTGTGGCTGTCCGCCTCAGGGAAAAAATCCACCTGCACATGGGTCAGATTCAGCGGGTGGCACATGGGAATCAGGTCGGCTGTTTTTTTTGCAGCCATCACACCGGCAATGCGGGCCGTTTCCAAAACGTTGCCCTTGGAAACGGTGCCGGCAGCAATGCGTTGGAACGTCTCCGTGTTCATCTTGACCATGGCTTGGGCCACGGCGGTTCGCTGGGAGGTTTTTTTTTCGGTCACATCGACCATGCGTACCCGGCCCTGCGCATCAATATGGGTCAGTTCGGACATGTGTTCCTCTCGTTCATGGGCTGTCCGGATCAGGCAAAAAATTCGTTCTTGACTGTTACCGTGGTTTTGATGGCATTTAGCGTGTCAGTCAGGGCGTCAATGACGTTTTCTCTGATGTCACCGGCAACCACCAGCATCATCACGTCGTCTCCGACGGAAAGATTGGCGTCGGCGGCAATCTCCACCTGGATGTCCACGATGCCCGGCCGGGACCGATGTTCGGCAAGCACGTTTGCCAACCGTTCCCGGTCGACGGCCACTCGCAGGCCGGTGACCCGGCGACCGTCACGGGAGGTGCCCCGGACCACGCCGTTGTGGCACAGAACCATCCCCACCTGGTCATAGGCCGGGTGGGCCTTAATTTTGGTAATCAGTTGGTTTGCGTTCATTTGTTCGTCTGCTCCTCAGTTGCGCGCTTTATCGAGCGCTTCGGCCGTGATCAGCTCTTGGGGCGTGTTGACGTTGAAAAAAGAGATCAAGGCTGCATCGGCCTGGCGCAAGTCGGCCTCGGCGATCGTATTTACCCGCATCTTGCTGAAAAGCCCCTGGATCTTCAACCGGTCTCGCTCCAGCTGCCTCGCCATGACAGGCAGGCAGGTTTTTTTATAAACGGCAAACATCGGTTCAAAGCCGGCCGATGTCGTTGGCACGACAATATCCGTATTGCGCTCAATACGGTCAATTACGAGCTGAATCAAGGCCCCTTGGATAAACGGCGTGTCGCAGGCGGTGAAAAAGGCGTATTCATGACCGGCGGCAAACAGCCCGGCATGGAGGCCATTGAGGGAACTGCGCACCGGATAATGGTCGCTGACGATCAACGCATCGACATCCATGTAAGCCGCCGGATCGTTGGTTACGATCACAATCTGATCGAACAGCCCGGCATAAACCTCCAGGAGGCGGTCGATAATGCGTTTCCCGCCAATACGGATACAAGCCTTGTTTTGTCCGTCAAACCGTTTGTTCAGTCCACCGGCAAGAATCACGCCGGTACAGGGTGTCACCATTTCATATCCTCGGTCTGAAATCGGTTCACGAGGCTGGATTGTTTTTTAAAGGGCAGGCCCTTTTGCACCTGAACATAGAAAAAAGCCTGTTTAAAAGCAAGGAGATTAACCAAGTCTGGCCTTGCCATAACGCGTTGCATCAGTTAGGTAGGGTTTATTCACACGTGGCCCCGGCCGGTTCGGGCCCCGGCCGGAAATGGCCATTTCCGGCAACCATTCAGACAAATCAGGAATATTATGGGCGTTCACGAGCATCGAAAAGCGGCCCCGGCATCGGTAGGCGTGGGAATCCTTTCGGTTTCCACCACCCGGACGCTTGAAAACGACGAGAGCGGACGATGGATTGCAAAACAGGCCCAAAAAGAGGGTTATCAGGTCCGCTTCCACCAAGTGATTACCGACGACATCTCCGCCATCCGCGCGGCGGCCTTGAAGGCCATACGGGATCACGGCCTCCAAGCCCTGCTGGTCACCGGCGGGACCGGCATCACCCCCAAAGATGTCACCATCGAAGCCATTCAACCCCTGTTTGCCAAAGAGATGCCCGCCTTTGGCGCCCTCTTCGCCCAGCTCAGCTATGAAGAGATCGATTCGGCCGCCATCCTGTCTCGCGCAGCGGCCGGTATTATCGGCAGCACGGTGGTATTTTGCATGCCCGGCAGCAAAAAGGCCTGTCAACTGGCCTGTAAAACCCTGGTCTTCCCCGAACTGGGGCATGTGGTGGCCCATATTACGTAGCACCCATCCAGAAATGGATAAAACACGGTTCGCTATGACCCAAAGGGGGTCGAAAGACCCGCCGTTACCAAGTGGATCAGGAGGAGAAACCCATGACTGATTGCGTTTTCTGCCGCTTGGCTTCAGGTCGATTGCCGTCCAGCAAGGTTTACGAAGATGCCCATGTGTTGGCCTTCATGGACGCCGGTCAGATCAATCCGGGGCATGTGATCGTCGCCGTCAAGCCCCATGTGGATAACATCTATGGCCTCTCCGCAGAGCTGGCCGCCGCGGTGTTTCCAGCCGCGGTGAAAATTGCCCGGGCGGTGAAGGTTGCCACGCAGGCCCCGGGCATGACCCTGCTGCAGGCCAACGGGAAGGCCGGCGGGCAGACCGTGGAGCACTTCCACATCCACGTGTTACCCCGCCATTTCGATGACGGGGTCACGTTTACCTGGCCCGCGAAACATCCCCCCAGGGAGGAACTCGAGCGGCTCGCCGCAATGGTGCGAAGCGAACTGCCTTGATATCTTTCCCTTAGCATGGCAGAGGGAACCCTAGGGCGGAGAAACGGAAAAAACATGCGCAACAGACTGATGCTCGTGCTGTTGGCCTTCCTGCTTATTTTAAACCTGACCCATTATGCGGACCGGGCCGGGGATAACTACTTCGACAAATCCCTGAAAAATGCAGCCGTCACCTTTGCCGTTGCCCGGGTATTGAACGGCATCCTTTCCGTCATCCAGCACGTGGAGGTCGCAGCCACCCCGGCCGGTGTCGGCCTTTCCGCGGCACCCGGCCAGATCCTGGACCCCCTCAATGACATGGTCGAACAATTTTCCACCGTCATGCTCATGGCCACCGTATCGCTGGCCATCCAGAAACTGCTCCTGGCCTTTTCAGGATGGTGGGGGGCAAAAATCGTCATCGCCAGTTTGCTGTTGCTGCTCATGACCCTTTTGGTTCTCGACCACTTTAAAATCGCCGGCCAGGTGAACAAGGACACGCTCTACAAATTCATTCTGCTGCTGCTGTTCGTCCGCTTCGCGCTCCCCTTTGTGGCCATATCCAGCAGTATTGTTGAGGCGCTGTTTTTAAATGCGCCCATCCAAGCCAAGACCGCGAAATTGCAGTTGATCGAACAATCCGCAGCCGCGGTCATCGAAGCGGATGACGGCATGAAATGGCACGAAAACCTAATCACAAGCGGCAAAAACCTGATCAATGTCAAAAAAAACGTAGCCTTGCTGAAAGAAAAACTAACCCAGTCCATCAGCACGATCATTGATCTGATTGCCCTGTTCATCATCCAGACCATACTATTGCCCCTGGCCTTTCTCTATCTCGCGCTAAAGCTGGTCAAGGGGCTTTTCGGCTATGGCCTTTCAACAGCTTATCACAGGCTGCCGCCAACCTCCGCTGCATGAAAAAGACGCTGGTTAAGGACTGCGATCAACGGGTGATCGATTTTCAGCGGCCGGTCATCCAGGCTCAAGGCCGGCACGACGCCCATGAGGGCATTGGTGAGCAGAACCATATCGGCATCCATGACTGCATCCGCGTGGATCGGGCGAGTCATAATGGAAAACCCCAACCCATGCAAGCGTCGACAAACCGCGGCCTGCATCACTCCGGACAACACGTGGGGAGATCCGGGGCGGGTCACCGTCTTGCCTGACACGACCAGGATGTTGGCCGTATTGGTTTCGGAAACCGTTCCGTCCGGGTTCAGGATAACCGCCTCGTCGGCACCCTGCTCCCGGGCCCAGACACCGGCCAGATGGGTGTTAAGGTAGTTCAACGTCTTGTGGTCCGCCAGGGGGGACTGGCGCGGGTGTGGATAGGTTGCCAGCCTCAGCCCGGTTGCCGCCAGCGTCGTCAACCGATGGATGTAAGGCCGGGCGTCCACCAGCAGGGTGCCGTTATACCGGGAACGGCTTCCATCGCCGCGGGTGGCCAGGATCTTCACCGCTGCCGCCGTCCCGCCTAAACCGTTTTTTTGAATCACCTGACCGATAATGTCCCTCCAGGTCAGATCCGGCGGAGAATCGTTAAATATGGCTCTCCACGTCCGGTCAAACCGATCCAGGTGCGCTTGCAACCGGCAGGCAAACCCCTTTTCGACACGGATCGTCTCGAAAAAACCGAATCCGTATTGCAGGCCTAAGTCGGTTACAGGCACCACCGCCCGGTTCCGGTGGCGCAGCCGTCCGTTCTGCCACACCCAGGGGCCCGAACGGTTGTCGGTTACCGGGCCGCCATCCGTTCCCTGAAACACCGCCATCAGGGTCCGTCCTTTGTGGAGGGTTTCTTCATACTCATCTGCAGGATCGGAGTCATAGACGATCCCGCCCCCCACGGAAAAGAAAAGCCGCTTGCCGACAACCGTCGCTGTGCGGATGGCAATTGACAGGTCCATGGTGTCGTGAAAGCTGATATACCCGATCGATCCGGTGTAAACATGGCGACGACGGGTTTCCAGCTCGTCGATAATCTCCATGGCCCGGATCTTGGGGCAGCCGGTAATGGAGCCGCCGGGGAAGGCGGCCCGGATCAGATCCACGGATCCCTTTGCATCAGCCAGCGCTCCCTCGACCACCGAAACCAGGTGGTAGACATTCTGGTAAGCCTCCAGACACTTGTGCCGGGCAACGACCACCGATCCTCCGGCGCACACCTTGCCGATGTCGTTGCGCAGCAGATCCACGATCATGGAAAGCTCGGCCTCATCTTTGGGGCTGCGGACCAGCGCCTGCATCATCTCCCGATCTTTCTCCGGCGTCTTGCCCCGTGGACGGGTGCCCTTGATGGGACGGGTCTCCACCCGCCTGCCGCTTTGCAGCAGAAACCGCTCCGGTGAAGTGGAAATAATATGATGGTCGCCGGCATGAACGTAGGCGAAAAAAGGTGCCGGATTCAACGCATACAAGGTTTTGAATAGTGCGTAGGGGTCTCCAGCAAAATTCATTTCAAACCGCTGGGACAGATTCACCTGGTAGACGTCGCCGGCGGAAATATAGTTTTTTACTTGTTGAACCGCGTTTTGGTAAGCATTTCGGGTGAAGTTTGATTTGAACGGCCGTCCGGTCCCTGAGAAAACACCGGATGCCTGCATGGGTAATGTCAGGGCGTGCCGGAATGCCGCAATGGCCGCATGCACCGCCTTGGCATCCTGACCTCGGCGGATCGGTGCATGGAGTTGGGTGGTCCGGCTTTGCTTGTCATGCACCACGATCAGGGAGGGCGCAACCAGGCAAAGGTTGGGGAGCCCAAGATCGTCAATGGTGGTTCGAGGCAGAACCTCGAGGTCGTCTTTCAGGTCGTAAGCCAGATATCCGAAAAGACCGGCGTCAACAGGCCCCATCGTGTCACCGGGGAGCAAATGACAGTGCGTCAGCACCGTTTCAAGCACATCCAGCGGTGCTTGTTGGAAAGCCTGGGTCGCACCATCGACGACAAGGGTTGTTTCACCGCAATGCCCGTCAAGCGTGAGCCAGGGATTAATGCCCAGGATGTGATAGCGGGAACTGTCCAGATCTCCGCCGCTGAGCATCACCACCGTCCCCGGTTCGTGAGCAAAGCGGGCCGCCATATCCACAAATGGTTCCTCCAGGTCAAGCGGCTCGCGCATTACCCCGGCAAGGCCGCTTAAAAGATCCGCCACCTTTTTCAAGAGACCCTCGATTCTGGCGGGCAGAAGGAATCGGCAGCCCCACGGGGGACCTTTATGGCCGGTTCGCATTTCAACGGGCCCAGCCGCAGAAAATTCTCAATCAGCTTGAATCCGAATTCCGTAAGAAAGCTTTCCGGGTGAAACTGCAGGCCGTGAAGGGGAAATCGACTGTGGGACAAGCCCATGATCGTACCGTCCGCAGTGCAGCCGGTAACCACCAGATGCTTTTTGAGGGCGGCAGCCGCAGGTTTCACCGCCAGCGAGTGATAGCGGGCCACGGTGAACGGGGAGGGCACTTGCAAAAATAGCATCTCCTGGCGATGATAGACCCAGCTGGTTTTACCATGCATGGGCGTCGGCGACGGGACCGTTTTTCCACCGAACACTTCATTGATACACTGCATTCCCAAACAGATCCCTAAAATAGGGGTTGTCCGGTAAAGGGCGTGAATAAGGGCTTTGGAGATGCCGGCATGATCGGGGTCCTTGGGACCGGGGCTGATCAGCAGGTAGTCCGGTCGCTCACCGGCTGCCCGAGCCAGGCTGATCCGGTCGCTGCGGTGGACCTGGATGGAGAGATCGAAATGCATGAACATCTGCACCAGGTTGTAAGTGAATGAATCGTAGTTGTCGATCACCAGCAGGGTGGCCACGATTGCCTCCTGGATTGTGCCTGAGGGGTTTTTTGGGGTCTCAATCCCAAACAGAACCGCATTGAAGCCGCAGGAGTTGTCCTGTTGCGCCGAGGATTTTAAAAAACGAGACCGCCGAACTGGGGTGCAATGCACCCGTTATGGCTGGAACGGGATTAATTTACCGGCAGCAGTACCGTAAAGGTCGTGCCCTTGTCCGGAACGCTCTCCACACTGATGCGTCCCTTTAACGCCTCAACCAACCCCTTGACAATCGGAAGGCCCAGTCCGGTGCCGGTGATGAAGCGGGTTTTGTCGTTCTTTACACGGAAAAACCGATCGAAGATCTTGTCCAGGTAACGCGATTCGATGCCGAATCCATTGTCGATCACCCGGATACGCGTGTTGATGCCGGTCATGTCGACCTTGACCACAATTTCGCCCCCGTTTTGGGTGTAGTTGATGGCGTTGGCAATCAGGTTGCCGAATATGCTCTCCAAAGCCAGCGGGTCGGCTTTGATGGAAGGCAGCGGGTCTTCCGGCCGGATCAGCGTGAGTGTCTGCTGTTTAGTTCTGGCCCGGGTGCCCATAAAGTCAACAATATTGCTCAACAGGTCTTCCAGCTTAACCGGTTTGGGCTCCTGGCAGGTGGTCCCGGATTCGATTCGTGACAAATCCAGCAGGTCGCCGATGGTGGAAATCAACCCCTGGGTTTTTTCCTTGGCCCGGGCGAGCAGATGTTCTTCCGATTCACTGAGCTGACCCATCAAATCATTGAGCACCAGGGCCAGTTGCTCGTGGATGGTGGACAGGGGGCTTCTGAGTTCATGGGAGACCTTGGCCACGAATTCAGACTTGAGCCGGTCCAGCACCTTCATGTTGGTGATGTCGATGACGGTAACGACCGCTCCAAGACACTCTTTGCGCTCACCCAGAACCGGCCTGCCGCGGGCCATGAGAAAGCGGTCTTCACCAACGGAAAATTCGTAGGTGGGAATATCGTCAAAATCCACATGCCTGCCGCTTGAAATTTCCACGATCAACCGACACAACCCCTCGTCGGGGATGTAGGTCGAAATCCGCCCGCCGACAGCGGTGCCGGTGTCGAGCCCCAGGAGCCGGCCAAAGGCCGGGTTCATCAGCACCACCTGACCATCGGCATTGGTGACCACGATGCCGTTGGGAATGGAGTCGATAATCGTATGGATTCTGCTCTTTTCGGTTCCCAGATCCGCCAGGGTTCGACGCCGCTCGGATTCCAGTTTAACCGCTTCCTTCTTCAACCAGATCTTTTCGCGGGCCCGGTTGATCACGATTCTAAGCTGGTCCGGTTCGAAGGGTTTGGGGATAAAATCGTAGGCACCTTGCTTCATGGCCTCGATGGCGGTTTCGATGGTGGCAAAACCGGTGATAACAATCACCAGGATGCCCCGGTCCAGAATCTGGATCCGCTTGAGCACCTCCATGCCATCAATCCCGGGCATTTTCAAATCCAACAGCACGATAGCCACATCGGTCCGGCCGATGATATCCAGACCTTCTTCTCCGTTTTTGGCCGTCAGCGCGTTGCATCCCATGCGGCTGATTATACGTTCCGACCCGTCCCGGATACCCTTTTCATCGTCAACCACCAGAACGGTTACGGGATCAGGCGTGGTCTGCATGTTCGGCTCCTTTTTCGGTTGCAAGGGTGATGGGAAGTTCTATCGTAAAGGTGCTTCCCCGGCCGGGAGTGCTTCTGGCGGAAATGGTGCCGCTGTGGTTTTCAACAATGCCGTATACAACGCTCAGTCCTAAACCGGTGCCCTGGCCTTCTTCTTTGGTGGTGAAAAAGGGCTCGAAGATATGTTCAAGGTCCGTGGCGGAAATTCCCGGGCCGGTGTCTTCAATGTGGATGATCACCCGGTCTTTGGTGGCTGACTCCTGGGTCGTGATGGTGATGGTACCGTTGCCGTCCATGGCCTGCGCGGCGTTGATGATTATGTTCATGAACACATGGCCCAGCTGCTGACTGTCCCCCATTATCAGGGGGACAAAGGGAGCCATCTTTTTTTTCAGGGTGATATTGTGAAAAAGGGTTTGATTCTCAATCAGAAAAAGGGTTCGGTCAATCGCCTTGTTGATGTTAATCGGTTTCATAAACTGACGCGTCTGCCGGGCAAATTCAAGCAGTTCCTTAACCGTGTCCCGGCAGCGCTGGGCGTCCTTTAGAATCCGGTAAAGATCCTCTTTGGCGTTGTCTTCCAGTTCGTAGTCTTCCAGCATCAGTTTTGTGTAAAGCGTGATTCCACCCAGCGGGTTATTCAGCTGGTGTGCCACCCCGGCAGAAAGCTTTCCCAGTGAGGCCATCTTTTCTGACTGGATCAGCTGCAGTTGAGTTTTCTCCAGTTTTTGCTGAATGTGGATGCGCTCTCTCAGATCATGAAAAAAGCCTATGGATCCGGCTTCTTTGCCATTTTCATCGTAGATGATGGACGCATACAGACTGATGGGAATTTTCTCTCCGTTTTTGCCGATCGCCTTGATGCGATATTTCTTTAATTTGCCCTTGCCGCCATAGTCATCACTTCTCAGGTTTCGCATCACCTCTTTGGCCCCGTCGCCCTCGTAAATGGCTCTGATGTTGAGGTGGTCGAGTGCCGCTGCCACGCTATGTCCGGTCACCTCGGCGGCCGCATCGTTGAAGATGATTATCTTACCGGTCATGTCGGGTGCAATGACGCCATCACAGGCGCTTTGAAGCAGGTTATGCAAAAAACCATTGGTCCGCCGCAATTCTTCCTCAAGACCATCCAGCGCGGGAAGCTCGAAGTTGAAAATGGTCATTACCTCCTGCCCGTCCTGGTCGGTGATCGGATAGGCATACAGGCAGGATCTTTTCAGTTTGCCCAAGGCGCTTGTCGACAAGTCCCGCAAGGAGGGCTTTCCAGAAAACGCGACCTTCCTGGCCGGGCAGTTATCACATGGTGCGGAGCGGCTGTAAAACACTTCGTAGCAGCATTTCCCCGAGGGTGATTCCCCATCGACGCGGGCATCCACACCGGTGGAAGCCAAAATTTCGAAATCCTTGGAGATGACGATGATTTTTCGCTTGAACGCATCCAATGCCCTGAGCAGCAGGTTCCGCTCTTTTTCCGTACGCATCATACCTCCCGGGGAGTTGCGGTTGCTAAACCTTCGCAGTCGGGCGATTAAAAGACAGAATGGTGATGTTGTCAACAGCAATGCAGCGAAAAGGGTCGTTCGGTTGACCCTTGAAAAACAGCTTTTGCATGGCTGCTGGGAACCATCGCACAAAGCCACATCAGAGAGGTTGCTGTCGGGCTGCGGAAAGGTTCAGCGCGATTGGATGTACGCCTCCCATTCCATGGGGAGCAACTGCTTTTTTTTGTTGTTGCATGACTTGCATGCTGGAACCACATTTCCCTTGGTGGTTTTGCCTCCCCTGGCCACAGGGACGATATGATCCATGGTCAACTCGGCTGCTGGCGTCTGATGCCCACAGTAGTGGCAACGGCATTTGGCACATTGCCGCTGCCACCATTGGGACTGTCGCAGCGACCGTGCCTTTTGTCGCTCCCGGTTAAGATCCTGCTGCTCCAGATCATAGGCATAGGGCTTCATGGCATCTCCCCGGCAGGCGTTTCCTGCGATGGCCGGGTGATCGCCAGCCCCAGGCCGAACAACCAGCTATCGATTTCCGCCTGCAGCATCCCATAGAAACGGTGGGAGCCCCCCAGGCCGGTTCTACCAAAAAAGTAGTTGATTTCCAGAAACAGCGGCCGCGGATCGCTTTTCATCGGCCCGGATCCATCGTAGATGAAATCAAACCCGGCCAGGTTGATTCGCGCTTGCTGGCAAATGTCACCAACCAGAACCAGGGCTTTACGGCGAAGGGTGGGATCTGATTCCGGGTCGATATGGGCGCCTTTGGCCAGGCTGGTTCCGAAAATCAAGGGATTGTCTTGAATTCTCCAGTATGCCACGTACGTGTTTCCGATAACCGCTACCCGCAAGGTTCGATCGGAACCGCGGACAAAGGTTTGAATGACGAATCCCTGCTGGCCGGACTGCTCGTATGCAGCGGTCCTTGAAAGCGCTTGTTCCAGATCGGCTTTGGACCGAACCAGAAAGACGGTATCGCCCTCCCCCCCCCAATCCAACTTCAACACGAGGGGAAAACCGGCAGCGAAAACGGCTTCGTTGTCTCGCTGAAAGTGTCTCGTGTCGTTAAATACCCAGGTGTGGGGATGGGGCACGTTCAGGGCCTGGAAAAGTTTGGCCTGGCCGGTTTTTCCCGGATAGGTAAAGCGTGCATCGTAGTCGGGAAAGACATGCGCACAGTTGTGTCTGGCCATAAGGTAAAGTGCTTTTCGGCAGCCCTGGGGCAGAATAACTGCAGCCGCGCAGCGAATGGCCGAGAGGTCTTTTTGATCCGGCTCTCTGCCGGCGCAAAGCATATTGGTATCGGCTTCGTAGCAGGGGTGATAAGACAGAATCATCAGTACCCGAACTTGCGCAACGATTTGGTATCTTTGGTCCAGTTTTTCTGTACCCGAACAAAGAGCTTGAGAAAGACATCAACGCCCAGCAGGGCCTCGATTTCCTTTCTCGCCGCCTCGCCGATCTGCTTGAGTTTAGCACCCTGACTGCCGATGACAATGCCTTTTTGGGAATCCCGCTCCACATGGATCGTGGCATGTATCCGGGTCAGCGAACCTTTTTTCTCCTCTTTGAACGCGTCGATGGTAACGGCCACTGCGTGTGGAACTTCCTGTCCGGTCAGCCGGAAGGCTTTTTCCCGAATCATTTCGGCGACAATGAACCGCGTCGGCAGGTCGGTCAGGCTGTCGGGCGGAAAAAAGGGTGGCCCGGCCGGCAGCATCGCTTCCATGGCATCCAACAGCCGGTCCACCTGCTCGCCGTTTTTGGCACTGATGGGAACGAGGGCCTTAAAAGGAAACGCGCCGGACCAGCGTTCCATCTGCGATAGCAGGTCTGGCCGCTGAACCTGATCGATCTTGTTGAGGGCCAGCAGCACCGGGAGCCGTCGCTGGGAAAGCTTGTCCAACAACAGCTGTTCCGACGGATGGTCCGGTTTCTGTGCGTCCACCACCAAAAGGACGAGATCCGCTTCCGCTAGGGTGGACAGGGCCGTATCAACGATGCGTGCATTGAGCGGCTTCTTGGCCTGGTGAATACCCGGGGTGTCTAGAACAACCATCTGACTCCCGGTTCGGTGGACCACACCCAGAATCCGGTTGCGGGTTGTTTGCGGCTTTTTGGAGGTGATGGACAGCTTCTGGCCCAGCATCCGGTTAAGCAGGGTGGATTTCCCGGCATTCGGTGCGCCGAGTATGGCCACAAGGCCGGATCTGAACGGTTGGGTTGCGTCCGTTTCGTTAACGGTGTTCATCGATAACGACCTTTTCAATGGCAGACCATACTTCCGGCTTGCCCAGCCGCGACTTGGCGGAAAACAAGACCAGGGCCGATTCGTCCTGTCCCAGGGCGGAGCCGATGGCTCTGCGTTGTTTTTTCTGTTCAGATTTTGACAGCTTGTCGGCCTTGGTCAGCACCAGAATGGGCGTACGCCGGTAGCGTGTCAGCCAGTCAATGCAGTTTTGTTCTTCCATGCCCGGGATTCTGCGGACGTCCAGGATCAGCACCACCGCCTTCAGGTTTTCCCGCCCTTTCAGGAACATTTCGATCATCGGTCCCCACGTGCGCTTCACCGATTCGGGAACCTTGGCATAGCCGTATCCGGGAAGATCCACCAGGGAAAGGCTGTTGTTGACCAAAAAGAAATTGATCAGCTGGGTTCGACCTGGGGTGGAACTGGTTTTAACCAGTCGTTTTCTGTTCACCAGCGTGTTGATCAGCGATGATTTGCCCACGTTGGATCGACCGGCAAAAGCCACCTCCGGATACAGGGTCCGGGGATACTGGGACGGTTTGACCGCACTGGTGACAAATTCTGCCGTTTTAACAATCATAACGATTCAAACCGGGGATGAGCGGGCTTTAAAATATGCCTCCAGCCGCGACATGCCTTCGGCAATGTTTTCCATGGAGTTGGCGTAGGAAAAGCGCAGGTATCCTTCGCCGTGCTGACCGAAATCGATGCCCGGCGTTACCCCCACGCAGGCCTTCTCCAGGATGTCGAATGCCAGAGTATAAGAATCCTCGGAGATGTGACGGGCGTTGGCAAATACATAAAATGCGCCGGTGGGTTCAACGGTGATACCCAGCCCTATTTCCCTGAGCCGCCGGATCATGAAAATCCGCCGTTCATTATAGATGCGCTTCATTCGCGCCACATCCGCTCCGGACTCCTTTAGTGCGGCAATGCCCGCTTTCTGAATCATGGCATTGGCCGAGATGAAAAAGTTCTGGTGCATCTTTTGAATGGGACGGATAAATGCCTTGGGCGCGATGAGATAGCCCAGGCGCAGACCGGTCATGGCAAATAATTTGGAAAAGCCGTTGAGCACGAAAGCCCGGTCTGTGAACTCGAGAATCGAATGCTCCTGGCCCTCGTAAACCAACCCGTGATAAATCTCGTCGGAAACGATCCAAGGCGGCATGTCGGCAACGGCCTGCATGCGCGCTTTGGAAAGCAGGTTGCCCGTGGGGTTGGAGGGAGAGTTGATGAAAATGGCGCGGGTTCGCTCGGTGAGCTTATCCCCAATGGCTTCGGGGCGAAACTGGAATCCGTCCTTCTCGAACACCGGTACCATCACCGGTTGTCCACCGACGAACTGGATGAAGTTGGGATAGCAGGCGTAGTGTGGGTCGGAGAGGATCACCTGGTCGTCGGGTTCCAACAAGGCGGCGAACGTCATGAAAATGGCCGGTGAACTGCCGGAGGTGACCACCACCTGGTCCGGATCCACCGTGACGCCATACGTACCCTGGTAATGCTCGCAAATGGCTTCACGCAACGCCAGCAACCCCAGGCTGTGGGTGTAATGGGTGAAGCCGTCCGCGAGGGCCTTGCAGGCGGCTGTTTTGATGCATTCAGGTGTATCAAAGTCGGGCTCTCCCACTTCCAGATGCACAATATGCTTGCCCTCGCACTCCAGGGCGCAGGCGCGTTCCAACACATCCATAACGATAAAAGAGGTCATCTGTTCCGTGCGTTTTGATGCCATGGACTCCCCTTGAATGCCTGTCGACCGTGAAGCCGGCGACCGGTTAAATCACCTTGTTGAGCGGGTATTCGATGATCCCCTCCGCCCCTTTTTTAAGCAGCTCGGGAATCAGTTCCCGCACGACACCTGTGCCGACCACGGTCTCCACGGAAAACCAATCGGACTGATACAAGGAAGCAATTGTCGGTGCATTGAGGCTGGGCAACAGATCAACCACCTGTGCCAGTTTGTCGTGGGGCACATTCATTTTGATTCCAACCATCTTTTCTCCCAG
>NZ_JAWOHB010000022.1:0-67061 GCF_046496365.1 Desulfosarcina sp.
CTGGTAAAAAGAGGCGTGCCGTCCTATTCCGAATCCCTGGAGCGCTTCCTGTATTGCGGCTCCTGTGCGACACTGTCCGAAACATCTCCATTTTATTGTCTTGAAAAGGCGGCCGGGATGCCGGATTTCGTCCATGATGCCGCCGATCTGGTATCCCAATGGAAACAGCTGCTGGCCGTTGTGCCCGAAAAGAACGATCTGCCCTGCGGGGGATGTCCGGACACGGACGCGTGTTACGGACCGGAAGCGCTGGTATCCCAGCGTATTGTGCCGTTTTCCTTCTTCCCGTTTTACATGCTGATGTTTCCGGCTCCCTCATGTCGTGCTGCGGAATTCCTTTCCCTTGTTGCAGGCGACACGGCTTCTGCGCCATGGCCCGCGCATATTGGCGCGCCTCCATCCGGGACAAACCGATTCCTGTTTCAAGACCCGGACCGGCAGTTTTTTGAAATCCTCTATTTGAAGCTCACCTTTCTGGAGCAGGTATACCGTCAACTCATGCCGGCTGATGACCCGGCGGCTGTTCAGGAGTTTGATCTGTCCCTGGAGGGCATCGGCATCGACCTGAACCCGCCTGGAGCAGGGCTCCCCGCTTATTGGAATTTCAACGTCCGCATCCTGAATGCCGTTGGCGCCTTTCAGGTCAGTCCCTTCGCCCCCATCATGCCCGAGGCGCCGCGCCTTCACTTTTTGGGGGCAGTCTGGTTTCGAACGCTGCTGGTCAATTCCCGTCAGAAAGCCGATGCCGTATATGCTGAAGTGGGGCGGCTGCTGGGTCAACTGGACATTGAGAAAGGGGCTGAGACGCTTGAAATAGAGACATCTGACCCTGTGGGGGTGTTCGCCTCGAACCAGATCTTCTGGTCGCCGGATCAACGCAGCCTTGCTGAAAATTGGCAGGTTTTTTGGAAAAAGGGATTGCGCCTTGGACTTCACCTGGTTCATGCGGGTTTGAAAACAGGCGTGGCATGGCGTGGCAGTCAATTTCTGGCAGCGCTTGAGGAATTGCGGGCAGATGTAAAATCAAGTATGTTTGCCGAGCCGGTGGTTGCCGCCGTGGGCAAGGACAAATCCACCCAATCGGACAAGATCGCTGGGGTGCTTCGCGGCATTCTGAAAAAGTGGCGGGCACAAGCGGCTTCCGCCGGCAGCCAACCGATGTCTGATGTTTCGCCGCTAGATTCGGATATGGAAGAGACCGTTTTATTTTCATCTGCATTGCCGCAACCGCCTCAGGCAACCGAAAAGATGCTGCCAACGGCTGTCGACCTTGAGGCAGCAGATGTCCCGGACTTGCCATCGCGGCAGCCAAAGGCCAATGACTGGGAAGAGGGTGTTGAGGAGACGGTGATAATTTCTTCCGCACAGACTGCGCCACCATACGCGGCAAGCCAGCACGACGCCCCTGGGCCATCTGTTCAAGAACCGCAGTGGAATGAGGATATGGAAGAGACGGTTATTCTCAAAACGGGAGGGGCACCGGATCCCAATAGGGGGGTGCCGCCGCCCGATGACGATCTGACAGCCGCCATGAATCAAAAGGCCGATAAGCATGAAACTGACGACGAGATCATGGAGCAGACCATCATCATTCGATCGGATGTAAAGAAGGAGTGAATGGGACATACGGAATCAGAGGAAATGATCATAAAAGCGGCGGCTGAACATTTAGACCGCCTTTCAACAGGGATTTCAGGCCGATTTCAAGGCGACATCGCCGTCTCGGCCGACGCGGTTGAAGCCTACCTCGACGAGCAGATGGCCGGTCTGGACCTGAGCGCTCGCATCGATGTGTTGCAATCCGTGATTGACCGCTTGGGGGGACCCGGCCGACCATCGCCGTCCGACGAGACCGATGATGAGGTGCTGACGCGGGTCTGTTCGCTGCTGCTGGGGCGCAGGGTCTCCATGGATGACCTCTCTTCCAGTGAGCTGCTCGAGAAACTGGCCGAATCACTGAACACCATTTTCAACACCCTGAATCAACTGATCAGCGTTATCAACATGACATTCACCGGAGAAGGGTCGCCGGAGCAGACCATCCGCCAGGTAATCGGGTTCCGTCTGGAAGGGGAAGGGCAGGGCAGTTCACTGGAAACCTACCTGGGACAGATCAACAACGCGTTTTTAACCTCCCATCAAGCCTTCAAGGAAGCGGCCTACACCAAGGTCAGGCAGGTGCTCAGCGTTCTGGATCCAGAACAGGTGGCCCTGGAGGTGGGAAAAGGGCTCAAGTTCGGCCCGATGAAGAAAGCTGAAATGTTTGAGATATACGAATTACGCTACCGCAAAATCCAGAAGTGGTTCAGTTCCGGCCGCTTCATGGAGGATTTTCTAAGGGAGTTCGAAAAGAACTGCCAGACCCAATTCGGAAAACAAGGAGGTTGATTTGAAGCGATTAGTTCCAATTCTTATTGCCGGGTCGCTGCTTTTTTTTAGCGCCTGCGCCGCCAAACAGCTGCCGCCGCCCCAGTGGACTTACGCAAAGGATGCCATCCGCATGCACATCAAGGCGGACAGCAAGCTCAACCTGAATGAAGGCGAAGCCCACACGCTGCTGCTTTGCGCTTACCAGCTTTCCGACCCCAACACCTTCAACCAGCTGGCCAATGATCACGACGGCCTCTATCAACTGCTTGAGTGCAGTCTGTTCGGCGATGGTGCCGCCGCTGCCAAGCGGCTGATCCTCCAGCCCGGCCAGGACATCAACATGACCCTGGATCGGGCTGAAGGCGCCCGTTTTGTGGCCGTCGTGGCCGGCTATTATATCCTGGAAAAGGACCGTATGGTCAAAATGGTTGAAATACCCGAGTATGTCGAGAAAACAGGTTTAATCAAAAGAATCAGTACCCGCAAACCGGCACTGTTGAACATCGACCTGGTTTTAGGTCCCCAGCAGATCACCACCGTTTCCACATCGACGCCGGAAGGAATGTAGGCCAATGGAAAGACCCCTTTACTGGCATCAGGGCCTGTTCCTGCAGCCCCAGCATTTCCAGCTTCAGGATCGGTTTGTGCGTTCACTGATCGAGCCGCTGCACCGCAAGATGGCGCCCCATTTCTGGGGTGTCGCCAGCATGGCAGTGAAATCGGCTGCCTTGGGAAACCGGTCCATCGGTCTGACCAGCGGTGAATTTCTTTTCCAGGACATGAGTTATGCCGTGATTCCGGACAATGCCGTGATTGAGCCCCGCTCTTTTGAACGCGCCTGGGAAGACGGCGGCAAACCGTTCATGGTTTATCTGGGATTGAAAAAATTCAATCCCGCCGGAGAGAATGTCACCGTGGTTGCGGACATAAACCGCATCGGTGATGTAAACACCCGGTACGCCACGACCGAAAATGCCCTTGAGATCAGGGACCTGCACGGCAATGGCCCCCATGCCCAGGTGCGAGACCTCCATCTGGTCCTGAAGTTTATCTGGGAAACGGAGAAAGACCAGTTGGGCGATTATGAATTGATGCCGCTGGTTAAACTGGAGCGGCAGGGCGATTCGATCCGCCTGAGTGAGCAGTATATCCCCCCGTGCTTGAACCTGACAGCCGTGCCTGCACTGGATCGGATGATCAAGGATGTACGGGATCAGATCTCCGCCCGCGGACGCCAATTGGAATCCTATAAGCGCGACCGGGGCATCCACACCGCGCAATTCGGCAGCCGGGACATGGTCTTTCTGCTGGCCCTGCGCAGCCTGAACCGCTATGTGTCTGCGCTGGTGCATATCACCGAAACCGGCCAGGTCCATCCCTGGAGCGCCTATGGGTTGCTGCGCCAGCTTATCGGTGAAATGACCACCTTTTCCGAACGTATCTCCGCTACCGGCATGCTGGAGGACGGTACGGCGCTGGTTCCTGCCTACAGGCACCAGGATCTGTGGCAATGTTTTTCATCCGCCCAGCGTCTTGTCACCCAGCTGCTGGACGAAATTACCGCTGGTCCCGAATATATGCTGCCCCTGATTTTTGACGGCACCTATTACGCCACCGACTTGCCGCCGGCCATTTTTGAAGGCCGCAACCGTTTCTATCTGGCGCTGGAGACGGACGCGGAGCCCCAGGCGGTAATGGGGTCAGTGGAGCAGATCGCCAAATTCAGTTCCCGGGAATACCTGCCGATCCTGATTGCCCGGTCACTGCCGGGGGTCAAGCTCGCTTATCTGCAAATGCCCCCCCAGGAACTGCCCCGGCGGGCAAATACCCTCTATTTTCAGATCGACCACCATGGGGAACCCTGGGCCCAGGTGCAGCGCGGCAACAATCTGGCCCTTTACTGGGATGCGGCCCCTGAAGACCTGAAGGCGGAATTGATGGCCGTTGGGAGAACCTGAACATGCGTCTGAGCGATTGCTTCATTGAACTGATTGCCTACACCGCCCTGGTCATCCGGCCGGAATCCAATCGGCAGGCCGATTTTGAGCAGGTGCGGGCGGATATCCAGCGCCTGATTGCAGCAAGTGAAACCGCATGTCAAAAAGGCGGTTTTGCAACTGCCGACTACGACCTGGCACGTTTTGCCGTCTTCGCCTGGATCGACGAAACCATCCTCTCGTCCGCATGGGCCGGAAAAAACCGCTGGCTGGGGGAACAGCTCCAGCGGCGTTACTTCAACACCGCAGACGCCGGCAAGCTGTTTTTCGAGCGGCTGAACACCATCGGTCCCCACCAACTGGATGTGCGCGAAATCTATTACCTTTGCCTGGCCATGGGTTTTACCGGCCAATACTGCAACCCGGGGGACGACTACCTGCTTGAACAGGTGAAAATTTCCAACCTGAAACTGCTTACCGGCAGTTCCATGGGGCTTCCGGATCTGAAACACACCACCCTTTTCCCGGATGCCTATGCGCCGGACAGTGGGCGGCTGCCGACAGCGGGCCCCAAAATAAAGCCTTTTTCCGCCTTTATCCTGGTCGGTGCCGGTGCACCGCTGCTTTTCTACGGGGTGCTTTTTCTCGTCTACCGTTTCATTCTCGGCAATATCGGCCAATCCCTTATCAATATGGGGCCATAAATGACATCGCTGCTCTCAAAAATGCTCAAGGTATCGCTGCTGCTGCTGCTGATCACACTGGTGCTGCTGCTGGTTTTCGGTTTGGTGCTGATGATCGGGTGGCCCCTGTGGGTGGGGATCTTTTTGATCATCGGTCTGCTGGGCATCCTGTGCGGCGCAATCTTCATTAAAAAACTGATGGCCCGCAGGAGCGAACAGAAATTTGTCCAACAGGTTATCGCCCAGGACGAATCACGCCTCAACGGCCTTTCTTCCGGCGAACAGGCCGGTTCCCGGGAGCTGCAGGGACGCTGGAAGGAAGCCATCGACGCCCTGCGCAGGTCTCATTTGAAAAAGTTCGGCAACCCGCTTTATGTGCTGCCCTGGTATATGATCATCGGTGAAAGCGGCTGCGGCAAGACCACGGCCATCAAGGGCGCGGACCTTTCTTCTCCCTTTGCCGAAGTGACCCGTGCCGGCGGCATTTCAGGAACCCGGAACTGCGATTGGTGGTTTTTTGAACAGGCCATACTCATCGACACGGCCGGTCGTTACGCGATCCCTGTAGACCAGGGGCGCGACCGTGATGAATGGCAAAAATTTCTTTCGCTGCTGGCCAAATTCAGAAAGCGGGAACCCCTCAACGGCCTTGTGGTAGCGGTGGCTGCAGATCAACTCCTGGAAAGCGACGCCGCAAAGGTGGAAAGTGCGGGAAAAAGTATTCGCCAGCGGGTCGACGAGCTGATGCGCGTGCTGGGTGCCAAGTTTCCCATTTACATCATGGTGACCAAATGTGATCTGGTTCAAGGTGCCGTAAAGTTCTGTGATCATCTTGACGAATCGGTCCTGCAGCAGGCCATGGGTCGGCTGAATCATCCCCTGTCAGCAGATATGAACGCCTTTTCCGGGCTGGCGGTCCGGTCCGTGGCCTCACGGCTCAAGGAGCTGCGCCTGCTGATTTTGAACCTGAGCGGTGCCAGGGCCAAAAAACCCGATCCATCCCTGCTGATGTTTCCGGAAGAGTTCGAAAAGATAGAACCCGGCCTGAAGGCCTTCATGCGCGGTGCATTCCAGGAAAATCCCTATCAGGAGACCCCGATCCTGAGAGGGATTTTCTTTTCCAGCGGCCGTCAGGAGGGAACCCCCTATTCCCATTTTCTCAACGCCATGGGACTGATCGGTGAAAAGGAAGTCCTGCCTGGAACCAACCGAGGGCTCTTTCTGCATGATTTTTTCTCACGCATTCTGCCGGCGGATCGGGGCTTGTTCGCCCCCACCCAAAAAAAAATGGAGTGGCGCCGGTTGACCAAGAGTCTCGGGTTAACGGCCTGGGTTGCCGTGATGGTTGCCATCTGCGGACTGCTGAGTTTTTCATTCGTCAAGAATCTGAAGACCCTGCGAGACGTATCCGGTCAATTTTCAAAGCCACCGGTCCTGCAGGGAGAGCTCACCACCGATGTACTGACGCTGGACCGTTTCCGGCAGGCCGTGAGCAAGGTCGAGCTTCAAAATGCCAACTGGTGGATTCCCCGTTTAGGGCTCACGGAAAGCAACCGGGTTGAGGCAGGCTTGAAACAGCGCTACTGCGACATTTTCAAAGCCGGCTTCCTGGACGATTTCGACCGGCGCATGGCCGCGCGCATGACCCGGTTCGGCGCCGCCACGCCCCCCGATGTAATGGGCCACCATGCCATGCACCTGGCGCGCCGGATCAACTTGCTGCGCCAGCGGATGGAAGGGCAGGGTTTTGAGGCGCTTTTGGCGATGCCCTCGACCCCCTACCCGTCGTCTCTGCTGGAAGTTCAGGCCATCGATGAAATTTCGGACAAGCTTTCCGAGCTCTACCTGTATTACCTGACCTGGCGGTCGTCGGACAGCTCTGTCAATGACGAGGTGAAAGATCTGCAGACCTGGCTAAAACACATTCTTACTTTCGATGGGGCACGGCTCAACTGGCTGGTGGACTGGGTGAACAGCAATGGCCAGGTGGCCGGCGTCAACGCAAGCGACTATTGGGGCGTAATAGATCCGGATCCCGAGGAAGCGACGGTCGCACCGGCGTTCACCGGCAAGGGGCATGCGGCGGTGGAGGCGTATCTGGCTGAAATCGAACGGGCGTTGTTCGAGCCGTTGGTCATCGGCGCGCAGAAACTGGACTTTAATGCCTGGTATGCCCGTGAATATGTGGATGCCTGGCGTTTTTTTGCCGCCTATTTTCCCTCTATCCCCCAGCGCCTTAAAAACAGGGAACAGTGGCGTCAGGCCGGAGGGGTCATGGCGTCTGAAAAAGGACCCTACCTGGCCATACTGGAACGCATGGCGGATGAACTCGACATGGTGGGCCAAAATGATGCCAGGCCGGTGTGGGTTGACTTGGTATACCGCTTCAAACAGGTTCGCCTGCAGGCCAAAGCCGATGGGAAAACCGGCCAGGCGGCCGCCAACATCATCGAAAAGGCCACGCAGACCGTGGCTTCCAGGATCGGGCGCCTGGACAACGCCGCCGGCATGGAAGCAAGCAGCGCATTCAATTTTGAAGCGCGCCTTGCGGCGGGCAAAGCCTTCAACCAGTACCAAGAGGCCCTGGGCCGCCTAGCCCCCATGACCGAATCACGTAAAATCGCCTTCAAAATGGCCGCTGATTTTTACAGTGGCGATCCTGCCGAAGGCGGGTCACCGTTTTTCGAAGCCCGGGGCGCCCAAAAACAGCTCGAGGCCAGCCTCGGCCAGGAAACCACGGATACCACCGTGTTCTGGAACCTGATCGACGGCCCGATCCGGTTTTATCATGTGTATGCCGCTCGAGAGGCCCAGTGCCACCTGCAGAGCCTGTGGGAAAAGGATGTTTTCCTGGAAGTTCAGGATCTGCCCGCGGGCACCAATTTGAACCAGCTGCTGATGGGAGGTGATGGGTACGCGACCCAATTTCTCAAGGGACCGGCGCAGCCGTTTATCGAGCGAAGCCGGGGGAAAGGTTTCTATGCCAAAATGGTTCAAGGCATCGCCCTGGACCTGGACACGCGATTCTTAACCTTTCTGACCCGGGGCGCCAGTGTGACCAAGCCGGTGGCCGCTGCGTTCAGCGTGACCGTCAAGGCATACCCGACCGATGCCAACAAGGATGCGGCCATCAAACCGCATGCCACTTCCCTTGAGCTGCAATGCGGTGATGAGAAAAACAAACTGCTCAACCTTCACTATCCGGTCAAAAAGACCTTTCGCTGGTCTCCGCAAAACTGCGGCGATGTCGTTTTCAAAATCGAAATCGGAAACCTTGTCCTGACCCGGGTGTACGACGGCTATCAGGGCTTTGCTAAGTTTTTAAAGGATTTCCAGACCGGCCAGCGAACTTTCGGACCCGACGATTTTCCCGATTCAGCGCCGGCCCTGAAACGGATGGGCATCAAGTCGATCACCCCGCGTTATCAGTTCAGCGGCCATCAGAAAGTGATTCAGCTGCTGCAGGCCTCGCCGGGCCCAGTCCCCCAGGAGATCGCCGCATGTTGGGGAAAATAATGGGCTGGCGTCGCTGGTCATGGGCGGCTTTCGGCAAGCATCCGGCAGCCAGGGACTATTTTCAAATCAACCTTCAACGACCGCTTGCCCAGGCTTTCGCCCAATGGGTGCAAGATGGGTTTTCTCGTATTCCGGAAACGACTCAAAGGAACGGGGTTTACGCATGGCGATTCTGGTCGCGCGGACTAAAAAAGAATATGATGGTGTGCGGTCTCGGCAAAAGCAGTGGCGACGGTGTAGGCCGGCCATATCCAATGATGCTGCTGGGGGAGGGTTATCTGGACCGATGGGAGCTGCACTGGAATCTTCTGCCGTTCGTGCTGGCCGCGACATGGAATAAGATGGAATATACCGCCGCCAGGCGGATGGAGCACATCGGCAACCTGGAGGCGGATCTTCAGCGCATGGAAACACCGGTACCCGGCTGGAAAACGTCGCTGAGAATGGTTTCGTGCGACTTGAGTGGCCGGGAGATAGAGCCGATGAATAAAATTAATATGTCTGAAATCCGAGAAAAGGCCCAAACCCTTCAGTCTGAACGGATGCTGCTCGTGTCACTGGACGCCGGGCGCAACGGAGAACCGTTTCAGATGGCAGGCGCTTGGCATCAGGCCTTAAAGTCTCAATATTCAGGCACGCCGAATACCGTTTTCATGGGGGGCAGCCCGGAAAAACCTTTTCTGGTGCTTTACAGTCGTCCATTGGTGGCCGACGATTTTGTCGAATTATGGTCGCTATGACCCGATTTAATGATTAATAAGGCTATACGGACCTCTTGTAAAATGATAAATTCAGATCCCTGTTGCGATAACATTAAGGCAGCCGAGCGCATGAATGCCAAAGCCCTCATCCTGGACGGTCAGATCAGCGCTGCCAGAGCCATGCTCGTCGACCGGGTGAAGAAAAGGCCTGCCGACATCCAGGCCAGATCCCTGTTATTCCAGGTCATGCTTCTATGCGGGGAGTGGGACAAGGCCCACCGGCAACTGGACATCGCCGCCAACCAGCTGGCATCGCCGGAGACGAACGTGCCCGTTTATCGGGACCTGATCCAGGCGGAAAAAGAGAGGGTCGCGGTATCGAAGATGCAGCAGCGCCCCACATTCTTTCCCGGCATTCCCGAATACTGTGAGGACTTTTTTCAAGCACTGAACCATCTGGAAGAGGGAAAGATCGACGCGGCCGCAAACCTGTTTGGCCGCATCGATGCCGGACTGCCCGACGTTCAAGGGACCCTCAATGGGCAGCCTTTCAAGGGCTTCAGAGAAACCGACACGACCTTGACCTACTTTATCGAAGCCATCGAATACGAGCGCTATCTGTGGGTCCCCATCGCCGACATCCGCGAAATTGCAGTTTCTCCACCTCAAAACCTGATTGATCTCATCTGGGTGAAGGGACGGATTACTACCTGGGAGGGGTTGACCATGGGCTGTTTTCTGCCGGTGCTGTATCCCAACTCCTCTGCCAGTGATGACGACCGCATCCGGCTGGGCCGGTTGACTGACTGGAAGCCACTGGGCGGACCTTACGCAAAGGCCGTCGGGCAGCATGTATACGAGGTTGGGGGAGCGGACCGGTCCATTTTCGAGCTCACAGAAGTGGTTTTTACGCTCGCAGACGCAGCTGACAGCCAGAAAGGGGAATCCCGTGATCGATCTTGAAGCGATACTGACTCCCTTCGCGGGTGATAACCCGGCCGGTGAGAATTTACGCTATATGCCCACTTACGATGCCATTCAGGAAGCCCGGCGTGAGGAGGACGCACTCGATCGCGGCGAATGGGACCGGGACATCAAGACCGCCGATTGGCAAGCGGTCAAAAAGCTTGCCTACCGGGCGCTCATCGAAAATACAAAAGATATCCAGATAGCCGTCTGGCTGTTGGAGGCGCTGGTTAAAACCGAGGGATTCAAAGGGTTGAAAACCGGCCTGCAGGTGCTCTGTGGATTAATGGAGAACTTCTGGGATAACCTCTATCCGGAGATTGAGGACGATGACCTGGACTTCCGCGTGGGCCCCTTGGCGTTCATGAACGACAAGCTGTGGCTGGCCGTAAAACAGGTGCCCTTGACCGACCCGGGCGCTGGAGGGGGGGGCTTTTCATGGCTCAAGTGGCAGGAGGCCACCGAAGTCGGCACCGATGCGTCGGCCAAAGCCGAGGGAAAGCTCGGAATCGAAGATTTTGAAAAGGCCTTGAGCCGATCGTCGAAGGCCTTTTATGAAGACCTGAACGGTCAGATCGATCAGTGCGTCGCGGCGTTTACCCGACTCGACAATTTGCTGGACAGGCAATTCGGCAAAGAAACCCCGCGAACCGCCGAATTCAAGCAGGCCCTCGAAGAATGCCAGCGGTTCATCGCCAAAACCTTGAAACAGAAAAAGGAATTGGATCCCGACCCAGACGGTGAAACGGATCCGGAGGAGGCAGCGGGCGGCAATGCCGCGGCCGACTCCGATGATGACGGACCGGCCGCGGCAGGGTCTGCCGCCGTGGTTGCAACCGCCGCTTCGGTGCAGGGGCAAATTGTCGTGGGCCTGATATCCGACACCGAACCCCATGAGGAGGCCGTGTGGAACAGCGCGCTTTCCAGTCTGAAAAATGATGGGATTAAAAGGGCATTGGATACCTTGTTTTCAGCATCCTGCAGCGTATCCAGCAGTCGATCTAAAAACCGGTACCGACTGCTCATGGCCAAGTTGTGTCTGCAGGCCGACCGGCATGATCTGGCCCGTCCCATTGCCGAAGAGCTGAACGCCTTGGTGGCGGAAATGGGTCTGGAACGCTGGGAGTCACCCGTCTGGGTGGCCGATGTCCTGGGCGTCTTGTACCGCTGCCTCAGCCATGCGGCCAAGGATAGCGAAGACTATTCCCGCGCCGAAGAAATTTTTAAAAAGATGTGCACCATCGATTTGACCAAGGCGCTTCAACATCGCCAGAAATGACGATTGTGGCCGGCATCCCGGTGAAGATTTCCATTGGCAATTCCAAAAACGACGCATCGCCCCAATAATTGAAAGGAGGAACACCATGGCCGAAAGCTTGCAGCACACTTTGGACAGGGTCCGAGCACCGCGCGTCCAGATCACCTACGACGTTGAGATCGGTGATGCGATTGAGATGAAAGAAATCCCTTTTGTCGTCGGTGTATTGGCGGATCTTTCGGGAAAACCGGACGAACCCCTCCCCAAGGTGAAGGATCGAAAATTCGTGGAGATCGACCGGGACAACTTTAATCAGGTGTTGTCCGGGATGAAACCTCGGCTGGTCTACCGGGTGGACAACCGGCTGACTGATGATGATTCGAAAATAGCCGTTGAACTGCGCTTCAAATCCCTGGACGATTTTCATCCTGAACGCGTGGCGGAACAGGTGACACCGGTTCGTAAGCTGGTTGAAGCCAGGAAACGGTTGTCCGATCTGCTGGCGAAACTAGATGGAAACGACAAACTTGACGAATTGCTCCAGGATGTGCTGGCCAACACGGATTCCCTCGAAAAGCTTGGCAAAGAAGCCGGTGTAGAGGGGAAAAAAGCGTAGCGCCATCATCGATCGGCGGTACGATCTTCGCATGAATCATTTGGTGCATATGATATCCGGTAATCTTGAATGGGTACCCAGGAGGATGACATGGCAGACAAAGATGAACAGACCCAGCAAGCATCGGCCCAGGAGGTACAGGAGGAAATAGGCTTGTTGGATCAGATTATAAGCCAGGGCCGGTTGGCTCGTGAGGAAAACCAGAAAGCCTACGCAAAGGATTTAATCAACGAATTTGTGGGCCAGATCATGGAAGGTACCATGACTGTTTCCAAGGATACCGAGGCCATGATCAACGCTCGGATCGCCCAGATCGACAAGCTGATTTCAGATCAGCTCAACGAAGTGATGCACCACGAGGATTTCCAGAAATTGGAAGGTTCCTGGCGGGGGCTTCACTATCTGGTGAACAAGAGCGAGACGGGTGAGCGGATGAAAATCCGGGTGATGAATGTCAACAAAAAGGACCTGCTCAAGGACATGGAAAAGGCCAGTGAATTCGACCAATCCGCCATGTTCAAAAAGATTTATGAAGAGGAGTTCGGCATGTTTGGCGGGGCTTCGTACGGCGCCCTGATCGGCGACTACGAGTTCGGCAACCATCCTCAGGATCTATCCCTTTTGGAGAAGATGTCCCAAGTGGCCGCTGCCGCCCACGCTCCTTTCATCACCGCTGCGGGAGCCAGCCTGCTCAATCTGGACAGCTTCACCGAACTGGGCAACCCCCGAGATCTGTCCAAAATTTTTCAAAGCGCCGAATATGCCAAATGGCGTTCGTTCAGGGATACGGAGGATTCCAGATATGTGGCCCTGTGCCTGCCGCACATCCTCATGCGCCAACCTTACGGCAGAGCCAACATACCGGTTGAAGCCTTCGACTTCCAAGAGCAAGTCGACGGCACCGATCACAGCAAATACCTGTGGGGCAATGCCGCCTATGCGTTGGGTACGCGCTTGACGGATGCTTTCGCCAAATACGGCTGGTGCGCCGCCATCCGAGGGGTCGAAGGCGGTGGACTGGTTGAAGGATTGCCGGTGCACACCTTCAAGACCGATGAAGGCGATGTGGCCCTCAAATGCCCTACGGAGATCGCCATCACCGACCGACGGGAGAAGGAGCTGGCCGATCTGGGATTTATCCCGCTGGTGCACTGCAAAGGCACAGATTTTGCCGCCTTCTTCAGCACCCAGTCGGCCAACAAGCCCAAGGTGTACGACTCCGATGACGCCAATGCCAATGCGCGGTTGTCGTCCCAGATCCAATACATCATGGCCACTTCCCGTTTTGCCCACTACCTCAAATCCATGATGCGGGACAAGGTCGGCAGTTTCATGACCCGTTCCGAAGCCCAAGATTTCCTGAACCGTTGGATCAACAACTACACGCTCGGGGATCCCGAAGCCGGGCAGGAGATGAAAGCCAAATACCCGCTGAGCGAAGCAAGGGTTGATGTTTCTGAAATACCTGGCAAAACAGGCGCCTACCGGGCGGTGGCCTTTCTGAAGCCCCATTACCAGTTGGATGAGTTGAGTGTTTCCCTGCGTCTGGTTGCCGACCTGCCGCCACCTGCCGGCGGATAACGTTTTTTTAAAACGGCGGGTTTTTTATACAGAAAGGAGGTTTTGTCTGAACATTGCCGAAAGCGCATAGTCGAATAAATCAACGTTATGAGCGATACCAACTATTTATCATGGTTCGGGGACACGCAAACCAAGGAGGTTAATTATGGCCGTTGATATGTTTTTAAAAATAGACGGGATCAAAGGAGAATCCGCCGATGACAAACACAAGGATGAAATCCATGTGCTTGCCTGGAGCTGGGGTGCCAGCCAATCGGGCACAAGGCAGGGCGGTGGTGGCGGTGGCAAGGCAAATTTTCAGGACGTCAGCGTCACCAAATTTGTTGACAAATCTTCCCATTCCCTCTTGAAGGCGGTTTCGACGGGTCAACACTTTAAAGAAGCGCTGCTGACTGTGCGTAAAGCCGGCGATAAACCGTTGGAATACATTAAACTTACTATGAAAGATTGTATGATCTCATCACTTTCCACCGGTGGATCGGGCGGAGATGACAAGCTGACTGAAAACATCAGCATCAATTTCGGACAATTTGGCTTCGAGTATACACCGCAAAAGGCGGATGGTTCAGGAGATGCCGTTCTGCCTTTTGGATTTGATATCAAGGCAAATAAGGTCAAATAACCGGGGTGCATTGAAAACCGGGCGGCCATCCATGGCGATGCGATCAATAGGTCTGATGCAGGCCATAAATACGGCTTCAACAGCTGCCCGGCTCGCTTTGAACAGCTATCTTAAAATCGAAACGGTCCTCAAACAGGTCAACTATCGTGGACAAAGCCCAGGCGTCCCTGCTGGACAGGCTCATTGACGCGGATCCTGCAAATTCACGTGAGTCTGTTCAGTATCGTCTCCAAAGTTTGAGCCAGGTCAAGGTCAGCTTGGTCAGGGACATTGAAAATTTGTTGAACTGCCGGCGCAGCATTTCGCCCCTGCCATCGGGGATGCACCATTTGGCGGACTCCGTGGCTGCCTACGGCCTCAAGGACTTTACCGCAGAGAACACCAGCAGTCAGGATGTCAGGCGCACCATTCGCAAGGACGTGGCGCATACCATCACCCGCTTCGAACCACGCCTGAAGAACGTCAAAGTGGCCATTGAAACCGGCAGCCAAAAGGAACGTAACCTGCGGTTCCGCATCTCCGCCATGCTGGTCGTCGACCCAATCCGCGAACCGGTGACTTTCGATACCTATTTTGACGTCATTCGCAAAGAATACGTGGTGTCATCATAATATCAACAGTGATTTTAGATTGATAGGAATGACTGGGTATTGTCCTGGCGCCACCACCGAACATTCGAGGAAATAGCCGGTTGATCCTATCGAATACAGGCAACTCATCACGCCAGTGGGTAAAGGGTTATGGAAGACAGGCTCCTTGATTATTACGAACGTGAACTGACCTTCATCCGGGAGATGGGGCTGGAGTTCGCCAAAAAATACCCCAAAATTGCCGGCCGGCTGCTGCTCGAAGGCGATAAATGCGAAGATCCCCACACCGAAAGGCTGATTGAAGCCTTCGCACTGATCAGCGGGCGGATCCATAAAAAAATTGACGATGATTTCCCCGAAATCACTGAATCGCTGCTCAACATCATCTATCCTCACTATACCAACCCTTTTCCCTCAATGTCCGTTGTGCGCTTCGAACCGGTGATTCAGAACATTCTCGAAAGCGGCTACGGCATTGAAAAGGGAACGGCATTGTTTTCCAAACCCCTCAGGGGAACACCCTGCCGTTTTTCAACGACTCAGGCAGTTCACATCTGGCCTGTGCGGGTAGCAGCCGCTGGGCTTAAAGAGCCCAAAACATTTGTACAAGGCGCCGTTCAGGTCCTCGAACTGGAGATTCAAAGTTTAAATAAAATCAACCTGAATAAGATTGAGTGGCAGTCGCTGCGGTTTTTCCTCAACGGCCCGCATCAGCATGTGTTCCATTTGTATGAGTTGATTTTCAATCACGTCAGCCGATTGGAGTGTGAGGTGACCCTGAGCGACGGCAGCAGCAAGATCGTCGCCATGGGGCCTGACCTCATCCGTCCGGTGGGATTCTCCGAAGCACATGGCATGCTGCCCTACTCCAAACGTTCTTTTCCCGGCTACCTGCTGCTTTTTGAATACTTCTGTTTCCCCGAGAAGTTTCTCTTTTTCGACCTGAACGGATTGGATCGTCTGCGTACACAAGAAACCGCTGACGTCATGACTTTTCGCATTTACTTGAACCGTGCAGGCAAGGAGGACCTGGTCGTCAACGCAGATACGTTTTGCCTCAACGCATCGCCGGTGGTCAATCTTTTCCGGCGCCTTGCTGAACCGATAAGGGTCGAGCACCGCAAAACCGAATATCAGGTAGTACCGGACATGCGGCGCAAGGATGCAATGGAGGTTTACAGTGTGGACCAGGTGACGGCATCGCTCTCCGGAGCGTCCGGGGTGCAAAGCGAATACAAACCCTTTTACTCCATGCGCCATCATCTGGAGGATGACGGATCGGTTGGTGCACAGACCTTCTGGCACATGCAGCGTCGTGCCTCCACCAGGAAAGATGACCGGGGGACCGATGTCTTCCTTTCTTTCTCCGACCTGAGCCTCAAACCCAAGGACCCGGCCGAGGCTATCCTCACCGTTCGCGTCACCTGCACCAACCGTGACCTGCCGTCCCGGTTGCCCTTTGGGGACGCTGACGGTGATTTCAACATGGAATCGGCTGCACCCGTTGCCCGGATCATCTGTATGCTGAAACCAACGCCCACGCGGCGCCCGTTTTTAGGCGGCGCCCTGCAGTGGCGATTGATTTCTCATTTGTCATTAAACTACATGTCGCTGGTTCAGGGCGGCGAACAGGCCCTTAAAGAGATCCTCAAACTTTACGATTTCGACAACACCCTGTCGAGCCAGCAGACGATCAACGGCATTGTTGCCGTTGACAGCCGCCATGTAACCAAACGCATCAAGCGCTCGTTCTGCCGCGGCGTCCGGGTGACGATCACCTTCGACGAAGATAAATACGTTGGAACGGGCCTGTTCCTTTTCGCCAGCGTTCTGGAACGCTTTCTTTCCCAGTACGTGTCTGTTAACTCATTTTCACAGTTAGAGATCAGAACACTGCAACGGGAGGAACCGGTAAAAATATGGCCCCCAAGAAGCGGAAACCAGATTCTACTCTAATGCAGCAGCTCTTCAACCGGTTTTACGAGTTCTCTTTTTACCGGGCCGTCCACCTGCTTGAGCGATTTTCCGGAAACCGGAAAAGACTTGGTCGGACCCTGGTTCCCTCGGAGGAACCGGTTCGATTTTCGGTGAAAAAAGGGCTTTCGTTCCCCGCCAGTGACATCTCCGATTTAAAATCCGGAGCATCGGACGGGCCACCGAAAATGGAGGTGGCCTTTATTGGATTGACCGGTCCCTCCGGAATCCTGCCCCACTGGTATACCCAGTTGCTGATGGAGCGGACCAGAGAAAATGATCACGCCTTGGCCGCATTTTTCGACTTGTTCAACCATCGTCTGATCACGCTTTTCTACCTGTCCTGGAAAAAATACCGTTTTCCAGAAAATTATGAGTCCGGTGCCAGGGACCGCCTTTCAACGTATCTGCTCAGTCTTTCCGGTTTGGGCACCTCGAGGCTCACCGAGATGATCGGGTTGCCGGAAGAGTCGCTTTCCTTTTACAGCGGCCTGCTGTCGCGACCGGTTGCCTCGGCCGTGGCCATCGAAGCGGCGGTGGCCTATTTTGCCGACGCACGTGTCCGTTTGGAGCAGAACATCGAAAGGATTGTTGATCTGGACACGCCCGATCAGACCCAACTGGGTACAGCCAATGCGACCCTGGGGGACGACGCCATCTGCGGCAGTCAGGTCTGGGAGTGTCAGACCAAATTCCGCGTTCACATCGGACCGGTGGGCAAGATAAAATTCGTTCGCTTGATGCCCTCCGGCGACCTTCTGGTTCCGATCTTCTCCCTGGTTCGCTGCATGGTGGGCATCGAATACGAGTTCGAGATCCGGATCTATTTAAAAAAAGCGGAGGTCCCCATATGCCAGCTGGGCGCCACCGGCGCTGACGCCCCCATGTTGGGTTGGACCACGTGGGTGTCGACACCCGGTTATGTTTACCAGGAGGATATCTTCTTTACCTTTCAGGAGCATGATCTGCAATTGATGAAATTTTAAAAGCTAATCAGGCATCAAAGGAGACAGCCATGGCCGTGTCCAATCTCAAGTCCCTCATCGGTAAACTCAACGAAACCTGCCGCAGCGCCTTGGAATCCGCCGCCGGCCTCTGCCTTTCCCGGACCCACTACGAGGTGGATATCGAGCATTTTCTGATCAAACTGCTGGAGATGTCGGGCACCGATGCCTTAAGGATTCTTAAACAATTTGAGATCAATGAAGCCCACCTGCTGGCCGACCTGACCCGGGCTATCGAAAAGTTCAAGACCGGCAATGCCAGAACTCCGGCGCTTTCCCCGCGCATCCCCCGCATGATCAAGGAGGCATGGTTGCTGGCTTCGGTGGATTACCAGACATCGCAGATCCGCTCTGGCCAGGTGCTGTTGGCCTTGTTGGACAATGAAGATTTTTCCCGCATGCTGATCGCCAGTTCTGACGCTTTCAAGAAAATCTCCGTGGAGACCCTCAAGGAGAACCTCCTGGATCTCACGGATGGGTCCGAAGAGGACGTGCTTGTCTCTGCCGGACCCGGCTCCATGACAGGCCCGGGAAAACCCGCCCGACCGGCCGGTACAAAAGCGCTGGACCAGTTCACCATCAACCTTACCGAGCGAGCCAAAAAAGGGGCAATCGACCCGGTGCTGGGGCGTGATTTCGAGATCCGCCAAATGGTGGACATCCTCATCCGCAGGCGCCAGAACAATCCCATTCTCACCGGTGAGGCCGGTGTGGGCAAAACAGCCGTAGTCGAAGGCTTTGCCCTGCGGATCGCCCAAGGAGATGTGCCGCCTGTCCTGCAGAACGTGGCCCTGCACACCCTCGACCTGGGGCTGCTGCAGGCCGGTGCGGGCATCAAGGGTGAGTTCGAAAACCGCCTCAAGGGGGTTATCAACGAAGTCAAAGCCTCTCCGATTCCCATTATTTTATTCATCGACGAGGCGCACACCCTCATCGGCGCTGGCGGGCAGGCTGGATCCGGCGATGCGGCCAATCTGCTCAAACCGGCGCTGGCGCGCGGTGAGCTGCGCACCATCGCCGCCACCACATGGGCTGAATACAAGAAGTATTTTGAAAAAGATGCCGCCATGGCCCGGCGTTTCCAGGTCGTCAAGGTGGAAGAGCCTGACGAAGAAAAAGCCATGGTGATGATGCGGGCCATCGGCCCCTTTCTTGAAAAGCATCACCATGTGATGATTACCAACGAAGCCCTGGCCGATACCGTTCACCTCTCCAACCGCTACATCTCCGGCCGTCAACTGCCCGACAAGGCGGTGAGTGTGCTCGACACCGCCTGCGCACGGGTGGCCATCGGACTCACCACCAGTCCTCCGGCTGTGGAGCAGGCCCTGCGGCGTATCGGTGACATCGACCGGGAAATAAAAATCCTTAAACGAGAAGCGGCCATCGGCAGAGACCATGCGGTGCGCTTGGCCGAGCTTGAGGATGAGCGCGCGGCGACGCTCACCGAAATGGGCCGGCTCGAGGAAAAATGGCACAGTGAAATGGAAGTGGCCGGCCAGATTCGGGATCTGTACCAGGAAATTCATACCCTGGTGGAAAAAGGCGATGAGGCCAAAGATGACCTGGCGGCTAAACAGACGCAACTTAAGGCGCTGGAGGCCGAGTTGGGCAAACGCCAGGCCGGTGAGGCGCTGGTGCAGATCGCCGTGGATTCGGAAACGGTCTCAGCGGTGGTGTCCGGTTGGACCGGCATTCCCACCGGGCGCATGCTCACCGACGAGATCGACACGGTGCTTCATCTCGCCGACCGGCTCAAAGCGCGCATCATCGGCCAGGACCACGGCCTGGATGCCATTGAGCAGGTGATCCAGACCGCCCATGCCGGCATCGAGGACCCCTCCAAGCCAACCGGCGTGTTCATGCTGGTGGGGCCCAGCGGCGTGGGCAAGACCGAGACCGCTCTGGCGCTTTCCGAATTGCTCTACGGCGGCGAGCAGAACATGATCAGCATCAACATGAGCGAGTACCAGGAGGCCCACACGGTATCCAGCCTCAAGGGATCCCCCCCGGGATACGTGGGCTATGGCGAGGGGGGGGTGCTTACCGAGGCGGTTCGCCGCAAGCCTTACAGCGTGCTGCTGCTTGACGAGGTGGAAAAGGCCCATCCCGACGTCATGGAGCTCTTTTTCCAGGTATTTGACAAGGGCATGATGGAGGACGGGGAGGGGCGGCGCATTGATTTTAAAAACTGCCTGATCATTCTCACCTCCAATCTGGGTACGGATTTGATCATGAACCTTTGCGCAGACCCGGAGACCATGCCCGATCCGGCAGGCATGGGTGAGATGGTCAAACCGGAATTGCTCAAACACTTCAAGCCCGCCTTTTTGGGGCGCATGAAAATTATCCCCTATTATCCGATCACAGACGGGAACATGAAGCAGATCATCCGGCTCAAGCTCAATCGCATCGTCAAACGCATGAAAGAGAACCGCGAGGTTGACTTGATCTACGACGAGCCCGTCGTGGATGCCATCGCCGGCCGCTGCACCGACGTGGATTCCGGCGCCCGCAATGCGGACCACATCATGACCAACACCCTGCTTCCCGACATGTCACGGGAACTGCTCAGCCGTCAGGCGCAGGGCGTACAGATCCAGCGGGTCAAGGTGTCCATGGTTGGAGACGGGTTTGGCTACCAGATTGATTAATTATCTCCGGTTATCACTGTTTCCCGCGCACCGATGCTGAACAATTAACCTCATGCGGGAATATGAAACTGTCATGGATCTAACGAACCAAAGCGAGAATGAAAGCGGCAGGGGATCCGACAGCCTGCTTTCCATCGAACAGGCCATCCGGTTGGCCATCGGCCTTCAAAAACGGCTCAATCTCGATCAGGCCGAATACATTTACCGTACAATTCTTTCCGCCAGGCCCGACCACCCGGATGCACTGCACTTTTTAGGCATGCTTCATTACCAGCGCGGCGACACAGCCAAAGCCATCCAATCGATCAGCCGGACCCTCGATATTTCTCCAGACTATGTGGATGCGCACAATAACCTGGGCAATATTTACAGGGAACAAAACCGTCTGACGGAGGCAGAAGCCTGTTACAAAAAAGCCCTTGAACTGGCGCCTGATAATGTCAGCGCCCGCAACAACCTGGGAACGACGCTGCAAGCCCAGGGTCGGCTTGACGAGGCTGAGGCAATTTTCCGAAAGGCACTGGAGACCACTTCAAATTTTTATCCGCTGCACTATAACCTGGGAAATTTGCTTTCCCAGCGAGGCAGCGTCGCAGAGGCGGTGGACCATTATTTTGAGGCCCTCGCGCTCGATCCGGAGCCAGTCGGATCAAAGGTCATGCTGAGCATTGCCTTGATGACGTTGGGACGCAAGGACGAGGCCCTGGGCCATTTGGAAAACTGGCTGCAGGAAGAGCCCGACAACCCTGAGGCCCGGCACCTGTTCGCGGCTTGTTCAGGTGAAAAGATTCCACTGCGGGCCCCGGACGACTACGTAAAGAGCCTGTTCAACCGGTTTGCCGAGAGTTTTGATGAAAATCTCAAAAACCTTGATTACAAGGCTCCCGGACTGGTTGCCGCGGCAATATCCAAAATGATTCACCCGCAGGCAGATGATCTGGAAATCCTGGATGCAGGCTGTGGTACCGGATGGTGTGGCACCTTTATTAAACCTCATGCCCGCAAGTTGGAAGGCGTGGATCTGTCTGCCGAGATGCTGAAACGGGCTGCCCGGACCGGCAGCTATGATCGGTTGGTGGAGGCTGAGTTGACGGCTTTCATATCCGAATGCGAGCGCGCCTACGACCTGATTGTGTCTGCCGATACCCTTTGCTATTTCGGCGATCTGCAGGAGGTGTTCAGTGCTGCAGCGCGTGCATTAAGAACCGGTGGATGGTTCATTTTCACGTTGGAGTCAGCCGACGCGCTTGCAGCAGCGAACAGCAGTGACTACCTGATCAAACCCCAGGGACGCTATGCCCACACGGAGGTCTATGTGCGGCATGCTGCCCAACAGTCCGGTTTGAAACCCATGAACATATCTCACCATGTGCTTCGCCAGGAAATGGGCCGGCCGGTGGATGGGCTGGTGGTAGCGTTGTCGAAAACCTGATTACGCCAGGCATCACCTCAAAACGTGTCCCTTACCATCGAAAAAGCCTTTGCCTGACACTTGCAAGGCAACCTTGTCTACCGGGCACCGCCTCTGTTGATCGATGCCCTGGCCTATAATCCACCGGATCATTTCAGCATGTTCGGAACATTCATTCTGGTGAATTCCGCCACTGCCTGATATGATGCGCTGCGTTGTCGATTATCAATCATACCCAGAAAGGATACCGATATGGCGCTCAACGAAGACCGTGCTTGGCCCAATGTCCACCCGGAAAATACCGCTGAGACGAAAAAAGTTAATGATGCTTTCTTTGGCGGCAAGGCGGAAAAAAAACTGCTCAACCCGGGGATGCAGCTCTACAAACTCACTGCCAAAGGGCGATCGCTGATCCATAACGGCGCCGCCTCGCCGTGGTGGTTCTCAACCGATGATTTTGAAGACGCCGTCGGACTGTCCGGTGTTTGTGGGTTCGCTAAACACATGAAGGTTTCCCTCACCGAGTATGCCCGGATAATTGCAGCCGTTACGGAAGAGTGGAACACAATGGACATTATCATGAAGGCGAAACTGAAAACCCCCGTCTATGGCTTCTTTGGACAGTGCGCGCAGCAATCCAAAAAACAAGGGTCCACGATCAATCTACCGGGGCATGCCTACCAGTTTTACATTCCCGGTCTTACCGAGGAGCATATCGCGCAGGTTAGCGTCGAATCGGCCGGTTGCGCATAAAAGCGCTTCAATTTAGTTGCAGCGGTGGGATCGTGCAACCCAGGTGAATCGGGAATATACCGCGTCATGTTATCATTCGTGCAAGGGCTGACTATCTTTCAAACCGTCTGACAGATCTATGCGCTATTCCCACCATTAGCGGAGGACCTATGCCGGATTCAATCACCATTGACAGCATTGATGTTTCCATGTCCCCCAGGCTTCGGGATACCGGCAAAAAACCACAATCCGATACACCCTTCAAGATTTTGATTATGGGCGATTTCAGTGGAAGGGCCAATCGGGGTCTCGCAACCGATGGTTCGGATCTTGACCAACGTCCCCTTTTTCGTGTGGATCGGGACAACCGTGAAGCACTGATGGAGAAAATGGCGGTATCCATCCGCCTGCCAGTAACCGTGGACAGCTCGCCACCCGTCCATTTGGCCTTCAACGATATGGACGATTTTCATCCGGAACAGATCTTTTTTCAAACCAAGCTGTTCCAATCGATAAAAGCGGTTCGCAAGCGGCTGATGGATCCGGATACCTTTGCCGAAACGGAGGCCCGGTTGTCCGGCGGTTCAACGCTTGCGTCCGATGCGCCCGAGGATGTCCCGGTCCAGAAGCCGGTTGCCAAAAAACCTGATTTTTCAGGAGAGGCGACCGCCGGTTTGTTGGATCAGGTCTTGGATGTCAGTTCTCATGAACCGGCAGGCGGCCGCACAACCGGAATACAAACCGATTGGGATCGCTTCCTGGGCGCTATCGTCAGGCCGCATCTGACTCCAGATATTGAAAAAAAACAAGATGCCATGGTGGCGGCGGTCGACCGCACGATCTCCGATACCATGCGCGGCATCCTGCACCATCCTGACTTCCAGGCGGTTGAATCGGCTTGGCGCGGGCTGCAATTTTGCCTTCGACGACTGGAAACCGACGAAAAGGTGATGGTTTGTCTATTGAACGTCTCCAAGACGGAAATAGCCTCAGACCTGACGGCGCACGAGGATCTGCGGGACACCGCCTTGTATAAAAGACTGGCATCGACTTCCCAACAGCACCGTGGAGATACACCCTGGGCCCTGCTTGCCGGAATGTTCACCTTTTCACCCAGCAAGGCCGATGCGGTTGTGCTGGCCCAATTGGGCGCCTTGGGCCAGATACTTGGTGCACCCTTTGTCGGCGCCGCTGCGCCCCGTGGTGTCAACAGTTCGTCTTCCGGCGAGGCGCCGGCCTTGTCAGACTGGACATTCGACCCTGACCCGGCCGACAGGCGCGCCTGGCAGGTGCTGAGAACGATGCCGGAAGCGCACTGGATCGGACTGGCACTTCCACGGTTGATGATGCGCTTGCCCTACGGAAAAGAGACCGACCCGGTGGATGCCTTTGCATTTGAGGAGATGCGCGACCCGGTGAACCATGAACACTATCTATGGGCCAACCCCGTTTTTGCGCTGGTGTTGGTCTTTGGCCGCACATTTGGCAGGTATGGGTGGCGTTGGTCGAAGGGGTTCATCAGCGACGTGAATGACCTGCCGCTTCATCTGGTGAAGGATCGAGGAGAGATGACCAACAAAGCCTGTGCAGAGGTTTTCTTGAACGACAGAGCCCTTGAAAGAATCATCGCAGAAGGACTCATGCCACTGGTTTCATTTAGAGATCAACCCCGCATTCGACTGGCGTGTCTGCAATCCATCGCCGAACCGTTGCGCCCGTTGTCGGGGCGATGGAATCCATGATTTCCACCGCCCCGCAGTTATTGGATGAACCGATAAAACAATAATAAAATTGACAATTTAAGGATCCACTGCTAAAAAATACGGATTGCATTCCATGCAACTGACAGCATCCTTTCCGTGGTCGGCATCAGTACTTTTTTCGTTTAACCGAAACTTCTCCGCTGTTCAGCAGTCCCGATAACTTGGAAGGAGATATGCCATGGCCTATACCCAAGAAAATAAACTGATCGCCATCGATACACCCTTGGGCAAGGACGAACTGCTGTTGTCACGCTTTTCAGGCAGTGAGGGAATGTCACGCCTTTATGAATTTGAACTGGCGCTTTTTTCCGAAAATCACGCCATCGATTTTAAAAAAATCATCGGCAAGGAGGTGACGGTCAGAATCAAACTCCGTGAAGAAAAAGAGCGCTATTTCCATGGACTGGTGTCCAGGTTTTCTCAAAAGAGCGGTGATGTGAAAACCGGGTCGGAAGCGCCCACGTTCTCCCACTACACGGCGATAATGGTTCCTTTTCTCTGGATGTTGACCCAAACGGCGGACTCCAGAATATTCCAGAACAAGTCCATTCCGGATGTCATTGAGCAGATTTTTAAAGACCAGAAAGTCGTGAACTATGAAATGAACCTTGCGGGATCATATGAACCCAAGGAATACTGTGTCCAGTACCGTGAAACCGACTTCAACTTTGTTTCCCGGCTGATGGAACAGGAGGGGATGTACTATTTTTTCAGACACGAGGAGAAAAAACATGTATTGGTCGTATCCGACTCGGCCGATGGCAACCTGGCATGCCCCAATCAGAAAGAGGTAAAATACCAGGTCGACGCCTTCGCACTGGAAGGTGAAGATAAAATATTTGAAATGGAGATGGAGCAGGAAATCCGCGTCGCCACGTATACCGTCAATGATTACAACTTCAAAGTCCCCAATTCGGATTTAAAAGCCGAAGTCTCCACCCAGCAGCCGCTGGGTTCAGGGAAACGCGAAATCTATGATTATCCCGCCGAATTCACCACCATCGATGAGGGTGACCGGCTGGCCAATTTGCGTATCCAGGAAGAAGAGGCCCAGGTAACGACCATTTCCGGCTCCAGCCGATGCCGGGATTTCAGCAGCGGACACACCTTCGATTTGAAGAATTACTACCGTTCGGACATGAACGACAAACCCTACGTGTTGACTGCCGTGACCCATCAGGCCACCGAGCCCATCGATGTCGGCGGTTCCCAAGGCGTGGCCGACTATCGTAACCAATTCACCTGCATCCCTCTGGATGTGCCTTTCCGCCCGGTCCGTAAAACCCCCAAACCGGTCGCCGAGGGAACCCAGCCGGCCATTGTCGTCGGGCCGTCCGGTGAGGAGATCTACCCGGATGAATTCGGGCGGGTGAAGGTCCAGTTCATCTGGGACCGTGAGGGCAAGAAGGATGAAAACAGCTCCTGCTGGATTCGCGTCAGCCAGCAGTGGGCAGGCCCCAGCTGGGGCGCCATGTTCATTCCCCACATCGGGCATGAAGTCATCGTCGATTTTGTCGAAGGCGACCCAGACCGGCCGATCATCATCGGCAGTGTCTACAACGGGAACAACAAACCCGGCGATGCACTGCCCGAAAATAAGACCCGAAGCGTCATCCGCAGCTGGGGTGACAACGATATTATCATTGAGGACAAAGAGGGAGACAAGCACATTCAGATCAAACAGGCCAACGGCAATGAAATTTACCTGCACGAAAGCAGCCCCGATATAGAGATAAAACAGGAGTGCGGCAACAAGATTCATATGAAAGCCTCTGGACCCGATATCGAAATCACCCAGGCTTGCGGCAACGAAATCCTCATGCGTGAAGCAGCGGGCATTCAGATCCGAGATAAATACGGCAATGAAGTTGTACTGGATGCGGCGGCAGGATTCATGCGCATGGCATCCCCCAGCCACAATTCTTTTATCGAGTTAGGCAAAAGCATCCAATTCCAAACGGACAGCAATAATCGCCATCTGATTTCCGGGGAGGCGAAATTCACGGTTCTGGGAGCTACCAATGAATTTTTTGGGGGGGCAAAAGGCGCTCAGACGATCGGGCTGCAAACTGAAACCTTTGTGGGTGGCAAACACGAGACCTTGGTCGGGGGAAAGATCACCATCAACAAAGCCAGGGAATACACCAAAAACTTTGCAGACCGAGACAGGGCGTCGGATGGGAATATCAGATACAGGACCAAAAAAGATCTGCTGATGAGCGGCGGCGACGGTACTTCGGAATTGTTGGTGAATAAAAATCAAGCCTATATGCATTCCAAAAACAACTTCGTGCGCATCAAACCTGATGGAACTTTGGAAATAAACAATACATACGGCAACGGCGTCCTGACAATTAAGAGCAACAACAAAATTGTTATCGACACTCCCCAGGAAATACAGATCAAGGGAAGCAAGGTGACCGCTAATAAAGGCGAATTCGTTACCAAAAGCATAAAAAGTTCCTGAAGGTGTTTAACATGGATGTCAAGGTAATTGCCGTATCGATAATTGCCCTGATCGTTGCCGGCTCACTCCTATACGTGGGGCTTTGGAAACTGTTTTACATTGATCTGACCAAAAGTGGCTGGAAAGAAGCCAGAGCAGATTACCCGCGACTGGCTGAAAAGATGAATCTTGCCTTTAAGCCAGGTGAACTAGATTACCATATCGGAGAAATCTCCGGTGTATTCAAGACCTGTCAGGTGGCCGTCAAACCGGACGACAGTGCGACGATAGAAATTCGTTTTAAATCCGCGCCTGATCTGTTTTTATCGTCGATTGATCCTGACAATACCGACCCATTTACCGGAATGGTTCGCTTCGATACCGAAAACGCAGCCTTTGATCAGTATTTCAAGACGCGCTTTGCTACGCCGGCCATTTCGGCGGCCTTAATAGAAAAGTCCAGTGCGCTCCAGTTCGTGGATAGGTTCGTTAAAAAGTGGGCACGTCCCATTCAGCGGTTTGATATCTCGCGCCATGGCATCGCGTGCAGGTTTAAATACGGCGGGCAGACGTACATCCCCGCTTCCGTGTTGGAATCTTTGTTGCCCGAATTATGCAACTTCGCTGAAGCATTTGAGGTCTTGCTGCCCCGGGCGGCCCATCCGGAAATGTCGCAGCGGCATGGTAACTTTTCCAGTGGTGTTGCCGATGAGTAGAAACACAGGATTGCCCCTTTGGAAATAATCAACGATACCCCTTATAGCTTTGGCTGCATTGCCGGGCGGATTCCATTCCCGGGGCACTCCCTGACGCTCATTGTCAAAGGTACATTCGACCTTGTGCCGGACGGCGACCTGGTTGCCTCCCAGGAACAGCAGATGACCACCGGTGATGAATTTTATAAAGACGATGAGGAGATGAAAGGCGGCCCGCGTTATGCGTCCGATTTTTCATATTTCAAGCCTCGGGCCGACCTCAGTCTGGTTGGTCACTGCCATGCGCCTAAAGGCACCTTGGCTTCCGCTCGCCGGGTCACCTTTCAGGTGGGTGGCCGGGTCCATTCATTAATCGTCTATGGAGACCGTCATTGGATCGGCCCGGTTGCCACCGATCCAGAACCCTTTGATAAAATTCCGCTGCGTTACGAATACAGTTACGGAGGGAGCGGTTTTAAGAACAATCCCTCGGGACAGGGATACGACAAACAAAAGGACCTTAAAGGCACTGCCAGACGCCGTCTGCCCAATATCATGAGACCCGGAGAGCAAATGGCCACGCCGTTATCCAGGCTGGACCCCGCTGGGTTCGGTCCACTTCACAGGGAGTGGGATCAGCGCCAATTAAAATTGGGATCCTACACGGGGAAATATCTTGACACCCGATGGCCCTGGTTCGCGGAAAACATGGATTGGGGGTATTTCAATTCGTCGCCAGACGAACTCCAGAGCGATTTTTTGATCGGGGACGAGACGCTATATTTTGAAAACCTCCATCCAGACCACCCTGACTATCGTTCCAAACTTCCCGGCATAACCATCCGATGTTTTGTCAACAGAGACGAAACCGTTTCCGGCGCTGCCCACCCATTTACCGAAGTGCCTATGAAACTGGATTCACTTTGGGTGGATATGGATGCAGAGAAACTGGTGCTGGTATGGCGTGGGTGGACACCGGTCGCGGACGAAGAATTTGAAGCGTTACGTCACACCTGGATTGTCTCGGAAACATTGGATCAGGAATCCGAATCCACGTCTCACTATGAAAATCGGTTGCAACAACGACTGCAAGAAGAGAATGAAAAGTGGGAGGAGGACGAGCCTCCAGAAGCGCCTGCCCCCGCGATCGAAGACGATACCGACAAGTTGTTTGCGGCGGCCGAGGCATCTTATAGACAGTCGATGCTTGATTCAGGCATGAATCCGGATAAGCCACCGCAACCCAGCGACGAGGACAAGGGAAGAGAAAAACGCATTCTCGATGAACTTGGGTTTGGACAAGAGGCCGCTCCTGCAGCGGAGATGACCCGGGAAACAGTTGTTGCCCGGTTTGAAGCAACCCACAATATCGCCGGACTTGACCTCGAAGGCCTTGACCTGTCCGGTGTCGATTTCAGCGGTGGCAGCCTGCAGGAGGCCATCTTTTCGAACGCCGACCTATCCAACACCCGGTTTGATAAAGCGGATTTGACCGGAGCTGTTTTTATCAAGGCCAATCTTTCCGGAGCCAGTTTTAAAAGAGCCGAGTTGACAGACGCCGACTTATCAGAGGCTGATTGTTCCCATGCCAATCTGTGCAAAGCGATATTAAAAGATGCTGTTTTTGACAGTGCACGGTTGACGGATGCCAGGTTCGAGGAGGCGGATGCCGGTGGAGCCAGTTTCATTGAGGCCGACCTGACCGGCGCCACTTTGGTCAAGGCGACATTGACCGGTGCAGACTTCTCGGACAGCAATCTGACAAAAGCCGATTTGTCGGGGTCGAATCTGGCAGAAGCAACCCTGGACGGTGCTAAATGCCCCGGCGTGATTATGGATGGCGCCGACCTCACCGAGCTGCGGGCGTCTGAAAAGTGCATCTTTACCGGCGGTTCATTTAAACAGGTATCGGCAAAGGAATCCATATGGGAAGCCGCCGATCTCAGAGATGCTGACTTCTCGTTATCCAAAATGGAAGGCGCGAACTTCACCAAGGCCAACCTGACCGGTGCGCGCCTGCGGGCGGTGGACATGAAATACGCCCGGTTCGATAAGGCAATCCTCAAGAAGGCGGACCTGATTCTGGCCAATTGCCTTGAGAACAGTTTTGAAAAAGCGGACTTATCCCGCTGCGATTGCCGACAGGCCAATCTGTACGGATCAGAATTTTTAAATGCGCTTGTTGACGGTACGCAGTTTGAAGGTGCCAACCTCAAGATGACCAAACTCGTTAAACGTTGAACAGGGTGACAATGGACGGTATCCCTGAATTTGAAGCATTGTTGGAGCAGCTAAAAGCGGGAAAGGCAGTCGACGGGGTGCTCTTTTCCGAAGAGACGCTTGCCGGGTTGCACCTGGAAAAAGCACAGCTGCTGGGTACCAAATTCAACGCCTGTGACCTGTCGAATATCGATTTATCCAATGCCCAACTTCCAGATATCCTTTTCAACAAATGCGTGCTCGATGGAGCAAACTTCTCCGGGGCCGATCTCTCAGGTGCCGTTGTTGTCAACACCATCGCACGCCACGTCAATTTTAAACGGGGCGTCCTTACCGGGATGGTGGCTTTTTCAGATACCGTTCCTGTGGAGGACTCATCCCAGGTGATGGTTTCATTTGAACACTTGGAACTGCCTGGGTTTGCCATGGATCAGCTTAAAGACCTCGGCATTCTGGGTTTCAATGAAGGGGTCAGCAACTTCAGCCATGCGGATTTTTCTGGCGCTTCCGGCCAACGCTGTGAATTTGAGAAAACGATGCTGAAACAGGCCACATTTTTTGAAGCCAATCTCGAAGACAGCCGCTTTTCCCAATGTGATTTGTCTGCCACCGATTTCAGCCGTGCTTGCCTCAATCAAACCGTTTTTGACCATTCCAACCTGACCGATACCTGCTTTACGACATCGCATATGACGGATAGCCAGATCATCGCTTGCCAATTGGAAGGATGCGATTTTGGCAGTTCCAACTTCCAGGGAGTGGTCTTTCAGAATACGGATCTGCGGCAGGTAAAACAACTGCCTGCCAATATGCAGCGGTGCCAGTTCTTCGCGTGCAACCTAACCGGCATCGACCTGTCCTATCGCAACCTGACCGATGCCGTGTTTGCAGACTCGGATCTGACCAACGCCAGTTTTTCTAAATCCAGCCTTGAAAATATTTCCGTTACCAATTGCCGACTTTCCGGAATCGATTTCAGCGGAATGGATCTGTCCGCCGCCGATTTTTCGGGGGCAGACCTACAAAATGCCAAATTTGTCGGCTGCCAGCTGAATGACACCGATTTTTCCGGGGCGGATCTCACTGGCGCCAATTTTTCGCGATCGCTTATCGCAGATGCAGTGTTTACAAAAGCGCGCCTAAAAGATGCCAATTTTACTGGCGCCGTTCTTGATGGGTGTGACATGGGCCAGTGCAATTTTGAAGGAATGAACATTAGCGGATCTAAAATCAGAGGCACTGATTTCGAGGCGGTCGATTTTACACGGGTAATTTTATCAGCAACGATCATGAATACCTGTGAAATGAAAAATGCCCGCTTTGAAGGTATGGACCTGTCAGGGTGCGATTTTACCGACTGCGATTTCGAAAACAGCAACCTGAACAACACCATACTTGACAAGGCCAACTGCAGACAGGTCAACTTCACCAAGTCCGATCTGTCCGGTGGGAGCCTGAAACAAGCCAATTGCCACACGGCGAATTTCTCGGAAGCCATTTTGTTGGGCACCGCATTTCAGGCGGCCGACTTAAGATGCGCCTGTTTCGCCGATGCGACTGCCGCTGACGCGGTTTTCGATGCTGCACGAATGGACCGGGTCGAGTTCACCCGGTCTAACCTCGTTCGGGCCAGTTTTAGGCACGCATCAGCACCCTACGGCGATTTTTCATATGCGATTCTGCAGGATGCCGATTTGTCCCACGCCAATTTGCTCCAGGCAACGCTTCACATGATCAATGATCGGGGTGCCCGTTGGCGGGGAGCCAACCGGAAGTTGGTTGAAAACACCGACAAGGACCGGGCTGAGGCTGAACTGTGGACACCCCCGGTTCCGCAGACATAGTGCCTAATTCCGTTCAGCCAACCCGCTGCACTGGTGGGATACGCGCTTTTAAGGAGAAACAAAATGCCACATACCGCGACGATCGTTTCACTGCCCGCCATGGCCACAGCCATCGAACCCGCCATTGTAATGGGAAATTGCGATCCGCATGGCAACATTCGCGTATGCCGGCCGGGCGGATCGATAGACAGAGATGCCCGCCTGGCGGTTCTTCCGCGTCCGGAGCTTGAACCCGGTGATGAAGTCCTGACCATGACCGACGGCAGCGGTCGCGCGTATATTGTCGGCGTGTTGTCATGTAAAACCGGAAACACGAGCCGATCAGAACAGATCCGACTGGCCAATGGGGCCTATGCCCGGGTCGACCGCTCTTTGGCCGATGAATCCTTGAAGTTGTATTCAAAGGAAAATGAACTGCTGATAGATTACCATTCCCCGACTGGAACCGTAAAAGTCAATGTGGCGTCGGGTAATTTGGAATTCACTGCGACCAATGGCAGCATTGTTTTTCATTCCGCCAAGGATATCCACATGGATGGCGACCATGTGGCTGTGAACGCCAGAAACGATATCCATATGGGTGTTCGGGATCCCAATGGTGGCGCCGGGCCGGTCATCGCCATGAATGCCAGAAAGCTGCAGCTGGCTTCACCGGTAATGGAACTGATTGCGCAGCGCGCCCAGCTTTTTCTGCAGGAGACCCGGATCGCAGGCAAGCAGCTGATAGGAAGATTCGGCAACATTCAATCCATTTCCCGCAAATTTGAATCCGTCGCTGATACGGTGATGACCAAAGCGAAAAACGTATACCGGACGGTATCGGAATTGAGCCAGTTGAAGGCGGGGCGTCAACGGACGCTGATAGAAAAAACAAGTCACATGAAAGCTCAGAAAACGATCATGAAATCGGAACAGGATTTCAAGATAAAAGCGGAAAAGATACATCTGGGTTGAGTCAACATGTTATTGTCACGATCTGTTTTTAACTCCGTAATTTCAGGAGATCGGCCATGCCAGCCATATTTCCAGCTTCGACCACCCAGGGCGGCAACACCTTTGCGATACCTGACACCTGTCTGACCCCGGCGCCCCCGTCACCGAGTCCGGTACCCATACCATACCCCAACACCGGCATGGTCAACCAGGCCAAAAAAACGGCGACCAGAGTGAAATTTGCGGGTAAACCGGTGGTGACCACAAAATCGGAAATCTCTCGTTCCATGGGCGATGAGGCCGGTGTGAACAAGGGGGTGATGTCAGGAATGAACATGGGCAAAGTGACCTATAAAAAGGGTAGCGCCAAAGTTAAAATCCAGGGCCATCCCTGCGTACACCTGACCTCCATGTCCAGCCACAACGGCATGAATGCCAACATGCCGGCAGGGGCCCAGGTGGCTCCCAGCCAGACCAAGGTGATCGTTTCGCCATAGTTCAAGAGACAAATAAGCGCGTGGAAGGCTTTGGGCGGCCCTTTTCGGATCGGGACGCATTCAACCGGGGGCAGGAGGGCCGGCGCGCTTTGTCGATGTGGACATCCTTGGCACCACCGCCGGTTTCCCAGGGGTTAACTGAAGAAGTTTTTAAACAGGGAGTTGGCCTTTCTACCCTTTTTTTCAGCCGTTGGCAGACCCCTGTCCGATCCCTGAAGATTGGGGTCGGCATCGGTTTTTTCCAGGGGTTCCGATACCACATCCGGTAACTCCGCCAGCCGGCCACCACCAAGGAACCGGAATTTGGGTCCGTGGTCGGAAAGCGACAATTCAGCCCCCTGGGCCAGTACCGCTTGGGTTCCAACCGGGCGCCCATTGATGGTGATCATTTTCCTTCCCGTCAGATCCTTGGCATAGTAATCGTTGTCGTTAAAAAATATCTGCAGGTGGCGTCCGGAGAGCACGCTGTTGGCGATCACGAAATCACACGCCGGATCGGTGCCGACGGTCACCGGCAAAAGGTTATAGGATTGAAGGGTCGGACCGAACTGAATCACCAGCGGTGCGTTGGTGCTGACCACCGGAACGTCCAGGTCCGGTCCCACCGTCAGTCCGGGTTCATTCGGACTGGGGTGCGGCGGCGCTGGATGGGCTGCCTCAGCCATCTGTTGAGGCACACCAGCAGGCGATGACATCTGCGGTTGAATCGGTGCCGCCGGTTGCGCTGTTTTTATCGACGGGGCGGTGGGCATGGGTGCATCGAGCGCTTCAATTTTCGTTAAAAAGCTGGCCTTGGGACCACTTTCGGAAAAGGTGATCACATCGCCGTCCCGCAGGTAAACGTCGGCAATTCGTTTTCCGTTGATGTAGGTGCCGTTGGTGCTTGAATCGACAATGCGGAACCGGTTGCCTTGTCGTTCAATCCGTGCATGCCGTCTGGAAATCGTTGTCAGGTCTTTCTCGAAACGGACCTGGCACGAGGAGTGGCGACCAATTTGAACGGGAAATTGGGTAAAATCCTGGATCTGCCCTTTCATTGGGCCCTGGATATGAACCAGTTGGACGGTGATGTTCGGTATTTGGGGCATGTTGTCCCACCCGCATGTATCGGTTCTGGGTTACGCTTTCACACGACGCGGCGGCCTTGAACCGCGACACCGAGCTCACTCCCTGCCGCTTGCGGCGGGGTTGGCCAGCGAACTGAAAAACGACTGTGTATCCTTGCGGTGCTGCGCAGCACTGCCGCTATAGGCAAAACATTCCCTGCGGCTGGCCGCGGGGTGGCTTCAATTTCAGCCGACTATAGTCGCAAAGGCGTGGCTGATGTCAAGGGGTTTTCATCCTTATCGGCCTCATTCAGCGGTGCTTTTTCTTATCCGTTCCAGATTTTCGTTCAACAGGGTTGCCTTTCTCAGGTTCTGTTGAACGTCCTTGTAGCCGGGATCCACCGCAGCGACTTTTTCCCACGCTGAAATGGCCTTTTTCAGATCTTGCTGACCAAAAAAGACAATGCCTTCGTTATAGTGAAAGGCCTTGTATTCTTGAAGGCTGGCTTCTATGTACTGCTTGCATTCGCTGCAATCCGGTTTGACGGCGGCAGCTTTTGTAAAACCGGTTTTGGCTGCCAGGTAATCATTCTGGTTATAAAGGACAAGGGCCTTTTGGAAGAGGGTCTGAAACAGCAGCGCTGTTGTCGCCCCGTCATCCGGATTCAACGCCACGGCCCGTTCGAGTGTGGATATGGCCTTGTCGATCTGATTTTTCTGAAGGTAGCCTTGGCCTTCTTTTCCCAAGAATTCGGCTTCAATTTCGCGGCACTGATCCAGCAGGTCAACACACTCCCGGCAGTCGTCGTCGAAATCAAGGGCCGTGGTGAATGCGGTTTTGGCCTCATTGAACCGATTCGCCGTGAGATGCCCTCTGCCCAGTTCAACGTATGCCCGGGAGACATAGCCGATGGCATCAGCATCCTCCGGGGAGGCGCTGAGTACTTTTTTCAATTCGAGGATGGCGTCATCATATTTCTTCTCATTGAACAGGGCAATGCCTGTCTCGCGATACTGCGCCACCTGATCGACCGGTCCATTCGCATCCGGCTGCCCTGTTTGCGTTTGTGGTTCTGACCTGTCGGCAGCGGCTTCTGCTTCATCCGCCTCCGGGGTATAAGGGTGTGCTTGCGCCGGCTTGGCTGCGGTGGTCAACCCTGACGATGCCATTTGATCCAGTCGCGGCACATTGACCTTCTGTCCCACCTTGACGCTGGTTGGATCCGAGATGCCGTTGTATGCGGCGATTACCCGAAACAGCTTGGCATCGCCGTAATAAATTTCGGCAACCCTGGACAGGCTTTCGCCTGGCTTGATTTGATGCACGCTAAATTCCGCTTTTTCCGATGGCGGCTGCACGGGGGAGCCGGTGCTGATCCGCATCAGGTCGTCAATGTCCACGCCGTCAATGGCCGGAATCAGTATCCTCTGGCCCACCTTCACCTGGGTCGCATCTGACATGTTGTTGAAATTGGCGATATGGTGATATTTCTTGTAATCGCCGTAATACTTGAGTGCCAGCTTGGAAACACTTTCACCGGGCCCGATTTCATGGGTGATGTACTTGGTCGCCTCCGCCGGGTGGCGCTGCTGAAGCATGGCGGCAGCTTTTTCATGTTCCGGTCGATAGCGGAGTGTGTTGAGAAACTCCTTTTTGGCCAACTCCCATCTGCCCTTGTCTCTGTATCGCAGGCCGTTTTGATAGTGAGTCTCGGCAAGATCATCCAGTTGCTTTTCAAGACGGGTGATGCTTTCGATCACGATCGGTTCCTGCGGGTCGATCGTCTGGGCCAGTTTGAACTGTTCAAGGGCTTCCACCGGATTGCCCTGACTTTCATAGGCCTGGGCCTGTTCGATGTAGGTCTTGGCCTGCTTGCTCATCTCCCGGGGAGCACGGAACGGCTGACAACTCCATAGAACCATCAGAATCAACCCCATCCCGGCGCATATGTGTTTGTGTTTCATGATATTCTCACTGTAACGGAAAGTTGGTAAAGGTTTTTAAACGGGAGGCAAAACGGTCCATGTCCCGCTTTAAAATCTGATCGCGTCGCAATCGCAAGGGGTCAGCGAAAAAGGGGTTGCTACCTCGGTCTACGGTCACGGCAATTCTATATCCGGCTTGGCGTGTCAGTGATGCTACCGTCGGGTTGTGTCTGCCGAAAGGGTAAGAGAAAATCAGTGTGTCCTGGTTCAGTTTTTCATCGATGATCTGCTTGGATCGAAAAATCTCTCTTTTCAGTCGAGCCACATAAGCAGTGTCATCCTCATCTTTCTGCCGTTGGGAAAGATCGCTGTGGGCCACTGAGTGCGAGCCGATGTAGAATCCCTCCCGTTTCAATTCCCGCAGCTGTTGCCAGGTGATGGCCTGGCTGGAAACACCCACGTAATCAACGTAGATGAACAGTGTGGCCGTGAATCCATATTTTTTCAATAGTGGGTAAGCCACATCATATACCGAACGGTAACCATCGTCGATGGAAATCATGACTGCATTTTGCGGTATCGCCTTGCGGTAATCCAGAAATTCGACCAGTTCTTCGGGCCCGATCACCCGGTAACCGTTTTCTTTAAGATAACGAAGCTGTTTTTCAAATATGCCGGCAGGCATGCAAAGGGGTGAATCACAAGACGGAGCGAAGCGGTGATAACACAAAATGGGAACCGTCTGGTATCCCTGGTCCGTAATGCCGGCACGATTGTTAATCTTCAGGGGAATGACCGCAAAGCGATCGGGCCTAAAAGCGTCCTTGGGATTCGCATCTTCCACCATCCAGGCCAGCCGCGCGGCCCCCAGATACTTTTGTGCCAGCATCGCGGGTGTATCACCGGGCTTGATCCGGTGCAGGATCCGTTCACTGGAACGGTATACATCTCGCTGCACAGGCGGCAACATGGCGCTTGGGTGGGCACAGCCCAGAAAAAAGGTCAGTACGATCAGGCGGAGGGAAAAGCCGGCACAGCTGAGATGTGAACGCAAACCAAACAGGGCCATGGCCAATAACTCCGCTGCCAACTGCGAACAACCGCGCGAACCAGCGCTGCAATCGAAATGGACCCGCGCCGTTCCATCTTTCAAGAAAAACGTTGTCTTACCTACCATAGCGGCCTTTTAAATTCAATAGCCGCCGGCAAGCTTAAATTCCTGCCCCACGGTATTGGATGGGCCAACGCCAAGCTGTCTTCGGGTAGAATTTAATTTTCGCCGCCGGCATGCGCGACGCGGGTCACGGCCGGCGTGGCTTGACCCTTTAACCGGAGAAGCTGCTTGACAATCCATTGGTATCATAATAATTTTAACACCATTGGCTGGATTGGCCGGTGGTGCCGTGTTTGCCCGTCATGGCACGCCGCGGGTCAGCATTTCCAGGCCCAGAAACGTTGCCCGATATGGGCTGCATGCATTGACCACAAGTTCAAGGAAAGCTGACATGAAGCCTGTTGCCAAATCCGGACGGATCAAAAAGACCCGCTGGTTGACTTGCCTGTTTATCTGGTGGGTGGTGGTTGTCTTCATATACCTGTTCATTGCCGCCCAGGAAAGGAGCCTGGTGGAACAGGCAACCGCCACCGGGATTAAAGCCGCCAACGCCAGCGCCCAGCAAGCCGGACTGCCCCTTCTTGAGCGGGACGTGCGCGCACTGACGCGTCTGGTTCAGGATATCTCCACGATTAATGGGGTGGTCAATGTTTCCATCATTGATCACAAAAATAAGATCATCGCCTTCACCAATCCGGACCAACCGCTGGCCGTGTCGTCCCAATCATCAAAGATGAAAAACGGCGTCAGTTATTGGCTCCATGAACTGGCCGACGGCACCCGGGCAGTCTGCTTTTCAAACGACATCAGCTATGCCGGTACGAAGATCGGCGAGGTGTTTCTGGCAATCGAGGCCAAAAGCCCGGACGGACTGATTACGGCATTTGTGCTCACAGCCCTGATCAGTTTCATGCTGATCGTTTTTGTGCTGCTGTTGATCGATTTCAACGGCCTGTATCCGTTAAAATCGGCCTTGTCCGAGCGAATCCACCGGTGGACAGGTAAAAATGGCATCCCGGCCGACGGCCGGGAAGTGATTTGTCCGGTTTGCGGCAGCCACAAACCGCTGAACCACTCTTTTCTGCTCGAGGCCAACCTGGACCGATATCCGGTCGTTCGGATGGCGACTGAAAAAATAGGGGCGACGGAGCTGCGCTTCGCCCGCGGGGTGAACCTTCGCGAAATATCTCGCCGGGAAGATCTGGGGTGGCTTCGTCGGCAAATGATCCACCGATGCGCAGACATCATCAAAAAATTGGCTGGTGATTGAGACGCCTCCCTAACCCCACGGCTCAACTGCTGGATCGTTTTTATGCCAGCCGGTCAACCGGACCCGAAGGAGTGTGCACATGCCTGCAGGTGAGAAAGCATCGACGACAATGATGTGGATGAAACAACTGTCAGCCATAACCATCCATTCCGTCAGCGGGAAGGTCAAGTCTTTCATGTCCGGCTCTGCGATGAAAAGACACGTCGCTGTGGGCGTGGTCGTCTGGCTGCTTATCAATCTGATCGTTTTTTTCACCCTTCAGGGTAAAACAGCCACAGCGGAAAAGGCTTTTTTCAGCAAGGGGGTTGATCAGGCTCTGGGTTTGGCTGACAAGAGTGGCGCCTCTATTCTGGCAACTGACATCCTCTCTTTAAATGTAGCCATCCGTGAGGTGATGAAAAACCCTGAAATCCTTTTCGCCGCAGTTCTTGATCATCAGGACAGGGTCCTTGCCCATTCGAATCCGATTAAAATCAACCGCCAGTTGGAACCTGTGAACGCGGAAACCGTTGTCGACACCATCAACGGCGTTAAAATCGCTTCGGGAAAGACTGATGCTCAGGACCCGGTCATGGTTTTTAAAAGCGACGTTACCTATTCCGGGGTCAAAATCGGAAAGGTATCCATTGCCTGGGGGGGGCAAAGGCTGGCATCGACAGTCAAATCCCACCAACTGTTCATGGTGTTGTTTCTGATTTCCAGCCTGGCCCTCACCGCCGGCTTGCTTTTCCTGCTGGAGCGAACCCTTGAAAGTCGGAAGATGGAGCGGCAAAAAGCCATGGCAGGCATGACCCGGATCGGGCCATATCTGTTAACCCGAAAGATTGCTCAAGGGGGCATGGCCGAACTCTATCTGGCCGATTACCTTCGGGAAGACGGTTTTCGAAAGACGGTTGCAGTAAAAAAGGTGCTGCCCCATCTGGCTGACAACCGCGACTTTATTGATATGTTTATCCGAGAGGCTCGACTGGCCGCACTTCTGCAGCACCCCAATGTGGTCCAAATCGCCGATTTTGGGAAAATTCAGAATGCCTATTTTATCGCCATGGAGTATGTCAACGGCAAGAACCTGGCAGAAGTCATGGGTTTTTTGAAAAAGGGCCTGCCGGTGGATATGGCCGTGTTTCTGGTTCTGAAAATCAGCAATGGCCTGCAGTACTCCCACTCCCGTAAAGACGACAAGACCGGCAAGCCGCTGAACATCGTCCATCGGGATATCAGCCCCCAGAATATACTTATCTCCCTGAACGGTGAAGTCAAACTCAGCGACTTCGGCATATCCAAGGCCACATCTGAACCGTCGTTGACCCAGGCCGGCGTCATCAAGGGAAAGCTTTCCTACCTTTCCCCCGAGCAGGCCATGGGGCAGGCGGTCAATCATCAGATTGACATCTATGCGCTCGGGCTGGTTTTTTATGAGATTCTTTCGGGCAGTCGGCTCTATCGATTCGCCAACGATATTGAAGCCATCCGAACCATCCCGCAGATGACCATAGCACCGATTATCGATCAAAGACCCGATATCCCCCAGGGGTTGAACGACATCGTTATGAAGTGCCTGGAAAAATCAACCGTGAGACGGTACCAGAGCGCCCAGGAACTGCACGATGATCTGTTTAAGCTTAAAAATCATCTGGGAATCACTTACGATGCTTCCGACCTGGCAATGTTCATGCGGACCAACTTTGAGAAGCCGGAACCGGAGCCTGGCGCCTCAAGCCAGTCAACGGCGGCCCCCAAGATGTAATTTTGTCAGCACCCAATCATCACGGACCGATTTTTCCGCCAACCGAAAGATGAGAAAGGTAAAATAACGGTGTCACAGGACTCGTCGATGGTCATTTATCACGGTGCCACGGATGTGGGCAATGTCCGCACCAATAATGAGGATATATTTTTTATCAGTGAAGCAGGACAATATTGCCTGGTTGCCGATGGCATGGGCGGAGCCGCCGCCGGGGAGGTGGCCAGTCAAATATTTGCCGATACGGCAAAAGCGGTGTTTGCCGGTCATGACGGATTGTCCGAAGAAAACACCATCGCACGCGTGCAGACCACCTTTAAGCTGGCTAACGAAAAAATCCTCAAGCACGTCGGCCGCAACCCCCATGACCAGGGCATGGGATGCACCGCTGAGTTGTTGGCGTTTTCCAAAAATAGTTTCATCATTGGCCATGTGGGCGACTCCAGAACCTACCGGCTGAAAAACAACACCCTCAAACAACTGACCAAAGACCACTCGCTGGTTCAGGAACAACTGGACCAAGGACTCATCAGTCCGGAAGAAGCGCGGCACCACGCCATGCGCAACGTGATCCTCAGGGCCGTCGGTGTCAACGCCAGCGTTGCCCTGGACATCCTGAAAGGGAAGAAAAATCCCGGCGACCTGTTCCTGCTCTGCAGCGACGGACTTACCGATATGATCGAGGAGATCGCCGTGCTGGCCGCACTGCGCGCAGAAGGAAGTCTGCGTGAAAAGACCGCAGCGCTGATCCGACTGGCCAAGCAAGCCGGTGGAAAAGACAATGTAACCGTATTACTGTCTACCATCGTGTGAAGGTGGCCTGGCAAAATTCTTGCTTACATAAATTGGGAATTCAAAACCCAAAAGACTACGTTTAGGGGGACGCCTTGGTTGAACGTCGAGCACATAAGCGTTATTGCATGCCTCGCGGCGCATTTGTCATTTTAAGAAATGAATTGGATCGGCTGCGCAACCATTCGCTAATGAGTATCGGGGAGATTGCCATGGTCCTATACAAATCCGAACCGGAAGTCATGGGACAGATCAAAGACGTGGGTTTGGGTGGGGTTGCCTTCGACAGCACCACCCGTGTTGTACCCGATGACGATCATTTAGAACTCGATCTGCTGATGGCGGAGCAGGGCATCTATCTTCACAACATTCCTTTTGTACGTGTTCCGGCAAGATCTGCGGACGGGGACACGCACCTAATCCCCCAAAACCATACCCATATTCTTCAATTTAAGGATCTTGATGGGGAACAAGCGGCCAGACTCCAAGAATTGTTGACCCACCAGGTCGGTACCCCCAACGCGGGCGAGGCGATGCCTGAGGCGCAGGGCCCCAAACCGGGAACAGGGGCACCTGGTCGCGGAAAGTGAAGCAGTAAACCATGTCTATGCTAGCGCCAATCCTTGCAGAGATCGATCAATTAAAACCGGTTTCGGATATAGCTGGAAAAGTCATGACGCTTCTGGATGACCCCGATTGCGGCATGTCCGATCTAAGCACGATCATTTGCCACGAACCGGCATTGACGGCGAATGTATTGAAACTGGCCAACTCGGCATATTTCGGTCTGCCGGGTAAAATCGATGATGCCCGGCAGGCGATTGTCTACCTCGGAATGCGGCAGGTCATCGATCTGGTTCTTTTGATCAGCTGCGCAGAAAGTTTCCATGGATCCCATGATGGGTACGATTTATCTAACGGGGAGCTTTGGAAAAGTGCAGTTTCCGCCGCGATCATGGCCACTGACCTGGCGCAAATCAAAGGCCTGAAACACAACAGCCTCTGTTTTACCGGTTCCCTGCTGCGGGACATCGGCAAACTGGTGCTGAACCAGCATGTCAAATCGACAATTGAACAAATTCTCAACCGTGTTGATACCCATGGCATTTCTTTCAGGGTCGCGGAAAAGCAGGTCCTGGGAATCGACCACGCCGAGGTAGGCGCAATGCTGGCCGGAAAGTGGCATTTCCCGCCGGCGCTTCAATGTATTATCAGGTATCACCACAACCCCTTGGAAGCAGACGGATGTTTTTTGGAAGCATCCATCGTCCACCTGGCAGATGCCATGTGCCGCAAATTGGAGATCGGCAAGGGTGTGGATGACCAGTCTTATCCTGAAGATCAGCTTATCGGCCGGTCATTGGGCCTGCAGGACTCGGTAATTCAAGGTGTGATTGATGGTTTTGGCATGAAATTGGATCGGATAAATGCACTGCTGAATGCAGGCTGAACACCGTTGGACGCCAACGGCCGGCTGTTCGATCCCCCTGCGGTCCTCTGGATGGGGGCGGGCCTGTTTTTTTATAATCGGCTAAAGAATCCAACAGCGAAACCGATACTAATAAATCGAAAGTAACTGAAACAAATGGAATCGAACCCCGGAGGTAAGTGATGGCGTACAAGATCCTTACGGTTGATGACAGTAAAACCATTCGGATGATCGTCAAAAAGGCCTTTAAACCTTATAATTGCGAACTTTATGAAGGCGAAAACGGGGTGGAAGGCCTGGCTATCGCCGCCAAGGAGATGCCGGATCTGATAATCCTCGATATCACCATGCCGGTAATGACGGGCATCGAGATGCTCGGCAAACTCAAAGCGGAAAGCGATTTAAAAGATATCCCCGTGATCATGCTTACCGCCGAATCGGGCAAGGAAAATGTCATGCAGATCGTTAAAATGGGGGTCAAGGATTATATCGTCAAGCCGTTTAAAGGAGAGCAACTGATCGAGCGGGCCAAAAATATCCTTAAACTCAGACCCGTGGAATAAACCCGCACGGTCGCAATCACCGTCGCCATCGGACACACCTTTGCCTTCCAACCGGAGGGACCACGTGTTTACATTCCGCAGTGTCAAAGCGGTTGCGCCACCACCGGCTGTAAATGGCGATCCACCGCACCCACTCCTTTTTAACCCGCCGGCATATTACCATTTGGTAATTAAACGATCATCTGCCGGTAAGGGGGTGATGCTACATTGCCCCTATACGGGCCTGCCCCAGCCGCTGGTATCAATAAGACGCCAGTACGGATTGTGAAATCCTGAAAATGATGTTAAAAAGCTAGATTGTGACGATAATGGGATCGTGGCCATGCGGTGATGCTGGCCTTGGGTTCAGTCCAAGACCGCATCGCCTCGCGCCTCGGTCCAATGCCGGCATTTAAAAAGCAGAAGCCTCCGGGATGTTATCGCGGAGGCTCATGAAAAATTTGAGGCAATCTGATATTTGGCGCGCCTGGCAGGATTCGAACCTGCGGCCTACGGATTAGAAGTCCGTTGCTCTATCCAACTGAGCTACAGGCGCTGAAACAAATGGCGTCCCTAACATAATGGCGGTAAAAAGTCCATACAAAAAAGGACTGTACAACAGCTGACAGCCGCCATTACCGATCTTCCAACATTCCAACAATCCGGGTAGGGGAATGAAAACGGATAAAAAAAAATCAACCGGCAGTTCGGAAAAACATAACAGTGCAGGGATAAAGACGCGTCTCAGTGATAAATCCCTGGTCAAGTATGACCCGCTTCAGCGTTATCTTTCTGAGATCAGCAGGTACAATCTGTTGACGCGGGAGGAAGAGGTTTCGCTAGGCAAACGGGTACAGGAACAGGGCGACCACGATGCCGCCTACCGCCTGGTTACTTCAAACCTGCGCCTGGTTGTGAAAATTGCGCTCGAATTTCAGCGTGTATGGATGCAGAATTTGCTGGATTTGATTCAGGAAGGCAATATCGGTTTAATGCAGGCAGTGAAAAAATTTGACCCGTACAAAAATGTCAAATTTTCCTATTACGCCTCCTTCTGGATAAAAGCATATATCCTCAAATTCATTATGGACAATTGGCGCCTGGTTAAAATTGGCACAACCCAGGGGCAGCGCAAACTTTTTTTCAAGTTAAAGAAAGAAAAACAGAAACTTATCGAAGAGGGCTTCGATCCCAAGCCCAAACTGCTCTCCCAACGGTTGGGTGTTTCCGAGCGTGAAATTGTGGACATGGATCAACGTCTGGACGGTTGGGACATCTCCCTGGATGCACCGCTTAAGGAAGATTCCGATACCGAGCGGATCGAATTCATGAGTACGGAATCCGAATCTGCCGAGGAGGCGGTGGCCAAAAAGGAGATGGAATCGCTGCTTAACGAAAAAATCGCGGAATTCAGGACCCAGATGACCGACCGTGAATTGGAGATATTCGACAAACGGATCTTCTCTGACAGTCCGGTAACCCTGCAGGAGATCGGCGATAAATACGGCATATCCCGTGAGCGGGTGAGACAGGTCGAAAAAAATGTCGTCAAGAAGATGAGAGACTACTTTAAAAAGGAAATTCCAGACTTTGAATCCTACACCGAAGGTGTCTCCTGATCGTTCCTGATGCCAACACGGCTGCCCGGCTTCAACCCCATATCCTTGACCATACGGTCCGGCTGTCTGCCCGGTCAGGTTATTTTCCAGAAAGTATAAAAAATGAAAATACAGGGTGTTACATACTTATTCATAATCTTTTGTATGATGTTTATCAGCGCTTGCACCCTCACTGGAATCCGTACCCCGGTGTCGAATCGCAAACCGGTAACCGAAGCCCGGGACCGGCCGGTCAATGCCTATTACCTGTTTTCCGAGGCGCATCTGAACCTTCGGAAAGGAAATCTGGATGCTGCCATCGAGGTCATGCAACAAGCGCTGGCACTGGACCCGGCTTCGGTCTATCTGCGGCGTGAACTGGCGGGTCTGTGGCTGATGAAAAAAGATACATCCAAAGCCATCGCTCTTTTGGACAACATCCTGGCCAATCATCCGGATGATTTGGAAACCTTGATTCTGGCCGGTCGGATTCACCAGAGTGTCAACGATCAACCCAAGGCCATTGACGCGTTTTCGCGCGTCATTGCCCTGAACCCGTCCCAACAGGATATTTATCTGCAATTGGGGGGTATTTATATGGACCAGGAAAACTGGGAGGCTGCCAAATCCGTATATCAAAAACTGGTCGATTCTTTTCCGGGATCCTATGCCGGGTATTTTTTTCTGGGCCGTATCAGTGCCATTGGCGGTGATACCGAGGCGGCTCAGGCATATTTTGAAAAAACGCTGGTGCTGGAGCCCGACTTGCTTGAATCTCGTTTTGAACTGGGGGCTTTGTATGAAGGCGACAAAAAATACGCGCGGGCCGCATCGGTATATAACGACATTCTAAAACATGATCCCGACAATATCCAGGCGCGCATGGCCCTGGGTCATGCGTACTATCGGCAGGGATTGAAGAAAAAAGCCCAGCAGATTTTCTCATCACTGGGACAAATGAGTCTGGAAGATCAGGAAATCATCCGGATCCTGGTTAAGAACTACCTTGATGCCAGGGATTATGAAGCGGCAAATATTATCATCCAGGGGATGATTAAGGACTTACCGGACAGTTCGGACCTCAATTATCTGGCCGGTGTGGCCCTGGATGGCATGGGAAAAAAGGATGCGGCCATCGAGCGGTTGAAAAAGGTGGCCCCTGAATCGCGTTTCTTCCAGAACGCAGCGGTCCACGCGGCCCTGCTATACCAGGAGATGGAGCAGCTTCAGACAGCCATCGATTTCCTCCTGGAAACCATACAAAAGGATCCCAAAAACCAGGAATTTCGCCTCTATCTGGGATCGTTTTATGAGCAGGTGGAGGAATACGAAGCGGCTGAACAGGCACTTAAAGACGGCATTGAACTGAACCCGGAAAACGGACGCCTTTATTTCCGGTTGGGGGTGGTTTACGACAAATGGGGAAAAAAAGAAGATTGCATTGCCACGATGAAACAGGTCATCGGGATTGAACCGGACAACGCCAATGCCCTGAATTATCTTGGATATACCTATGCCGACATGGGCATCAACCTGGATGAAGCGGAGCAGTTGATTCGCAAAGCGTTGGCACACAAGCCCGGTGACGGTTACATCACCGACAGTCTTGCCTGGGTTCACTATAAACGCGGGGAATATGATAAGGCCATGCCGCTTTTGGAGCAAGCCGCCAGTCTGGTCCCTGATGATCCAATCGTTCAGGAACATCTGGGGGATGTATACACCCAACTAGGCATGGCCGAAAAAGCCTTGCAAAGCTATCGCCGCGCCATTGAAAACGGGCACACCGACAAAACGGCCGTGGAAAACAAAATCCGGCTGCTGGAACTGTGACAACCGTGTCTGGCCATCTTCGTCACCGACCGCCGTCCGATCGCAGATGCGCCTTTATAAGGAGATGGGCGGCGATTGCCCTGATCCTGTCGGCATCCATGCCAACCGCATGTACCCGTTTTTATCCACGCGACCACCAGCGCGACCCTGTGGCCGAGGAGCTGATCGCCGGGCTGAAACAAACCAACGCCGGTCTGACCCGATTCAAATGCGTGGGCAGGCTGACCCTTTCCGGTCCAGGCGGTCCGGGGCAATCCTTCCGCGCAGCCATGGCAGGTCAGTTAACCGATCGCCTGCGAATAGACATGTTTGCACCCTTCGGCGGGTCGGCCGGCAGCGTTGCCAGCGACGGTAAACACTTCTTCCTGGTCTTGCACCCCTCCGGTGAATACCATATATGGCGATTCGGCAGCGGCAGTCTGCAGCGCATGATACGAATAGACATCACCGTGGGCGACATGCTGGAGATGCTGGTGGGGCGGATTCCCGTGGAGGCTGAATTGTCGCCCCGTCTAAGTCCCGATGCCCACGGCATCAACCCCCAGGTGGATCTGGTCGACAGATGGGGCAGGCTCCGTCAGCGAATCACTCTGGACGATTCCCTCTGGCCGGTGCAGTCGGTCTGGTACGATACCCGTCGGAATCCGGTCTGGACGCTTACGGTAATCGGACGGCAGATGATCGACCGATTTTTCCTGCCCAGGCGACTTGAGTTGTCCGGCGCAGCCGGAGAGCGGGCTTCGGTTTCGCTCGATCGCTATGAGGCCAATGCCCGCTTCGATGAAGCGCTCTTCAGGCTCCCTCCGCCGTCATCGTGAGGTCCAGCATGTATTTTGCTGTGGGTGCAACATGGGGTAAACCGGGTCGATACTGCCGTTTTCGCCGGATGACGCCGGTGCCCGGGGCCTGCGATACACGACCGCCGACTGCAGCCAGAAGCCACGCAGGGCCTTGCGTGAAAACCCTGGACGACGGCGTTCAGGCCATTGCCGGCGGTCTTTAACCATGCCGCGGCAGGTACTGGCATTGGAAGCCCGGTTGCGCCGATGCCCTAATGTTCACTGCATCGGGGTCCGACCCAACTTCACGGATTACAGCCAAAAGGAAAGGCAGTGGATCCGAGATGCCGGCAAAATCTATTATCCCACGGCATTTTATGCCGATCTGTTCGATGCCGTTGGGAAACCGACCTTTCCCAGTTATCATACCTACAAATGTGTTCAGGATAAAATCAAACAGAGTGCCCTGTTTCAGATTGCCGGTCTGCCACATCCCCGAACCCGCGTATTTTATGGCAACCGACAAAAGTCCGCCATCGGGGACTACTTCTCCTTTCCGTGCATTGCCAAAGAGCCGCGCGGCTCCGCCATGGGACGGGGCGTGTTCCTGATCGAAAACAAGGCCGATCTGGACGCCTACACCCAAGCGCGCCACGTGGCCTATATTCAGCAGTATCTTCCCATTGACAGGGATATCCGGGTGGTAGTGATCGGTGGGGTGGTGGTCCATTCTTACTGGCGGATTGCCAAAAAAGGGGAATTTCGAACCAATGTCGCCAGGGGAGGGCGCATCAGCCTGGATCCGGTTCCCGAGGCAGCCGTCGATTTGGCCCGGAGGGCGGCGAACGCCTGCGGGTGGGACGACGTGGGTATGGACATCTGCTGTCACGACGGGCAATATTCGATTCTGGAAGCCAACATGAAATATGGTCGCGAAGGTTTCCGGGCGGCCGGAATCGACTATTTTAAGATAATGGAGCGGATGATCGACAATGGACAAATTTGATGCTTTCACAACGCCGGCAATACTGGATGACCTCAAAGCAACCTTGAACCAACGCGAACGGGAAATTTTTTCACCATCGGCCACCTTCAGTGATTCGGGCGTCCGCCGCCATCCGGTCGTCGACTCGGCGGCCGGTTACCGCCAGGCATTTTCCCTGGATGCAGACCGGATTCTGCATAGTCGGGCGTACACCCGTTATATCGACAAAACTCAGGTTTTCTACCTGATCCCCAACGATCACATTACCCACCGCGTGCTGCATGTGCAGTTGGTATCAAAGATCGCACGCACCATCGGACGATTTCTAAGGCTCAATGAAGATCTTATCGAGGCGATCGCCCTGGGCCATGATATCGGACACACGCCATTTGGCCATGAGGGCGAGCGCTACCTTTCGGAATTATGCCAAAAGGCCGGCATCGGTGGTTTTCTGCACAATGTTCAGAGCATTCAGTTCCTGGATCGGGTTGAACGCAAAGGCCAGGGCTGGAACCTGTGCCTGCAGACGCTGGACGGCATTTTGTGCCATGACGGCGAGATCCACAACCGGTTGCTGACGCCCAAATCAGATAAGGATTTTAATGCCTTCGAGGCAGAGATCATCGCCAAGAAGGCCGAACCAGACTACGCGCTCATACCGATGACCACTGAAGGGTGTGTCGTCCGGATGGCCGACACCATCGCTTATATCGGCCGGGATTTGGAGGATGCGATCCGTCTGGATATTCTTGATCGCCGTGAGATTCCCGGATCCATTGCCAGGATTCTAGGCAACACCAATGGAACCATCGTCTACCGCCTGGTCACCGATGTGATTCAAAACAGTTACGCGAACCATTTTGTGGCCTTCAGCTCCGAAATTTCTGATGCCTTGAAATCCCTCAAAGCCTTCAATCTGGAACGTATTTACCTGAACCCGAAAAGCAAGGTTCACGCGGCGGCCATTCAACGGCTTTTTTGCATGCTGTTCGAGTTGCGGCTGGAGGAGCTGGAGACGGGCAAGCGTTCATCGGATATTTTTTCGGGGTTTCTGGCGGATATGTCTGAACAGTATATTGCCGATCACAGCCATCCGGAAATTGTCCGGGACTATATTGCCGGTATGACCGACCGTTATTTTCTGCACCAGTTCCCGGAACACCTTCGACCCACTGCTCGTTTTTGAGCCAAGGAAGCCGCCCGAATGAAAAGAAGATCCGGCCGACGATCCTGTGCTCCTGCCGATTACCGCGAACGGACCTACCGACAGCGGGTCGGGTGTGCCGGCCTGGTCTCATTCCGGGTCGTCTGTCAGGAGACAGACCTGTTGGTTCAGGCCGACCGGCTGCTTGAATCTGAAACCCGTGAGCACGTGCTGGGTTGTCGGGGCCACATCGAAGGGTATATCAACTGTTTTCCGGATTTTGCCACCACGCTGGTGATGTGGGCGGAACAGCCCGCTGCACCCAAGATCATAACCAATATGATTGCCGCCGGCAGGGCCGCAGGCGTCGGCCCCATGGCAGCGGTAGCCGGTGCCGTGGCCGAATGCGTTGGTCGCGAGCTGTTGAAGCACAGCCGACAGGTGGTGGTGGAAAACGGGGGAGACATCTTTTTAAAAACCGAACGGCCCGTGGTGGCCGGGCTATTCGCGGGTAATTCCCCGTTAAATATGAAAATCGGCTTGCGCCTGCCGGGCACAAACGATGGTATCGGGCTGTGCACCTCTTCGGGAACCGTGGGTCATTCCTTGTCGACAGGTACCGCCGACGCCGTTTGTGTGGTTTCCCGGTCATGTGCCCTTGCCGATGCGGCGGCCACGGCCATTGGGAATCGGATCCGCACTTCCCGTGACATCCAGCCGGCCATCGCCTTTGCCAAACGCATTGCCGGCGTGCGGGGCGTCGTGGTGATTGCCGATGGTCAACTGGCGGCTTGGGGGCAGGTAGAATTGGTCCCGCTGAAAGGAAAAAAAGGTTGAGTTTTGGGGTGGAAAAGTATAGAGGTGCTTGATAATCAAAGGGTTTCATCGCTGTTGACGGCACCTTGATCAGATTGGCCAACGGGCCCGGCGCGACGGATGTACAAACCTACAAGGGAAACCAGGTGAAGGAGAAATACTCAATGAAAAAGGTGAAGATCGCCTTCTGGATCGTCGTCTTCGGCTTTGTCGGGCTGGTTATTTTTCAGAATAAAGGCTTCTTCATGTCCGAAAGCCGTCTGATGCTCAACCTGGGGTTTTTTCGCTATGAGACGCCGTTTCTGGCCAATGCCATTGTTTTTGTGGCCTTCTTTATGGTTGGTATATTGATCTCCTATTTTTTAAGCCTGTTCAAACATTTCAAGGACGCCAAAACCATCAAAACGCTCAAGGCCAAGGAGGCCAGCCTGGTGGAAACCGTTTCTGCTCTGGAAAATAAACTTTCCAACCAAAGGGTTTCCGCCGGGCCATTACCCGCCGTACCCGAGGGAGACGCACAGAAACCTGTTGATGGGGCGCCTGAAGTGAAATGAATATGATATTGTCCGATCAATGGTCTTAGTTAAAGCGACACCCATGATCCAGCAATACCTCTCCATCAAGGAGCGGTATCCGGACGTGCTTCTATTTTACCGCATGGGCGATTTCTACGAAATGTTCTTCGAAGACGCCCAGGTGGCCTCGCGTGAGCTGGAAATTACCCTGACGTCCCGCAATAAAAACGATGACGCCCCGGTGCCCATGTGCGGCGTTCCCCATCGGTCTGCCCAGGGGTACATTGCCAGGCTTATCGAAAAAGGTTACAAAGTAGCCATTTGTGACCAGGTGGAAGATCCCAGGGCGGCCAAGGGGCTGGTCAGGCGCGAGGTGGTCCGGGTCGTCACTCCCGGAATGATCATCGAGGATGAACTGCTCGACGAGAAGGCCAACAATTACATTCTGGCGGTGTCCCACCACCAGCAGACCATCGGCCTTTCCAGCCTGGATATTTCCACCGGCGCCTTCCGCCTGACCGAGACAAACGATCTGAACGCGATCCTGGACGAAATCATGCGCGTGGCCCCGAGAGAGATCCTGGTTCCCGAATCGCTCAAAGGAGATGATGGCTTCGCCCGGTTATCCACCCTCGCCCCCAACAATGCCGTTACGGTCATGGCGGATCGTTTATTCGAGTTTGCCGGCAGCCGCGAGCGCTTGCTGCAGCAGTTCGACACGCTTTCGCTGGAAGGGTTCGGCTGTGAATCCATGCAAGCCGGGGTCGGAGCCGCCGGAGCGCTGATCCACTATGTAAGCGAAACCCAACGCCAGAAGCTTGAGCATTTGAATGCGGTCCAGACTTATTCTCTGAGTCAATTTCTCGTGGTGGACGACCAGAGTTGCCGTAACCTGGAGCTGTCAGGCAATATTCGAACGGGCAGCCGTCAGGGAACGCTTTCGGGAATACTGGACCACACCCTCACCGCCATGGGTGGACGGCTCATGGCTCACTGGATGCGCTATCCACTGTTGGATCCCGACCACATACACACCCGGCAAGAAGCGGTCGCCGAGGCTGTTGAACAAATGCAGACGCGCAAGGATCTGCGTGAATGCCTCAAGCCCGTTCGGGACCTGGAGCGCCTGGGTAGCAAAATCTGCATGGGTCGGGGCAATGCCCGTGACCTGACCGCCTTGAAGCGATCCATTTACGCACTGAGCGACCTATTCACCGTTCTTGCCCGCTTTTCCGCCGCGTCCTATGCCTGTCTCCACGACCCCGGCGCTCTTTATCAACTGGCCGACTTGCTTCACCTTGCCATCCGCGAGGACGCACCGCCGGTGATCACCGAAGGTGGCATGATCCTGGAGGGCTACAATGACGAGCTGGATGAGTTGATCCGCATGAGCAAGGACGGCAAGGGCTGGCTGGCGGAGCTGGAGGCCAAAGAACGCAGTGTCACCGGGATCAATTCACTAAAAGTCCGTTTTAACAAAGTTTTCGGCTATTACATCGAGGTTTCCCGCACCCACAGCGAATCCGTCCCCGATCACTATGTGCGCAAGCAGACCCTGGTCAATGCAGAACGCTACATCACCGATGACCTGAAACATTTCGAATCCCGGGTGCTGCATGCAGAGGAGCGCCGCAACGGTCTGGAAATGGAAATCTTTGCTGCCGTCCGGGATCAGGTCAAGACCCGCCACGCCGATCTGCAGAAGATCGCTCGTTTCATTGCCCGTGTGGATTGTCTGACCACCTTGGCCGAGGTTGCCCAGAACAACGCTTACTGTCGCCCCGACATCAACACCGATGGGGTCCTGAATATCAGCGACGGCCGCCATCCGGTGGTGGAGAAATTGATCACCGCCGAGCGTTTCGTTCCCAATTCCGTCCACATGGATAATCAAAAAAATCAGGTATTGATCATTACCGGCCCAAACATGGCCGGAAAATCCACCGTTCTCCGACAGGTTGCGCTGATGACCATCATGGCCCAGATGGGATCCTTTGTTCCCGCGGAAAAAGCCGACATTCCCATTACCGACCGTATATTTACCCGGGTGGGTGCGCTGGATAACCTCACCGCCGGTCAAAGCACCTTTATGGTGGAAATGCAGGAGACGGCCAGTATACTCAACAACGCCACGGCGAACAGCCTGGTGATCATGGATGAAATCGGACGCGGCACCTCAACCTACGACGGTTTGAGCATCGCCTGGGCGGTTGCCGAGCACCTGCACGATTTGAATGGTACGGGCACGCGAACCCTCTTTGCGACGCACTATCACGAACTGACTGAACTGGAGAACCGCCTCGACCGGGTGAAAAACTACAACATTGCCGTCAAGGAATGGAACGACGAAATCATTTTTTTGAGAAAACTGGTTGAAGGGGGTACCAATCGCAGCTACGGCATTCAGGTCGCCAGGCTGGCCGGAATTCCCGAATCGGTGATCCGCCGTTCCAAGAAGATCCTTGCCCGGATTGAAGCGGGGATGCATCCGACGGCTGCGGGTGAGAAAAAGGCCCAGGCCGGGGCGAATAAAGGTGCCGGCCACGTTCAATTGGGGTTGTTCAGCCCGATGGAGCGTAAGCTGGTGGAAGTGCTCCAGATGGTGGACCTGACCCGGATGACCCCCATCGACGCCCTGAATATGTTAAATGAGTTGCAGATAAAGGCGCAATCGGTAGTCTATTGACGCCTGCAATGGGATTATGCAGGAACCTGTTAGGAAAAACTTGTTGGTCGGCGTTTTGCGGCTGGTGATTCTCACGCTGGTGATCAATGCAGCCCTGGTGTTGCCGGCCTGGGCTTTGACACCCAAGGAACAATACTACCGCGCCGAAAACGCCTATGCCGCGCTCAAGAATAATTCCCGCCTCCAGAAATACCGCGACCAATGGTTAACCTGTATCGAAAAATTCCAGAACGTATACAGGCTCGATCCTTCAGGTCCCTGGGCTGCCGCCGGACTCCACAAGTCGGGCCTTTTATACCTAGAACTGTACGCGCGTTCCTATCTGGAAGCCGATCGACAGGAGGCTGTGGATGCCTTCCAACGGGTCGTCCAGCGCTTTCCCAACAGCCGCTATACCCCAAAATCCAGATCCCAGCTTGCCGATCTGGGCAAACCAACCGCACCGCCCAGAACGACTGCTGCCGCCGGTCATCTGAAAAAGGCCCATGCCGCTTATGACCAGCTGATGGCAAGCACCGCCAAACAGGAATATCGTGACCAATGGGAAAACTGCATCAATGGCTTTCAGGTGGCTTACCGATCGGACCCCGGGGGACCCGATGCGGCCGAATCCCTGTATATGATTGGATCACTTTACAAGGGGTTGTCGGGCAAGTCGCGGCGTGAATCTGATCTTGAAACGGCCATGGATTACTTTCTTCGCGTGACCCGCGAATTCCCTGGAAGCGGCTTTGCCGATAAAGCTGCCGCTGAAATGGCCGCTGATCGCTTTGCTGCCAAGGTTGCGGATGATGATCCGCTGGCCGATATCATCGCCCAGAATCAAAACGAGCCCGGTGCGCTTCCATCGGACGGGGAGGTCCAGAGAATCGGCATGGTAACCGTACAGGGACTGCGCTTCTGGTCCAACCCCAGCTACACCCGCATTGTCATCGATGCCGATCAGGAGACCAGTTTCTCACATCGTCTTTTGAAAAAGGACCCCGCCATAAAAAAACCCCAGCGGCTTTACATCGACCTGAACAAGAGCCAGTTGGGCAGGGATATCCAGAAATTTATACCCATCAACGACGAACTGCTCAGTGATGCACGGGCCGGCCAGTTCACCACTGAATCCGTCAGAATCGTTGTGGATATCAAGTCCTTTAAAACCTACAAGATTTTTTCCCTTAAAAACCCCTTTCGCATCGTGTTGGATGTGTGGGGGGAGGACCTGGACCGGCAGGTTGCCACGCCGTATGTTTCGCCCGAACAGTTGCCTGCAGGGAAGCTGCCGCCTGGTGCCATCGCCCGTCAACTGGTGCTGGGGGTTCGCCGCATCGTCATCGATCCGGGGCACGGCGGTAAAGATTACGGTGCACCGGGTTACCTCAAGGGCGTTCATGAGAAGGATGTGGTGCTGCAGATCGCCAAACGCCTGGCCCGCAAAGTGGAAACCGAGCTTAGATGCGATGCGGTGCTCACCCGCACCACCGACCGCTACTTGACGCTGGAGGAGCGAACCGCCATTGCCAACACGCAAAACGCCGACCTGTTCATCTCCATTCACACCAACGCCGTACGCGACCGGCGGGCGTACGGTATTGAAACCTTTTTCCTCAACCTGGCCACGGACGACGATGCCATCCGCGTGGCGGCCCGGGAAAATGCCACATCGGCCAAAAATATCAGCGATCTGGAGTCCATCTTAAACGACCTGATGCAGAATGCCAAAATCAGTGAGTCGAGCCGCCTGGCGGGCATGGTTCAGGAGGAAGTCTGCCTGCATTTAAAGAAAAAATTCAGTAATATCCGCAGTAAAGGGGTCAAGCAGGCGCCGTTCTATGTGCTTCTGGGTGCACAGATGCCGGCACTGCTCTTGGAGACATCATTTATTTCCAATCCCAGGGAGTGTCAACGTCTGACCAGCGCCAGATATCAGGAGGAGCTGTGCGATGGCATTATTAAAGGCATTAAAAAATATATCCAGGAGACCAGCTCCACTGCCTTTATCTATCCCTCGACGGGGCGGGATAAAAAGGGCTGAACCATCATCGCAGGGTAAACCTGCTGCGGGCCAACGAACAACCAACCAGAAAATTCAAGGAGGAAAGCGGTATGGCTTACGAAAACATTATTTTTGAATTGGCCGACGGCGTTGCCACCATTACGTTCAATCGCCCCAAAGCGCTCAACGCACTGAACGGGCAATTGCTGGACGATCTGTCAGCAGCCCTGGACCAGATCGAGGCCGATGAAAATATTCGTGTGCTGGTCCTTACCGGCGCCGGAGAGAAATCTTTTGTGGCCGGGGCTGATATTACCGAACTGGCTACGTTCAACACCCTTCAAGGGAAGCTCTTTTCAAGAAAAGGGCAGTTGATTATCGGTCGACTCCAGGAGCTGGCCATTCCAGTGATCGCTGCAGTCAACGGTTTCGCGCTGGGGGGCGGCAGCGAGATGGCGCTGGCCTGTGATTTTATCTATGCCTCCGAAAACGCCATGTTCGGACTGCCGGAGATCACCCTGGGTATCATTCCCGGTTTTGGGGGCACCCAACGACTGCCTCGTCTCATTGGCAGCAACCGGGCCAAGGAGATGATTTTTACCGGCAAGTTGATTCCGGCTGCAGAGGCCGAAAAGATCGGAATGGTCAACCGGGTTTTCCCGCAGGCGTCGCTGATCGAAGAGACCATGAAAACCGCCCGGGCCATTGCCACCAAGGGCAAGGTCTCCCTCCGGGCCGCCAAACAGGCGATCAACAGCGGGCTGAATGTGGATCTGGCCACCGGCTGCCGCATAGAGGTGGATGCCTTTGCCATCTGCATGGCCAGCGAAGATGGCAAAGAGGGGACCCGTGCATTTATTGAAAAACGGAAGCCCGCATTCAAGGGAACCCTCAAGGGATAGGTGCGTTTTTCAACCGTTGTTGGCACGACGATGCCGCTGGGGCATCGGGTGCACCCAATCTGGAACGCACCACGGTGGTACTGGAAAATTATGGTGCATTTTTTGCGCCTGATATGGTATATCGGCCCCGACAACTTTGGCGTTTTGGGCCTTCAGTGATAACGTGGGCGAAAAGAAACATCCGGTTTCTGGATCGGGTGGTTTGCGCGCGAAATGCCCAAAATGGCGGTATGCCGCCAAGAAAACTGGCAGTTGACAGGCAAAGGCTGAAACGCAGCTGTGAACCAAGGCGTCTACTCCTTTCAGGTTGATCGATGACCGACAAACAAGTGGATAAGGTCCAGGTCATCTGGGCCGTTGCATTGATCCTGGCCGGTTTGGGCGTTTTTTACCGCATCCCCCAGGTAATGCCCGGGATTGAACAGATCCCTGCGTTCGCCGGCGCTTCCGGGTTTATCCGCTTCTGTTTTTATTTTATGGGCGTGTTTCTAATCGGCGGCGGATGTAAAAAACTGTTCCACCAATATCGCCGCCAGGCCCGGTCGAAACCGATGTAAAAAAGCAGCGGTCCATCCGCAAAGGCGACATTCGCGGAAAATCCATCCACCCAAACAACCGCAGGTAATGATTCATGGCCAATGCAGAAATTTCCCTAACCCTTGACGATGACACGGATGGTACTTCCATGTCGGAAACCCAATACAAATCTAGGATCCAGGCCATCGGCACCCGGCTCAACGAAGCCAATAACATGGGTGAAGCGCTGATCAATCTCAAAGACGAAATCTGCGAGTTGTTCGGGGCGGATCGGATCACCGTTTACGTGGTCGATGGTGTCAAGCGGGAATTGGTGTCCCGTTTCAAGTCAGGCAACGAGGTGGCCGAGATACGGATCCCCGTGGCTCAAACCAGTATTGCCGGGTATTCCGCATTGAAACAAAAATTGGTCAACATCAAGGATGTCTACGACCAGAAGGCGTTGACCGGCATTGATCCAGATCTTCAGTTCGACTCCAGCTGGGACCGGCGCACCGGATATCGGACCAAGCAGATCCTGGCCCATCCAATCGTATACCAAAAGTATCTCATGGGCACGTTGGAGCTGATCAATCGCAGGCGTGGCGGTGAATTTGGAAATGCGGAGGAGAAGGCCGTCATAGAACTTTCCAAAATTTTGGGAGTGGCCCTTTACAACCAGAAGCGCATCGCCGCCCGCGGCAGCCGAACCAACAAGTACGACTACCTGCTGGAGAACAACCTGCTGACCCAAAAGGAGCTGACCAAAGCGATTTCCGACGCCGGTCAGCGTAAGGAACCGGTTTCTGCGGTCTTGATGAAGGACTACAAGATTCCCAAAAAGGAGGTCGGCAGCGCACTGGAGAAATACTTCAAGACCAGCTTCATGGAGTACAATGCCAATTACCCCATCCCCGGCGACCTCATGGCGGGCCTGAAAGTGCCTTTCATGAGAAACAACATCTGGGTGCCCTTGAAAAGTGAGGGCAACAAGGTTGTCATCGCCGTCGACAATCCCCACGATCTGAAAAAAATCGACGAAATCAAGGCCCTGTTCCCGGGACGCCCGGTCACCTTTTATGTCAGCCTCAAACAGGACATCCTCGATTTCATCAAGCTGTTCACCCAGGATGAAAAGGAACTGGCGGAGATCGACGACATCCTCTCACAGCTCCAGGTGGAGTCTGAAGAGGTTGAAGAGGCGGAGTCCGGCGTTGGGGAAGAGGACAGCGCGGTGGTCCAATTGGTCAACAAGATCATCCTGGATGCCTACAGCCGCAATGCGTCAGACATCCACATCGAGCCCTACCCTGGCAAGCAGAACACCCAGGTGCGTATCCGCGTAGATGGTTCGTGCACCATCTACCAGACGATCCCCTTTTCCTACAAGGCTGCGGTGGTTTCCAGAATCAAGATCATGTCCGACCTGGACATCGCCGAACGGCGGCTGCCCCAAGACGGCAAGATCAAGTTCAAGAAATACGGCGGCAAGGACATCGAACTTCGTGTGGCCACCATTCCCACCCAGGGTGGGCTCGAAGACGTGGTCATGCGTATCCTGGCGGCCGGCGAGCCCATTCCCCTGGACAAGATGGGTTTTTCCAAACCCAACCACAAGAACTTCATCAGCGTGGTCACCAAGCCCTACGGGTTGATTTTTGTCTGCGGCCCAACCGGTTCCGGTAAAACCACGACCCTGCATTCAGCCCTGAGTTTCATCAATAAGACCGAAACCAAAATCTGGACCGCCGAGGACCCGGTCGAAATCACCCAGCGCGGGCTTCGCCAGGTGCAGGTAAAGCCCAAGATCGGGTTCGATTTCGCAGCGGCGATGCGGGCCTTTCTGCGGGCCGATCCGGACGTGATCATGGTGGGTGAAATGCGCGACAAGGAAACCACCTCCATCGGCATCGAGGCCTCCTTGACCGGTCACCTGGTCTTTTCCACGCTGCACACCAACAGTGCACCGGAAAGCATCACCCGTTTGCTGGACATGGGTATGGATCCCTTCAATTTTGCCGACGCCATCCTGTGCATCCTGGCGCAGCGGCTCGTGCGGACCCTTTGCAAAACCTGCAAACGCAATTATCACCCCAGCAAGGCGGAATACGACGAACTGGTCCGGGAATACGGTGAAGCGGAATTCAAGAAAAATCTGAACATCCCCTACAACGACGACCTGCAACTGGCAAAGCCGGAAGGGTGTGACCTGTGCAGCAACACCGGCTACCGGGGCCGTATGGGCATCCATGAACTCCTGATGGGCACCGACGATATGAAAAGGCTGATCCAGACCAAGGCCGAAATGGAAAAGATCCGTAAACAGGCTATTTTTGACGGTATGACCACATTGAAGCAGGATGGCATCGCTAAAATTTTTCAGGGCCATTGTGATTTGATTGAGGTGCGGAAGGTGTGTATCAAGTAGGGCACCCATCCGATTACTCTGAGGTGGGATTTTCACGGGCAGCCTGGAATTTTTCCAGCTGCCCGTTGTAATAGGCCCGGTTGGTTTTGGCCAACCCCAGGGCGGCCCTGGCTGTGTCGATGGCCTCGGCCAGGCGCCCATTGACATAATAGCTTTCTGCCAGGGTGTCCAGTATGTGAGGGGACTGCTCAATGGCAGCGGCCCGGCGGGCCAGTTTCAGGGCACGGTCGGCATCGCGGTAGACCGGGTCCTCGCTGGTGGCCAGGAGCCAGGCATAGTTATTCAGTACCATGGCGCTGTTCGGATCCAGATCCAAAGCGGTCCGATAGGCTGCCGCCGCCTGCCCGAAACTGTTGCGTCCGAAATACAGATCCCCCAGCATGCCGTAAAGGCCGGCTTTGTTTTCACTGTCGCGCGAAAGCGCGTTCAGGATTGCTGTTTCAAAGAACTTTTCATTGAGCCGCTTGCCGGTTTGACCGAAGTTGAGCTGATATCCGGCAGCGGCAACCACAAGCATGGCCGCCACATAGATGGCGATGCTTTTGAGGACCTTGCGGTCGTGGCGCTGGATCCAGGACCGGTCCGCCTCGCAGCGCCTCAAGAAGTCTACCCGCTGGCGGATGTTGAAGTGGTGCCAGTTGGGTTTGTCCGGAGAATGGCCGGAAACGGCCACGATTTTCTCAAATGTGGAGATCAAAGGGACTGCACTGGGAAAGAGCCTGTAGACATAGGCATCGGCCTGCCGTTCGAAGTTGCGCATGAAATAACCGAATATGAATCGAAAATAGACCAGAAAATTTAAAATGACGGCCAGGCTGAGCAGCCCGGTGGTGACAGTTGTACGGCTGATGCCGGTGGTGAACACGAAGCGGTAAATGGGTTCGGAAAAGATGATCAGATAAATGATCAGATCAAATGTGGCATAGGCGATGAGCATGTAGCCGATAAAGAAAAAAAGGTAGAACAGCAGATGTTGTTTTTTGACGTGTCCGACTTCATGGGCGATGACGGCGTCCACCTCTTCGGGACGAAGAATGTGCAGCAAGGCATCGGTAACCAGGATGTAGCGGAACCTGCCGACCAGGCCCATCACCCCTGCGGTGATCATGCGGCCCCCGAAGATCGGCCAGTACAGGATATCCGCATAGCTGAGGTTGGCCCGTCGGCAGAGGGCTTCAATGTGTTGACGGCTAAAACCGGCTTCGAGTGGATGGCAACGCCAGAATTTCTGGATGATCAGCGGTCCGAATACCGCCACGGCCAACAGAAAAATGAGAAAGTAGGCCGCTTCGCCCTCAGGTGATGCAAGGACCTGGCGGGGCAGGTCGAATGGCAGGGCCTGGATCAGGTCGGCGATTCCGGACAACAGCAGCCAGGGCAACAACACCGGCACACTGAATGCAATGTTAGAGGCCACATAGGACCTGCGGCTCATTTCTGTTCGATAGATGTGTTGATAGGCTTCATGGGCGTTGGACCAGACGATGGTCAGATAGGCGACAAAAAGGGCCATGAATATCAGGGCTTCGAATGTGGGGATTGCTTCGAACAGCCACATGCCCGTTAAAAATGCAGATAGGTTGAGACCGTAGATGTCTACGGCGAACAGGGCGATGGCCAGAATGGACTGGCGGGTCAGCATCGATGAGAACTGCTGATCCAGCAGATCATGGCTATGGGTGCTGGACATGCGGGTGATACGGGCAAACTGGCGCCTGGAAAAGATAAAGAAGAGCAGGATCAGGGCAATGAAAAATATCAGGGTGTCCAGGGGCGAAAAGTTGGTCTGTTCCGACGGCTGGTAGGTGGAATAGATCAGCAGGGCAACGATGAAGTAGATGAAGTTTGCGAACATGGCGTTGGCTGTCCTAGCCGGATGGCATCAGGGTGTGCTGGCACCTGTGCTGCCGCCGGATGGGGGCGTGTTTTTCCTGGATTGGCGATGGTAGCGCTCTTTTTCGCTGAAAATGCAGCCGCAGTAGGGCTGGCGGTACATGCCCAAGCGGCGGGATTCTTCGATGCCGGTTTTCCATCCCTCCCGAAAATCCCGGTAGAAAAAGGGCACCCCGGCCGATTTCCCCACGGCCTCGCCGATGGATCGAATCTGGTCGTGCTTTTGAAAGCGGCTGTAGAGCAGGGTGGTGGTGAAGGCGTCGAACTTGCCTTTTTTGGCGAAAGCGGCCGTGGTGGTCAATCGGTCGTGGTAGCAGTACGTGCAGCGCTCGGATTCCCGGAAGGCGACGTTGCGCAGGAATGCCTCCATCGGGTAACCTTCTTGGTAGATCAGTTTCAGCGCAATGGATTCGGCGTAGTTTTTCAAGGTTTCCTCCCGCCGCATGCACTCGGTAAAGGGGTGAATGTTGCTGCGGTAGAAAAACCCCATGACGTCACATCGGTCGTCCCGCAGCACCTGAACGGGATAAATACTGCAGGGCCCGCAGCAGGTATGCATCAGCAGTTTCACTGGCGGGCTCCGAAAATGGCGGTGCCGATACGGACCAGGGTAGCGCCTTCGGCGATGGCCACCTCGAAGTCGCCGGTCATGCCCATGGAGAGCTCTTCCATGCTTACGCCGGGTATGCGGTGCTCGACGATCCGCTCCCGCAGCCGGGCCAACCGCTGAAAAAAGGGGCGGGCCTGTTCCGGTGCATTGAAAAAGGGCGGCATGGTCATCAGACCCTTCACACGAACATTTTCAAGTTGGCTGACCTGGGCGATCAGGTCGATGACATTGGCCGTCTCGATGCCTGATTTGGTCTCCTCGCGGCTGATGTTAACCTGGACGAGCAAATTCTGCACCTTGTTGATTTTTTGCGCGGCTTTATCCAGTGCTTCGGCCAGTTTAATCGAATCCAGCGAATGGATCAGGTCGAACATTTGCACTGCGTATTTGGCTTTATTGGACTGCAGATGGCCAATGAAGTGCCATTGCACCGGCCGGCCACCCAGGGCACTGAACTTTTTACGGGCCTCCTGGATATAGTTTTCCCCCAGGATATCGGCACCCGCATCAATGGCTTCTGCGACCCTGGAGGCATCCACGGTTTTGCTCACCGCCACCAGGCGTATGGTCGCGGGGTCACGGCCGCAGGCGATGGCCGCAGCGGCGATTCGCTGCTTGATTCGCTCCAGATTCTGCTTCACACGGCGAGTCCTCTGGCGTTGCCGGCATTCATCTGCACGACCCCTGTTTTAAGCAGGGCTTCGATCACCTCGCAAACGGGAAGCCCCACCACATTGGTATACGAACCGCTGATCCGCCTGACCAGAAAGGTTCCCAGACCCTGGATGGCATAGGCGCCGGCCTTGTCGAAGGGTTCACCGGTCTGGATATACCAGTCGATCTCGTCGGCGCTGAGACGCTTGAACTGCACCTCAGTTTTGATCGCATCGCTGATGCAGGTCTGCCTGTTTACGCAGACAATCGCGTAGCCGGTATATACACAATGGGACTGGCCGCTCAGGCGCTCCAACATCTCCCTGGCTTCGTTTGAATCGCCGGGCTTGCCCAGGATGGTGTTGCCCACGGCGACGATGGTATCCGCACCGATCACCCAACTGTCCGGGTACTGCCCGGCAACTTCACGGGCCTTGGCCGCGGATAGGGTTTTGACATATTCTGCCGGGTCTGCTAACTGGACCGAATCCTCATCGAAACGACTGGGAATGACCCTGAAGGTCAATCCGGCCTGTTCGAGCAGATAGCGACGCCGGGGGGACTGGGATGCCAGAATCAATTTCGGGATCTTTGCGGGCATATTTTTGTGTCGGTCAGATAACTCAAAGTCAAGGTTTAATTTAGGATCGACTTTTCGCCGTGATCACCGTGTCGTCGGCGATCCCGACATCAATGTGTTTTCTACCAAATGCCATGCATAATAACAAGGATCAAACGGGCCACCCCGTTAGACCCCACCGCTTCTGGATCATCGGCGCCGGTCGTTTCGGACAGATTGCCGTCGATCGGATCAGCCGGCATATTCCCGGTGCTTCAATTACGGTGGTGGATAAACAGGCCATTGCCTTCGAGGATGCCGGCATTGGCATGATCTGCCAGGATGGCATCCAATGGCTAGCCGCCAGCCTCGACGAGAACGCTTCGGTTGATCTGATCGTTCCGGCCATACCCGTTCATGTCGCCGCCGCGTGGTTGAAACTCACGCTGAAGCGATTGTTCGAGATCAATTCAGTGGCAATTCCTGATGCCTGGCTCTCCCAGATGCCGCATGCATACCGGGGAGCAACCGGGCAGGCATTTGTCAGTCATGCTGATTTCATTTGCCCGGACAATTGTCCTGAACCGCGAGAAATATGCACCCACACCGGAAAAACAAGGCCTTTGGACCTGTTTCGTCTGCTGAGCCAGCTTGATTTTGACAACGTCCTGCCCATTGTACTGCGCAGCTATCAACTACTGCCGGGTGTCGGTGGCGTTTACCCGGCAGATCTGCTGACTGCACAGGCTGCCGTCTGTAATAACAGCTGCCGGCCGTTGATGATCGCAACGGCCTGCCGATGCCATGGCGTGGTGGATTTTATACGCCTGGTAAAGAAACCCGCTCCGGCAGAGCCAGGCTGAGCCATTTTCTTGACATTTTTCCGCATACCCGTTAATACCTGCCTCACAAACCGCTAATGATCAGTTTGCATGTCTCACCTCCACATACAACCAATGCCTGGGTGGCGGAATTGGTAGACGCAAGGGACTTAAAATCCCTCGAAACTTAGTTTCGTGCCGGTTCGATTCCGGCCCTAGGCACCAACAAAACCAGGGGTTAGCCAAAATAGGCTGCCCCTTCGTTTTTTTTGAAAAATCGCCAATTGTGCCCATCTGACATTCAAGGCAGGCTGCTTGCTTTTGTGTCAAAGATCACATTCTCGGATTGGATGCTGGGTAGCTTACCCTGTGATATTTCACATTCCTTTCTGTCCCGTAATTTTTTAGCTGCCAAACTAAAGTCGCAGCGGAATATGCCGATACGACCTTTAATCACGGGAAACAATACCCCAATGAGCTGAACTGAGCTGATCCTCGATTTTGCGACAACTGAACTGAGCAGATTCTCCCCGTTCAAATTTGGGCAAGGCCCCTGCATTGGGTCTTGCCCTTTTTTTTGATCTGTCATGCTTGCTCCCAGTAGCGTCAAGCCCCTACCTCTTGTCTCCACAAGATCCATCCGTCGAGAGGTTTGAAGGTTGTCCAATGGCTGTGCTCAAAGTATTCAAACCACCTGAAGCACCCCATCATCGCGTCCGCGGGGATCTCAATAAATCTGAGATTTCGACTTTTTACGCTTCCATCAAATTTAATGGTTGATTTAAATTGGGTATTCCTGTCCAATTAGGGGTCGTAACAAGACGCCTGTTTAGCATTTCAACACGGAACAAATGCGAGACGTCAATTTAAGTAACATTAAGTTGTGAAAATATGTGCAATAACGAAAGGGCGGGGGAAAGAAGACATGATAAACCTACATGATAAAAACACTAATGAATTGATAGGCAAAATTAATGAGAAACAGCTTCAATTTTTAATAGATGAACTCGTGAAGGAAGATAGAGCGGACCAAGATTACTATATAAACCGAGATCAACTTGATCAATTAGAGAAGAAAGGGGGAGACGAGACCCTCATCCAGATGTTGAGGGATGCGCTGGGTAACAAAGACGACATGGACATCATCTGGACCAAATCATGAACCAATGATTCGCAGCTGGAAAAACCCAATCATGCATAGGAAGCCGCTCCGAGCACACCGCTGTGCGTCAAAAAAGAGCACCTCACTGCTGGTAACGGCAACGGTTACGTCCAAGGCTCAATAGCACGTTTTCGGGGGCGTACTGGATCGGAAAGTACCCTGCACAAATCTTTATCACACCCAATTTCCGCAGAGATGATATAGTTCAAAATTATTGCAAAATCTGAGGAGGCATTTATGCATATCCAAAGCGCAATCCTGCCGATTCTTTTTATCCTTGCGGCCTGTGGCGGTGGTGGTGGCGACGGTACCAACAATACCCAACCGCCTCCTCTCGAAACTGCCACCGTGCTGGCTGCAAACGATCTGGGAATGCATTGCATGGACCGGGAATTTTCCGTTTTTTCGATCCTGCCGCCCTTCAACGTTGTCAATGCCCAGGTTGTCAAACGCAACAGCAATGGACAGCCTTATGTCGCGGATGACAGTGAAGTGGACCTGTTTTATGATGATGTGGCCGATTCATCGGGCTCCATAAACAGCTACAGCGTCGGTAAAACCGATTTCTGGTCTTTTGCCAACGCACTCTTCGATGTCACACTACCAGAGGGTCAAGGTCTGACCGGTCTGTATATGCCTGCTGATGATCCCCAGGTCCGGGGATTACAACCCATGGAATATAGCCTTAATAAGGAAATGTTCTCTGCCGAAGGGATCCCCATCACGCCCTACGACGATACGTTGGTCAAAAGGCCCTACCCGATGATGCGAATCTCGGCCTTGGACGCACAAAGTGGAGAAACACTGGGTCATCTGGACGTGGTGGTGCCGGTGGCCACCGAAACCGACTGCCAGAACTGCCACCGAACCGGTGCGATGGCTGCCGTAGGCGCGGGCTGGTCAGCTGATCCGGATCTTGAAATCCAGAGTAAAATAAATATATTGAAGCTCCATGACGACAACAACCCGACAAACTTGGAGGCATCCCAACCAGTGTTGTGTGCCGGATGCCATTATTCACCGGCATTGGATCTCGCTGGAACTGGACCGGCGGGAGAACAGGTCGGCAAACCGGCCTTTTCCAGCGTAATGCATAAATTTCATGGTGAACTTCAAGATGGAGGCCTTCCTGTATTTCCATCGGATGATCCGGTGGAAAACACCTGTTACCAGTGTCATCCGGGAAGTATTACCCAGTGCCAGCGCGGTGCCATGAAAACAGGCGGCATGGATTGCAACGATTGCCACGGCGACATGCTGGCCGTCGGCGGCCAATTCCCGCTTCTGGCGGGCGGCAGCATGGATGGGACCAACGACGGAAGTGTCCGCAGACCCTGGCTGGACCTACCCCGCTGTCAATCCTGCCACACCGGAGATGCCGTAGACTTCCTATCCGGACCCACCCTGGTGGCCGATCCCGATTGGCCTTTTCGCCTTCGGCAGGCCTATGCAACCGGAGATGCTTCGGCATCCCCGCTGCTGGCGCTCAACACGCGTTTTGCGGAAGATACGCATACGCTCTTTCGCTTTAGTAAGGGGCATGGTGAGATCGCCTGTGAAAACTGCCATGGCAGCACCCACGCCATTTGGCCCAATGATACGAACGCTGCCAACGACAACGAGGCGGCCAAGAAGCTTCAAGGTTACGCTGGGACCATCATCGAGTGTTCCGTTTGCCACGAATCGGGAAGTCTTCCAAGGACCACCAGCGGTCCCCATGGATTACACAATATCAACGATTCCCGCTGGTATGACGACGGCCACGAGGGTGCCTACGAAGCTGACAAAAACAACTGCAAGGCCTGCCATGGTTTGAATTTGACAGGTACGCCCTTGGCCAAGATGCCGACCTCAAGAAGTTTCCGGGTCGAAGATGATACGATAACCTATGTAAAAGGTGACTTGGTGCGTTGCGATAGGTGTCACGGTATGCCGGATCTTTGATCGATGCTCAAGCAGTAACATGGCTAATTTGAAGCGGGACGGAGTAGAACCACCTACAATATCGACACGATGTGATGACTCCAACAAATCAATGATTTTGATTTGTGCCGAATGATCAAGATGATCTCAATGGGGCGGATTCTCACGGACGGGATTCGGCCCAAGCCCCTCGACTGCGCTGTCGCCATTGCTTGCAAGGTCGGCCGCGCGGCCCGACGTGGGAAGCGGATCGGCGCCACGATTATGATTGGCGATTCACTGAAGGTGCTTGAAGGCTCCAAGCAGCTCATCCCCAATCCATTCCAGGGACACGACAAGGAAAGCCGGACACTTATGAACCCGGACATCCACGA
>NZ_JAWOHB010000025.1:0-2771 GCF_046496365.1 Desulfosarcina sp.
CACAAATATACGGACGAACCCGTATGATCAAAAAAGGCGTTTTTCCTTTCTAAGGGCTTTTCCACAAAAAGCTTAGATTAAGGGAGAAGCGCCAATGAAGATGGAAATCACTGTAACAGAAACAAGGGAACTTATCAACGATCTGCAGGACACAAAGGTCTTCATTCTTGACAGGTTATTTCAAATAGTGAAGAATGAAAATCTGACCCCCTTTTCGTTCTAAGCTTATTGATATTCACGGGTTTTATGAAAAATGATGTCCGGCCATTTTTCCACCGTGAAGTTCAATTGCCATTCGCTCTCGGCCAGGCAGACCAGTTTGCCTTCCGCATCCTGCGCCAGGTTGGCATAGCGGTCCTTTTCAAAGGCGGCCAAGCGCTTCTTGTCATCGCAGCTCACCCAGCGGGCGGTGGAATAATTTACCGGCTCATATACGGCATCGACGCCATATTCGGCTTTGAGCCGCATCATGGTCACTTCGAACTGCAGTACGCCCACAGCCCCCAGAATCGTGGCGTTTTCCATCAAAGGCCGGAATAGTTGGATCGCGCCCTCTTCGACCAGCTGGCGCACCCCTTTCTGAAGCTGTTTCATCCTGAGCGGGGATTTGAGCCGTACCCGGCGGAAATGCTCGGGAGCAAAATTCGGTATACCGGTGAAAATAAGCGGTTCTTTTTCCGAAAAAGTGTCGCCGATCCGGATGGTGCCGTGATTTTGGATGCCGATGATGTCGCCGGGCCAGGCATCTTCGACAAAAGCGCGGTCCTGTGCCATGAAAATGATCGGATTGGCAATCTGGATATCCTTGCCGAGACGGTGGTGGCGAACCCGCATGCCGCGCTGAAAACGGCCCGAGCAGATGCGCAGAAAGGCGATTCGGTCGCGGTGCGCCGGATCCATGTTGGCCTGGACTTTGAAGACGAACCCGGAAAAAGCTTCTTCTTCAGGCAAGACCACGCGGGTGGCGGCCGGCCGGGGCAACGGCGAGGGCGCGATCTCCACAAAGGTGTCGAGCAGCTCACGCACCCCGAAGTTGTTGATGGCGCTGCCGAAAAACACCGGGGTCTGGCTGCCCTTGAGAAATTCCTGCAGGTCAAAGGTATCGGCTGCGCCTTCAAGCAAAGCCACATCCTGGCGCAGTTCATCGGCCTGAGTGCCCAGAATTTCATCCAGCAGCGGATTATTCAGATCGCTGATGGTGATCGCATCGTCAGGCAGGCGTTCCTTGCCGGGAGTAAAGAGGGTCAGCTCCTTGCGGTACAGGTTATAGGCGCCTTTGAAGCGTTTGCCCATACCGATGGGCCAGGTGAGCGGCGTGCATTCGATTTGCAAGGTCTCTTCGATATCGCCAAGAATGTCCAGCGGCGGCATACCGCCGCGGTCAAGTTTATTGATGAACGTCAGGATGGGCGTATTGCGCATCCGGCAGACCTCCATCAATTTGCGGGTTTGCGTCTCGACTCCCTTGACGCTGTCGATGACCATGATTGCACTGTCCACAGCGGTCAGCACGCGGTAGGTGTCTTCTGAAAAATCCTGGTGGCCGGGCGTGTCCAACAGGTTGATTTCAAAGTCGCGATAATTGAACTTCATGACCGAACTGGTTACCGAAATGCCGCGCTCCTGCTCGATTGCCATCCAGTCGCTGGTGGCATGACGGCTGGCCTTGCGGGCCTTGACCGACCCCGCCAGCTGGATAGCACCGCCGAAAAGCAGCAGTTTTTCGGTCAGGGTGGTCTTGCCGGCATCCGGATGGCTGATGATGCCGAAGGTCCGGCGACGGTCGATTTCTCTCTTGAGTGACCTGTTAAATGGGCTTTTCATTTGTTTTTCTTGCTTATTGTTATAATCCCATAAAGATATCTATTTTTATCAGACCGGTATCGCCCTGCTTCCCAATGTTCAAGGGTGTCGCCCGTCCCGTTGCTTGCCGGTCTAAAGTCACGCGGCGGGTGGGGCTACAGGGTGCTTTCCCCGTTCTCCACGGCCTTCATGCTCAACCGGATTTTGCCTCGCGGATCAATGTCGAGCACCTTGACCATGACGGTCTGACCTTCGTGCAGCAGATCCGTGACCTTGTTCACCTTGCGGTCGGCCATCTGTGAAATATGCACCAAACCGTCGGTACCGGGCAGGATTTCCACAAAAGCGCCGAAATCCATGATTTTCTGGACAATGCCGTTATAGATCCTGCCGATTTCCGCCTCCTCTGTAATGGCGACGATTTTTGCAGCCACGGCGGCACTGCTGTCACCATCCGGCGCAAAGACACTCACCTTGCCAGAATCCTCTACATCGATTTTTACCCCGAATTCCGCACTCAAGGCCTTGATCATCTTGCCGCCGGGGCCGATGAGATCCCGGATTTTATCCGGGTGGATTTGCAGAACAAGCAGCTTCGGCGCATGCGCGGGCAAGTCCTGCCTGTGAACGGCGATGGCTTCCCGCATCTTGTTTAGAATGTGAAGGCGTCCCTGCCGGGCCTGGGCCAGGGCCTTACTCATAATGTCTCTTGAAACCCCTTCGATCTTGATGTCCATCTGCAGGGCCGTCACGCCTTCATCGGTGCCGCACACCTTAAAATCCATGTCGCCCAGATGGTCTTCGTCACCAAGAATGTCCGAAAGGATGATGACGTCGTCCGCTTCCTTGATCAACCCCATGGCCACACCGGCCACCGGTTTTTTGATCGGCACTCCGGCATCCATCAGCGCCATGCTGCCGCCGCACACCGTGGCCATGGAGGATGATCCATTGGATTCGGTGACTTC
>NZ_JAWOHB010000130.1:0-9788 GCF_046496365.1 Desulfosarcina sp.
CCGTTGTGGTAGTATTCGGCAATAAAGGTGGTATCGAACGCATTCAGGTAGCGTATGCCCAGAAGATAGCTGAGCTGATCCTCCCGCGTTTGCCAGGCGTTGCCGGCGGCATCGATAACGACGTGGGGCACATCTTCCTGGAAGGCCAACTCCCCGTGCACCTCGAAATTCTCGGCCAGGTTCTTGGCAAAGTCGAACCCGACGCTGCGGGGCTGATCCGGCCCGTCGAAATAGATGAAATCGAGGTCCGTGTCGTACCACAGCAGATAGAGCTTGAGTGCAGTGTTCAAGTCGCCTTCTTCTCCCAGATCTTGGTTGCCCCAGTCATCGATGACAGGCAGCAGCAGGGCCGTCAGGCCGATGTTGCTTAAACTCCCGGCGGAAAAGCTTTTGATCAGATCCAGCCCCAGTAGGGGCCGTCCCTCCAGGTTCAGGGCCGGGTCGTCCGGGTCCTTGGACCGGTTTATAAAGCCAGCCGGGTTCCAGGCGTAGCCCTTGCCCCACAAGACCAATTTCTTGCCTGCATCCAAGGTGAGCTGAGGAGATGGCGCCAACGAAACATAGCCCGCATAGATTTTGTTATCCCACGCTTCCTCTTGGTAACTATCGACATACTCAAAATGGGCCAGCAGGTTAGCCTGAAAAATTCCCTGCCGGTAACTGCCGGAAAGCTCAGCCAGCGTCCGCCATTCATGTGTGTTCGTGCCGGGATCGTCCTGGTAATAGATGAGTCTGTATCGGGCCGAATCCTCATCCAGCCAATGATAGTTGTAGCGGAATTCCAGTCGGCCGCCCAGCTCGTACGGCTTTTTTTCCGCCTCGGGGATGGAGAAGTCAAATTCTCCCGCCCCAACCGTGGTGCAGAAAAAAATCAGCATCATCCCAAGACAAGCCCCCAGGCGCATGACTTACCGCAAGTCCTTGACCCTGGACAGGTAATTCAAGGTGAAGACCTCGTCGGGCAGGCTGCGCTTTTTGAGGTTGGCTGAAACCATGATGGATCGATAACCCTTGTAGAGAGGACTGTCGGTTTCCATCACCGCCGGGCGCACGACACCGTCGCCGATATCCTTGATCTCTTTGAAGTTGAGGGTCTTGATGAGCATGCCCGTTGCCGCAAAACAATCGATCCGGGTGGGCACGAGTTCTTTTTTGAGGACCCACATCTTGAGCCGGTCATAGGCCACGGCACCGCTTTTGGCCTTGAGTTCCAGCACATATTGGCCCTGGTCTTCCGACAGGGTGGCCACGTCGTATTCGACGCCGTAATCCAGGCGCATGATATCGGCGTTGTTGAAAACACCCCCCACCACCGACTGCATGCTGGTGATGCGGATCGGCTTGCCCACGTTGGGGATGTAGAGCCACATGTTATCGCCCAGCCGCAGGGTGGCGCGCCCCGTTTCGCTGGCCGGGGAGACGAACAGGGTGACGACCTTGTCCCGGTCCTTTTTCAGAAACCAGAGCACGAACTCCTTTTTGGTTCCGTCCGGCTCGATATTGATGATCTTGCGGTACATCTCCAGATCCCCCGGCTGCAGGTTCCGATCCACCGCCTCCAAAATTTGCTCGCCAGTCAAAGGTTCGGAGAACCCGATCATCGGCGCCATAATTATCAGCATCAGGCAAAATGCGCTGCTCACGGGATTAGGTTTCATTATGGACTCCATCGAAAGAAACTTAGACATGGCGCAGGGCCTCCACCGGTTCCAGCCTGGCCGCCTTGGCCGCGGGCTGCAGACTGGCAAGGATCGAAACGCCCAACACAATCAGGCAGGCCGAAACCACCTCGCCGGGCGCGACGCTCGGAGCCAGGGTAAACACCTGGTTAGCACGCCCGAAAGCCACATCAACGCCGGTCAGGCTCAGCACCCAAAGCACACCAAGGCCTATGGCTGCGCCGGTCAGTGCGCTGGCCAGTCCCAAACAAAAGCCTTCGGCCACAAACAAGGCCATGATCCGGCTCGGCCGCGTGCCCATGGCGGCCAGGGTGCCGATTTCGCGCACCCGTTCGTAGACACTCATCATCATGACATTGAGAACGCTGATCAGAACGACCGCAATCAGAATCACCTTGATGCCCACGGTCATCACGTCGATCATGCGCACGACATTGTAAAACGGGGTGAGCTGATCCCAGGTGTGCAGCTCGAACATGGGCTTGTTCTGTTGGTTGGTGATGGGTTCCAGGCTGCCCCGCAAGTGCTCGGACACAGCCGCCAGCTGTTCGAAGTCCTTGGTCTTCACCGCCACTTCACTGACTTCCATGGTTTCCATGCGCAGCAGGGCGGCGGCGTCCTCGATGTGCAGGTAGCCATCCCGGCCGCCCGGCCCCATCAAACTCTCCACCACACCGGCCACCTTGAACGTCATCCCGTTGACCGACCCATCCTTGTTGTTGGCCACCAGGACAATGGTGTCGCCGGTTTTCACCGCCATGCCCCTGGCCAACACTTCCGGCAGCAGCACCTCTCCCTTTTCAAGGAGCGTGTTTTCATGGGCGGCGTCCTTGATCCGTGTCGCCAGCAGCGGCACGACCGCCTGTTCCTTGGCCGGATCGACGCCGTTCAGCCGGACGTTGGTAGTCTGGGCGTAATTGCTCAACATGGCCCCGAACTTGATGCGGGGGGAAAAGGCCGTCACCCCGTCGGCCTGGTTCAGGATGCCGGAAAGCTTGTCAAACGCCTTGGCCGGCAGCATGCGGTCCAGAGGAAGATTGTCGATGCTGGCCGTGTATCCCTTGCGGTGCACCTGGAGATGACTGAGTACCGAATCGGTAATCTGCCCCACGATGGCCCCCTTGAAAGAGCCACTCAAGCCGACAAACACGATGACCGCCACCACACCCACGGCGATCAGCATGCCTGTGAGCAGCGTTCGACGCTTGTAGCGCAACAGGTTTTTCATCGCCAGACGCAAGACCTTAAGCATGATCCGCCCCCTTCCCGATGGCAGGCCCCTCGGTCAACCGGCCGTCTTGCAGGTGAAAGGTCACCTCCGCCTGGTCCATGATGCGCGGGTCATGCGTGGAAAACACAAACGTGGTCCCGAATTCATCGCGCATGCGTTTCATTAACTCCACTACTCTTTGGGCCGTGGCCCCGTCCAGGTTGGCGGTGGGCTCGTCGGCCAGCACCAGGGCCGGCTTGCCTACCAAGGCCCGGGCGATGGCGACGCGCTGCTTCTGGCCGCCGGACAGCTGGGCCGGGTACTTATCAGCCTGATCTTCCATTCCCACGGCCGCCAGCACATGCTCCACCGCCCCTCGGCGTTGTCCCTTGGGCACATCACGGATCATCAAAAGGGGATACTCCACATTTTCATATACCGTCAGCACGGGCAGCAGATTGAAATCCTGGAATACGAAACCCAGGTGTTCTCCCCTGAAAGCGGCGCTCTCCCGGCGTCCCATGGAGCCGATGGCCCGGCCGGCAACGGTCACGCTGCCCTCGCTGGGCCGGTCCAGGCAGCCGATCAGGTTCAGCGTGGTGGTCTTGCCGCTGCCGGAAGGACCCACAAAGGCGGTAAATGCCCCTGGGGGAATGCTCAGGCTGACATGGTCAAGCGCGGCCACATCCACTTCGCCCATGCGGTAGGTTTTGGAAACGCCTTCAAAGGTTACGATTTCCATTGGGACAGATTGCCTCCTTACTGGACCATTAATGCCTGGTGGAACAGCTTGACGCACAAGGCGAAGAGAATGAAACCGAATATCATCCGAATGGTTTTGCCTTTCAACCGGGCACTCATGATCCTGGCCCCGGCCTGGCCGCCTGCGAAGGAAGCCACGGCGGCGGGAAGGATGAATCCCCAGTTGATCGTTTCCATGGAGGCGTACCCTAGAAAACCGGTTAGGGATGAGAAACAGACGATGAAGGTGGAAGAGGCGGCGGCGATTTTGGTGGGCGTCTTGAGCACGTAGATCAGCAGCGGCACGACAAACACGCCGCCGCCGATGCCCAGCAGGCCGCCCATGAAACCGATACAGGCACCGATGCCGAGGCCGCCGATGATTTTGCGGGACGATGGCAGGCCGGCGCTTTCCATCGCAGCCGGCGGTGAGATCAGCATGCGCACGCCGGCCAGGGCCAGTACCACGGCCATGGTGATCAAAAACGGTTGAAGGTCGATGCGCACATTCACGAACGACCCGATGGGCGCCGCCAGACTGGACGAGACGATCAGGGGGACCGCAAGCGTAAAGTCGACCATCTTTTTGCGCGAATAGGCATAGGCCGCGGAGGCGGCAGCGATCAGGTTGAGGAACAACGAGGCCGAAGCCGCATCGGCCTTGGCAAATCCAAGGATCACGAACAGCGGGGAAAAAACGAGGCCGCCGCCCAGGCCGACCATGGTCAGCATCAGGGAGATCACGAAAATAGCGGCAATCAGCAACACGGAGATGGTCATGGCTTAAGGCGATGTCCGACTTGCGGTTATTTTTGTTTCGAATCGCGCTTGTCCTGGGCGCATGGATGTTCATTGACATCGCCATGACACTCGCGAATCTGTTCGTGGGTACAGTTTTCCGGTTTGTCCTGCAATTTGATGGGTTGCTGGCAACAATTCTGGCACATGTTAGCCTCCTCTGTTATTTTTGGATTTGTCAATCAAAAAATGTGGCGCCGCTTGTCAAAGCAAATAGGATGCTCCTCCTAATTTATTTTGTCGTTCACACGTTGAGCTTTTGCGACTTCAACGCATAGGCTACGGCGATGCCGACCAGGAATCCGGCCGCCAGGTTCGATGCCAGGGTGATGCCGACGATCAGAATCGATACGAATAGATCTTTGCGGGTGTTTATATCCAACAGGGTGAGGCTCAGTTGCGCCCCGGCAAATACCAGCAGAATGCCCAGACCGGACATGGGCAGCAGATAGATCACGCCCATGAGATGGTCGCCCAGAAGCAGGGCCAGCACAATGAATATTACGCCGATCATCAGGTTGGACCCACCGGTACGAGCACCAAAACGGTAGCGGGAGGCGAGCCCTCCAGCACCGGTGCACATGGGCATCCCACCCAGGAAAAAGCTGCCCAGGTTGGCCAGGGCCATGCTGATGCAAAGCGCTCGGTAGGTAACGCGCTGGCCGTTTTCCGGAAAGTACTGGATTGACAGGTCTGCATTGGAAATCACGGCATTGCCCAGCGTCATTGGCACCTGAGGAATTACCAGCACCAAGAGGGCGAAAGTGAAATCAGTCGTCGACGGTAATCCATAGGGCAGCCATTCAGGCGGATATAGCCCCGGTTGAATCTGCTGAAAGCCTTCGCGTGTTCCCCATAAAAGGCCGATCAATACGCCCGCCCCAACGACCACAATGGCTGCCGGCAGTCGTTTATTGTCCAACAGGATGAGCGTCAGTACCCCCAAAGTACCGCCGATGATCAATCCAAGAGGAATTGGCCCGAGGGCCTGAACACTGAGGTAGGGCTCCGCCGCCTGCTTCAGTGCCTGGAATTTCGAAGTACCCAGCATCAATCTTACCCCCTGGGATACCAGCAGCACCCCAGTGGACAGCTGGACGCCCCGGATCACGGGCTTAGGAATGAAACGGCCGATGACCGTAATGATGCCGGTCCCGCCGATGATGATCAGAAAGAGGAATAGCCAGAGGCTTGAGGCCTGAATCTGGCTGGCGGTGATGCCGGTGGCGATGGCATAGGCGCTGATGACCTTCATTGGCTCTACCGGACTGGTTACCTTGAAATAGAGCCCGGAAAAGACATAATACAGCCCCACCATGAGAAATAAACCCATTGGGCTGAGGCCGTTGATCAGGATCATGCCTATGGCCAGAGGCAATATGGTTCCCAAATCGCCCAGGCTGCCTGCCAATTCCATGCGATTGAACCGTAGCGCCGAATTCATACCGGTTCGATGATGGGCCATCTTGGTACCATCCATACCATTCTCCTCAGCCTTTAAATGGCTCCATATCAAGAAGGTCACTTGACATATAATCACGCTTTTTATTATATTCGTGATATTATCTTCCTGCTGAATTGATGTCAAGGACATGTCGTCTATATCGGTAAGTACGCGCATCGAGGCCAAACGATAATGAAACCGAAAACCCGAAGAACTGGCAGTCAACCATCTCAATCGGTTACACTTACGGGAGAGGGTCGCCTAAGCCCTATTTTTGCCACCCAGGCCAAAGGAAAATACCTCGATGCGACCCAACTCCACCGACTGGAACAATCATTTCGTGAATGGGTCGGGGCGACGCCGCGATCTGATGTGCACTTCGCCCGTCAGCGCATTTTACTCATTTTTTTGATCATTCGGCACACGGGCGTGAAGTTGAATGAAGTGTTAAGCCTCGATCCAATCCAGGACATTGATTTCGATCTTAAAATCATAAAGATCGTCGACTCACAGGATGACATGGACCATCCTAGACGCACCGTTCAGTTATCGGAAGAATTGTGCAAGGAAATACACGCGATGATTTCCGGCACATTGCAAGGTGATGCTGCGAAAAATCTGTTCCGTGTTGACCCTGGATTTGTCAGGAAAAAGTTCTACGAACGTGCGGAAGCCTGCGGTTTTGCCAAACAACTTGGTGCACCGGAAAACCTACGCAAGTCACGCGGCGTCGAGTTGATTCAAAACAATTTGCCCCTTCCAGCCGTCCAGATGATGCTGGGGCATTCCACGCCGAACTTGACCTCTTCCTACGTATCCTTTTCCCAAGATGATATTCAGCAGACGATCAGGCTGTTCATTGAAAAGGAATCGGCTCATAAAACCAGTGCACGGAACTCTTTCTTCGGCAAAGTCGAAGCCACCAAACAGGGCGATATTCAGACCCAGGTTACCCTGGTGACCTTGGGCGGCTGTCGACTGACGACGGTGATCACCAATGATAGCCTGCACCACCTTGGTTTGAAGGTAGGCAAGGTAGTTACTGCCGAAGTCAAAGCACCTTGGGTCATATTGCAGAAACCTGGAAAGGACGTATCAACCAGTTCGGAGAATATTTTAAGCGGTGTGGTCGAAAGGATCAACCAAGGGAAAATCAATACTGAATTTCTGGTCCGATTACCAGATGGAACAGCGGTGTGTTCAATCATATCAAGTGAAAGCGCTAAACGCCTTGCACTCGCAAGCGGCGATCAAGTTTGTGCCTTGTTCAATGCTTATTCAGTGGTACTGTTGTCTGGCTGAAAATAATATTACAGCGTGTTAAAACGAAACCTACAAGATTTTGTAGCCGTATCTCCCTTCAAAAATCAGCAAGTAGATCTGCATATCTTTACCAACCAGGCGACCTGAATGCGGTGAAACCGGCAACTGGCTTCACCCCTTCGCTTTCCAATGCGCATGCCGCCGCGGGCCATCGATTCCAGGATCAACCGATTGCGGACTTTGGTTGTTTGGTCGGAAAATGAGCTCATCAACGGTTTCCTTTTCGATGATCTCCCATCTTGAGGGTACCCTTTCACGATACAGCTTGCGGATCATGGGGGTGTCGCATGGATTTCTACCATCAGGATCGATATTGTTGCGTGCGAAATTGAAGCAGGAAGAGAGCTGGGATAAGCGGACCCGTTTGGTGTAGGGTTTGTTGTCTTCGGTGAGGCGGTTCAGGAAGGTGAGGACCTGTTCCGGGATGGTGAGAATCGAAATCACCTTTGGTCGCAGCCTGAAGGCGGCCTTTGCTGATTTTTTTCCAGCAGATCCGAAAAATTGTCTGATTGCAATGGAGCCTCGTTTTCGAATTTCCCTTCGTTCATCAGATCCACCCCTATTTAATAAAGCTATAACAGTAAGTTAAAAATTTTACGAAATGATATCACACCGCTTGACAGAATACAAATGTACATTACTTTTTATATAAAATTAAAATAGTAATTGCTTCTGAAAAGGAGGTAGACATGAACATGAAAAAATGGATACCGTGGAACTGGTTCAAAAAGGAGGAAGAGGATGCCGGGCACGCAGTGCCAATTCAGCGGCCGTTGGCTCCGGCTCAGCACCATGACCTGGGCGGGTCATTAGCCCGGTTTCACCAAGACATCGACCGTCTTTTCGATCAGGCTTTTCGTGGGTTCGACATTTCGTCGTTCGGCTTCAATCGGTCGCTGCTGCCACCCATGAACGATGGGATGATCAAACCAACTTTAGACCTGAGTGCCACCGACAAAGCGTATACCATTGCAGTGGAGGTACCCGGTGTGGATGAAAAAGATGTCAACGTAGAGATCGTTAACGACACCTTGACCATCCGGGGCGAAAAGAAGCATGAAAAGGAAGAGAATGACAAAAATTACTATCGCATGGAACGCAGCTACGGGGCTTTTCAGCGGGTGCTTTCGCTTCCGGAGGATGCAGATCAAGCGGGTGTAGCGGCAACTTTCAAAAATGGCGTATTGACGGTCACCATGCCCAGGATGGATGCTCAGCAGGCCAATGTGAGGCAGATCGAAGTGAAAAGCGCATGATTAGCATTATTGAATTGATAACCGCTTGTTTAAAGGAGGATTGGAAAATGGCTGAATCCAAAGAACTTCAGGTAAAGGGCAAACATGAGGTGGCCAGCCCTGCCGAGCAAACCAGACCCGGCGTCGTCTTCACGCCCGAAGTAGATATATTCGAGAACGAACAGCAAATCAACCTGTTGGCAGATATGCCAGGTGTAGCTCCCAACGATGTCAAAATTGAACTAAATGATGGCCTATTGAGCATCTCCGGGGAGGTGCAACCGTTTGAAGGCAAAGATGAATCGGATGTGCGCATCGAATTTGAAATCGGCAGGTTTTACCGACAATTCACTCTTTCCGAGGTGGTGGATCAGAGCAAAATCGAAGCTAAGCTTGATGACGGGGTCCTGCGACTGACATTGCCTAAGGCTGAAAAGGCGATTCCCCGCCAGATTGCGGTAACCGCCGGATAATTTCTTGCGACCTGGAGACCCGAGCTCACTGGCATCGGGTCTCCTATTGGTCATTACGCATCCGAAGAGCGGATGGACCACAATTTGTCCGTTACATCAGTTATCCAATAGAACAGGTATTAACCTGTATAAAATGGAGAAAGAAATGAAACTTTGGGATAGAATACAAAGAGGCATGGAGGCCGGTTTTGATTCAACCATAGCTGCTGTTCATTCGATCACTGAAAAAGCAGGTGAAGGAATTGAATTGACGAGATTAAGACGTGAAAAAGTGCGACTTGAAACCCAGGTGACCAGGCGATTGGCTGAATTAGGAAATAGGGTGTTTGAAAAAATTTCTGCAGAGCGAGATGACGAAATTGCCGAAAAGTTTGGGATTAAAGATATTCTGTTAGAGGTCGCCCAAGATGAAGCTAAAATGGTGGAGATCGATCAGCGTCTAAAAAATGTTCTAAAGAAATCAGAGTAAGCAAAGGATTTGAACAAAATATTAATGAATCAATGCCTTAACGGTCAACTCGGATGCTACCACGCGGACTTGTACATATGAATGAAGATGGCGAACTCTTTGGGGACATCATCGCTGATCACGCCAGCCAAACTATTTCCGAAAATTTTGCGGCATTTCAATTGATTTAAATAAATGGGGGAAGGAAATGGGGCAGATAACCGAAATTGGACCTGATATTTTTAGAATTTCAACTTTTATTCCGGTAGCCAACATTCAATTCAACCAGTTTCTTGTCAGGGATGAAGAGCCGCTACTTTACCATACCGGGATGCGAGGGCTTCTCCAGCAGGTCAAAGATTCTATCGGTGAACTGATTGATCCCGCAACGATCCGTTGGATCGGATTTAGCCACTTTGAAGCTGATGAATGCGGAG
>NZ_JAWOHB010000038.1:0-6188 GCF_046496365.1 Desulfosarcina sp.
GACGCAAATGTTGTTGTCCATGACGGAAAATATTCGGCCGACCCGTGCCGAGGTGTCTGATGTGGCCAATGCAATTTTTGACGGGACAGACGCGGTAATGCTGTCCGAAGAGACGGCCATCGGGCGGCATCCTGTAGAAGCAGTTGAAATGCTGGCTAAAATTGCAGCATCCACCGAAAGGGAACGTAAAGCTGTCCAGGCCCTGGCCGATTTGCCCGCACACGTCAGGACGGGTGCGGGTTCCGGTAATTACCGTGTCGAGGAGATCTTTTCCCTGAATACCGCCGAATCCGCCAACGCGTTACATGTGCGCTATATCCTGGCCCACACGCAAAGCAAAGGCGCCGCTGGTTTGATCTCCAGATTCAAGCCGGACTGCTGGATACTTTCCTTTAGCGGCGATGAAAGAACAAATAATTTTCTGGCCCTGTCTTACGGGGTTTATCCTATTTGCCTTGAGGACGAAACCAATGCCTTTTCCGATGTGGCGATACGCTTTCTGACCCAGGCCGGGATGGTTGGAAAAGACGAGAGAATGATTTTGATAGAGGATGAATCGCATCACACCCTGCCGGAAATCGTGTCTATGAAAATCTTTAACGTCTGATCAAGGTGTATGAGATGCTTCAGGCACCTGCTTTCGAATTAAGGTTTTTATGAAAATAGGACTCTACAGGGCGACAACCCTGACAACGCTTCTGATCTGTGCGTATACGGCGGTGATCTGCGGCTGCCGGTCCGACCCGGAAACCGATGGGTCGAATGGGTCATCGGGTGTCGTTGTCGCCGTTCCCCATGGGTACATGGCCCGCCTGGAACAGGTGCACGATGGTCGGATGATCGGGTTCGGCCCCTTCGTAGGCTATTATTTTCGACCGGAAGACCCCGGGGACCTGAGCCGGCTGCGATTCGTCTGCTTCAACGAAAACCGGTTCTACAGTTCGGACATGCCCGACGGCGCCAGACTTTACGCAGGGACGGCGGTGCGGGTGACGCTGCCCCGGTCCGATGGGGTCATCCCGGCCCAGGACAGGATCAATCCGGTATTCTTTGGGGAAGCGCCCGAGGCCTGGCGCGACACGCGGCCGGAGCCCCGGGACGAGTTCGTTCATTTTCACTCCTGTTACGACGCTGCGGGACCGGTGCATACCGGATACTGGATTCGTCATGTGGCGGTCTCCGATTTCACTTATGACATGGGGGGCAGGGTCGGGCAAGAGAGTCCACTGTATCACCGCGTCCACAAAGGGCCGGACCGGGACTTTGCCAGGATTGTCGAGTTCGACAGGGGGCCAAAAAGGGACGATTGAACGGCACCTTTTTGAACCGACCGGAAACCGTTGAGGACGACATCGTAAATGGGAAGGAGAAATATGACATGAAAAACGAAAAGCGGATTCGTTATGCGGCGATCGCCGCGATTTTGCTGCTCGGTATCTACTGGTCGGCGGTCTCGGCGATCGGTGGCGCAGCCGGTCAAGCTTATCCCAACGCCGGTTTCCTGGCTACCGCCCAGTGGCTGAAATCCCACCAGGCGGACGCCTCCCTGGTGATCGTGGACGTTCGAATGGACAAGTATTTTGAGGGCAAACTGATTCCCGGCGCCATCCGCATGCCCTGGCAGCAATTCCAGTACGACGATGTCGCCGGAAACATGGGCGGGTTGTTCGTGGGCATCGTCCGTGCCCAGCAACTGCTGGGCGAACACGGCATCGCCCGGAACGACACCGTGGTGCTTTACGATTCGGTGAAACGGGACGGGGGCGCCACCAGTTCCTACCTCTTCTGGGTTCTCGACCTGCTGGGCCACAAGCACATGAAGGTTCTGGAGCGCGGTATCGACGGCTGGATCGATGCCGGCGGAGAAACGGTCGCTGCACCCCGCGAGGCCGAGGCGGTCCTTTACCAGGCCCCGTCGGGAGAGATCAATCTGCGTAAATGGGTCAAGGCCGATTACCTGCTGCCGCGGCTCGGCGATCCCTATTATCAGATCCTGGATGTCCGGTCCCGGGCGGAATACCTGGGCGAAGCACCCAATACCGGGCTGGACGGCACGGTGCTCAAACTGGGCCATATCCCGACCGCAACCAACATCGACTACACCCTCAACTGGACGACCCCCGACATCAAGGCGCTCAAGCCTTACGCGGCGTTGGAGAAACTTTCCAGCGGCCTCGACCCCGGCAGGGCCGTGATCACCTACTGCCATTCGGCCCGTCGGGGATCATTCGGCTATTTCGTGCTCCGGCTCATGGGCTTCGAGGACGTGATGCTCTATGAGCCATCCTGGATGGAATGGGGCAACAAACGGTATTACTTTCCTGTTGAAACCGCCGAAAACATCCTTGCCGGGGATGTCCTGCCGGGAACGTCTCCCTCACCCGCCGCCCTAGACCCTCTGGGAAAGACAAACCGGAAAGGCGGCGCGGCCCCTAAACCCGGAGGCGACCGCAGCTCCAAAAGCGGGTACGTCTCCTGCGGAGGATAAGCCCATGGAACACACGAACAGACAGCCCATCCCCTATTGGAATTGGATCCCGGCCGCCTTTGCCCTGGCGGGCATCATCGTCTTTATTTTTGCCACCTACGGGCCACCGGCCTCGTCCAGCGGATTCGTCAGCGTCCTCAAAGGCTTTTTCGAATGGGTGGCGCCGGATTACGTGGCGGCCAAGGCCCACTACAAGGCCATTCCCGGACCCGGCGCATGGCTTTTCACCTTTGTGTTGGGCATGGCCATCGGCGGCTTTGTCGCCGGGCGGACATCCAAAAAAATCCCGGTGCGCGATATGCTGCCGATCTGGGTGAAGCGCTTCGGCGACAGCCCGGCCAAACGATATTCGGCCACTTTTTTCGGCGGCTTCCTGATCCTTTTCGGATCGCGGCTGGCCGGCGGCTGCACCCTGGGGCTTTTCATCTCCGGGTCGACGCAGCTGGCCGTCAGCGGCCTTTATTTCGGCGTCGTCATTTTTGCCGTGGCCATGCTCACCGCCCGGCTGATCTTCGGGAAAACAGCGCAAGAGGAGGATATCCAATGACACAAATTTGGCTGGGACTCTTTTCGGGCATCGCCTTCGGATTCGTCATCCAGCGCATCGGAGCCACCGACGCCCATCGCATGGCCCGATCGCACCTGATGCTGGACGCGGATATCCCCCGGTTCATGGTCCTTACGGTGGCCCTTTCCGCCGTGGGCCTTTTCGGGCTCCAGTCGGTCGGTGTGGGGCGCACCCTGCCCCTGCCCACCAGCATCGTGGCCACGGGACTGGCCGCCGTGATCTTCGGCATCGGGTGGGGGCTGACCGGGTACTGCCCCGGCACCACCTGGGCGGCCGCCGGCGAGGGACGCATGGACGCAATCTTCGCCCTTTTGGGCGGACTGGCGGGCACGGCCCTTTTCGCCCAGTTGCACGAGACGCTGATCCCCGTTTTATACGACCCCACCAACGTCGGGCAGATCACCCTGACGGATCTGTTCGGCAGTCATGCCGCAGCCGTCGCGGTGTTGACGATCGGTTTCGGCTTGTGTACCTGGGGCATCGGTTCTCAATCATCAAGCCGACAGCGGCGATGAAAATGAGTGACAATGTTGCATTAGATCGGATTGCCGCAACAAGTGAACAGAAGCCAAAGAAAGTTTTTGATTCCATAAATTGAGATTGAAACACCTTTAGATATTTGAAGAACCGTTATGCAAATCCGGAGGGACCCTGCCATGACGCTAATGAACACTATTCAACACGTATTTCCACGGGCAACCGATATACCGGAAGCTCATTTGAAAGATATCCCCTGCATTCAGACCGGCTATCTCGTCAACGGTGAGATTCGGGTCTGGGACGGCCCCCGACAGGAGGTGCGATCCCCGGTTTGGGTGGCGGGCGATGCCGGCCCGGAGCCTTTTTCCGTCGGCGAATATCCGTTGTTGACGGAAGCCGAGGCCTTTCAGGCCCTCGATGCGGCGGTTGCCGCCTATGATCATGGACGGGGGTTGTGGCCCACCCTCCCCGTGGCCGCGCGCATCGAACATATGCAGCGCTTCGTTTTCCGGATGATCGAAGCCAAAGACCGGGTGGTTCGATTTCTGATGTGGGAGGTTGGAAAATCGCTGCAGGATTCGCATAAAGAGTTCGACCGGACCGTTCAATACATCAACGACACCCTGGCCGCACTTAAAGACCTGGATCGCATCTCTTCCCGGTTCACCATCGAAGAGGGCATCATCGGGCAGATCCGGCGCGCACCTCTGGGTGTGGTGCTCTGCATGGGACCGTTCAATTATCCGCTCAACGAGACCTTCACCACTCTGATACCGGCACTGCTCATGGGCAACACCGCGATCCTGAAGCCGCCCAAGCACGGTGCGCTGCTTTACGAGCCGCTCCTGGCGGCTTTCCGCGATGTTTTTCCCAAAGGGGTTATCAATATCATCTATGGCGAGGGGCGTAAAATGATACCCCCGCTCATGGCATCCGGCAAGATCAATGTGCTGGGTTTGATCGGAACGAGCAAGACGGCCAACGCTTTGAAAAAACAGCATCCCCACCCCAATCGGCTGCGCTGTGTGCTGGGGCTGGAGGCCAAGAATCCGGCCATTGTCCTGAAAGGCGCCGATCTCGATCTGGCTGTCCGGGAATGCATACTGGGCTGTCTTTCCTTCAACGGGCAGCGCTGCACGGCGCTGAAGATCCTGTTCGTCGAAGCCGGTATCGTGGACGCGTTCCTTGAACGTTTTGCCGCGGCCGTCAATGCCCTTGCCTTCGGCATGCCCTGGCAAAAAGGGGTTTTCATAACCCCGGTCGCGGAAAGAGACAAAACGGATTACCTGCGAGAACTGGTGGCGGATGCTGTCGCCCAAGGCGCCCGGGTCGTGAATCCGTCCGGGGGAACGGTTTGCGGCAGCTTCTTTTTCCCGGCCGTCCTTTATCCGGCCAACTCTGAAATGAGAGTCTATCATGAAGAGCAGTTCGGGCCGGTGGTTCCCGTGCTGCCCTTCGACACCATAGACCAGCCCATTGCTTACATGATCAATTCCAACTACGGCCAGCAAGTCAGCATTTTCGGCAGCGATCCGGATCAGATAGCAAGATTGATCGACCCGCTGGTCAACCAGGTCTGCCGGGTGAACATCAACAGCCAGTGCCAGCGGGGGCCGGACACGTTTCCCTTCACGGGACGCAAGGATTCCGCCGAGGGGACCCTGTCCGTTTCCGACGCCCTGCGCGTTTTTTCCATTCGAACCCTGGTTGCCGCCAAACAGACGGAGCCGAACAAGCAGATCATCACCCGCATCGTGCGGGACCACAAAAGCAAATTTTTAGCCACCGACTTTATTCTGTAATTGAGAGGGTTTTATGCCGCATCCCCTGATAAAAACAGCGTCCGGTTGCTTTCATGATCCGAATAGATTAAAATGGCGTCATTCCTACCAGGTGCCAAGTGACAGCCAACATGATCTTGGTTAATCGGGTAGCGTGGAACAACTCTATGAAAAGAGCGTTTCTGGAAATTCACAACAGGATTCTGGGGTCGATCCGCGAGCCCCTGATCGTGCTTGATTCCGATCTGAAAGTCGTAACGGCCAACCACACCTTTTATCAGACATTCAATGTCAAGCCCGACGACACCGAGGGCGTGCTGATCTATGACCTGGGCAACCGGCAGTGGAACATCCCCCGGCTCAGGAAACTGCTGGAAGAGATCCTTCCTCAGAATACCTCTTTTCATGATTTTGAGGTGGAACATACCTTTGAAACCATCGGCCTCAAGATCATGCATCTGAACGCCAAACGGATCTATGGCGAGGGCGGCCAGACCGATATGATTCTGTTGGCCATCGAGGATGTGACCGAACGCGAATATTATAAACGACATCTTGAGGAACTGGTTGAGGAACGAACCGCTGAAATCAGAAAACTCAAGGACCAGCTCGAAGCCGAGAGAGCCTACCTTCAGGAAGAGATCAAACTTGAATTCAACCACGAAAACGTAATCGGCCGAAGCAACGCAATCAAATACGTGTTTTACAAGGTCGAGCAAATCGCCGGCACGGATACCAATGTGTTGGTTCTCGGCGAAACCGGAACCGGCAAAGAGCTGGTGGCGCGGGCCATTCACCGCTTGAGCGCACGCAAGGACCGGGCCCTGGTGAAAATGAACTGTGCCGCCCTGCCTTCGAACCTGATTGAAAG
>NZ_JAWOHB010000040.1:0-2744 GCF_046496365.1 Desulfosarcina sp.
GATTTGCTTTCCTGTGCCTGTTTGACGAGATCGATGACCTGCGACAAAAAGGAATCCTTGCCGGTGCCTTTGACCTCGATGGTGAGCGAGCCTTCGCCGTTGATGGCGCCGCCGATGACCTTGCCGCCGGTCTTTTTGCTGACCGGGGTTGATTCCCCGGTAAGCATGGCTTCATTGACCGAACTCTCGCCCTCTACGATGATGCCGTCGGCCGGAATTTTCTCACCGGGTTTGATCAGGACCTTATCATCCAATGCCAGCTCGCTCAGCGGTACGTCCTTCACGCTGCCGTCGGGCATGAGTTTGTGAGCGTCGGAGGGCATGAGTTTGGCCAGTTCCTCCAGGGCCTTTGAAGCGCTCATCACCGACTTCATCTCGATCCAGTGCCCCAGCAGCATGATGTCGACGAGGGTGGCCAGTTCCCAGAAGAACATCTTGCCGGTGAGGCCGAACACGACAGCGCTGCTGTATAGATAGGCGGTGGTGATGGCGACGGCAACCAGGGTCATCATGCCGGGCTGCCTCGATGTGAACTCCTCGAACAGCCCTTTGAGAAACGGCCAGCCGCCATACCAAAAGACTGCGGAAGAAAGACTGAAAAGGACATAGATGTCGCCGGAAAAACGAACCGCCTCTCGCAGTCCCACCAGGGTTTGAAGCATCGGTGAGAGGAGGAGAACCGGCAGGGTCAGGGCCAGTGAGATCCAGAACCGTTTTCGGAAATCCGCCGCCATGTGAGCATGGTGATCGCCACCCTGATGGCCGTCATAACCCTTGCTTGCTTTATGCCCAACCTGATTCATCCCCTGATGGCTTTCGTGTATTTCATGGCCTCCGTGTTTGTGAGTATTCTTTTTCGCCATGCTTTCGTCTTTCTCTCAGATAATGAATCTTAATATCCCCATCGGCCGCCGCCCGGACACGCCCAGCCGCGGTCTCCAAACTCCTGTCGGCATTGGGTCAGATACCCGTCGTGTTTCCGGTCCAAATTGGAGCGCAGCTCCGCGATTCGATCCGACAGCGCTTTTACCTTCTCGGGATCTGGATTTTTCTGGTCCCAGAGCGTCTCCAGCTCCATTTGTTTGGCGCTCAGCTCCTGTCTCAGCGGTAAGGTCTCCTGCATAAACCGGGAGCGCATCTCGCGCCATTGCTCGCGCTGTTCAACGGGCATGTCCTGCCAGCCTTGCGGGTCAGGCCCCATCCCCCGATCATACCCGCGCACCCCACGGCCCATGTCGCGATCATGGCTCATCATTCCAGATCCTCGACCTTGGTACCCCGATCCCGGGCCCATCATTCCCGGCCCCATGCCTTCAGTTCCGTATCTGGAACCTGAATAGGACGGGTTTTGGGTCTGCGCCGGTTGATTTTCAGCCGCCCACAAGGGGGCAGCCAGCAAAAGCGATATTGCCAGACAGCTCAATATTATGTTCCTCATGATCAATCTCCTTTCATCCGGACAAAAGCGTGTTTCGTCCTTTGTTCAGTTGCTATTTACGGCGTTGCGCGACGACGTTTCCGAATCGGGTCCCCGTTCCAAGCCAACGCCCCGTTCACCAGACCGCCACAGTTTTCCGATGCCCCAGGCACACAAGCCGAAACCGATCGCCAACACCGCGACGGCTGCGGCATAATTGCCGAACAGATCCGTCAAGGTGATCTGCCCCACGTTGGTGGGGTCGTATAAAACGGGAATCAGCGTCTCGTGCAACTGGGCGAAAAGGGCCGTGCCGGCCAGTCCGCCCAGCAGGGCGAAGATGGCGTCCATGCGCCCCTCGCCGGCGGCCGCCCAGGTGGTGCCGGGGCAGTACCCGGTCAGCCCCCACCCGATGCCGAAGATCACGGCGGCCAGTCCCGTGGCCACGATGCTGGTGGGCAGGGGCAGGATGCGCCCCACGCCGACCGACTGGAGCCCGAAGAGACCCACGGCGGACAAGGCCACCGTCAGAACCATGAACCGGGGGATATCCGTGTCCAGCATCAGGGGCGATCGGGCCATCCCATGGGCGTCGGTGGCCCCGATGCGCTGGATGACGAATCCGAAGGCAATTCCCGAAAAGAGTCCCAGCCAAATTTGCGTCATTGGATATCCTCCCCTTGGGCTGTTTTCCCGAAGATCAGCCGGGCGGTGAGCATGGCCACGGCAAAAATGACGATGCCGAAATAAAGACCGCTGACGGCCAGTTGCGTCGATCCGGAGATGAACAACCCCAGGGTGCAGCCGCCGGCCAGCCGCGATCCGAAAAGGATCAGGAATCCGCCGAAAAAAGTGGCCGAATATCGTTTGGCCCGGCTGCCGCCGAAGCGTTTCTGCCAGATCGGCGGCATATCGCGCACCGGGATTTTTTTGGATGTCCGTCCGGCGACAAAGCCGCCGATGGCCATGCCCAGTACAAAGGCGAAAAGCCACGAGCCGGGGCCGGCAATGGCCTGGTAGTGGGCCTTGGACGCCGCGTAATCCGGCGCCACCCATTCGAAAAAGCCTTTGAGGGTGCTGACGAATCCGCTGGACGAGGCCGGGGGCCCATAGGTGGCGAAAATAAAGACGACGATGCCCGCCAGGGCAAAGGCGGCCGGGATCCAATTCCAATAGGGGATGGGCTGTCTGTTCGTATGTTCCATGGGCTTATCCTCCGCAGGAGACGTACCCGCTTTTGGCCCCGCGGTCGCCTCCGGGTTTGGGGGCCGCGCCGCTTTGACGGTTTGTCTTTCCCAGACGTTCTAGTGCGGCGGTTGTGGACGAG
>NZ_JAWOHB010000010.1:0-2739 GCF_046496365.1 Desulfosarcina sp.
ATTGTCCGACGTGATCCCGCACCCGGTATCCACCACTTCCAGGCAGGCGTAGCTGTCTGTCGCGGGTTGCCAATCCGCCTGCGCCACTTGGGATTTCGGAATCTCGGTGGCCGGAATGACTCTTGTCGTCAGGGTGACCTTACCGCCGCGGTCGCCGATGGCTTCGCAAGCGTTGGCGATCAAATGGGTCAGCACTTGATGGATCTGATGGGCGGCACCGCGCACGACCGGGCCAAGGTCTGCGAAATCGGTTTCAAGGGCAACGCCGTCGGGCAGCGTTTCCCGCAGCGATGGTTCATGCTGTCGACAGACATCGGAAAGATCCAGGGGCTCCCCTTTGACCCCACTCTGGCCAAGATAAGTCAACATGAGCGTGCTGATTTCCGAGGACCGATTGGCCGCTTGCATGGCTTCGCTAAGCAAAGCACGTGTCGCTTCCCGGGCCGGCAGATCTTCCATGGCCAGTTCCAGGTTGCCCTGCACCACGGCAAGCTGGTTGTTGAAGTGGTGCGCCACGGCCCCGGCCATGCGGCCCATGGCCTCCATTTTCTGGGCCTGGTGCAGTTTGGCTTCCAGTTGGCGATTTTTCTTCTCCGCTTTGAGTTTGGCGGTAATATCTCTGGCCGAACCTCGGACACCAACAGGTTTTCCTTCAGAATCTCGAACGAGCAGGTTCTTATACTCGGTGATGATGACGCTGCCATCTTTGTGAACCACCGGAAACAGTCCCTCATCTGCTCCATTTTCCACGATTCGCTGCAAATAATCATCGAATTCGGGCCTCACTTCTTCTGGCATCAAACTTCTAACACTGATCTTCTCGAACTCTTCGGGGCTATATCCATGAGCGTGTTTCAAGGCCAAATTCGTTTCAATGAAGTTGCCATCCAGATCGTGAAAATACAGAAAGTCGGAAACGTTTTCGAACAGATCCCGATAGCGTTCCTCGCTGCGCCGCAGAGCCTCTTGGGTCGCCATCCGGTCGGTCACGTCCCGCACCGCCGCCACGCGCAGAACTTCGTCTTTCAACTGAAAATTGCGTGCTTCGAGTTCGGCGTAAAAAACGCTTCCATCCTTTTTGACGGCCCGGACGATATACGGTTCGGCGTAATCTTTAACAATGTTGGCTCTGGCGATACATTTATCGTCCGGATAAATGGCAAGCTCCAAAATGTTCTTGCCGAGCAATTCCGCCCGCTCATAACCGAGGATCTTGGCCAAGGAGGCATTCAAATCTTTCACGATCCCATGCCGATGGATGAGCACACCTTCCATGGTGAGATCCGAAAGCAGGCGGAAGCGCTCCTCGCTGGCGCGCAGGGCTTCTTCCATCCGCTTGCTGTCGGTGATGTCGCGCACCACGCCCTGGAGCCCGGATAGGTTTCCGGCTTCATCCCTCACCGCCGATACGTGAATGGCAATCCAAATGAGGCTGCCATCAGCCCGATAATGTTGCACTTCGATTAGGCGCGAACGTTTTTTGTCGCAATCCGGATCTTTTTCCCGTTCAAGTTCCTCGGCCAAAACGGCGTAGAGCCGGTTCAGCGAATCCGGGGGTAACTTTTCTTCCATGGTCCTTTGGAGGTGCGCCGTGTCCGGTTCTCCCACCAGGCGTTCGATCGATGGGCTCACATAGGTCGTTTTCAAGTTTAAATCGGCAATCCAGACCACATCGGAAATGTTCTCGGTAATGCGCCGGTACTTTTCCTCACTACGGGCAAGCTGGTCGAACGCCGCCTCCTGTTGGGCCATGGCGCGGGCGAGCCGCACCGTGCTGTATCCCAAAGAGGAGATCATCCCTGCCAACTTGGCGTAAAAAGACATGACCGCGTCGATGGTTTCCCGACTCCACCGCGGTACGCGGTGCAGGGCGTCCAGGTAGGTTTCTTCGTCGAAGCCATACTGGCGGGCCTGGCTGCGAAAGAGCGCATCGTCGGGGACTTCGTCGGCAAAGAAAAACTGCCCCAGGAAAAGATTGCCCAGATGCCGGCCACCCACCTTGATGGGCGTGGCGATGTCCCACATGTTGTTTTTGCACCGGTAGGCCTTGAAGGTTCCCGCCGGCACCCCGTTGGACAGAAAAATGTCACTTTCCGTGCAATTTTTCAGGCTTTCGGGATGCACCCGGTGAAAACGGGTGCAGACATCCTGCCAGCCGACGGCCACCAGGACCTGTCCGGCGAGATCCACTATGGCGCAACCGATCCGCGTGAGCCGGTAGAAGTCGTCCATCATGGCCTGCAAGGCCAAAGAATCGATAATATCGCCGAGATTCAGAACACCGATGTCGCCTTCCGCTTCGAGAATGGCCTGGAGTTTCTTGGTAATGGTGGCTTGGCTTTTGCGGAGGGACTGCTCCACGCGTTTGTCGTCGTTTTGGAGGGTCATGTCGCGCTGCCTCTTTGGGTATCCGTCATTTCACTGCTAAAACGTGAACGATTTAAAAGCGATAGCTGCCCATTTGCCGTAGGGGTAGGGTTCATCCCCACCCGCAACATCCGCAACCCATCGACGCCCGGCATCCAAACCCTACACATAAGGCGTTGCCGGACCGTAAGGGAAATGCAATCCAAAACAACCCAGAACCGCATCCCTCCGACCGGGCTGATCCGGGCTCAGTGAAGGAATTATTAAATTATATTTCAATACCATATCATAGAATCAGATCAGGACAAGGAGCCTGGCGGGTCGCAAAGCGATGGGTCGGAATCCGGCAGTGACGAGGAAATCAGATCTTGC
>NZ_JAWOHB010000024.1:0-4585 GCF_046496365.1 Desulfosarcina sp.
TTGGAACGGTAAACGGCGCGGTTGTCGTTGAGTTCGATGGCTTTTTCCATGTCCTGCAGGGCCTCCACCGGCCGGTTGGTGGTCTGCTTGGCGATGGCGTTGTAAAAGTGAGGGGTGGGGTCGTTTGGATCGAGTTCCTTGGCAATTTCGAATTCGCGCTCATCCAAACCGATCCGTTTTTCCTCGTAAAACGCCTTGCCCAGGTAACTGCGGGTCAACGAGTTGTTGGGGTTCAGGCTGGCGGCGACCTCGATCTCCGCCCGTCCCTCCGCCAACTGGCCGTCGCGGATCATAGCCAGCCCGTTTCCCAGTCGGGGCAGCGGATCCGCCTGGTCGGATTGGATGGCCTTTTCAAACGCCGCCCGGGCGTCGTCGGTTTTGACCTGGGTCAGGTAGGCGAATCCCAGGACGGTCTGGGTTCGGGAGAGGCCGGGGGCAATGGCCGCTGCCTTTTGGGCCGACTCCAGGGCCTTGCCCAGTTTGCCGAAGGAGAGCTGAATCTCGGCAAGCCGCGCATGGGCCAGGGGGTCATCGGGGGATACCGCCACGGCGTTCATCAGGCTTTTACGCGCGCCCTCCAGGTCGAAGCGGGCCTGCTGGACGTAGGACATGGCGACGTGGGCTGTGGATGACTGCGGGTTCGCATCGACCGCCTTCTGTGCCAGGGTGTATGCATTTTCATTGTCGTTTTTTACCAGGGCGACGATAGATTGAAGGGAGAGTACGTCGGCTGATGCCGGATCGATGGCCAAGGCTTTTTGGAGGTCAGCCTCGGCGGCGTCGATTCTGCCCACTGCAAGGGATTGAGACGCCCGGTTGGCCAGGAACACCGGGTCATTCAGGTCTTCGCGCATTTCCGCCTGTCCGGGCGGCACGTACACCACCGGCGGGTAGTAGAGCGCCCACTGAACGGCATCCCGCGGCCGCACCACGGTGGTCAGCACCGGTGCCTGGCCTTTTTTGGCGATGGCACTCTGACCGCTGGCCAGGTTCACTTCGCCGGCTTCATTGGAGGCCAGAACACCGCCTTCGAAAATCGAAATGAAGGTCTGATCGTCTTCCACCCGGATGAGAAACTCCGTTCCACGCACCCCGGCAACGACATAGGGCGTGTTCACCTCGAGGCTGTTGGACCGGCGGCTGAAAAAATGGCCCGCCCCTCTGAACATGTCGACCAGAGAGGTCTTTTTGTTCCTGAATTCCTGGACGGTAATTGCGCTGTTGGCGTTGAGCCGCAGAACGGATTCGTTAGCCAGCGCCAGACTGGCGCGGCTGTTGTCAAGAACGCGGATCTCGTCCCCCGGGCAGAAGGTGTCGTTCAGATGAACCTGCTGCCATGCCCCCCCGCCGGTGGCCCTGAACTCCACCGCCCCCTGAACCGATACGGCCGTGGCCGCCGCCGGTTCGCACGGTGCATCGGCCGCCGCACAACAAAGCGGCCACAGCACGACGACAACCAACAGGGGCAGGTACCGAACGAAGAACGAACCCATCCAGCGCATAATATCTCCTCCTTTGTGAGTCCATGACGTTCAATCACGAATGGTTCACCCGAGTTGAAATTCGGAGCCGCAAATGGACGTCCCACAAGGGGCAATTGTCACTGGCAAATGAGATCGAAGATTCGTTGCACCAAAATAGAAATGGTGGACGTCCACACAACAAGCAACAATCGTGCTAATACCGGGAAAAAGCTGTTTGTTTAAATAAGGCCCTTAAATAACTTCACAAATAGGCACAGTGCTTGTGCGTCAGACCAATCAGGAAAGACAGAAAGAAGTATTTTTTTTACACAATATAGAATCTATTCCACATGAACTATGAACTTTTTTCCATCACTACCGCGGGGAATATCTTATAATGACCACCAATAACAATAATGCCAGTGTTTTGCAAACTTAATTTTAATCCGCATGCGTTTGTCTTTTTCATCAAACCCGCCGCGGCCGATTTTATTGATCGCCTCCATGAGCAACAACCCGAAAAGGGTATCGTCATTTTTCAACGGGATGGCCATCCCGTCCACGGTCGGCAGCTGATCCAGTTTGTTCGGCTGACAGATCACCGGTTCACCCTGGTGGGATGCGAACGCACCGGCGGTGCATCCGGGTGCATCATCATCGGTTTGGCGTGCCCTAGCGAAACCGCCAAGCGGTTCATCTGACCCATCCACAGGTAGGACATGCCCAGGAAAGATCCGGGTACGTCCAGCACCTGTTTGTCAGGAGTTTCAGAGATAAACGAGAACGAAAGCCGGGAACCCTTGTCAGCCGGGGTTTTAACGGTCGGATGGTTGTAAGACCCCACTACCGTCTACGCGGTGGCCGAATGCCGATAGGACTTCGGCCTGGGTCTTACTGGGCGTTTCAAGACGTCGGCGTGGTTTTCGCTCTCCTTTCTGCATGCTCAAGACTTGATGTAGCTTTCTCATGTCTTCCATGACACCGGCAGCCGTTCGCTGTATTCCCGCAGCAGCCAATTTTAGCTCAATCCGGCGCAGATAGGTCATCGCAACAACGCAGGTAAACAAATGACACCTTATTTTGCTGTCCGTCCAATGGCGTACAGGGCTTACGCAAACCAGGTCGTCGTCCTTACTCAGGCGAAAGCGATCCTCCACCTGCCAACGATCCAGATTTGCCTGAATGATATCGCCGGTGGTCCAATCCGTGTTATCCGTAATGATAATGTTCTTTCCGAACGTGGCTTGCTTTCGAGCGACAAGATATGCGTTTTTGCGAAAATTCATGGAAAGGCCGGCGTCCGAATGCGCGAAGGTAAGCTCGTAGAGGTCGTGTGGCATATGCATTTTCGCACAAAGGCCTAAATAGCGATCCTTAATGGCCCCTTCGTTTCTCCAGTGCGGCGCTTTGTCTCTTACCTTTGCCCGCATGATAAGCAGGTGCTCGCGGATTGCCTCGAGTTTATCATTGAACGTATATTCCTGCTTGCGGCGGGAGGATGGATTGTAGGTGACGATCACCGCCCGTTCTTTACCCCAGTATTCTCCCATGGTCCGGTAGGCCAAAAGGCATTCCTCGGCCTTTCCCTCCACCATCAGGCGCCTGTTTTCCGGTGTATCCACCGGTTCGAAGCGTTCAAGGGGTGTTGCGGCAAGATCCTGGGCGAAATAGGTCGAATAGGTGGTAATGAAATGAATGCGCGAGTGCTCGTCGATACAGGCATAATTATCATCGGCGTTCATCCCCTTGTCGATGATCACCGTAAGGCGCTCTTTGGTCTTGTTCAATCCGCAAACGACCCCGAACATTTCATCCATAATGGCTTCAAAATGCTTGCTGTCATGGACATTTCCCGGATAGACGCTGTAATAAAGCGGCAATCGAGAATCCCTTGCCACCAGCAACCCCAGGCCGATTTGTCTTAAGTAGTGCCGGCCCGCTTTGTTTTTACCACGCTTGGCAAGCTCCGAGTCGGTGTGGCTGGCCATGTAGGTGTAATAGTTGGTGGTGTCGAACAAAAGACAGTCAGCCGATGGTGCTTCTACCTGCCAAAGACGCTCAAAGAACGTTCTTGCGATTTTGTATAGATCGGTCTCGGAAACCCGGTCCCATTTTTCCCAAAAGCGTTGACTTGTCAGCTCGTCGAGATCAACGGGCCGGATATGCTGTATGGCAGTGCGCTGATACCAGGATGCAAGCTTGTTCTTGCTGACAGCCTGCACCATCCGGTTAAGGACACAGTACAGGAAATACTCGCCGATTGAAGGACCCGTTTCCCGGTCCGCAGGGGGAACGATCTTATCGATAATACCACACAGGTCGATGTCCTGGTCGATCTTGCGGGATAGCCATAGCGCCCCGAATTCTTCCACCTTCAGGGTCACGTTGTCCCCAACCGACCCCCGGGCCAAGCTGGCGACCTTTTCCGGAGACCCGATGTAGGTCTGGGAGATGACCTTGGGCTTGCCGTTGACCCGTGCGATCTCCCGGACATAGAGGTAGGGTCTTCCCTTTTTGGTCTTTACGTGGAAGTGAGCCATGCAAACACCATATATAATAGGGTCTTACATGTCAAGCACAAAATGATGAAAAAGGCTATTTTTTAAGGGGGGTGGGTCGGAAAGATGGTAAAATCCGGTAGGTCTTACGGTGGGAAGGGGCGTAAGTTGCTGTTATTTAATTAGATCGGAGCGCCGGGATGGATTATCTCTGAAACTCCTCTTTGACAGCTTGTGATTTTTTCATTAAAATCACTTAATCGCAACTTAGGCTTTTTGAAACTACCCGACCTAAATTCAAGAGGATTTTGACAGACTCAGAATTTTTTTGGAACCTCAGTCGCTTAAAATATTCACAGGTGGATTTCAATGGTATTCGGGGCCAAACGCGGAAAACTGTTCATCTGGAAGAGGATGGTGGGTTTGGTTTTTGCTGATATACCGTCGACGTGGCGGAGGATGTCCTGTTGATTAAAACTTTGAAACTGCAGTCTTCACACTGGCCATACGGGAAAGAGATTATATGCGGCCGGTATCATCGTCCCCCTTATAGTCGTTTAATCACGCAAAAGGCGGCCTCCATAGCCGCCAGTCACCAATATAAAGTGTCAGGATGAAACAACA
>NZ_JAWOHB010000063.1:0-4883 GCF_046496365.1 Desulfosarcina sp.
TGCTGCAGCCGAACGGTCATCTTATTATCACCTTTTCGAATCGGTGGTTTCCAACCAAAGCCATCGGGATATGGAAACAGCTTCACGAGTTTGAACGCATGGGACTCGTGCTGGAGTATTTTTTGCAGACAGGATTTCAAGACATTCAGACCTATTCAATCCGCGGACTGCCGCGGCCTAAGGACGACAAATATTTTCCGGAGTTGAGGTATTCGGACCCGGTGTATGCGGTATGGGGAAAGAAATGACACCTCTGGAACGGCTTCAAAAAGCCACGGGTGACTGGGGAAAGTCCATACCGTTCTATCAGACGGTGAATGCCCTTGCGCACCTGACGTCGCCGCAGGCTGAAATGCAGCTTGAAAAGACTTTTGCGCAGCTGTTCCAAAGGCAGAAAGATGACGGCAGCTGGAGCTGCTCCGAACCTGAATGGAATACCTTTTTAACGATTCATGCCTTAAAAAGCAAGGGCCGGCTGTAAATCAGGGCGAAACCATTGACCTCATTCCGCCGGATCATGGGGAACGTTTCGCATGCCCCACACGGCGTTGGTCTTCGAGTCACCCTTATGGTGCCTTAAGCTTAATGGTTTGGGCTGCATACACGGTTGAATCTCAAGCCAAAACCTAAATCTCTTCCTTGCGCATTCACGATATTCGGAAATACTTATCCGGGTGCTTGAACCAGATCGTCCACCTTTTTGACATAGGCCGCGATGTCACATTTTCTTTCCAGACCGGAAGCCGCCATGAAGCGGATTTTGCCGAAAATCGGCCGTTCGGCCCAGGCCCGGTCATGCACGCCGTAGATCCAGGCCACACCGGCACAGGAATTCGGATCCCGGCCATCCAGAAAGTACCGGTTGTTGATGGCCAGCGTCGTTCGAAAGGCATGCTGCGGCGTTTTTGACCACTCCAGAATCTTTTTGCCCCAGTACATGCGCATATAGTTGTGCATAAATCCGGTTTGCTTCATCTCCTGCATGGCGGCGTTCCAGTAGGGATCATGGGTACCGGCGCTTTCGAGTTGACGGCGGCTGTAGACGGTTTCCCGCCCGTCGTGCCGGTGGTCGGCCAGGCTCTTTTCAGCCCAGCCCGGTATGCAGGCATAGTCGTCGTAATTGGGTGTAAACGCAACAAAGTTCATGGCCAGTTCCCGCCTGACGACAAGCTCCTCCAGATAGGCGTCTTTGGCTGTCTTGAGTGAATCAGAAGCCTTTCTGATTTGCAGCGCCAGATACAGCGGCGAAATCTGGCCGAAGTGAAGATAGGGGCCCATGTGGGAAATATCATCGGTCTGCGGCTGGTTGCTGTTGTGGTCATAGTGCTTCAGCCGTGTGCGCACGAAGGTGTCAAAGCGCCTTCTGGCCTGGGAAGTACCGCCGGCAAAAAACCGGGAAACCGATGGCACGCTGCGGTCAAGCCTTAACTCCGACAGCAGCCTTTCCGTGTCCGCAACATCGACGCCGTCGATATTCAGATCCAGCGAAGGATGTTGAATCTTCGTCGCTTCCAGTTCCACCAGGTAGTCCTCGAGGTGCCGCTGGATTTTGGGGCGTATCGTCCGCGCGGCATACTCGGCTTTATCAGAAACCACTCCAACCGGAACGACCACATCGCTTTCCACCTGCACGACGCGGCAAGGCGCTTGGCGTGCCACCTGCCGGCGCCAGGCCCTCTGATGTCTTAAATATCCCCGGTCACAGACGATCACAGCCGCCCGGCCGCCAAGGGCCAGAGCGATCTCCGCTGGATGCCCCAGCTGCAGCACCATTTTGATCCCTCTCAATGCCAGGGCCGCAGCGGTTTCCTTCAGACCTTCCAGCATAAAGGTGTAATGGCGCAGATTGGCTTCCGGATAGTCATCCATCAGCCCAAACACCACCAGCAGCATGCGCTCCAGTCGGTTTGCCTGCTGAACGGCATATTCAAGCGCGTGATTATACTCGACCCGCTGGGACTGCTGCATCCAGTAAAGGACATATGCGCCATCGCGGATGTCGGCAGTATTCAGCACCTGTATACGGGTTGAATCAATGGTCATGGCCCACTCACCGATGTCATGCTTACAGTGCTTTGTTTTGCGGCAGCCTGTAGGCAGTGTGAAGTTTGGGTGTAAATCGTTCCGGACCCGACACAATCGGTTTTTGAATCGCTTTGGCGATGGCCTTGAGCATACCGTAGAATACCCATTGATGGAATGGATAGAGTGCATACCAGTAAATCATTCCCAACAGGCCTTTCGGCAGAAACCGTGAAAGCATTCGAAGCTCGACTCGGCCGCCTGTGGCGGGTGTAATTTGAAATTCCAGCAGGGCCTCACCCGGCGTTTTCATTTCGGCCGCCAGCAGCAGCCGGTACGGCGGGTCCACTCGCAGCACCCGCCAGAAGTCGAGCACATCGCCGACACCGATTTCACGTGAGTGCCGCCGGCCCCGTCTCAGCCCGACGCCGCCCGCCAGCCGATCCATACTCCCCCGCAGGCGCCAGAGAAAATTTCCGAAGTACCAGCCGGTTTTGCCGCCGATGCGCCGCACGGGCTGCCAGGCCTCATCCGCGGTCGCCTGCAGTGTGGCACGATATCCGCAATTCATGATCGTACCGCCGGCCCACTCCGCATCACCGCAGTGTGCCCATTCCGGTTCCAGCAGTTTGCCGGCGTCCATCCAGCAGGTATCCACCTGTTCCTGCCGAATACGATCCAGCGCCAGGCGGATGGCTTCCCGGCAGCTCAACAACTTCTGGGGGATGATCGACTGAATCTGATTTTCGGTGCACACGGCATCGCTGGTAAGTCCCTCGGTCAGGGGCAATGCAATCGATTTGGGAACCGGGCTGACGAGGTGGATCCACAGGGCGCTTAAGGTGGGTGTGAGGACCGGCAGTGGAATAATCAGCCGTCTGGTCAGCCCGGCCTCTTCGGCGTATATATCCAGCAGGTCGCGATAGCTTAAAATGTCCGGACCGCCGATGTCGAAGGTCCGCCCGCTGGTTTCTTCGTGCGCAAGGCAGCCGGTCAAATAGCTGATGACATTGCGAATGGCGATGGGCTGATTCAACGAATGCACCCAGCGGGGGGTGGTCATGGCGGGCAGGCGCTCGACCAGGTAGCGCAAAATTTCGAAAGAGGCGCTGCCCGATCCCAGAATCATGGGTGCACGCAGGGTGGTCACAGGAACCGGCCCGGCCTGAAGAATATCCGCCACCTCGATGCGGGATTGCAGGTGTCTGCTCAAGGTTCCCGCCTTTTTTTTCGCCAGGCCGCCGAGATAAATAAGTCTTTCCAGGCCGGCAGCACTTGCAGCGGCAACCATGTTGTGGGCCGCGCGGCGGTCCGCTTCGACATATTTTGCCTTCTGGGCGATCATGGAGTGAACCAGATAATAGGCCCCGCGGCACCCGGAAGCCGCCCGTTCAAGCGATACAGGATCAAAAACATCCCCTTGAACCAGCTTGACGCGGGGGTGCCCGGCCCAAGGGCGCGAAGCCACTTTTTCCAGACTTCTTGCCATGGCGCGCACCCGATAGCCTTCATCGAGCAGCGCCGGAATCAACCGCCCGCCGACATAACCGGTGGCCCCGGTTACCAGAACAGGATTCGATTTCATGACCGGCACTTATTCCTCTGCAGTGATTCAAATTCATGGCACATCGCGCGAACGCCACGCCAATCCATCCATGGCTTCGCAGCTTGAGTCCCACGAGGTGTCAGGAGGCATTCGGCTCAAGCGGGGATATCAGATGCAGTCCCAGATTGCCGCCATCCTGCCGAACGATGATGCCGTCGATATCGATGGATCTGGAATCCGAAAAAACAAGGGTGCCGTTTACCCATCCTTTGATACCGACCACCTTGTCGTTTACAAATTGTACACCTTTTTCCGAAATATCGATGACCTCAAATTCCTGTAAACCAATTTTAAGCCTGGGCCTGCCTCGCAAGCCAAATATTGTCCGCGGGTGGTGTCGCTTTTCCACACCCCTGTATACGTCCGGCATCATCAATCTCCGCAGCTTATCATCGATTCGCAGGGTGATATGAATATCTTGATTACAAAATCAATACAAAAATCATCTTCCTTTTGCTGCTTCATGCGGTTCTTCCTGATGTGAAAATGTTATGTTAGCCGATCGCGTCGGGTATTTCAAGGCTGAATGCGCATCGCTCCCGGCAAAGATGGCCGTTCAGCAGCCCAATGCCATCCAGGCCTCAAGCACCTAATTTTTTTTCATTCTCCATGCTTTTGGAGTTGAAAAAAATTTGCGCTGGCATACAATCAATTCAATGAACATCATCGCCTTCATCATTCTCTTTACCCTTATCGCGGAGTTTATCCTCAACCTGGCCGCCGACTGGTTGAACCTGAAAATGGTGACAGCGGATCTACCGGCGCCGTTTCACGGCACCTGTGATAAAGCCCGCTATCGCAAATCCCAGGAATACCTGCGGGTGAACACGCGGTTCGAATGGATAACGTCCGGATTCCATTTGCTGATATTACTGTTGTTCTGGTTCGGCAAAGGCTTCCCCCTGGTCGATGCCTGGATCCGGTCTTTCGGCAGGGGACCGGTCGTCACCGGCCTGCTTTACATCGGTTTTCTGGTGCTGTTATACGCTGTGCTGGCCCAGCCCTTTGCCCTCTACGCAACCTTTGTCATCGAGGAGCGATTCGGTTTCAACAAAACGACCATCAAAACCTATGGTATGGATTTACTCAAGGGCATGCTGCTTAGCATTATCTTAGGCGGGCCTCTTTTGGCGGGCATCTTGGCTTTTTTTGAATATGTCGTTGAGGCAGCCTGGCTCTACTGCTGGCTTGTGATCATCCTCTATATGCTTGTCATTCAATTCATCGTGCCGACCTGGATCATGCCGCTGTTCAA
>NZ_JAWOHB010000073.1:0-3611 GCF_046496365.1 Desulfosarcina sp.
AACATTTCCAACAATCTTGGAATCACCAACAGCAGTCTTATCCCCGGCGAGACTTTTATCTTCGGCAATCTTATCTTCGGCAATACCCGCCAGGACGACCCGGTAGCCGGCGTCGGCCAGATCCAGCGACGCCTGAATGCCGGCGATGCCGCCGCCGACCACCAGCACCGAACCCGTGGTTTGCGTGGTCATATTTCCCCTCCTTGCTTAAAGTCCGTATCCTGCCAGGTCGGGTCCCAGATAGGTGCGTTCGTTCTCTCCGAGGATGCCCATGGCCAGGCACATGATCGTCCAGATGTGCAGCACGCGGTATTTGCCGCCGTAGTGTTCGCCCACATCTTCGATCTGGGCGTGGCAGTTGTGGCAAGGGGCGATGACGTACTGCGCCCCGGAGGCCATGACCTGGTCGAACTTGACCTTGCCGTAGGCCCGGCGTTCTTCCGCAAAGCCGCCCTGCAGGGCGCCGCCGCCGCCGCCGCAGCAGTAGTTGTTGACGCCGCAGGGAACCATGTCCACAAAATTTTCCTCGCCCACGATGGTTTTGACGACGAACCGAAGCTCATCGGCCATCTCTTCGCGCAGAGACTTCCTGACGATGTTGCAGGGGTCCTGAACCGTGAACTTGATCTTGAGGTCCCGGTTCCAGTCTGCGTTGACCTTGAGCTTGCCCTCGCGGATCCATTGGGCATAAAGCTGGATGATGCTGGTGAATTCGAATTTGTGAGGAATGTTGAACTTGCGCAATCCTTCCAGGATCGCAAAGTAGGAGTGCCCTCACTCGGTGTTGACCACCAGTTTACATCCCAGGTTGTTGTCGATGTGGTCGACGAACTCCTCGATGATGTAGCGCCAACCCTCGTCATCGGCCAGAAACAGGCAGTAGTTCTCTCCGGCCCACATCACCGACGGGTAGGTCCAGTCGGCGCCCACCAGATGCAGAATTTTCCACAAGGGACCCAGTTCGTCCGGTTCGGTGACCGGTTCCCTGGAATTCTGGTTGATGGCCATGTATGCACCCACCCGGTCCACGGACACCTGAAGGTCCTTGAAAATAGGCTGGGTGTCACGGATTTCGTCGGCCACATCCTCCACGGTCCAGATGAAGTCCTCGGTCGGTACGCCCATGGCGTTGCCCGCCCGGATGTGCTGGTCGCAGGAGCCCCGTATGCCTTTGGGGCGTTTGTCCCGGGGCCATGATCCGCGCAGGTTGTAGACCAGTTTGGGGATATTGATTTTCATGGGGCAGGCATTGACGCAGCGGGCGCACATGGTGCACACCCACGCCCAGTTGGATTTTTTGACCGCTTCATCCATTCCGAAATTTACCATTCGCAGCAGTCTGCGTGGATCCATGTCCATCAGGCCCGATGCCGGACAGCCACCCGTGCATGTGCCGCAGGTCATGCACAGGTCCAGCAGGGCATCCGGCACCCGTTCCAGGACCGCTTCCTTGAATTCACATTCCAAATCATCCAGTTCGATGGGTGCTGTCATGATGCTGGCCTCCAGGTTTAGGTGGTTAGGCTGAAGATTAAAGACTGAAGGGGTGCGGTCTTCTGTGAAGCGCCGCTACCTGATTTTGGCTGCATCTAAATAAGGCTGAATCTTGTCGATGCCGCCCAGGGTGATAATGTGGACCCCGGCACAAAGATCGCGCAATCCTTTGATGGTATCGGCAAACAGCTCGATGCTGGCCTGCTGCTTGTTGGGCGCATTGTCCAGCTTCTGGACCACCCAGTCCGGGATCAGGCCGGACTTGAAGTGCCGGTTGATGAAACGGGCCATGACCGCGTTTCTCAGCAACATCACCTCGGCGATTACGGGAACACCGAAGGTTCCGATCTGACGCATGAATCGCTGGAACTGATCCAGATCGAAGATGGGCGTGGTTAAAAAATAACCGGTGCCCAGTTCGCGCATGGTTTCCATCTCCTGCATGCCCTGTTTGGGAACGTTTTTTCCCCAGGGGTGTTCCACTCCGGAACCCATGATGAACTCGACCCGTTGAGCCAGTTCTTTCCCGTCCACCGTACGTCCGTCTTTCAGATGCTCCAGGACCGACGCCAGCTTACCCGAATCCACGTGGAAAAACATGGTCTCCTGCAGGCTTTCACCGGAGATGCGATAGTCCTCGGTGAACACGAGCAGGTTCTCCACACCGGACTCGTGGGCCTGGGTCAGGTCTTTCTGGAGCTGGATGCGGTTCTTATCACGGGTGGTGGTCTGGTAAATGGCGTCGAACCGGTTCTGGTTGAGCAGTTCGCAGGTGCGGATGCTGTCGCCCACGACGCCTTCAAGCTCAACCTCGGCAATCGAAACGCCGTCCATGCGTCCCCGGATCCGTTTCAGATTCTCCACCAGTGCTTCAGGATCGTCGTCGCCCATGGGTGCCTGGACTTCCGATGTGACCACAAACTTCTTTTTTTGCAGGGCTTCCTTGAGTTTCATGCTTCGCCTCCTAATTGATGGCTGAAGGGCGGTTGGGTGGCTATTTAAGTTCCAGCAGCCGGGCAACCTCCTCCTTGAGCTGGGGCAGGGGCAGCGGCTTGGAAAAACAGACATCGGCACCGTGCGCCTTCATCTCCTTGAATTTTTCTTCATCCAGGTAGGCGGAAAGAACGATGATCTTGGTTTCCTTGGTGTCCTCGTTGGTTTTGATCCGGCGGCACACTTCGTTGCCCTTGATGTCCGGCATCATGATGTCCAGGATCATCAGGTGCGGGTGGAAGTGGTTGACCTGCAGACCGGCCTCGAATCCATCCGAAGCGCTGATCACCTCATAATCGAATTCATCTTCCTCAAGGGCCTGGACGATGGTCTCAACGATGATGGGATCGTCATCCACCACCAGGATGCGCCTGCGCTCATCGTCAATCTCGGTTTCCGGAATGGGAATGCCCTGGCGGCGCATGAAAACTTCCATGTCGCTGCGTTTGATGCGGCGATGACCGCCAACGGTTTTGTATGCCTTGATATGTCCGGCCTCAACCCAGTTGATAATGGTTTTAGAGGAGACATTACAGAATTTGCTGGCCTTGAAGACGGTAAGTGTATCCTCCATTGTCCAATCCCTCCTTCGGTTGCGTGTGGGTTTGATTGCGGCGATGACCTGCTACGGCGCCGGTACAGGTCTTGGATGCATATAAAGCATGCTCCGCAACGCCTGTCAACAAAAAAATTAAAAAAACTATAAAAATGATAATAACCAAATCAATATATACATTTTTAGTATAGTTTTTATAGGTATTTTATAATTTTAATTTAATTTGGGCTGATGATTTGTCCATTGGATGAGGCGGGAATCGGCGGTATTTCGGTGGTTGCAAAAGCGATCTTGTGTGAAATCCTGAAAAATAGTAGCCTTTGCAAAGCACCATTTAAGAAATACCTGCCGGAAAAAGCAGGTCCATTCGAGCCCACCCGCTTTTTCTTGACAACGCACGGTTGAGCTTTTAAGAGGGGCACGAATTCAAGGCGGCGGGTGGTGCCGCGTGGGGAGGCGGATCAATGGTGGGGGAGCGACCATGGTGAAAGCAAAGCTGAAGGAGCACCGGATCAACCGGGACTGGTGCAAGGGGTGCGGGATTTGCGTGGCCTTTTGTCCCAAGACG
>NZ_JAWOHB010000086.1:0-40431 GCF_046496365.1 Desulfosarcina sp.
CGACCAGGGGGGCTGTTTCGAGACCTCCAAGGCGACCACCCACGGCAATCCCACCTACGTGGTGGACGGGGTGATCCACTACTGCGTGGCCAACATGCCCGGTGCGGTGGCCAAGACCTCAACTTTGGCCTTGACCAACGCCACCTTGCCCTATGCAGTCCAGATCGCCAACAAGGGCTGGAAAAAGGCCATGCTGGCAAACGAAGAGATCCGGTTGGGCGCCAACGTGATCGACGGCAGGGTCACCTACCGCGCCGTCGCCGAGGCGTTCGACCTCGAATACACCCCTGTGGAAAAAATGATCGGCGGCTGAACCGAGAGCCATTGCGGGCAGCTCACCGATAGTCCTTCTTTTTGTGAGGGGATGCCGGGCCAGTACCGCGATTTGCAGCGTGGTAATGGCCCAGTGCATCTTGCGACCTCCCAATCATTGTGTCAATGAATCCAGTTGAAGATAAAATGTATCGCACGCCCATTCGAAGATGGTTAAATTAGCTATATTAAATTAACCGGGGAACAAAGATGGAAGGCCTGATAGAAACCAGATCGCTGCGGGAGCAGGTATACGAGTATCTAAAGGGTGAGATCCAGGCCGGAAGACTGGTACCCGGTTCATTCATCAACCTCAATGAAATCAGTACGCATCTGGGTGTCAGCAAAACACCCTTGCGAGATGCGATCATTCAGATGGAATGTGAAGGGTTTGTCTCCATCCTACCGCGCAGGGGCGTATTGCTTAACCGATTGACGCTGGAAGAGATTAAAGATGTTCTGGAAATTGTCGGTGCCCTCGAAAGTGCAACCATTCGGTCGGTGTTCGACAAAATTACTTCCAGCCACATTAAAAAGATGGAAAAGCTTAACCGAGAGATGCGCTTGTGCATCCAAAAAAAATCCTTTGAAAGTTTTGACCCCCAGTACTATGCGCTGAACATTGCCTTTCACGATGTGTTTCTTGAACTGTCTGATAACGCTGCCATGAAACATTTGATTGGAACCATGAAACGGCGGCTTTATGATTTTCCCCGCCTGGCTTATATGAAAAACTGGGAGTGGTCCAACTGCGATGAACATGAGCTTTTTATCAGTTATATCCGAAATGGTGAAAAAGAAACGGCGGCCATGTTCTGGCAGGGGACGCATTGGGGCTTTGAGGCGCAGGAAATCTATATCCGGGAATTTTATGCTCAGCAAGATAAGCATATCCAGCAGAATTAGATGGCCTTGAACCTTAATATGGAGCGAGCATGAAAAATCCTATAACCAAAGGTTTTCAGGCTATTATCTTCGATCTGGACGGCACATTGCTGGACACGCTGACGGACATCGGGGATTCGGTTAACCTGATGCTGGCGGAATACGGCTTTCCCGGCCATGCCACCGATGATTACCGGCGCTTTATCGGCAATGGGATCCGGATGCTGGTTATCCGGGCGCTGCCCGTCGAGGGCCGTTCCGAGGAGCTGGTAGCTGCATGTGTGCGCCGGGCACGGGAAATATACTGGAAGAACTGGAACCGCAAGACCCGGCCATACGACGGCATCACCGATCTCCTGGACCACCTGGGGAAAAAGGGTCTTGCGCTGGCGGTGCTCTCCAACAAGCCCCACGACTTTACCGTGCGGTATGTAAACGCCTATTTTGATTGGGTGGAATTCAAGGTGGTCATGGGGCAGAACGACAATTTCCCGGTCAAGCCCGATCCGCGTTCGGCCCTGGAGATCGCCCGTCAGATCGGCCTGGCGCCGGAAAAATTTCTCTTTGTGGGGGACAGTGCCGTGGACATGCAGACGGCGGCCGCTGCCGGCATGCATGCCGTGGGTGCGGCCTGGGGGTTCAGGGGGCCGCAGGAACTTGTGCACAGCGGCTGCCAGACCCTGGTCAACCACCCGCTGGAAATTCCGTTGCTGCTGGAAAGACGCTGAAGATTCAATCGGCGATCGCGACAAGAGCGTGTTGGATCTAAGGGCATGAAAAGCACTATCCCCTGCTGACTGCGCCGGCATTCCCCGCCGCGAATGGCGGTGAATGCCGGCGCAGTCACGGTTCAAGGGAGGCTTGAAACCGTTGACGCGGATAAGGGCTGCGAAGGCGCAAGCCGGCGACATGCGTATCCCGCACCGGTTGAAAGCGAGGAACGCATGGCCGGCCTGTCCATCCTGTCAGATCCCTAGTTCTTTAATTTGGAACTCAATTCCGGGAAATCCCAGTAGAAAAATTCGTTGGTCTGGGGCCCGTGGCCCTTCTCCTTTCGGGAAATTTCGTTTTCGCGCAGCTCGATGCGCCGGATCTTCCCACTGATGGTTTTGGGAACCTCGGTCACAAATTGGATGATTCTGGGGATTTTAAATTTGGCCAGAATATCCATGGTGTGTTTGAAGAGCTCAAGCGCCAATTCGCGGGATGGTTCATGACCCGCATTCAAGATGACATAGGCCTTGACCAGCTGATGCCGTTTGGGATCGGGTGCGCCGACAACGGCTGCTTCCGCTACGGCCGGGTGTTCCACCAGCGCACTCTCGACCTCGAACGGCCCCACGCGGTAGTCGGACGATTTGATCACGTCATCCGCCCGGCCCACGAACCACCAGTAGCCGTCGGCATCGCATGAGGCTCTGTCGCCCGTGTAGTAGTAGTTGTCCACAAAGACGCTCTTCATCTTCTCCGGGCTGCCGATATATTCGGTGAAAAGTCCCATGGCGCGCCAGCGATCAAGCCTTACCGCGATGTGTCCGGGTTCATCGGACGCGGTGACCTCCTTGCCCGCATCATCCAGCAGCACCACATCGTACATATACGACGGGTAGCCAAAGGAACCACTGCGCATTTTACCAGCCATCCAGGGCGGGTTGCCGATCATGGCGGTGGATTCGGTCTGCCCGTAGAAATCGCGGATTTCGGTTCCGGTATGCCGCTTCCATTGGGTAATGACCTCGGGATTGAGGGGTTCGCCGGCACTGATGGACTGGCGCAGGGCGGACAGGTCGAATTTTTTAATATCCAGATTGATGAACATGCGCCAGGCGGTCGGCGGCGCACAGAACGTGCTGACCTTGCACGACGCTACGGCCTTGAGGTACTGATTGCCGTTAAGGACGGAAAAGTTGAACCCGGTTGCCGTGGCACCCACATTCAGGGGCGCAAAAAAACTGCTCCAGGCCCACTTGGCCCAGCCCGGTGCACTGAGGTTGTGATGTACATCATCCGGCCGGATGCCGATCATGACGGCAGTGGAAAGATGGCCGACGGGATAGGATGCAGCGGTGTGGCCGACCTTTTTGGGAAGGCCCGTGGTTCCGGAAGTAAAAAAGCAAAAAAGGAGATCATTTGGCCTGGTGCGGGCGGCTTGGGCTTGAGCCGGCTCCTTGTCCAGTTCGCTGTAGCTGACCCAGCCATCCTTTTTGCCGAGAACGATTTTGATTTTCGGCTTGACGCCGGTAACCTTTATGGCCTCGTCCATGAGGTCCGTGTAAGCCGTGTCAGAGACGATGGCATCCGGTGGGAAGCTTTCAAAGCGATACTGCAGTTCCCGCATGGTCATCGTGGTGGCTGTGGGAACGATAACCAGCCCTCCCTTGATGCACGCATAGCTTGAAAACCATGTCTCCGGCACAATGGGGACCATCATATACATGTTGTCCCCTTTTTGGATGCCGGCGTTGCGAAGGCGGTTGAGGCACTGGTTGCCTCGGTCGGCGAATTCACGGTAAGAGAAGCTCTTTTTTTCTTCGGTGGCGATATCCGTCCAGATCAGGGCGGCTTTTTCACCGTGCTCCTTGACGTGAAGGGATTCAAAAATCTCGTCCGCCCAGTTGAAGTGCTCGGGGAGCGGCATGGCGTTCAATTTTTTGAAAAAAGCCTTGGCAGCGGCCTCCTTCTCGGGGGTGTCCGCCATCATGTTGAGTGCCATGACCTCCTTGTACAGCTTGTCCATGCTCATACGATCACTCCTTAATGTTGGGGTGTAAATTTCTAAGCATGCATCATTATGGAAACCAGACCAGAATGGCAATCGGCCCGGGGACGATTTTTGTGTGGTGAGGCGCCCTATTAAAAAACAGGCTGCAAACCTAGGTATGGTCGGTTTTAGGCCTACCGGTTGGCCAAATTGAAAAAAGGCGCATGGTTGGAGGTGAAAAAGGGCGGGTCGTTGTTGAGGATTGTGCGGATGGCCGCCGGTTTCTTGAATGTTCCGGACAGAAAACGCCGTACCCGATTGCGGCTCCATCCCCGCGGATGAATAAACTCCCGATAGAGCGACAGATCCCCGGCATAGAAATCTAGCGTGTTCAATCCCAGGGCCGCCTCACTGGCAGCGGGAAGATTGAAGATCGCCAGATTCAAAAAATTGATGCATGCTGCGTGGCGCAGTGTGAAATCAAGGGTTTTCAATGCGCTGGTCTCATCTTCCACGGGTGTCCCGAAAAGCAGGTACACGTACGTGGCGATGCCCGCCCGATGAAGCGTCTCGAGCACCCGGGATGCGGTGCCGAGGTCGATGCCTTTACCAAGGGCATCCAACACGTCCTGATCACCGGATTCAACACCCAGTTTCAACATGGCACACCCGGCCGCCTTGAGCCCCTTGACAAAACCCGGGTCGGCTAGGTGCCGGGTGATCCGGACAAAACCGTACCAGGGTAAACCCGGTGGATGATCGATCAGATGGCTCAGCAGCCGGGGAGCGAGTGCGTTGTCCAGGAAATGGAACAACCCCGCCGAGGCGTTCGCCGCCATCCGTCGCAGATCTTCTCCGATCGTCTGGGGGCCGCCGGTGATATAAGGCGCATCTTCAGCGGTTTCCGGACAGAAGGCGCATTTTTTCCAGTAGCACCCCCGGGAGGCGCTGTAGGGCAGCACCCGCAGCGGTGAAAAATAACGCTCAGGATCATTGCAAGAATAATCATAGCCGGTCACGGGCGAATGGACCCCTTGTATGCCGGTGCACATCTGGGTGAGCCGGTTTTCGCCCGGGCCGCAGACCAATTCGTCAACCAGACCGCCAAAGGGGTTGCTGAATTTGGGAATGTTCAGCCATGAGGATACAAGCCCCCCGCCGCAGACGATCTTTACTCCCGGCAAGCGCCTGCGGATAAAACCGATCATGGCAAAGGCGCATAGGGCCTGGCTCATGAAATTGATCGACAGACCGATGATGTCCGGCTCCTGCAGGGAAAGAGCGGCATTCAACCTTTCTGAAAAGGTCGGGAAAAACGGGTTGGATTCGAATTTTTCGGCCGCCTGCAGTAAATCTGAACTGCGAACCGGTGAAAGGGCTGAGGATTCGTAGTTGGACAGGGAGATGGCGGCGCCATAAGGTCGGCCTGCCACGTGAAGAAGTCGATTGGTGTCCATTACCGCCCGTTTGTAGCGGTCCCGGTTACGGAAAAGGTCCACGGATCGAAGCGCGGCGAGGTTGATCGACCGGCTGGCCAGGGCGCGCCGGGACCAGGTGTCTCCAGCCGTCGTCGGCTGGTGGATCAGTCCCAGGATGCCGTCCAGACTGGCATCGTATACCCGGCAATCGACTCCCTGGGCGCGCAGGGCCCACGCGAGTTTTGCCAGGCCCGCCGGAGGTTCGCAGGGCTTGGAGACCGGCGGGGAAATGAGGAGGATGGATTTCATCCTTCCAGTTCGGCCAGGCGCTTTTCAAATTTCTTGTCCAGCCGTTGACGCTGTTCGTCCATCTGCTCCATTTCGGCGAAACGGGTTTCGATGATCGCCTGGCAGCTGCGGATTTGTTGGGAAAGCGGCCCGATCCGGGCACCATCGCCCTGCTTGGATGCTGCGACCATTTCCCGGTTCAACTGATCGAGCCGGGCCTCGTTTTTTTCAATTGCATGTTCTGCCGCGGCGATCGCATCTTCCATGGGCTTGAGCACCTTGGATTTCTCGGTGATGATTTCGGACCGCAGGCGCCTGAGTTCTTTCTTGTTGAGGCGGGGCAATGCGGGTGCAGCGTCATCTTCAACCGCCTCACGGCGGCGGGTCATGGATGCATCATCCCCCCAGCCTTCTTTTTCCAAGAAATCCTGGTAGCGGCCGTCGAACATGCGGGCACCGGCATCATCGAAAACAATCAACCGGTCGGCCAGGGCGTGCAGGAACATCTCGTTGTGAGTGACCATGATCACCGCCCCGTCGAAATTGTCGATGGCGGCCAGCAGAGCGTCACAGGCGTCCATGTCCAGATGGTTGGTGGGTTCGTCCAGCATCAGGAGGTTTACCGGGGTCACCAGCAGCTTTCCCAGCATGACCCGGCTTTTCTCGCCACCGGAGAGGACGCCGATCTTCTTGAGGGCGCTGTCGCCTTCGAACAGCATGGACCCGCAGATGTTGCGGGCTTTCTGGCGGTCCACATCCGGCTGGGCGTAGAGAATCTCCTCTTCAACGGTGCGGCTGTCCACCAGGCTCTGGATGTTGGTCTGTTCGAACACGCCGGACTCGACCTGCGGGTTGAAGGTGATTTTGCCTGACAGGGGGGGCAGGTGGCCGGAGAGCACTTTCAGCAGGGTGGTCTTGCCTTTGCCGTTTTTGCCAACCACACAGATCCGCTCGCCGGCCAGAATGGAAAAATCCAGACCCGCAAACAGGGGGCGGCCAGCCCCCCAGGCAAAGGAGAGATCTTCCACGGTGCACACCTGCTTGGCCTTGAAGGGCTTGGTGCGAAAGGAGAACTCCAGGCTCTTGGCCTGCTCGAGCTTATCTTTTTTTTCCATTTTGGCCAGGGTTTTGACGCGCGATTGGACCATGTTGGCCAGCCGGGCCTTGGCCCGAAACCGGGAGATGAACAGGCGGATCTCCCTGGCGCGCCGCTCGTCGTTGAGCCGTGTCTTTTCGTAGATCTCTTCATCCTGGGCGATGCGGTCGTAATACTTTTCGGTGTTGCCATCAATCTTGCGGGCCTTCTTGCGGTGGATGCCCACGGTGTGCGTGGCCAGCTTGTCCATGAACCCCCGGTCGTGGGTGATCAGCATCAACTCGTGGGGCCAGGAGAGCAAAAAATTTTCGATCCAGCGGATGGAGGTGATGTCCAGGTAGTTGGTGGGCTCGTCAAGCAGCAGCAGATCCGGCACCGAAACCAGGACCTTGGCAAGGTTGAGACGCACCTGGAACCCGCCGGAGAAGTCGTGCGGGCTCCTGACCATGTCACCGTCGGAGAAACCCAATCCGGCAAGGATTTTTTCGACTTTCCAATGGTGATCTTTTTCCGCTGCCATCAGGCCTTTCATGCCCTCGGCCAGCACGGTGTTCTCGGTAAACTGAATGTGCTGCTGCACGTAACCGATGCGGTACCCCTTGGGCATGCTGATGGTGCCGTCGTCGTAGCCTTCCTCACCGACGATGATGCGAAACAGGGTGGACTTGCCGTGGCCGTTGCGCCCCACCAGGCCTACCCTTTCCTTTGCGTTGATCTTGAAGCTGACCCCGTCGAAAAGCACGCGGCCGCCGAAACTCTTGTTTAGATTCTCGATACTGATCATGGTCGTTTCCGTTGTGATGACCCTGGTTGTGCCCGGTCGATTCCGGGAACGCAGGTTCCGGGTGGTGGTATAGAGGAAGCCGGCCCTGCTGTCAATGTCAGGACCCGGGGAACAGGGTAACCGCATTTGTACGGCTCAACGGAATCGTTCAAGCCATTGGATTGGGGGTGAGTGCCGGATGACAAAAATTATACAAAAAAGATGCGGCGGGATCGGTAAGGCCCCGGGCCGGCCTGAGCCGGCTCCGGGGCATTGGGGTGCTCCAGGTTGCTTCGCGGTTGACGGTTCAGGGGGCGGGTTGTCTCTGGCCTGCTTTTTCCCACTCCTGCACTTCACTCTCTTCCACATCCTCCCAGCCGGTGATCATGGCTTTGGCATGGGCGGTGACGGTGTGCCCGGTGGTGGTCATGTAAACATGCACGATGATAAAACACAAGATGGCGAAGGCCCCGGCCGTATGGACAAAGGCGATGGTGTCCAGGGTGAGCCAGTCGAGCCCCCAGGCTTTCCATGAGTTGTATCCCCAGTAGAGCAAGCCCGAGGCCATCTGCACGGGCAACAGAAATGCGGCCAGTGACAGGTAAACCAGCCGCTGAAGGGGATTGTGTTTGGCCTCTTTGCGTTTGGGCACCGGGTGGCTTTCGCCCCTGAATATGCCGTAACTGTAATACAGGACCACCTGGAACATTTTTCGGGTGGTGGGAATGTACTGCTTCCACTCACCGGTGGTGAAGACCCAGAACATAAAAAAGGCGAAGGCTACCAGCCAGGTGAGCCCAACGGTATTGTGGACATCCACGGCCTCGTCGAAGCCCAGGAAGGGGAAAGTGCCGTGGACTTCGAAACCGGTGACCAGCAACACGAAGATCAAAACCATCTGCAGCCAGTGCCAGAAGCGTTCATAGCGGGTATACAGGTACATGGTGATCATTTTTTTGGCAGGCATGGCTATTTGCCCTCCTTTCTGCCGTTGGTGAACATCCGGGTCAAACCGTGGATGGCAACCCCCAGCAGATGGCCCAGCACCAGGATCCAACCCAGGGAATCCAGCAGTGAAAAATGATCCCGCCCGGGCATGTAGAAGCCGGCAAGGCTGGCCAGGCGGCTGTCGCTGCGGGTATGGCATTCATTGCAGGCGACCACGTTCTCCTTGGGGGCCACCATGTGGGTGATGGGAAAGACGTAGGTGGTCTCCACGAAGTCGAACTCGCCGGAAAAAGGAATGTCCAGCGTGGCATTGCCCACGGTCAGGGCACGGGTCCAGTCGAGGGTATCCCAGTAGCCATCGGGCCCGGATAGCATGGGTGCCAGCAGGGTCTTGTGAACCTTGTCGTAGGGCTGCTTGCCCCGGTGGACCTTGAAGGGGAATATGCGCGCGTTTTCGTCATCCCGTGAACCCATGGGGTGACTCACCTGGACGATTTGTCCTGGATCGATGGGGTCTTTGGCGGTGACGCTGCTGATGGAGCCGTTGTACCAGAAGTACCCCGGTTGGACATTTTTGGCCCACTGCATCTGGCCCTTGATGGACAGGTAGCTGTCCTTGCCGAACTCGTCCTTGGTCTTATAGGGTTTGCCATCCTTGGTTTTGCCGGCCTGGGACCAGTCCCAAACCATTTTGGTGGGGTTTACCCGGGCAAATTCGGGGATGTGGCAACTCTGGCAGGCCACCTTGTCCGTGTGATCGTTGGCCTTGGACTCGGCTTTGTGCGGCTTACTGCTGTGGCAGGACTCGCAGGTGATCTTGGTGGTGAGGTCATCTTCGATCAGGCTCTTGCGATCCGTCGCTGCCGGCCGGGTGTAGACCCGGCCGGCCACGTTGTGCAAGGTGGTGGTATGACAGCGGGTGCATTGAAAGTTCTGGCCGTCGCTGCCCATATGGACATCCAGGGCCTTGTTGGGTTTGGTCAGCGAGGTGTCCAGGTCGCCGTGCTTGACCCCGTCGCCGCCCCCGCCCTTGAAGTGGCAGGCACCGCAGTTCTGGCGTTCTGGCCTGATTACCGACTGCACGGCCGCCTGGATGTTGCCGCGGATCTCCCTGGCGATCTCCTGCTCGTCAGGGTCCTTGGATTCGGCAAAGGCTTCCAGATCCTCGAAGGACTCCTCCCAGTTGATGGACTTCTGGCCGTGGCAGTTGAGGCAGTTGACCACCTCGGTCTCGGTGCCCCAGCCGGGGTGGCAGCTCAGGCAGCCCTTGTCCTGCATGTTGTTGGCCGAGATGCAGAAGTTGTTGATGGAATCACCGCCTTTGCCGAAAATTTGGCCCTTTTCGTCGGTGTAGGCCTTCCAGGTCCAGTGGATCGTCTTGTGAAACTGATCCGCCGCCTCGGTGTGGCAGGAGAGGCAGGCCTGGGTGACCTCCGGGCCGGATCGGAAATCCTCTTGAAGCTCCTTGAGACGTGCATGGTCGGTGGTAATCCACAGTTTCTTCTCTTTGGTGGCCTGATCCGCCAGGGTAATGCCCGGCGCCTGCGCCTCCGTCTCGTCCGTCGCGGTGCTGGTTGCGGGCGTACCAAGAAACGTGAGCACGAACAAAAGCAGGCTGCATGGCACGGTTAACCGTCGCCCTCTGATTGCCTTCATCGTTTCCCCCTTATGGGTCCTGAAAATAATCGGTTTAGATCGGTTTCTTGAGGTCGAACGAGCCATCCTTGTTGATGGTCATTTCACCGTCTATGTAAAAGACGTTTTTCAGTTCCGGCCGGACATCCTGGACCATGTAATAGGATTCGCCGCTGCGTGCGCCGGTGCCGCAGATAAATACAACCGGTTTGTCGGCGGGCAGGGTCTTGATTTTTGCCTCCAGGTCGTCCACCGGAATGTTGACCGCCGTCTTCAGGCTGCCTTTCTTGAATTCATCCGCATCGCGAACATCCACCAGATAGATCGATTCGGGACTCTCGGCCACGATCCGACGAAATTCGGCATGATCGATGCTGCCCTCCTCGGCTCCCCCCTTGATGGCGGTTCCGGCAACGGTCGCTGTTGATGCTTTGCCTGCATAGGCCACCCAGGCCGGGTAGCCTTCGGTAAAGACCTTGACGTTGGTGTAGCCCAGGTCGATGGCCTTGGCGGCGCTCTTGTGGCTCAGCTTGCAGTCCAGTCCGCCGCAGTAGAAAACCAGCAGTTTATTCCTGTCTGCAGGCAACTGGTCCTTCTGCTTGTCGAAATAGGTGTCCGGGATGCTGATTGCCGAGGGAATGTGTCCTTGGTCATATTTTGCTTTCTTGGGACGGGAGTCCACCAGCACCATGTCCGCCCCCTGGTCGATCTGGCTCTTGACCCATTCGGCCGATACCGACGGGTAGTGGGCCTTGTCCGCCACCCATTTGGGGTAGCCTTCGGCAAAAACCTTGACGTTGGTGTACCCCAGTGCTTCCGCTTTCATGGCGGACTTGTGGCTCAACTTGCATTTCAGGCCCTCGCAGTAAAAGATCAGGAGGCTGTTTTTATCCGCCGGCAGCCGGTCGGTCATTTTATCGAACTGGCTGTCGGGAATGCTGACGGCCATGGGGATGTGGCCCTGGACATATTTGGGCTTATAGGGCCGGGAGTCGATGAGCATGACGTTGTCGGCCATGGGGATGGAGACGTGCTGCTGTACAAAGGCCATGTCGACGATGTCGTGAAAGGGTTCAAATGCGGGTTCGGCCGATGCGTTGGCCGCAGCTTGGACCGGGGTGGCAGGTTGCTGAGTGGCGCATCCGGACAGTGCACCGATGAAAAAAAGAATGGCGAATAGTGCGGTTATCATTCGATAAGGCATTGTTATCTTCTCCTGAATGGGATTGCGGGTAACCCGACCGGGAGCCGGGTTACCCGGAGTGGTCAACAACCAGCCACATCCTATTTGCACTTGGCAGGTGTGGGGGAGTCCGCTGCGTGGCCGTGCAGGTAGGCGTAAATGTCCATGAGGTCCGCTTCAGGGAGGTTGTCCCACTCTGCTTTGCAGCCGAAATCGGCGAAATCCTTTTTATCGAACACGCGGGTCCACTGAGCCTGGGTTTTGGCATCCGGGCTGATGGGCGGTTTGGGGGAGTCCACCTCGCCGCGCTCATTGCAGGCCTTGTAGACCTTGCGGTAAGTGTACTTGCCTTTGCGGTCGTTGCCTTTTTCCAGGGCAAAGGCGACGCCGACAGCGGAGAACAGAAAAATCAGAGCGGTTACAATAAAAAGTCCTTTTTTAAACATGTTGCCTCCTTCATTAAAATAAAACGTTTCAGGGTCAAAGGGGTTATAACCTTTTTTATAAAACCAGATGGCGGTCCGCGCTGGCCAGCATCTGGGCGTTCTTTGCCTGGGTCACGAAGTCATGCAGCGTTACCCCCGGCACCTCTTGTTCCCGGCCATGCAGACCGTTGGCCCGGAAGCTGACATCGCATATGCTCACTGAGGCCTTGCCCACCAGTTTTTTAAACTGCGGCCTGATTGTCAGCAGGACACCCTTTCCAGTGAAAAAGAGGCTCACCTGTTTGCCTTTGGCAAAGGCGGCCGTGGTGAGCTTGACCACATGGTCCAGATGTTTGTCGGTGCTGACCAGAATGGCCAGGGACGCCGTCGCGGATACGGCGGCTTTTTTTTGGGAAATCACCACCAGCAGATCACCTTTTCGTTTTCGAAAATCCTGTCCACCAGTGACGGCCAGTCTACCGGCTCCTCGTAAAGCATGACCACCGACGCCGTGTTGTCCATGGACAGGGCCTGGGTAAATTTTTCCACTGTTTCGTCCGGCTCGGATCGCAAGATGTGAAGAATTTTCACCGGCAACCTTTTTTGTCACCTTTTCAGGTTTATGGTCAAAACGGAATGACGATATCCGCGTGCTGGATCTTTTCCGCCGCCTGGGCGATGGTCACGTGGGTAAAACCATACTTTTCGGCGTTTTCCGAGTTGTTGGAAAAACGCATCCCGCCGATTTCGTCCAAAAAAGCCATGTTGTCACGGTAGGCTTCATCCATGTTTTCAATTTCATGCTGCAGCACGAACATCTGGACCCTCATGCCCTCCAGCAGCAGACCGACGCTGGTTCGCAGGCCTTCGTACTGCTGCCGGAGATCCTTGATAATAATCGCTGCCCGTTTCATGGTGGATACGCTCAGCTGTTCTGTGCGGCCATCCGCATCTTTTTTCAGGTTCGACGTGGAAGCGGCTTCCGCGCCGGACGGGTTCAGGTTTCGGTCGACGGCTAGTAACGGAAGGTCAGGGAGATATAGCCATCCCAGACTTCGTCGATTACCGGATTTAGGGCATTGAGTGAACTGAGCGCGGCGATCTTCATGGGCTCGCCCATGGGATTGCCGCTGCCGGTGTACTCATAATCGTAGTATCTCACCCCGATGGTGGCGAAGAAGTTGTCGTTGAAGATGGGCTGGTGCCAGTAGCCTTCGTAGACACTGCCCCGCACGGCCAGCTTGCTGCCCACCAGGGAGTCTTCGGCACCGGTGAAGTTGAACCAGTACTGGGAGCCGTAGTTGTATTCCAGGCCGAACTTGGCATCCCAGGGCATGGGGAAGACCGCACCCAGGTAGATCATGTAGCCGTCGCGATCCTCCAGCTCACCGTTGGAGTTGAGCAGGCCCATGCCCATGATTTTATAGAAGGGGTTGTCCGATGTCCGGGACGGTCGGGTGTGGCTCCATGAACCGGACAGGAACAGGTCGATGTCCTTGTCGAACCGCTCGGTGAGGTTGGTCCGCAGCAGCAGGGAGGCGGCATCCCAGTCACCGATTTCAGTCGTCGGCTGCAGCCGTGAAATGTAGCCGCCGGTATTCTGTTCAAAGGCGAAGGTGCCGTCGGCATTCTCGTTGACGATGAATGGCATGACGGTCAAACCGGTGAACCCGTCGGTGATGTCCCAGGCATGGGCCCAGTTGAGCACGGCACTGGTCGAGTCGTTGTCGAACAGGGTGGCGATAACGCCGAACATGTGCACGTCATCCACATCGGGCTGCTGGTTACCCAGGGCATAGGTGTTGCCCCAGTCGCCTTCGAAGCCCACCCCGTAGCACATCTTGAAGGCTGCCCCGGGAATACCGGAGACATCTTCAAGCCCGAGGTTGTAGGAGGCGCCGTCGAACTGCCAGTTGATGATCGTGGCCAGGGGCGAACCGCCTTCGAGGCTGTTGTTCAGGTACTCCAGGGGCGGCCCGTCGGTGGAGGGCCGTCGCCCCAGGGAGAAGTTGGTGGGCACGCGCCCCAGGTCCTTTTTATAGTTGAAGTAGGCCCGCTCCAGGCGGATGGTGTCCCCGTGGGGCAGGCTGGACGTGTTGCCGTCCAGGGTGACGTCTCCCAGGCTGCCCTGGTTGACTTTGACCTCGGTGCTGTCACCAAAAACTTTGTAGGCCGCCAGGCGGCCAGTGAAGCTCAATTGGTCGTTGACCTTGGCATTCATGTTCAGCCGGAACTTGTTGGTCAGGATGATGTCGTTGGTGGCGTCATATTTTTCGGTGGGGGGGATCATCCCGCTTGCGGCCATATTGCCGATTGCCTGCTGGATCTGGGGCAGGGTGGCATTGTTGAACCCGTTGGGATAATCCACGAAGAATCCGCCCACCAAGGAACTGGGGGCCACCTGAATATCTTTGTATTGGAGCGTATCGGCTCGGGTGCGAAGCTCCACGCCGAAGGAGACCTTGTCGGTGGCCGTATGCAGTTCGGCCTGGTTGAGCCGCGTGTCGATTTCCCCGATCTCTTCTTCCTTGGTCTGGTTGTTCTTTTCCAGGTCCTCCAGCTTTTTCTGGACCGATTCCATCTCCTTCGACATCTGCTCCAGGCGTTGTTTCAAAAGTTTGACGTCATCATCGGCCGCAACGATTCCGGGCAAGCTCAGGCTCAACAAAAAGACGATTCCTGTCACCGTGGCCAGGGCAGTTCGCATCCATCCTTGATTGTCCATCTCTTCTCCTTGGGGAACGTGTTAACGGCTGCCGATGCATTGCTTGATCAAACCTGAATATAGCAACCGGTATGCCAGGTGCTCGGATAGGGCGCGAAAATTTTTATCTTATTGATTATAAATGTAAAAGATAGGGATTGAATTATGCTTGCAAAATGGCGTCGAAGCGTTTAAGTTAACAGATGTTAAGTTAACAGGTTAGCATGTTGCCTTGACAGGGTTAACAAGTTAGTGGGGGATTCATGGATATTGCCAAATACTGGAAAACCATTGTGGACACCCTGCAGGACGGGTTGATGGTTGTGGATCCGATGGGTCGAATTATTGCAGCCAATCCGGCCGCAGAGCGGGTGACCGGCTACACAGCCGATGAACTGATCGGCAAGTCCTGCCGAATATTAAATTGTACCGGATGCAAAATCATCGGGAAGGGTGCCGGCACGCAGTGGTGCGGTCTTTTCAGCCGGGGTGCCATCAAGGAGAAGAAGTGCCTGATCACCAACAAGGACCGCCATTCGGTGCATATCATCAAGAGTGCCTCGGTGCTGCGCAACGAAAAGGGCGAAATCATCGGTGCCGTCGAGACGCTGACCGACATCACCGAACGGATCCGCCAGCAGCAGGAGATCGTCAGCCTGCGCAAGACCTTTCACCTGGACGAGGGCTACCACGGCATCCTGGGCAAGTCCCCGGCGATGCTGAACCTCTATGAGATGATCGAAAATGTGGCCCAGTCCGACACACCGGTGATGATCCAAGGCGAGAGTGGCAGCGGCAAGGAACTGGTGGCCCGGGCCATCCACCGGGCCAGCGGACGCAGCGACAAGCCCTACGTCAAGGTCAATTGTGCGGCCTTGAACGAAAACCTGCTGGAAAGCGAACTCTTCGGTCATGTCAAGGGGGCTTATACCGGTGCGGATCGTACGCGCGTGGGCCGTTTTGAAGCCGCCCATCAAGGTACCATCTTTCTGGACGAGATCGGTGACATCCCCCCGGCCATCCAGATCAAGCTGCTGCGTGTGCTGGAGGACCGCAAGATCGAACGGGTGGGGGATAATCGGTCTATCCCCGTGGATGTCAGGGTGATTACCGCGACCCACAAGAATCTGGACGCCCTGATCGAAAAGGGCCTGTTCCGCGAGGATCTTTATTTTCGGATCAACGTCTTTCCTCTGCACTGCCCTCCCTTGTGCGAGCGCCGGGAAGACATCCCACTGATCGCCCAGAGTTTCATCCGTCGCAATGCGGTGAACAGCGGCAAAAAGATCATCGGTCTGACTCCCGACGCCCTTGAAACCCTTATGGATTACGCCTGGCCGGGCAATGTCCGCGAATTGCGCAATGCCATCGAGTACGCCTTCGTCCTCTGCCAGAGCGGGGGCATCGGCGTTCAGCATCTGCCCCACAAGATGGTTCACGGTATGCTCGACCCAAAGGAAACCTGTGAACTGGACCCTGGGTGCGTCAAGGATCGGGAAACCCTCATACAGGTGCTGCGGAAGGCCGACGGCAATCAATCCAAAGCAGCCAAAATGCTGGGTGTCAGCCGGGTGACCGTCTGGAAGCGGATGAAGCGGTTCGGGATCGATATCAAGCAGGATGTGGTCTGATCGCGACCGTCCTGTCTCGGTTAAAAGCGTTGACTTTTATACCACGATGTGACAGATGTGGGCAGAGATGATTTTATTCTCGTAAATTCGATAGGTTAGTTTCCTAATTTCATCGGGTTGGGGACATCTTGTTGCTTGTGGCCTTATTCACCGCAATGGAAAAGACCTGTCGGCGGCAGCTACTCATGAAAATGGAATCAGAGACGAAAAGCCATGCAAGCAAAAGAGTTCAGCGCACTGCGGAAAAAGCTGGATAAAACCCAGAAACAGATGTCCCAGCTTTTGGGCACTTCCATCAAGGCAATCCACAGCTATGAGCAGGGCTGGCGAACCATTCCCGTACATGTGGAGCGGCAGCTCTATTTTCTGCTCAGCCGCAAATTGTTAGGCGATAACGGCCTTCAGACATGCTGGGACGCGCGCGCCTGTCCTTTGGAGCAGCGCGAACAATGCCCGGCCTGGGAGTTCTCCAGCGGTGACCTGTGCTGGTTCATCAACGGCACCATTTGCGACGGAACGGTCCACGATTCCTGGCAGCAGAAGATGGAGCTGTGCCGCACCTGTGATGTGTTCAAGGCCGTCCTGACCCTGACCGACTATGAGTGAATACATCCAGCACGATCAACAAGGGGCCTCGGTAGGACGGGTAGAAAAGCGGACATTCACGTTTGCCCACCCACCGGCACCCATGACGCTGGCCTGTGGCACCACCATCGGGCCGGTGGCGATTGCTTTTGAAACCTGCGGCCGCCTCAATGCAGACGGGACCAATGCGATTCTCATTGTGCACGCCCTCTCCGGGGATGCCCATGTTGCCGGCACCTACACCGACAGCGACGACAAGCCTGGCTGGTGGGATTTTATGGTCGGGCCGGGAAAGGGGATCGATACGGACCGTTATTTCGTGATCTGTTCGAACATCCTGGGCAGCTGCATGGGGTCGACCGGCCCCGCATCCATCAACCCGGCCACGTCCAAGCCCTACGCGCTGAGTTTCCCCGTGGTCACCATCGGAGATATGGTGGCCGCTCAAAAACATCTCATGGACTATCTGGGGGTTCGGCGGCTGCATGCCGTGATCGGTGGATCCGTCGGCGGCATGCAGGCGCTGGAGTGGAGCGTACGCTATCCGGACATGGTTGCGTCCGCTGTGCTGCTGGCCACCACCACCCGGCACAGCGCCCTGGCGATTGCCTTCAACGAGGTGGCCAGGCAGGCGATCATGGCCGATCCCAACTGGAACGGCGGCGATTACTACGACGGGAAGAAGCCGGACCTGGGCCTGGCCGTGGCCCGCATGATCGGACACATCACCTATCTTTCGGACGAATCCATGCGGCTCAAGTTCGGTCGGCGGCTTCAGGATAAGGCCGATTTCTCATTCAATTTCGATGCGGATTTTCAGGTCGAGAGCTATCTGCGCTACCAGGGCCGAAAATTTGTGGACCGCTTTGATGCCAACGCGTTTCTCTACATCACCAAAGCGGCGGATTACTTCGACCTCGAGCGGCATTTCGGCAACGGGTCGGCGGTAGCGGCCTTTTCCAGCGCCCGGGCCAGGTTTCTGGTACTCTCCTTTACCTCGGACTGGCTCTATCCGACCTACCAGTCACGAGCCATGGTCAAAGCCATGAAAAAGAACGGTCTGGCGGTGAGCTTCTGCGAAATTGGGGCCCAGTGGGGTCACGACGCCTTCCTGCTGCCCAGCGACCGCCTGGCCGGTATCATGAAAGGATTCCTGGACGGTGAAGCGGTCGGATAACGGCATTCGATACGACCTTCAGCTGGTGGCCTCCTGGATTCCCCAGGGGGCCCGGGTGTTGGGTCTGGGTTGCGGGGACGGGGCGCTGCTTGGTTATCTGAAAAACCGTAAAAATGCGGTTTGTACCGGCATTGACATCGATGAGGGCTGCGTGGCGCGCTGCATTGAACGGGGATTGACCGTGCTGCAGGGAGACATCAACGAAGAGGTCCGGGACTATCCGGACGCTGCCTTCGATTTCGTGATCCTGGCCCAGACGCTGCAGCAGATATACGACCCGGCGCCGTTGATCCGGGAGATGCTGCGCATCGGACGGCAGAGCGTGGTGAGCTTTCCCAACTTCAGCCACTGGCGGGTGAGGCTGATGCTGGCGTCGACGGGACACGCACCGGTAACGCCCCAGCTGCCCTACCAGTGGCACGATACCCCCAACATCCGGGTGATCACGCTGTCCGACTTCAGGCGATATGCCCGGCAGGTGGGTTTCAGGATTAAAAAAGAGGTGGGTATCAATACCGACCGGGAGGATCGCTCCGGTCGGATCGTTCGGTTCCTGCCGGATCTGTTCGCCACGTATGGCCTTTTTCTTATCGCCAAGGAGGCACCGTGAAAATTGTATCCATTGCCGTCAGCCGGAAAAAAGGTACCCGGAAAACCCTTGTGGGCCGGGCCACCGTCGTTGAAAATCATGGCTTGGAAGGCGATGCCCATGCCGGTCCCTGGCACCGGCAGGTCAGTTTCCTGGCAGCGGAAAGCATTCAGGGGGCACGGGAAAAAGGGCTGGATGTGGACTTCGGCGATTTTGCCGAAAACGTGGCCACCGTCGGCGTTGACTGGCCGCATCTGCCTGTGGGAACGCAGGTGAAGCTGGGGACGGATGTCATCGTCGAAATCTCCCAGATCGGCAAGACCTGCCACAAACCCTGCGCCATTTACTACCAGGCCGGGGACTGCATCATGCCCCGGGAAGGGGTCTTCGCCCGGGTGCTCCGGGGGGGCGAGATCGCCTGTGGGGATGCTATTGAACTCATGGCGACATCGGGTGCCGCAAGCGGGCCTCAAAAATAATTACCACATTGTGGTAATTTATCCTTGACAGGACAAACCGATCGGATTATATTCTGATCAACCCCATAAGTACTACTCAATCCCTCTGCCCTCGGCGGCTCTGCTAAACTACCCCACAGAAGCAGAGCCGCCCCTCCTTTTTATTGCAGATTCTTTACCCCACACGCAGGTGTCACCCGCCGGGTCGGTTCCGAAACCATTGTGGGAAGTCGTTTTTTCTGTTAATGGAGGCCAAAAATAAAGATCATGAAGATCAACCCCAACCCCCCCGCCGCGCATGTTGATCCAGGGCGGGCGACAGCGCGCTCAAGGAATGCCCCCTGCGATGAAATCATTTGAAGCCCTGTTTAGCGAACTCAAGGACAAGGCCGTGCGCAAAGATCCCCGTTCGGGAACCGTTCGGCAACTGGAAGAAGGCATTCACGCCATTGGCAAGAAAGTGATCGAAGAGGCCTGCGAGGTGTGGATGGCCGCCGAGCACGAAGGTCGTGATCGCACCGCAGAGGAGGTTTCCCAACTGCTCTACCACATTCAGGTGATGATGATCGCCTGTGATCTGGATCTGGAAGATGTCTACCGCCACCTGTAGATATCTCTTGACCGCTCATGCGCCGCCAACACATCAGAGGCATAATGGGTAACTTTTGCCTCGTGTCGAGCCGATGGCCTTAAAAGGAAACGCATTGTCATGTTAAAAATAGCCCTGCCCAACAAGGGATCCCTCTCCGAAGAGGCCGTGCAGTTGATCCGCGAGGCCGGCTATAACTGCCGTCGATACAGCCGCGAACTCATCGTATTGGACAATGCCAACCAGGTGGAGTTCGTTTTTCTGCGTCCCCGGGACATCGCCATCTATGTGAGCACAGGCATCTTGGAGATGGGCGTGACCGGCCGCGACCTGGCCCTGGACAGCGGGGCGGATGTGGTTGAACTGCTGCCGCTGGGATTTGGCCGATCTGATTTCCACTATGCTGTGCCGGCGGATACGGATCTGGATCCGGACCAATTTTCCGGGAAACGCATTGCCACCTCATATCCCCGATTGGTCGGTGCTGACCTGAAGCAGCGGGGCGTTAAGGCGACGGTCATCCGCCTGGACGGGGCTGTTGAAATTTCCATCCGTTTAGGGGTTGCCGATGCCATCGCCGATGTGGTTCAGACCGGGCGGACCCTCCAGGCGGCCGGTCTCAAGGTGGTTGGACCGCCGCTGCTGCACAGTGAAGCAGTCCTGGTGGCCTGCCCCCGGAACCTCGAGCGGCAGGATACGGTGCTCACGTTTCTGGACCGGATCCGTGGCATCGTCGTGGCCCGGGAATACGTGATGGTCGAGTACGATATCCCTGAGACCATGCTGGAGATGGCCTGTGTCATCACACCGGGCATCGAAGCCCCCACGGTCTCCCCGCTGAGTAAAAAAGGGTGGGTGGCCGTCAAATCCATGTCAAAGAAGCGGGATGTGAACCCCATTATGGACAGCCTGAGTAAAATCGGCGCCAAGGGGATCATCGTCACCGACATCCGGACCTGCCGGATATAGGTCGAGATAAATAAAATATAGATCGCCCGATTCCGATTGGCTTCAATTTTGACCTCAATACGCATGGTGCGATCCATTGAAAAACCCGAATCGGTCCTTACCTTCAGCACATTGTGGTATATTTGTCCGAGGTAATCCATCTGGACATGCGTCAAATACTGGTGGTGATCTACTTGAGGGCCGAACGATGTATCCAAGACGATCGATATGGATTGCTGCGCTGTTGATCTTGTGGATCAGCGCATCCGCGTGCATGGCATCGACAGACAGGGCGGCCATGCAGACCATTTCTCCGCGCCAGTTCAAGGCGTTGCTCGACCAGCATCGGGACAACCCGGATGTCGTGCTGCTGGACATCCGCACGCCCAGAGAGTTCGCGGATGGACACATCCAAGGGGCTTTATTGCTGGATTATTATGCCAGCGATTTCGTGGAACGGCTCAAGGCCTTAGACAAGGATAAAACTTATCTGATTTACTGCCGCAGCGGCAACCGCAGTGGCAGGAGCCTCGCTATTTTCGAAAAATTGAGGTTCCCGCGAGCCTATCATCTTGACCGGGGCGTGATTGGCTGGTCACGGGAAAACTATCCCCTGGTGCATTAGCTCAGGCCTTTTCGATCCCGGAGGTGACACCATGACCCTTGAGAATGAATTCCGGTCGATGGCCCAACGGCGGGGCGAGGCCTATCGCCCCAGAACCCGCCATCTCGACGGTCAGGGCCGGCCTGTATACACCAACCGGCTGTTTCTCGAATCGAGTCCCTACCTCCTGCAGCATGCCCACAATCCGGTGGACTGGTACGCCTGGGGGGATGAGGCGTTCGACGCCGCCCGGCGCCTGGACCGGCCTGTGCTGCTGTCCGTGGGATACGCTACCTGCCACTGGTGCCACGTCATGGAAGAGGAGTCTTTCGAAGACGAGGAGATCGCCGGTTTTATCAACGCCAGCTACATTGCCGTCAAAGTTGATCGTGAAGAGCGGCCTGACGTAGATGCCGTTTACATGAGTGCCGTCCAGACCATTACCGGCCGAGGCGGATGGCCCATGACGGTATGGTTGACCCCAGACCGTAAACCGTTTTACGGGGGGACCTATTTTCCTGCCCGGGACGGGGACCGGGGTTCAGTCGCGGGGTTCCTTACGCTGCTGAAAAAGATACGCCAGGGCTATGACGGGCAACGCAAACTGGTGGACCATTCGGCTGGCGAGCTCTCCAAGGCGATTCAGCAGATGCTGGCGCCGGTCGCCGGAACCGGGCCACCCTCGGTGCGATTACTGGATCGTGCTGTCGCGGCCAGCAAAGCCCGCTTTGACAACCTGCATGGCGGCATCGCCGGGGCGCCCAAGTTTCCCAGTTCAATGCCGATTCGGCTCTTGTTGAGGCACCATTGGCGCGGCGGTGATCCGGAAAGCCTGAACATGGCCTCCCTGACCCTGGAGAAGATGGCTGCCGGCGGTCTGAACGATCAGGTTGGCGGTGGATTTCACCGTTATTCCACCGATGCAGAATGGCTGGTTCCTCACTTTGAAAAAATGCTCTACGACAACGCGCTGCTGGTGCCGGTTTACATCGAGGGTTGGCAGGCCACCGGTAATTCCCGATTCAGGCAGGTGGCCATAAAAACCCTGGACTACGTGGCTCGTGAAATGACCGCTCCGGGGGGGGGCTTTTTCTCCGCCACCGATGCAGACAGCCCGACACCCTCGGGCGACCGCGAGGAAGGCTGGTTTTTCACATGGACGCAAGCGGAACTTGACGATGCGCTTGGGGTCGCGGATGCCCGCATTGCGGCAACGGTGTACGGCGTCGAAGCAGGCGGCAACTTCGAGGGGAGAAGTGTTTTATTCCAGCCCCGTGAGCTCGGCAAGCTGGCTTCAACCCTTAACCTGTCGACCGAGCAGCTCACTTCAAAGATGGACCGGATCAATGCGTCGCTCTATGCACACCGTCAAAAACGTCCGGCGCCGCTGTGCGACGACAAGATCCTTGCCGCATGGAACGGGTTGATGATCTCTGCATTCGCCCGTGCTGGGTTCGCCACAGACGATTCATCCTATCTCGACCGGGCCAGGCGGGCGGCGAGCTTTGTTTTGGATAAGATGGTTGTCGGCGGCCGGCTCAAACGAACTTTCAAAGACGGTGCCGTCGGTGGCAACGGGTTTCTCGATGACCATGCGTTTTTGATTGCCGCGCTGCTGGACCTTTTCGAAGCAACCGTCGACCTGCACTGGCTGGAACATGCCGTTGAACTGCACCAGACCTTGATAGAACAGTTTGCGGATGTTGATGACGGTGGGTTTTTCATGACCGCCCACGATCACGAGACACTCATTGCCCGCGAAAAGCCGTCCCTTGACGGCGCCCTGCCATCGGGCAACGCCGTGGCCCTGAAAAATCTGCTGCGCCTGAGCACGTTGATTCCCGATCCATCCTATCTGCAACGGGCGCAACAGGGTTTGCGCGCCTTTTCAATCGTCATGGACGCCAATCCGTCCGCTTTCGGCGAAATGCTCCAGGTAGTGGACGATTTTGTGCACCCGCCCCATCAGGTGATCGTCGTCACCCCGGCGGACCCTGGAGCCGCAATTTTCTTTGAACGGCTGCGGTCCGAATATTTACCCGGCAGTCTGGTAATGATCCTAACTGAATCAGCTGCCTTGCAATTGTCCCGGCGCTCGCCCCTGTTCCAGGGAAAAACCGCCGTCGGCGGCAGGGCTGCGGCCTATGTGTGCCAGAATGGAGCCTGCCGGCTGCCGGTCACAGATGTGGATGCACTGATGCAGCAATTAAAGGTCTGCTAGGCGGTGGTTGCAGCCGCAACCTTGACAAAAACTTTACGGCCAGGGCCGCAGGAGGTGGACGATGGCACAGACAATCGCTCTTGTGGTAGAGACCGGCAAGGACGGCCGGGCCATGGTGGTGGCTGAAAAGGGCCAGGGGTGCGGCAGCTGCGGGGCCGTTTCCCAGTGCCACGGCGGACGCGCAGCCCGGACCGAAAAGATGCCGGCATTCAACCCGGTCGGTGCGGCTGTGGGGGACCGGGTGACGCTGACGGTGGAATCCGGTGCCCTCCTGTCCCGCATGGCGGTGCTCTACCTTGTTCCGGTATTCGGGATGATGACCGGCGCCTTCATGGGTGCTTTAATGTCCGGCGGGGTTGATGCCGCCGGCAGCGGTCAGAGCGTCATCTTCGGTTTGGCGGGATTTATCCTGGGATTTGTTTTCTCGGTAGCCGTTTCCCGGATCTGGTCCACGGCCCGGCCGATCACACCAATTATTACCCGGATCATAAATGCCCGGTCGGTTTCTGCGTCTTCTCGCCCGTCGGCGGGATGCGGATATGGCGGCAACTAGTATTTTCCGGGTCCTACCTCAACTCCCCATGTCGGCTAAAAAAACTATCGTTGCGCCCCTTACCTGCCGATAAGTCTCATCGGATCAGGCACTCAAATTGATCGCACCCGCTCATTCAGGATAAAAAGGAACTGTCACTGCCATGCCGTCGGCTGATTCCAAAAAGGCTGCGCTTCATCTCTGGAGCCAATCCGGAAGCCGTTCCCAACGGACTTTGTACCGCGATCTGATCGTGAATATCCTGATCGTCGCGGCTGTTGTTTTTGTCATGATCGTCTCCCTGGCATACGGCTATCTGTCCCACAAGGAGAAGGATGCACGCGCCGGAACCCTCAAAGCCTTCAGCGACTGCCTGCAAGTTTCCCTTGAACTTCCCATCCGGAATATCGACGAGGAGGGAATTAAAAAAATCTGCAATTCGTTTTTCGACAATGCTCTGGTGGAGAAACAACGCCGGCTCATGGGGTTCAGCATGATCACCCTTGCAGCCGTGATCCTGGTGCTGTGGATAACCCTGCGGATCGTGCTGAACGTATATCTCATCGCCCCATTGAATCAACTGATCCAGCGTACCGAGCAGATATCCCGGGGGGAATGCGAGTTTATCGATCTTGAGGCACCTCAGGCGGAAATCAGGACCATCGTTACCCGCTTCAACACCATGGCCGACCGGATTCAACGCCGTGAGCGATCCTTTCAGGCCTTGAAGCAACGCCTGGAGAGCGAAATTCTCGAACATCGCGACGCAGAATCCGCACTGTTAAACTCCCAGGAGGAGTTAAATTCGATTATCCGCTCGACACCCGATGTGATCTACCGGCTCGATACCATGGGCCGATTCACCTTTGTCAGTGATGCGATACGGCGTTATGGGGTGACCCCCGACGAACTGATCGGGCGGCCTTTTCTTGATTTTATCCATGCAGATGACAAAGATAACGCCAGGGACCGGATCAACGAGCGGCGCACCGGCAGTCTCAGCACCAAGCGCCTGGCCATCCATGCTTTTGGCGACTACAGTGGCCGGAAAACGGATGCTGCGTCGGCGGTGCAGCGGGATCCTGTTTTCCTGGTGGATGCAGAGGGGCTTTACGTCTCCGGCGAGTCCGGGGTCAAGGTCTTTGTTGGCACTCAGGGGATCGCCCGGGACATCACCGAGCAGCGCCAGATGGAATCCGCCCGCCTGGAGAGTGAAGACCGCCTTCTGCTGGCACTGGATGTGAGCGGTGCCGGAATCTGGCAGCTGGATTTGAAATCCGGCGCATTTCGGGTTGACGAGCGCATCTATAGCCTGTTGGGATTTGGCCGGCAGGAGCAGGTCGAGGGATTCAGATTCATCCGCGAAAGAACCTCTCCGGAGACATGGGAGCTCCTGATGCAAAAATACAACCGGCATGTGGCCGGTTACGCCCCGGTGTTCGATCATGAGTTCGAGCTGCAATCCGGGCAGGGCCAGTGCAAGTGGTTTCATACCAAGGCCAAGGCGGTTCGGTTCGACAAGGATGGCCGCCCGGAAACCATGGTGGGAATCATCATCGACACCAGCGACAGGAAAAAATCGGAAGCCGAACGAGAACACCTGGAGTTGAAGCTTCAGCAGGCCCAGAAAATGGAGGCCATTGGCACCCTGGCCGGCGGCATCGCCCATGATTTTAATAACATCCTCGGGGCGATTCTCGGATATGCCCAGCTCACCCAGATGCATACCGAAAATGACCCCCGGGTCCAGGGTTATGTGGGCAACATTTTCAAGGCCAGTGAACGGGCCAAAGGTCTGGTGGAGCAGATTCTTACCTTTACCCGGCAGGGCAAATCCCAGAAGGTGCCCTGCGATATCGCCATTGTGCTCAAGGAGGTGGTCAAACTGCTGCGCGCCTCCATTCCCTCCACCATTGAAATCGCGCAGAAGATTCCCTCCAACCTGGGAACCGTTATGGCCGATCAGACCCAGATTCATCAAGTGGTGATGAATCTGTGTACCAACGCGGCCCACGCCATGGAAATAAAGGGGGGGCAGTTGACCGTGACCCTGGAGGATTTTCTGATGGAAGAGAATTCGGAAGCTTCCGGGGATGGCCTGCAATCTGGCCGCTACCTGCAGCTTTCGGTCCGGGACACGGGCACCGGCATGGAAAAATCATTGTTAGATCGGATTTTCGAACCTTACTTTACCACCAAGGCGGTGGGGGAGGGGACCGGCATGGGGCTGGCGACGGCGCACGGCATCGTCAGCGACCATGGCGGACGGATTTTTGTCGAGAGCGTGGCAGGGGAAGGCTCGGTATTTCGTGTGCTCTTCCCGGTTCTGGAGAATCCGGCTGAGGCGGCGGTCAACCAACCTGCGGCATATCCCCGGGGAACCGAGCGCATCCTCTTTGTTGACGACGAGAATTTATTGGTCGAATTTGGCGTTGAGATGCTTAAGGACCTTGGCTATGATACCGTCGGAACCACCAGTGCCCCCCAGGCCCTGGAGATGTTCAAGGCCAGGCCGGACGGCTTCGATCTGGTGATCACCGATATGACGATGCCTGGTATGACCGGCGATCAGCTGGCGGCCCAGATTTTAATTCACCGACCCGACATTCCCATTATCATCTGTACAGGATTCAGCAAGCGAATGTCTCCGGAGTTGGCGGCATCATTGGGGATCCGTGCACTTGTAATGAAACCGGCTACGGTCCAGGAACTCTCCCACACCATCCGTGGTGTGCTGGACCAACCGGGTGGCGCCAGGACTGCGCTCTCAAACCTGTAGTCGTATTGCGCTTGCAGCAGCGCAAAGGCGCGGAATGCCCGGCGCCGACCATTCATGGCGAAGCGGCCCCCCGGACTTCATCCTCTGCCTCGGCCAGCGCTTCCGTCAGGGCAGCCAGAAACTTATGGTTGGCCTTATGCAGGGGCAGGCGCGTCAATGAACCGAGGGCAAGCCACTGGTGGGCTTGGGCGCTCTTCAAATGAACACTGCCGGACACATGCTGGCACAGGTAGACATCGCCGGTGAGTGTGAAATGCGTATAGGCATGCCGAATCCGGGTCAGCCGCCGGTCCACTGCGATCTCCAGGCCGGTTTCACCCGCAATCAAATCCTTAAAACCCCGATTGTCCGTTTGTCCCGCACTGGCCGGGACTGAGGGAAATTCCCACAGCCCCCCCAAAAATCCCTCCATCGGCCTCCGGACCAGCAGCATTTTTCCCTTTTTGCGGATCACGGCGATGGCGACATGCCGATGGGGAATTTTTCGGGATGCATCACGTTTTGGGTACGCCTCCGTCTGGCGGTGCCGGTTTGCCCGGCAAAGGTGGGCAAGGGGGCAGGATCGGCAATCGGGTTTTTTCGGGCGGCAGATCAAGGCGCCCAGTTCCATCATGGCCTGGTTGAAGTCTGCCGGCTGTTTCGGGCAGATGAGATCCATGGCCGGCACTTTGAAAACCTTGTGGGAACCGCTGCGGTTCACCGGGGTGTCAATCTCCAGCAGGCGTGCCAGCACCCGTTTGACGTTGCCGTCGACCACCGCAAGCACCCGGCCGAAAGCGATGCTCAGCACAGCGGCGGCGATGTAATCCCCCACGCCGGGCAGGGACTTGAAAGTTTCCGGATCATCGGGCACCTGGCCGTTGAATGCAACCGTCACCATGCCGGCCGCCCGGTGCAGGTTGCGCGCACGGGAGTAGTATCCCAGGCCTTCCCACAGCTTGAGCACCTCCTGAATATCGGCAGCGGCCAGGTGCGCGGGCGTGGGGAAGCGGTCCATAAAACGCAGGTAATAGGGTATGGCGGTGGCCACCTGGGTCTGTTGAAGCATCACTTCCGAGACCCATATGGCATAGGGGTCCGAGGTTGTCCGCCAGGGCAGGCGGCGCTGATGGGTGCTGTACCATTGCAGCAATTTTCGGCGAACGGTATCCGGTCGGATCATGGAAAAGTCCTGTCTGCTTTTCGTCAGCCTGCGCATGTAACATAATTTTTCCGTTCCGGCCAGGTGAAGGATCAAGTATCCGTTCAAAGCGGCGATAATATCCTTGTCCGTGTTACCGGCGAGACAACCGAAAATGCAATCATCCAAAAACTGTGAACGCTGCAGTCCAAGTAGAAGGTGGGTAGACAAGGGGCACGTTGAGCATGCCGAAGATAAATGCCGGAGATTTTATTGAAGAACTGCGCTTCGATATTCGTCAGAAGGATGTGATCAAAGCCAAGCTGGTGCTTTCCAAAATCGGTGCCGTCGATGGCGACGCCTGCAAGATGGCCCTGTTTGAGCTGAATCGGTCCGATGACGCTTTTGCGATTCCGCTGATTGTCAATCTGATCGCCGAACACAGGGGCCTGGCCCTGAGCCATCCCCAGTTCAAAGAGATCCTGTACGCCAAATCCCTGTACCATCCGGATCTGCTTTTATCCATGCTTACCCGTGAGCGCAAGCGGGAGAACCGTGTGGTCCTGGTGGAGGTGGCCGGTGAGATCCGTCTGGAGGGTGCGGCCGCTCAGCTCATTGGCATTCTCAACGAGGATGCGGACCAGACTGTCATCAAAGCGGTGATTGCAGCACTGGGAAGGATCGGTCATACGGCGGCCATCACTCCCATATCTGAATATTTGTACTCCGGAAGCCTGGAGCTGACCATCGCCGCCATCTCTGCCCTGGGGCGGCTGGCCACCCCCACGGCCTTCCAGCGGCTGGCGGAAAAGCTGGGGGCCGATTCGGATCTGGATATCATGATTCTGGACGTGTTTGCTGCCGACCAGAGCACCGAGGCCATTGAGCGGCTCAACGAAGCGCTCGCCTCCCACTACGCTCATCTGCGCAATGCGGCCAAACAACGCCTTCGGGATTTGGGCGGCAAAGCCGTTCCGATCCTGATCCGTAATCTGCTCCACGACAATCCGGATCTGCTTATCCACACCTTGAATGTGTTGGGAGAGAGCGGGGATGAGAGCGCAATTGTACCCATCCGCAAACTGCTGCACAACGAACCCAGAGACCCCAATGTGCGCTTTGCCGCTTTTGAGGCTTTGGGACTCCTGCCGGTGGAAAAGGGGGCCGTTGCCCTGGCCCAGGGTTTATCCGACCCGGTGGAAAACGTGCGGGCGGCCGCTGCGGGTGCCATCAATCGCAATTACAACCCCATGCTGGCGGCGGGACTGAAAAACCTCATCCGCTCCGGGGATAGGGAGGCGAGGCAGGTCACCGAAACGGTGCTCAATGCCGGCTGCGAGACGATTTTTCTGAATCTTCTGGAAGAAGCGCCCTTTCAGCTCTGCGCTGTGGATTTTTTGAGCCGGAGGGCCCATCCGGATCTCCGTACCTATTTTGTCCGGCTGATGGAGACAAACGGCCATGCCAACCTGGCGTCCGAAGTCACCGATCATGCCGGCAGCGTGGAAAAACCGTCCCTGAAGGTTTTTGTGGTGGACGATTCAAAGATGATCCTGAACGTCTACCGGGGGATTTTGCACAGCCTGGGCTGCGATTCGAAACTCTTCCAATTCCCAGCCGAAGCGCTCAAGGCCGTTAAATCCGACACACCGGATCTGATCTTCACTGACCTCAACATGCCCCACATCAACGGAATCGAGCTCATCCGGGAAGTGCGCCGCCATTTCGACAAGCGCATTCTACCCATCGTCATGGTGACAACCCAGAACGAAACTCAGGACAACGTGGCTGCATTGGAGGCGGGAGTCAATACTATCCTGCATAAACCGTTTGGCGCCGGGGATCTGGGCCGGGTGTTAACTGATCTTGGTCATTTGCTTCGTAAGCAGACGGGCAGGGACCACGGTTCTCTTGCGGCAGAGAGTTGGGGAGGTAGGCGGGCATTTGCTTTCTGAGCGTGTGGTCAATAACCAGGGAAAATCACGCGTGCAATATCGGCAATCTCCTTTTTTGACGAACACCGGCTGAAGCCTCAGTTTTCTAAAGTGCACAGGGTCTATCCCATTGTTATCGATAATAAATTGATTGTGGGCGCAATCGCCCAATACGGGCGTTTTGGCACTTATGTCGGCGGTGTTTTCCGAAAAAGCGCTCGACGGGATATGCCCAGCAAGGCGGCAGCCCGGGTGCGATTACCACCCGTCTGGCGCAACGCCTTTGAGATGAGGGATTGTTCCAGTTGCTGGGCAGCTTCCCGAAGGTTCAATTCAGTTGCCAGGGGTGTCGATTTCATTGTTGAATCTGGCGAAAGAAACTCCAGGTGTCCAAGGGTTACATATCGCTGCAGGACATTTCGCAGCTCGCGAACGTTGCCGGGCCAGTGGTACCCGTTCAGTGTGTCCATGATATGACCGGGGACCCACCCTCTATCGGAAGGGACTTTCAGCTTGCGCAAGAAGTGCTCCACCAGCAGAGGGATATCCTGTTTGCGTTGCCGCAACGGGGGCAATTGGATTCGGATCACCTGGACACGATAGAAAAAATCATTGCGCATGCGGCCGCTGCTGACCTTATCATCCAAGGCAGTGTTGGAGGCCGATATAATACGAAAGTCAGCCAAACTGATCTCCGTGCTGCCGACGGGCCGGTAGCCCCCGCCTTCGATTGCTCTCAATAGCTTGGCCTGCATATTGACGGTCAACTCGCCGACTTCATCAAGAAACAAAGTCCCCCGGTCGGCCATATCCAGATAGCCTGGAGAATCCGCATGGGCACCTGAAAACGACCCTTTGCGGTGCCCGAAAAACTCACGTTCGAACAGGGTCTCCTGGATGGCTCCACAGTTCACTGCGACAAACCGCTCCTTATTTCTGTGGCTGTGTTCGTGGATGGCATGTGCCACCAACTCTTTGCCGGAACCGGATTCCCCAAATATGGCGACACTGGCTTCCGTTGCGGCCGCTTTCAAAATAAGCTCGTAAACTGCCTGCATGGCCGGCGAGCGGCCAAGGATATCGCCGAGACGATATCGTTCTTTCAACGAGGACCGCAAGACCCGGTTTTCACTGTCCAGCAGGTCGGCCATTCGCTGTGCGGCCATCTGCTGTTCTTTGATCTCGGTGATATCCTTAAAGGTTGACAACAGCGCCGCTCGGCCCCGGAAAGTGATCGGACTGTGGCAGACCTGGATCCAATAGGTCTTGTCGGATCGGGTAATCTGATGGACCTGCTCGACCTTGGTTTCAATGATACCGTCACCCACTGACCCAAAGAGTCTGGCCATGTCACCTGCTTCCCCCGCAGGGGGATGGTGCACCGGTCTGTCGTCCATCTTCTCGGCCGAAGGGATGTTGAATATCCGGCAAAAAGCCGGATTGACGTAGCAAAAGTGATTATCTTGAACCAGTGCGACACCTTCGGCGACCTGCTCGGTAAGCACCCGATAGCGCGATTCGCTTTCTTTCAGCGCCTCTTCTGAGCGCTTAAGCCACAGCACTTTACTCAACCGTTCGCCAATTGCTCTCAGCAGGCGGTCTTCTTCTTCCAGAAATGGTCCATCATGACACGGCGGTGGTTTTTGCACATAACAGACATCCACGTCGCCGACATGTGCACCGTTTAAAATGATTTGCGTGTTCTGGTGCCAACGGGTCGCTTTGAAATTCCCGGAGACGTATTCGCATCCGTCCAAACGGATACGTGCAGAGGCGATTTCAGGATACTGCCAGGCCGCCGGAATCAGCTCAACGGCACGCTGCATGATCCATGACAGAGATACATCCTGGTTTTCAAAAAGGTTGGAAATGCCATACAGGCAGTTGAGCTCCTTGATCCGTTCGGTCAGGGCGTTCGGTGCGGTAGAAACCGGCAAAGGCCCGGCGGGATTTACAGGCATCCATTTTGCCTGCGGTTTGAGGGATGAGCGTGAAGCGTCGTCGGTGGATTTAGATTTCATTTTTACCCGGGGCAAAGCCATTTCCAAAATTCGATGGTCTGATCATCAGTGCCGGCGCGTCTGGGTGGTCATGTCCCAGCGCTGCAGATGGTGGTCTGAAGAACCCGCCAGGGCGCCGATACACGCCACTCTGCTCGTGGCGCAATGGGTGCCCTCGAAGGTCACCAGCAGGTTCTTCACATCGGGTATGCCGCCTGCCGCCACCACGGGGATATGTTTAATCCCGGCCACCAGATGCATGGCCCTGCGCTTGATCAGCCGGTCTTAGACACGGTTTCACCCGGTGCGTCCGACCACGATGGCAGGGTACCCGCTGCCGCACGCCTTGCAAAACCCCTGTTAGACAAGTCCCTGATCCAGCATTGCATTGACCACTTTGACAAACCCGGCAATGTTGGCGCCGATGAAATAGTTGCCCGGTTCCCCGTATTCCGCCGATGCATCCAGGCAAGTCTGGTGAATGCTTCGCATGATGATTTTGAGGCGCTCGTTGACCTCTTCGCGCGGCCAGTTCAGGCGCATGCTGTTCTGGGCCATTTCCAGTCCGGAAACAGCGACACCGCCGGCGTTGGCCGCCTTCCCCGGTGCATACAGTATTTTTTTGTCCAGAAAACTGTCGATCGCGCCCGGCGTGCACGGCATGTTGGCCCCCTCGCATACCAGCGTCACTCCGTTGCGGACCAGGTTGCCGGCGTCTTTTGCGTTGATTTCGTTCTGGGTGGCGCTGGGGAAGGCGCAGTCGGCCGCGTGGTCCCACAACGGGTTGTAGTCCAGGGTTGAGTCCACTTCGACGTAAACGGCTGCCGAGTATTTGTCGATGTACTCCCTGATTCTGCCTCTTCTCAGGTTCTTGAGGCGTTTTACGTAGTCGAGCTTGTCCCGGTCGATCCCTTCCTCATCGAATATGTAACCGGAAGAGTCTGAAAGGGTGACCACTTTGCCGCCCATGTCAATGAGTTTTTCAACGGTATGCTGGGCCACGTTTCCTGAACCCGAAACCAGGCAGGTTTTCCCCTCCAGGGTATCATTGTGCGTGGTCAGCATTTCCGATGCAAAATAGACGACACCATAACCGGTTGCTTCAGGTCTGACCAGGCTTCCACCCCAGCCCAGACCCTTGCCGGTGAGTACGCCGGTGAACTCGTTGCGCAGCTTTTTATACATGCCGAACAGAAAACCGATTTCTCTGGCGCCTACGCCGATATCGCCTGCCGGAACGTCCGTATTGGGCCCGATATGCCGAAACAGTTCCGCCATGAAACTCTGGCAGAACCGCATGACCTCATTGTCCGACTTGCCCTTGGGATCGAAATCGGAACCGCCTTCTCCACCACCCATGGACAGGGTTGTCAACGCATTTTTGAACACCTGTTCAAAGGCCAGAAACTTGAGGATGCTCAAATTCACCGAGGGGTGGAAGCGAAGCCCGCCTTTATAGGGTCCGATGGCGCTGTTCATTTCGATTCTGAATCCCCGGTTGACAATCGACATCCCCTGATCATCCATCCAGGGAACCCGGAACATGATCACTCTTTCGGGCTCGGTGATCCTCTCGAGAACAGCACTGTGGCGGTACTCCGGGTTTCTGTCAAGAACCGGTTTTACCGATTCAAGGACCTCGTTCACCGCCTGCTGAAACTCTTTTTCAGCAGGATCCCTGGCCTCAATCGTTTTAAGGATGTTTGACATTAACGCCTCCTTTTAGAATGTTGATGGCTGATTTCACACACAATCTTCAGGCTGCGCATACAGGCAGCCGATCCGGGTTGCCCAGTGCGACAAGTTACAAAGGGACGCATCGTCTCTGTATAACCGATACTAATGTAATATGCAAAAAATGAGTGGGACGGAAAATATGAAGAGGGGCGGTTCGGCACCGCCCCTTTTGGTGATTCGCAAGTTGTTGGCCGGAAACATCAGGCGTCGATGATCTGGAGTGCTTCCTCACGGTAAGCATCCATCACATAGGGAATCCTTGTAACCTTCGCACACTCTTCGGTCAGCGAGAAGATGTCATTTCTGGAGATGTAGGCCACCTTCCAGTTTCTGGCGCCGGCCATAATCTGCTGAAGGCCGACCTTGATCTTGTCAACCGCACTGAAGATGCCCACCGCTCCCAGGGGAAGTCTGGCTGCTTCGGAACCATATTTTTCCTTGAGCACTTCGTAATTCATGAAGATCTCTTCCTTGGTTGAGCCGAATACGGACACCGTTGACGGAAGTCCTCCCTGTTCACCCCTCAACCATTTCTCCGTGTTTTTGCCGACCATCCCGGGTATCATCAAGGCGCGCCCCATGCAGACGGCCTTGCAGAAAGGGGCACCCAGCGCCAATGCTTTGAAAACGTGATCCTCCGATGAAAAGCCGCCCGCGAAGGCGATATCCGGCACCGGTTTTCCCCGTTGGGCCAGGCGGCTGCACAGTTCGTAAGCCATGGAATGCAGGTAGATGGACGGAACTCCCCACTCGCACATCATTCTCCATGGGCTCATGCCTGTGCCGCCCGGCGCGCCGTCTATGGTGAGCAGATCGATGCCGGCATCACTGGACCAGCGGATGGCCATGGCCAGTTCCCGCATGGGATATGCCCCGGTCTTAAGTGTAATTCGCCTGGCGCCCAGCTTGCGCAACCGTTCCACTTCATTCATGAACCCTTCCTGGTCAATGAATCCTAAGCGGGAATGCCGTTCGAACTGCTTCAACGGTCCGGATTTGAAGGCTGCCTGGAAGGCAGGGCTTTCCGGATCGGGGGTGACGATATAGCCGCGTTTTTTTAACTGAATGGCTCTCTCCAGCGAGTTGACCTTGATTTCTCCGCCGATGCACTTGGCCCCCTGACCCCATTTCAGTTCGATGGTTTCGACCCCGAGCTTGTCGATAACATACTCGGCGACGCCGTTGCGGGTGTCCTCCACGTTCATCTGGACCAGAATGTCGCCGTAACCCTCGTGATAGCGGCGGTACTCCTTAATCCGGCGGTCCATCTCCGGTGATTTGGCCACTTTCCCGCTGGCATTAAATTCGAGTTCCGGGTCGATGCCGCATACGTTTTCGCCGCATACCAGGGTAATGCCGCTGATGGCGGCCCCGATGGCGAAATGCTCCCAGTTGTTGCGCGCGATATCCGTGCTGCCGAGGGCTCCCGTGAAGATCGGCACTTTCATTTTTACTTTGCTGTCAACGCCAAAGGCGGTTTCGGTGTCCACATTGGGGAAGGTGGCCATGTCGGGGTTGGCTTCGATCCCCTGGGCACCCAGGGCATAGCCGTTGATATTCAGATGGGAATAGTCCACGGGATAGTCCTTGTCCGCACCTGCGGTGATGCTGCCGAAAGGTTGGGGATAAAGCAGCTCCCGGCCCCTGAAGGTAGCGCGGAACAGGTCGCAGTTGCCTTTGCACCCGTCAATGCAGCGGCTGCATATTCCCGACTGGGGGGCGACATTGCGGGAACGATTTTTCGTTTCAAGTGCATCGTTGGCATTGGGTCTTTGAAAATTCATCTTTGCATTCCTCGACAGTTAAATGTTCGACACTGGTTTAAACCGCTTGATTGGCAGCTGTTTCTGGTTGGCGGTTTCAAAACGCCAATAAAAAAGGCGACTGTTTCCTCCCAAAGGAGGGTCGCCCTGCAAAAATACAAAAAGGCGTCTTTCCCCCTGCTTCGGAGACAACAGACGCCTTTGTCGGTTGATTGACCGTTTCACACGCCATTGTATGAAACGCATTCGATGGTCTGACCGATATCAGCGGGTATGATTAATGTCAAGCGGCAAGTTAAGTATCACTTACTTGGTGTCTTTTTCAACGCGTGGGGAATGCTCGAGTAATATCCCAGATCCTCAGACAGCAGAATGGCTTCAGCGACCTCGCGCATGGATTTCCGGCTGTCCATGCTGCGTTTCTGAATCCATCGAAACGCGCTGTTGGTATCCAAACTCCGTCGGCGAATCAGAATCTCCTTGGCCCGTTCAATGAGCTTGCGGGTTTCCAGTTCTTCCTGGATCACTTTGTTCTTGAGCATCAGCTCTGTGTTCATGATGGCCAATGCCGCCTGGTTGGCCACTGCGGTCAGCAGGTTGATCTCGGTCGTGGAAAAGGCGTGCGGGGCCGACGTAAAACAGTTGAGCACACCAATGACCTTGTCATCCTTGAGCTGGAGCGGGACACCAACCATGGAAACCAATCCGAGTCTGCGGGCCATCGCCTTTTCCTTGAAACGTGGGCTGCGCTGCAGGTATTTAATGGTGATGGGGCGTTTGCCGGAGACGACCACCCCGACAACCCCTTCGTCAAGGTTCAGGGAGCGGTCCTTGACATATTCCGGGTCGATTGACTGGGTGGCCTTCAGCTTGATTTTGGGTGGTTTCTGATTTTCGTCAATGAGCCAGAGGGAGCAAATCTCCACACCGGTGGCCTTGGCGGTGGCCATGACAATGAGCTTGAGCAGATCTTCCAGAAGCAGATCCGATGTGATGGCGCGGCTGATGTCCGTCAGGGCCTTGATATAGCCATCGTAGGTGGCTTGTTGGGTCGTTCCCATGGATCGGTTTTATCCGTTGGCAGATAAAATTTTCAAGGGCTTGTTTAAAACCATGCCCAAGGAGCAATTCCTGAAACTGAAAAGGGTTAACTGCGTCGATTCAGCTTTCCCAGCGCGTCGGCATTGACGATGCTCGGAATAGCGCAGGGCGGGTCTTCAGCGAGAAACGGCAGAATGTCCGGCTGACGCCAAAGGGGATAACCGGCGAGGATGCCGGCTACATTGCAGGCGGCCAGCACAGCCATGCCTTCCCGGGTCCAGCGCGTGGCCGAGGCGATATGGGGCACGAGGAGGACATTGTCCAGTTCGGTCAATCCGGGTGCCAGGGCCGGTTCGTTCTCGAACACATCCAGTCCGGCGCGAAAATCCGGATGGCGCCGGCAGTGATCCACCAGGGCCGTCTCGTCGATGACCGGTCCCCGGCTGGTGTTGATCAGGATGGCATCGGGCTTCATCACGGCCAGTCGTCGGGCATCGATGAGGTGGTGGGTCGCTTCGTTCAGCACCGTGTGGATGCTGACACAATCGGCGGCCTCCAGAAGCGCCTCTAAAGATTCAGCGCGGCGGCAGGCCACCGGTGATTGACGATGAGAGACCCGAAAAAGGCTGAGGTCGGCCACCAAGGATTCCAGGTCGCTGTTGGTGGCAAGGTCATGGTAGACCAGTTGCATGCCATGGCCCTGAACCATCATGCGGGCGTACGCGGCACCGATTCTGCCGGCGCCGATGATGCCCAGCGTTTTGCCCTGCAAAAGGGTTCCCAAAAAAAGATCGGGCAGCCAGCCGGTGTACCGGCCGGCGCGCAGATACCGCTCCGCCTCCCCCACGCGGCGGGCTGCTGCGAAGGTGAGCGCCACGGCCATTTCGGCGGTGGTTTCGGTCAGTACCCCCGGCGTGTTGCCCACCGGCATGCCGGCCCGGTTGGCTGCATCCATGTCCACGTTGTTGTACCCCACGGCATAATTGCTGTAGGCGGTTCCGCCGGCGGCCTTCAGCGCCTCGAAGAGCGTTTCACCCCAAGGTTCGGTGAGTTGCCCGATGGCGCCGTCACATCGACGGCCGATGGCCAACCGGATGGTCTCGGTATCCAGAACCGATTTGCTTTGGCAAACCTCAACGCGGCAATCGGACGCCGTGAGAACATCGAGCCATCGTCTCCCGGGAAGCGCCTTGGTGACGATAACGCGAAATTTTCCATCAGGGTTGTTGACCTGCCACGCATGTCGGCCCATCTGATCTCCATTTAAGGTTCAGCTTCCGGGACCCATGTCGCCGAATCGATATTGCAAGAGGGTGCAGGCGGCCAGGGTGGCGGTTTCCGACCTCAGGATGCGTGGGCCCAGACCGGCGGTGAAAAATCCACACGCCTGCGCCCGTTGGATTTCTCCGGCGTCGAAGCCGCCTTCGGGTCCTATCGCAAGCATTATTTTTTTCGGCTTTAACGGGGCTGTCCCGTTAAGACCAAACGCCTGCGCCGCCTCTTCCCAGAAAATGATTTTCAGGTCGTATTCGTCCGATGCAGCCAGCATGTCGTCAAAATCTCGCGCCGGCGCAATCCGGGGAACGCGTCCGCGCCGGCACTGCTTGACTGCCTCCAGGGCGATCTTCTCCCAACGCGCCAGTCGCGTTGCCGATTCTTTTTTTGCCTGCAAAGGCACTGACCGTGCCGCATAAAATGGCATCCACCGGTCGAGGCCCAGTTCGGTCAATTGACGGATGAGGTCGTCCATTTTGCGGTCCTTGAGAATTGCCTGGGCCAGGGTGATATGAACCGGCGATTCTGCCAGCAGCGCAAATTTCTTTTCGATACTGAATGCGACGCGCCTGGGTGAAGCCGATGTGATCTTCGCCCGGTAGCCGTTGCCCGCGCCGTCGAAGAGTTCCACGGCATCACCGGGTGAAAGCCGCAGTACCCGGCAGATATGGCCGGCGTCGGATCCGGTAATTTCCGGTTGCAGGCTGCCGATCATCTCCGGTGCGAGGTAAAATCGTCTCAGGGACATGGAACCGCTTTCTGCTCAATGGCTGCAGAGGCCTTCAGGCGTTGAAGGGTCATCGGCAAGCCACCGGGGATTGATGCGCTCACGGGGTTCACACTGATTTCATCAAACCGGTTTGCCTGTCAAGGTAATTGTTATCGCTAAACAGGGTCTATGACGGCCGTTCCGCTTCGATGTGCAGTCTGCTGCCGAAAGATCAGCGCCCGGCGGTCTGCCCCTGGGCAATTTAAAGTTCAAGGCTATGGTTTCAGGGCAGGGAGCATAAAACGTCAAGAATATCCTTGCCAAAAGCGTCCACCTGCCAGTTGCGCATATCCTCGACCATTCGCAAGCTCTGGATGTCCGAAGGTTTTTTGACTGCAATGGCGGTCATCAGCGCTTTGTTGAACATCAAGGCGGGGTCCAGCTGCAAACGGTCGGCCAATGCATCACGCCAGGACTTGATGGCCTTGATCCGATCGGGAACGTTGGGGGAAACGGATGGCCGCCGTTTGCGCGGATAGGTGGGCAGGTCACTGGCGGGCAGGTCGTTGGCCCGCTTCACGATGGCAGCCAGGGATTGACCATAAATGCGGATCTGCTTGGCGCTCAAGCAGCGGGCTGCTTCGATGGTCTGCTGGGTCTGAGCCATTTCGGTGGCGATTTTCAAAAGTGCCGTGTTGGAAAAGACCTTGAACAGGGGCCTATCCTTTTTGACGGCCAGCTCCTTGCGGTATTGCAGCAACCCCTCCAGCGCCGCCAGATTGCGCCGCGGCAGGTGTCCGGCGCCACGGAACCGGAGGAAGAGCGGTTCGCTGCCGTTTTCCATCGGTCTGACCTTGGACAGGTAGGCACACTCCTCCCTGACCCAGTCCAGACGCCGCTTTTGTTCCAATTCATCCATCAGCAGACGGGCCAGCGGGATCAGGTGAAACACGTCCGATGCTGCATATTCGACCATACCCTCGGGCAGGGGACGCTGGGACCAGTCTTTTTTCTGATAGCGCTTGTCCAGTTGGATGCCGAAGCGGTTGTTGACCACCGCCCCCAGGCTGGTCTCCTGTTCGCCCAGGAACATGCTGGCCAGCTGCGTATCGAACAGGTTGTCGATCTCAATTGAAAAATCCCGGTAGAGTGAGCGGACGTCGTAATCCGAACCGTGAAACACCTTGCAGACCCGCTTGTCCTTGAACAGGGGGGCCAACGGGGATAGGTCGTTGACTTCCAGGGGATCAATGACCACATTCTCACCGTTTCCGGCCATCTGCACCAGGCATACTTTTTCCTGGTAGTGGAACATGGAATCCGCTTCCAGATCCACGGCAAGGATTTTCTCCCGGCTGATCCGGTCGACAAATTGCTGCAGTTCGGCAGGTGTTCTGATCAGATGGTAAGAAGACGCAGCAAGGGTGTTCATATTTTTTTCTTGACCCGGCGAGGGTTTTTCCCTACGTTCCATAAGTTGTTTTTTTATCAATGAATTGTTTGGATATCCGGTATTTCGCCACGCACAACCTTTTTACGGAAGGCAGTTGAAAAATGGTTCATATCACACTTCCCGATGGAAGTCGAAAACCCTTTGACGATTATCCCACGGGACTGGCGGTGGCCAGGAGCATCTCCGAGGGACTGGCCCGGGATTGCGTGGCCATGGAGGTAGAAGGCAATCTGGTGGACCTGAACCGGCCCATTAAAAATGACGCCACCGTGCGGCTGATCACCACCCGGGACCCCGAAGCGCTGGAAATCATGCGTCACAGTGCCGCCCACGTCATGGCCCAGGCGGTGTTGAACCTTTATCCCGATGCAAAACTTACCATCGGACCGGTGGTGGAGGACGGCTTTTATTACGACATCGACATGGAGCCGCTCTCGGAGGAAGCCTTTCCTGAGATCGAAGCAGAGATGAACCGTATCATCAAAGAGAAAATTCCCATTGAACGCCACGAGGTACCCAAGGAAAGTGCGCTGGCGTTTTACAAGGATGAACCCTACAAGACGGAAATGATCGCCGCACTGGCCGACGGTACGATCTCATTTTACAAGCAGGGCGATTTTACCGATTTGTGCCGGGGGCCCCACGTGCCGCACACCGGTTTTGTAAGGGCCGTCAAGCTGATGCGCGTGTCCGGTGCCTATTGGCGAGCGGACCAGTCCAAGGCCCAGCTGCAGAGGATTTACGGAACCGCCTTTTTTGATAAAAAACAGCTCAAGGCGTATCTCAATTTCCTTGAGGAGGCCAAAAGACGCAACCACCGCAAGATTGGCGCGGCCATGGATCTGTTCAGCTTCCACGACGATGCGCCGGGCATGCCTTTTTTCCACCCCAAGGGGATGGATGTGTGGAACACCCTTTTGAACTTCTG
>NZ_JAWOHB010000062.1:0-8350 GCF_046496365.1 Desulfosarcina sp.
TCGACCGAAAGGAATACTGTCTATTTTTTGATTCGCTCGCTAACCCCGCCGCAAGCAGCGGGGAATGCGCTCGCTATCGCGGTTCAAGGTAACCACCCGCGCTATGGGAACCGTCAGGCCGATCGACTGCTGCTAACGTTGATCACGAACGATTCGACCCGGCAGCCACGACCAGATAGGACCAAAGCCCTGCAGATATCACCCATCTGCAGGGCTTTTTTTTTGACTCTTGACGGATTTGTTGTATATGATACCCGACGGGCAAAATGGACAAGTCGGCAACCTATTTTCTATAAGCAACGGTTAAATCACGGCCCATGTACCTCGACCACTATCAGTTAAAAGCAAAACCCTTTGATTTGAGTCCGGGCCCGCGCTTTATCTGGCTGGGGGAAAAACACAAAGAAGCCCTGGCCACGTTGAATTACGGTATTATCGAAGACCTGGGATTTCTTCTGCTGACCGGTGATGTGGGTGCAGGCAAAACCGCGTTGATCCATCGACTGATCAGCACACTGGATGATTCCACCATTGTGGCCCACATCACCGATCCAGGATTGGGTACCATCGACTTTTTTAAGCTTCTGGCCGCTGAATTCAAACTCAGCGGCGACCTCCGCGGCAAAGCCGATTTTCTGATCGAACTGGAAAGGTTCCTCCATCAGGCCCACGCGGACCATAAAAAGGTTCTGCTGGTTGTCGACGAGGCGCAGCGCCTCAACAGTAAACTCCTGGACCAGATCCGGGTACTTTCCAACATCGAGTTGAGCGACCGCAAGCTGATCAACATTTTTTTTGTCGGACAACCCGAATTCAAGAACACGTTGATGGACAGCAGCAACAGGGCCATCCGGCAGCGGATTGCAATCAACTATCACATACATCCGCTGACTGAATCCGAAACCGGTCAATACATCGAACACCGTCTGAAGGTGGCCGGGGCCACCCGCAGAATTTTCAAACCGGACGCAATTGGAGAGATATCCCGAATCTCGGCGGGCTATCCCCGCGCCATAAATACTATCTGCGATCATGCCCTGCTGACGGGGTATGCTTCCGGTTTGAAATCGATTAATGCAGGGGTGATCAAGGAGTGCGAGCAAGAGCTTGACATACGGGCAGGCGTTGATTTCAGCAGGACCGGGCGCCAAATAAAGCCAAAAAAGCAGGCGCTTCAAAGGACCGCTCCTGCGCCGGCCCCATCTTCCTCCAGGGGGTATGCCATATTCATTGGCATGGCTGTCGTACTCAGCGCACTCGCGGGGTATTTTTTTCTTTGGAATGAGCCCTTCCGGAAACCGCGGCCGGTTGTCCAGGCACCACCGGCGGCATCACTCAATCAGGAGGCGAAACCCGCTGCCAGGGAGATGCCCAAGCCTGCTGAACCAACCGACGCGCAACCAAGCCAGGCATCGAGGAATGAAGATGTCGCAGCGGCCCAGCCAATCAAGACAAACGATCTCCCGGGCAGGATCGACCCCCCGGCTGGGTCCGCCACCACCGACCGCCAGCCGTCCGGATTAACAGCCCAAGCCCCACGGGTACCCGTTTCAGAAAGCCTTGACAGTGATTTGGACGTCGGTGCTCCCCTGCCCCAGGACAAAAATGAATCGGCCCGGCCGCCCGCCGCTTCCGATGCCCAGGCGGAACTGCAATGGAATGAGGGCAGCGGCATGGCTGCGAATCAACAACCGTCGGCATCGCCTTCCAAAGATGAAAACCGCGACGTCTCACCGCAGCCCCCACTTATGACTCCCCAGGCCAAACCTGCTCCCGAGCCATTACCCGAAATCAAGCCGGTTGACAGCGCTGCCACATTGGCTGCCATGTCACCCATGAACCCACCCCCCCCGTCCACGGCTTCTGATGCGGTCAGGCCGACACAGACGGGTTCAGCGGCGCAGCAAGAGGCGGTGGAGCAACCGGTACCGTCGACCTCCAGGGATGAAACAACGGTCGCCGGTCGTCAACCCGCTCCAGCATCGCCGGCATCCGATTCGTTATCCGCTGAGAGCAAGGTGTCCGGCACTGATCCTGCCGCTGCCTCTACGGGGAGCAACGCCTCCCTGGCCGCCGCAACTGCCGATCCCCAAACCACCGCCAAACCGGATACGGAGGCAGGCAATAACACGCAGCCAGACCAAGCCACGCCGGACAGTCCTCCCGAGCCGCCTGCCATCGCCAAAGCCGACACAAATCTGCAGGCGCTAAACGAACCCGTTGACGACGATACGCCTGCAGGTGAGCCACCGGATGTCAACGTCCTGGAAAAACGGCTGCGGGCCTTTCTGCAGGATTATTGCACTACCTATGCTGCCAGAAACATGGGTGCATTCAGCAGTTTTTTTGCCCCCTACGCCGAGGAGAACGGACAACCTTTCGCGAGTCTGATACCCAAATATCAAAGGAATTTTAATTTGATCGAAGCCATTGAATATCGGATTGAATTGCAGGAATTTTCGTCAGATGAGACCAATCAAACCGTGAAGATCGAAGGTGATTTTTTCCTGAAATGGTTGCCGCCCGACAAGCAATGGCGTGAGAACTCAGGTAAAATTTACATGAACCTGAAAGCGGATGGCTCCTCCTTTCTGGTTCAGCAGTTGGATTACCACGGCAGCCGCGCCAAAACCGAATAAGGGTGGACGGACATGCATTCGCGTGGAAGGCGCCCGTCTAGTCAGATCCAATCAACCCGCACAGGCTGAATTGTTGCATTTGACAGAAAGGGCGAGGATTCCCCCCCCGCCCTTTTGGTTTTCAATCCCCGATTCTGCCGGTTCTCGATTGGCTCACTTTTCTTTCAGCTCGGCAATTCCCGCGAAATGATCCAGTGCCTCCGGGTTCCTCAGGGCATCTTTGTTCTTCACCGCCTGGTTGTGGATGACTTTCTTCACGGCCAGTTCCACCTTCTTCATATTCAGGGTGTATGGGATATCCGGCACCGCGATGATCTTGGCGGGGACATGGCGCGGTGAGGCATGCGCACGGATGGTCTGACGGATCTTATTCTTCAGATTGTCGGTAAGCGCGACACCCGGTGCCAGCTTGACGAACAGGATCACGCGTACATCGTTGTCCCAGTTTTGCCCCACCACCACGCTGTCCTCGATCTCTTCCAACTGCTCCACCTGCCGGTACAGCTCGGCGGTGCCGATGCGCACGCCGCCGGGGTTCAAGGTGGCGTCTGAGCGGCCGTGCATGACCACGCCGCCGTGTTCGGTCACCACGATGTAATCCCCATGGCGCCAGATGCCCGGATAGACGTCAAAATAGGCGCTGTGGTACTTCTTCCCGTCGGGATCGTTCCAAAAGTAGATGGGCATGGAGGGAAAGGGCGCCGCACAGACCAGTTCGCCCTCCCGACCCACCACGGGCCTGCCGTCGTCGTCGAAGGCAAACACCTTCATGGCCAGCCCGCGGCACTGAAGTTCGCCGGCATATACCGGCCCCATGGGGTTGCCCAGGGCGAAGCAGCCGTTAAGATCCGTCCCGCCGGCAATCGAAGCCAGCTGGAGGTCGGTTTTGATGGCGTCATAGACGAATTCGAAGCTTTCGATGGACAGGGGCGAACCGGTGGAAAGCACCGCCCGCAGCGGTGAAAGGTCAAATTCCTCCCCGGGTCGCACACCGGCGGCCTGCAGCGCGGCCAGATACCCGGCGCTGGTGCCGAAAACGGTTATCTTCTCATCCTGGGCCATCTGCCACATCGCCCCGGGCGAGGGATGAAAGGGATTGCCGTCGTAGAGGACCAGCGTGGCGCCGGTGGCCAGGGAACTGACCAGCCAGTTCCACATCATCCATCCGCAGGTGGTGAAGTAGAAGATGGTGTCCTCACGCTTGAGATCCGTGTGCAGCATCAGCTCTTTAAGGTGGTGGATGAGAATGCCGCCGGCGCTCTGGACCATGCACTTGGGCAGACCGGTCGTGCCCGACGAGTACATGACGTAGAGCGGATGATCGAAGGGCAGCTGTGCAAAATCGATCTCCAGTCCGTCTTGGGACGATTTGAAGTCGGCATACAACACAGCCTTGGCAATGGCGCTGATGTCCGGTTGTTTATGGACGTAGGGCACCACGACCAGCCGTTCGACGGAAGGGATCTGGCTGATGATGTCGGCGATGCGCGCCAGCGAATCCAAGGGTTTGCCCTTGAAAAAATAGCCGTCAGCGGTAAAGAGCACCTTGGGTTGAATCTGTCCGAAGCGGTCCAGAACTCCCTTGATGCCGAAATCCGGTGAGCAGGATGACCACGCGGCGCCGATGGAGGTGGCCGCCAGCATGGCAATGATCGATTCAGGCATGTTGGGAACGAAACCGGCAACCCGGTCGCCGGCCTTGACCCCGGCTTGCTTCAAAGCCTTGGCCACCCGGGCCACCTCGTCGTAGAGCTGGGCATAGGTCAGCGTCCGCCGCACCTGGTCTTCGCCCCGGAATACCAGGGCCAATCGCTGGTCCCGGTGGCGCAGCAGGTTTTCGGCAAAATTAAGCCTGGCCCCCTCAAACCAGCGGGCGCCGGGCATTCTGGTTGCATCGTCCACCACAGCCGTGTAGGCAATCGAAGCCTTGATCGAAGCAAAGTCCCACATTTCCTTCCAGAACTCGGGTATATGCGCGACGGACCATTGGTAGAGGCCGTCGTAGCTGTCAAAAGCGGTGCCGTAGCGCTGGTTGATCCGCGTCATGAACCGGTACATGTTGGATGATTGGATCTGCGCTTCAGAAGGCTGCCATAATAGTCTGCCCATGCTTGGTTCTCCTCCCTGCGGCTCATTGGTTGAAGCGGATGAAAAAAATGTCCGACACCGTCGCCCGTCCGTGAATAAACAGCGCCGGGAAGTGGTTGATTTGAACCCGTTGACGGTTTATAAACAACGTTCAATAGTTGAAGTTTTCATATCAGAATGATGGATTATTGACAATCCCATAAAAGACCCTCAGATTGTTTCTGGGGTCAGGGAACGAAACCCGGAAATCGCCGCAACCGGCCGTTTTGGAACTGGCCCGATGGACAGACAGTTGGGAGTTAAGAAAAATAGTTTGAGAAAGGTGAGCCATGCACTACGAAGGCAACATCATCCGCCCCCCCAGCGAAGCCAACAGCATCCTGCTGCAGGTGACCGTGGGCTGCTCGCGCAACAAGTGCACTTTCTGCGGTGCCTACCGGGGGGAACGGTTCAAGATCAAAAGCGACGACATCATCATGGCGGACATCGCCTTTGCTGCCACCCACTGCCGACGCCAGCGCCGCGTGTTTCTTTGCGACGGCGACGCCCTGATCATCCCCCAGAAGCGGCTCATGGGGATACTCTCAGAGATCCGCCGGCAGCTGCCCTGGGTAACCCGGGTGGGCGTGTACGCCAACGCCAAAAGCCTGAATATGAAGACCCCTGACGAGCTGAAAGCGCTCCGGGAAAACGGCCTGGGAATCGCCTACATGGGCCTCGAGACCGGCGACGATGTCACCCTCAGAGCCATCAACAAGGGGGCGACCTCCGAGGAGATGATCCGAATGGGGAAAAAAGCCAAATCCGCCGGAATCAAGCTCTCCATCACCGTTCTGCTGGGTTTGGCCGGACGCGAGCGCTCCCAGATTCACGCCCGGGAAACCGGCCGGGTATTGTCGGCCATCGATCCGGAGTACGTGGGTGCCCTGAGCCTGATGCTGATCCCCGGCACCCCCATGTACGAGGACCACCGGTCCGGCCGCTTCGCCCTCATCGAGCCCGACGAAATGTTGGCCGAGCTGCGCACCATGATTGCCGAAACCCACCAGAGCCAGGGGCTGTTTCACGCCAACCACGCCTCCAACTACCTGCCTATCCGCGCCCGCATGCCCAAGGAAAAGGACGAGACCTTGGCCCTGATCGATGCCGCATTGGCAGGCAAGGTCGCCTTGCGGCCGGAATGGATGCGCGCCCTTTGACCCGCTGCCTGAGATCCTGACACCGGCCGCTGGGGGAAACCGCGCCCCTCTTTCAAGATCGCAGGGGGTTCTTGTGCAAAACGGGCTTCAATACAAATGACACGCCACCTGATGGGCATTTTCCGCCGCCCCAAGCTGCGGTTCGATCCGGTCACAGCCTTCGAATTTTCGCGGACAGCGGGGATGAAAGGCACAACCCGATGGGGGATCGCGGGGGCTGGGGACATCCCCGTTTAAAATGATCCGATTCCGCTTGACCCGCGGGTCGGCAACCGGAATCGCTGAAAGCAAGGCTTGCGTATAAGGATGCAGCGGGCTGGTATAAAGCTCGCGGTAGGGTGCCGTTTCTACAACCTTTCCCAGATACATGACGGCGATCCGGTCCGAAATGTGTTCCACCACAGCCAGGTCATGGGCAATGATGACATAAGAAAGGTCGAACTCCCCCTGCAGGTCCATGAGCAGATTGATTATCTGCGCCTGGATGGACACATCCAGTGCTGACACCGGTTCATCGCCGATGATCAGCACCGGGTCCAGCGAAAGGGCCCTGGCAATACCAATGCGCTGGCGCTGACCGCCGCTGAATTCATGGGGATAGCGACGCCCCTGTTCGGGTGAAAGTCCAACCTTTTCCAGCAGGTAGGCAATTCGGTCCTTCCTTTCGTTTTTCGTATACAGCCCATGAATTCTCATGGGCACGTCAAGAATTTGGTTCAATGGGGAGCGGGGATTCAAGGAGGAATATGGGTCCTGAAAAATAATCTGCATCTCCTTGCGCAGGACCAGCCGTTCCGCCCTGGACAATACGGAACGATCCGAAATATCGTTGCCTCGAAAAATAATTTTTCCCGCAGTCGGCTTCACCAGATTCAGGACGGCCATCCCGGCGGTGGTTTTCCCGCAGCCGCTCTCACCGACGATTCCCAGGGTTTCGCCTTTGTCCAGCGTCAGCGAGATCCCGTTGACGGCATAAACAAAGCGGCGGGTTCGAGAGAGAAACGTCTTGCGCACAGGAAAATGAACCTTCAAGTTTTCGACGGCAAGCAAGGTTTCCGCAGACACGAACGCTCCTTTTAATTAACCCTTATGCCATAACCGGCATCTGACAGTGCACCCGGAACCGGCGCCGCCCAACTGGACGAGCGGCACCGGGTCCTGTTCGCATATCGCCATCACATCGGGGCATCGCGGCGCAAAGCAGCAACCTTTTGGCAAGTTGTAAAGGCTGGGAACCATGCCTTTAATTTCCCGGAGCCGATGTCGCCCAGTTCTGGTGCGTTCCCCGAGTCTGGGCACTGAACGAAGCAATGCGCGGGTGTACGGATGTTTGGGCGCTTCGAAAATTGAAAACACATCGCCAACCTCCACGACCTGTCCCGCATACATGACCACCACACGCTGGGCCATCTCCGCCACGACCCCCAGATCGTGGGTGATGATCAATATTCCGGCTTTGACCCGTTCCTTGAGCCGAAGCATCAGGTCGAGCACCTGGGCCTGGATGGTAACGTCGAGTGCCGTGGTTGGCTCGTCCGCGATCAGGATCTCCGGATCACAGGCAAGGGCCATGGCGATCATGACCCGCTGACGCATGCCGCCGGAAAGCTGATGGGGATATTCGCCGACGCGTTTGGAGGGGGAAGGAATCCGGACGCGATCCAGCATGTCCACGGATCGCAGCCGGCTCTCTTTTTGGTTCATCCCCTGGTGCCGGATAAACATCTCCGCGATCTGATCGCCGATCGTATACAGGGGGTTGAGTGAGGTCATGGGTTCCTGGAATATCATGGAAATCCGATTTCCCCGGACATCCTGCATCTCTTTTTCAGGCAGGCGGCGCAGGTCGTTTCCGTCAAAACGGATGACTCCGCCGGTAATTTTCCCGGGTGGCCGGATCAGGCGCATCACCGACAACGCGGTTACACTTTTGCCCGAGCCGGACTCACCGACGATGCCCAGGGTCTCACCTTTTTCCATTGAAAAAGAAACCGCGTCCACCGCCGTTGCGATGCCGTCTACCGTGGCAAATACGGTTTGCAGCCGGTCGATTTCCAGAAGATGTTCACCCATCGTCGTGTCAGCGCCCCGTCAGCTTTGCCGAAAAACGATTTCTCCCTGGACAACGGTCATTTCGGCCTCTGTGGACAACCACGCATCCGGCTTCAGGTCAAACAAATTGTGCCGAAAGATGGTCATATCCGCCCATTTCCCAGGAGCGAGCATACCCAAAAGCGACCCCTTCCCGGAAGTCAGGGCCGGCTGGACCGTAAACCCGCGTATCCCTTGCGCCAGTGTCAGCCGTTGGTCAGGGTACCAGCCGCCCTCTGGGTCACCGCCGACGGTCTGGCGCGTAACCGCCGCGTGGAGGCCGAGACGGAAATCAATCGGCTCAATGGGGCAGTCGGAACCGAACTGGGTGCC
>NZ_JAWOHB010000186.1:0-6911 GCF_046496365.1 Desulfosarcina sp.
CAACCGCTGCAGGGGCAATCCCATACCTCTTGAATTTGTTGGCGCAGGGTTCACGGATGGCCCCCGGCCGTTGGGTTGCCGCCCTCAAGGCCGAGTGGGGAAGGTGATAAAACATCAGGGCCATGCTCCAGGAACCATCCAGGATCGAAGGATCCTGGCCCACGATCCAGCAGAGGCAGATATTCTGTGCAGAAAGGGGAATATCTTTGGTGTAATGGGTGATATTCCCGTCGGGTATGAGCGATAGGAAGGGATTGGCCTGCCTCGCAGCCTTGAGGGTTTCGGGATCCATTTTCCTCAGTTTCAGATATTGTCCTGCGGCTTTGAGATAGAAATTATGGGACGGATTCCCATGGGACAGGTCAAAATAGTAGGTTCGGTATTCCGTACCGGAGGATGTTGAACTGCCGGAGTCCGAACAGCCGGCAAGAAACCTGGGCATGGCCAGGGCCGCGCCTGCAGCGGCCGAGTACTGAATGAATTCCCGTCGGGTGATCCCGGATTTTTCCTGAGTTCCCTTCTGTCTTTTCATTCTGAAACCTCCTTTCAGGGTTAAATGGCAAGCATCGCTGGGGGTTCAAGCCCGTGGTCCAGGCTCCGACAAGGTCCTTATAGGAATTCGATCCTTCCGAAACAGGACAGCCCAACTTACCAGAACAGATCTACCTGGCTGCACCAGTCCGGTTTTTTTCCCCCCTGCGAATTCTGCCAGGGGGACTGATCGCTCGGGACCACCGGAGTGGTCCAGGCCGCATCCTCGCATGGGCCGCGGCTTCCGTCCGGGCAGGTATTGCCGCTCTGGGTGTCAGGGACCACGGTAGCGCTGGAATACGCGAATTGGACGCAGGGGGTGTTTCCAAACGAGTCGTCAAAACCGGGGAATTGGGTGTGGGCGACCGGGATGGTGAAATAAGTTTCATACTCATTGGGGTCTGTTGAGAAATCGATATACGCGCTCTCAAAATTGGCGCTCTGAACCGTGGCATTGGCAAAGTTGGCCCCGCCCAGAAAGGCGCCGCTAAAATTGGTGCTTGCCCCGGTGCCGCTGTCCCAGTCGAGATGGGCCCCCTCAAAAATAGCGCCGGTCAGCACCGACCCCGAGAAATCGGCCGCAGTGGCAGTAACCCCGGTAAAGTCGGCGCCGGCCAGATAGGCCCCGTTGAATCTTGCGCCGTCCATATTGGCGCCCTCTGCGCTGGCGCAGTTCTGGGTGAAAGGCGGGTTGTTGGTGTCCTGGCCGCAGCCTGCCGGATTGTAGGCGAGGGCCAGGGTGTGAAAGCTCGCATTGGTAAAATCTGCGCCCCCCAGATCTGCGCCCTTGCAGTTGACGTTCTGAAGATAGGCGCCCGTGAGGGTGGCCGCTGCTAGGTTCATGTCGGAATCAGCGTTCAAAGAGGCGTTCAGCAGGCTCGCCCCGCTCAGATTGACACTGGTCAGATTGGCGCCGTTCAACAGGGCGCCGGACAGATTGCCTTGCTTCAAACTGGTAACGTGCAAATCGGCGTTCATGAGATTGGCATCGGACAGATCCGCACCATCGAGGTTCAGGTTCGAGAGGTCCACGCCCGCCAGATTGCAGGAAGGGCATTCCTTGGAGGAAATGAGCATCTTCCTCGAATCGAAGATCTTGATGGAGCCGATGTCGCTGCCGCTCAGGTCCGCAATGCTGGGCGTGTCAACTCCCACTGTCTTTACAGGGTTGGTATAATTGGGGTCGCTGAAAAAGCGAATCGTGGTATCCGTGTAGAGACCAAAGGCCACGGATCCTACCTGCTCCAAGGGGAGCAGCGTGGTTTCAGGAAAGGATGCACTCAAGAGAACGGCCACGCCCGTGTAATTCTCTCCCTCGTATAAGGCCACTTCGCCCGCCCCCAGGCTGTTCCTGTCGATCTGGCTGCCATCCCTGTAAAAGCAAAACCCATCGACGATCGTAAGGGTGGCCGGGCTTGCGGTGGTCGAAAACTCGGTAAAATAGATATACCCGTTTTCCGCCGCATACAGGGGTGAACATTCCGTGAAATCGTCTATAGGATAAGGATCGGCCAAGGCCCACAGGAGGAAGGCGCCGCCGCCCATGTCCTGCACAAGAGGAGTGGGTGGATATTGGGTGGGGTAAAACAGGGGTATGGATATTACATTTGCCTCCGACATAAGTTTGTTTTGCGAAGGCGGGCATTTGATACCCCAGTCAGATGAACAGGAATAGAGATAGTATGTAAAGAATTGGCTGGCCGTTTCAGCCACCCATGAATGAAGCATGTAGGCGCCGGCAAACGGGGGGTAGGTCTGACCGTAGCAACAGTTCGGCTCCGCGTCTTCAAAAGAGAAAAGGTGACGTTTTGTTTCAAATGCATCGCCGGTTGTGTTGGTGGAAACAGCCTTCATGAATTGGACATCGACGTCCTTTCCGTCATCCCAGACCCATCCGCTCGTCACGGCCAGGTACTGGCCCGCGTAGTCTCCGCTGAGGAACTGGATTGCGACATAGGCTGGATAGGTACAATTTATGGGGGAGGTCCCTTGGTCCTCGCCAGCGGCAGGCACAGCATCGGATCGGCCGGCCTCCTCATCCTGTCGCCGGATGAAGGCCGCACTCCCCTCCTCCGGCACGCCCGCCCCATCATGGTACACCTTCATACTGTAATTGCCCGGCGACATCTCCAGATACGCCCCCCCATCGCCGCGCTCCGTGGCTGCCACCAGAACCCCGGAACGGTCGAAGATCTCGGTCCGGGTGATGAACGGGTCATCCGAGGGAATCGCGAAGAGACAGCCCCCGCCTTCCTCGTACAGATAAGGGATGGGGTGCTCTGAAAGCCCCTCCCCGGGCAGGATATCCAGAATCACAACCTGCTCTGGCCTGGCCGCCAATCCAGGGTTGTCTGTGAACTCGTGTTCATAGTACCAGGCCCTGGGCTGGGAAGACGGTGTTGTGCTGTCGTTGCCGCAGGAAAGCAGGAGTGCGAAAAGCCCTGAGGTCAAGGGAAGTGTCACCGCGAGATATCGCCATTTTTTATATAAGGTCATGCGTGTTGGATTCATGAAATGCACCTCCCTGCGTTTACCATGCGGATTTGTATTGTGTCAGCAGCCGGTCCTGCGATCTTGATCGGATGTGGACCGCAGAACGGAGTTCAACATAGGCGCAATTTTCTATTCTCCTCCCCGGCTCCGGGATCAGAACGCCGCAGTGGATGAATTCCCTGCTGTTTCTGCTCCGGCCGCTTTTCGTTTATCGCGTACCCCTGCACCAGATAGTCCTTGAGGCGTTTCGTGGCCCACTGGCGGAACTGGCTGGCGAGCAGGGAAGTCACAAGGTACCCCACTGAAATAATGGCATCCAGATTATAGTGAAGGAGTTGTCTGGCAACTTTTCTTTGTCCTTTTTGTTTCAATGAATTCTGCAGGAGTTGCCAAAATGTTTTTTCTCAGTAGGTTCTCTATTTCTCTGTCTGAGAAGTCGTTCATACCCAGATTTCTTCTTATCCGTAAAAATCCTGGTTCGGTATTCTTGAATCGACCGGCTATTGCCGGTTTTATGGTTTCATCCATTTCGTTTTTTTACTGTCTGCTCAGGGGCGGTCTTTTCGCCGTCCACTGAAGGAGCAAGGTAGGAATCCATATTCTTCAGCCCTCTCGAGTTTACCACTTCCACAAACCTCTCAGGATCTTCAACAGTGAAGCCGATGCGCGTTTTCTGGGTAGATAGACGGAGCAGGAAAATGCAGCTTCGCTGTGGTCGCCTCCAATCCCTTGGAAACCAAGTTCTGAAATCGCCTGTTCCCCACAATCGCCATTTGCCGTTCAATAAGGTGGGACGCATCTTAGTAACCCTAAGGATGTGGGAAAATCTGACGAATTTGGTACCGAACGGAAAATAGTAATTCCGAAACCGAATTCCCGTCTGGGATACCTCGACAAGGTTATCGGAATAAATCGCTTTGTCATCCATCATTGTCTACGCTTCGCGCGGACGCCACGCCCTTTGGGTGGGTCCCCGCTTTCCTTGGATTTGGAAGACTCCCTGTCCTGCCGAGGCAAAGCTGCAGGGGTCTTCAATTTCCCCAAAGGGAACCCCATTCAACTGGGGGTGAACATTTATCAGCCTTTTACCCGCCTATATTTGTGGGCTGGAGGGGACCCCGTTTAGCGGGAGTGGGGCGTGGGCCAGGGGATTAAGACCCCGGCTACCCGATTCTGCCCTACCGGGTATCTGACCGGCTCTTAAGTTTGAGCCGGTTCTCGATTCGTGCGAAAAGATCGCCGGCTACGGCGTTGACGTTGGCCGGGATCGACGCACCCGAGACTGCATCGAAGTCGCGCCCCTTCTTGGCGGGCAGCCAAATACCATCACCCGACGTTGTCAGGAGGATGACGTTGTCTGTTGCCCTCTGTCTGCTCAGAAAGGTTTCAACATCGTGGTCAAGACCCCACGCCAGGCACGTGTTGATGACGACCACTGCCGCATAGTCTGCCGCGTCAACCTTCTTCAGATCCTCTACGCCCACTGTCTTTTGCTGGATCCCTGCCGCCGAGAGCTGCTGCTGCAACTCCGCCACCAGCAGTTCCTTGAACTCGCTGCTTCGCGATGCGATGAGAACCGTCACAGTGCCGGTCGTTCCACCAAGCCCAGAGGCCTGAATGTCTTTCTGCGGCCAGAAACGCTGTGGCACGGCGCATCCGGCGAGGAACGCCAGGAGCGCCAATCCGAAACAACATCGTGTGAGTCGTGCCGATTTCATGGTGAGCAATGGGACGCTCCTTAAAAATACAGTAACTTATGCATCAAGCTATCAATTGGCGTTTCTTGTGATGGATTCTCCGCTCGCCACTGAAAATCCGATACCGGCCAAACCCATCTCAAATTTCTTGGCAGGCGCCGTATGAGATATACCCAATTCAAATTGAATTTTAAAAGAGCGTCCCGGTGCCCTCACAAACGTCCAGCCGATGGCCTCGGCATATTCGAGGATCCGGGCCTGGACGGTTTTGTGTTCTCCGGGTTTCATTTAAGGGTCTCTAGTCTCAGGACGGCCTGTATTTTGTCCCGCTGCTCCGGAATTACGCGCGACTCATCCGCATAGTCCCGCCATCGCGCCACAACCGCCCTCACTTCGTCAATAATCGCTTCCGCCCGCCCGCGTTTCATTGAAGCGCTATTCGCACACGCTTTGAAATCCTCCAGCGTAAATCCACTCCGTTTGCCGTTCATCGTCATTTGATGAATCGATGTCCATTTTCCGCCTGGTTGATAGCTGTAGGTCATGTCGAACGCGGGTGCGAGTGACCAGTTTCCCGACCGGTCCATCAGGAAGGCAATATTCTTTACGTGATCATCCTGGTTGCGGGCTACAATATTGAAAACCATCCGCCGGAACTGCTCCTCGACGGCGGCCATGGGCAACCCCAGCCGGCGGATGACCTGCAAGGCCTGCTCGTAACCGTAGGCGCCTGCCTGGTTGAAATCATAATGCGCCAGGCCGCAAAGCGACTGCATGTGCAGCTTGCCGCCGCCATCCAGCCGGTCGAACCGCTTGGTCATGAAATGGCGGCGTCCGTTCTCCTCGAACAGGCGGCACGGACTCATGGTGATTCCCACGTCTGTCGCCATCCGGTAATAGGCATACTCAATGGCGCCGTATCCCTTGGGGTCCTCCATCTCCTTATCCTTGTTGCCGCTGACCCCGTCGAACTTTATCAGCCAGTATTCAAACCCGCTGCCCGCCTTCACCTGCCCGGACCGGACTTCGTTTGTTTTCGGATTCCAGGCGATTACCGCCTTGGCCCGCGCTCCACCCGCGGAAGTGCCGACCCGCAGAATGTCCCGCAGGGCCGTTTCCTTCCCTTCCTCGTTAAGCCATCCCCGCAGGTTGTTCCTATGGGTCAAAACCTCCGAGGCCAGCTTTACCAACTGATCGACTTCGATACGGAAGGCGCCAGGGCCGGCCAACCGGGTTGCCGGCGCATACTCCAGTGCGCCCATGCCGCGCGATCCTGTATAGCAAAGGCGCTCCACCGCGTTGAACGATTCCGGCGTGCGGCCGGACCGGGCCAGCCAGGCATCGATCAAGGCATTGCCGAACCGGTCCGGCAGAGAATCCGCCAGAAGCCCCGGAAGACCGTGGAAGGTCTCCGGTCGCAGCGATGGGAAGGAGTAGAGCCGGCTGGATAGCGGCATCATCAGCGGGGCCACCTCGATACCGCTGTTGATGAACGCCGGGTCATATTCAAACATCGCGATCGCAGCTTCGTCTTCCAGCGACACAGCACCGATCGTGCGTCCCCACAGCTTTACCTTTGCCGTCGTGCTCACGTTTCGTCACCCCACTGCCACGGCCCCTTATCCGTGGACTTCCGCTTACCACTGGCCCGCTTCCGCGCCTTGCCTTTCAGCCTGACCAGATCCATGGGCCGCGGTCCGGCCTCGGGCACCAGTGTTTCCAGCCGATCCAACAGTTCCAATACCCGCAGAAGCCGGATCAACGTCGACATTTGCGTCGTGGCCCCGGCCTCGATACGTTCCACGGTCCGCTTGGATACGCCCGCCTGCTCCGCCAGCATCTCTTGCGTAAACTGAAGTTCCAGCCGACGCTGCGCCAGGCGCCCGCCCAGCTCCGCCAAAATCGCCTCGTCCGTTAATAATCCTTCAATCTTCATCCGTAATGCTCCTTTAACAGGAGGTTATATATCGTAAATTGTGACGATATACAAGATATTTTTTCACTTTTTCGTCATAAATGACGACTTGCCGAATCTGTCATGTCGTCGAAGAAAAGTGATAAAGGAGGGCGGGTTTTCCAACCCGCCTTAACGGAGGGCGGACATTCCTGTCCGCCCTCCTGTATTTTCGCGCTCCGTTAGGGTTTACTCTGCACCCTCTTCCTTGTCCAACCGCTCCAGCAATTCGCGGC
>NZ_JAWOHB010000095.1:0-3885 GCF_046496365.1 Desulfosarcina sp.
GCTCAACACCTTGCTGCTGGCGCCCATCATGATACCCGAAGTTATTCTGGGGGTGGCGCTGCTGCTTTTCATTCGATGGCTGCAGCAGCCCAAGAGTTTCGCACTGCTGGTGATCGGTCATGTCGTGCTCACACTGCCCTATGTGCTTCTCATCGTCCAGGCCAGACTGGGCGGCATCAAGAAAGAATATGAGGAGGCCGCGCAGTCACTGGGGGCCAACCCTGTTCAGGCGTTCAAGGAAGTGACGCTTCCCCTGTTGATGCCGGCAATTTTTGGAGGGATGCTGTTTTCGTTTACGATTTCTTTTGACGACATTACCGCTACCTTATTCTGGGCGACAGCGCAGAACCAGACCGTGCCGGTTAAGATATTCGGCATGCTGCGCAATTCCATCAGCCCGGAAATCAATGCGCTGGGGACGGTCATGATTATTCTGACCATCGCCACGCCGCTGCTGGCCGGCTATTTGACGCGCAGGCTTTCAAAAGGCGTGTGAGCTTTAACAGGAGAATATAACGATGCCCATGGTCGAACTGAAAAACAGCGGTGGAAACACCCGCTGGATCACTGTTTTTCCGTTCCGTTCGCTGGAGGCGGCCCGGTCCTATGTTAAAAAATCATCCGTTCCCTTAAAAATAGTCAAAGGCGATGCGCCGGTCTACTGGGTGTGCAGCTTGGAGGATGCTGAATGGGCCGCTGTCTGCGGATATGAAACCGTCGAGGGAAATCTTGAATAGGCGCTAACCATTCATAACCTGAAAGGAGACAGAAAATGAAACAAGATCAGGAAAAGAGACTGGAAAATCTTTACGAACGCTACCTGAACGGTGATATCAGCCGCAGAAATTTTATCAGGTATCTGAGCCTTGCCGGTGTCGCTGCCGGTCTGGCGGGCGGTCCGTTCAGCCCGTTCAGCCGGAATGCCTTTGCCGCCAATTCGATTCGTTTCGACGGATGGGGCGGCGTGGTATCCGAAGCCTTTCGCGAACATGCATTTAATCCCTTTACGAAAGCGACGGGCATAAAGGTGGTCGACGGCGAATTCGGCGATATGGACACCTATCTGACGCGGGTGAAGGCATCCTTTCCGCCGGGAGGCGAGTTTAACCTGGCGCATCTGAGCGGCGTCTTCGATTATGCCAGGTATGTGGGCCTGGGGTATGATGTGGCCCTGGATGAAAGCAAGATTCCCAACCTGAAGTATGTCATGACAGCCATGATGGAACCGTATCGAAAAATAACCAACGGCAAACTGTCCGCCGTTCCCTATGATTACGGACAAACCGGTATTGCCTATAACACCAAGTACATATCCAAGGACAAGGCGGAAAAGATGGGGGCCTCCCTGCTGTGGGACAAGGATCTCAATAAAAAACTCGGCAGCTGGGGGGATTGGCGCACCAATATCTGGTATGCGGCCCTGCATACCGGCCAAAATCCAAACAACATCACCGACCTGGACGCGATGTGGAATGCGTTGCGTCAACAGGTTCCCATGATCAAAAAATACTGGGGATCGGGCGCGGAGCTCATGAGCCTGCTGGCCAATGAGGAAATTTACGCCACCGTCGCCTGGTCCGGTCGTGTGGCTGCGCTGCAGGCCCAGGGACATCCCATCGGATTCCTTTCGCCGCACAACTGTTATTCATGGCAGGAATGTATCTTTGTCATCAAGGGAACGGATCTGAATGTGGCCCAACAGCTGTTGAATTACATGCTGGAGCCTAAAGCCGCCATTGCCGTGGCCGTGGGACAGAAGTATCCGCCGAGTCTCGATCCGACCATGGTTCCCATGCCGGATGAGGTCAAACGGCTGCCCGAGTTCGATCCGACCGGAAAACTGGACGGCTATCTGTTTGCCGATCCTGCCTACTGGAACGGTCATCAGGTTGAGTTTGCCGAGAAATGGGATCGTATCAAAGCCGGCGGCTGATCATTCGAGCGGCCACCTGCCAATGAAGTTTCCGGCCCCCTTTTTCCAGACGGGGGCCGGAGACTGCCTCAAAACCGGCTGCAACCTGCCGTTTTTATATATTAGAATAGCTGGGTGTCTGTCAGGCGTCAAAACATGGAAGGGAAAAACCGTGGAGAAACAAGATGCTTCCCCTGCCGTTGAATTGAGAGGGGTGTACAAGCGCTTCGGAAAGGTGGTGGCGGTTCAGAAGATGGACCTCACGTTCGGTGAAGGATCGCTGGTGACGCTGCTTGGGCCGTCCGGATGCGGCAAAACCACGATCTTGAGGATGATCGCCGGCCTGGAATCGCCGACGGAAGGGGACATCTATATCAAGGGCAAACGGGTCAACGACATTCCGATCCACAAACGCAACCTGGGGATGATTTTCCAGAATTACGCACTTTTTCCGCATAAGAACATTTTTGACAACGTCGCATTCGGCTTAAAATACCGGGATGTTCCCAAAAACGAAGTAGCAGGAAAAGTAAAAAAGGCGCTGGAGATGGTGCGCCTGCCGGGTGTGGAGAGCCGCATGCCCTCACAGCTGTCCGGTGGACAGCAGCAGCGCATTGCCATGGCGCGCGCCATCGTGATCGAACCCGATGTCCTTTTAATGGATGAACCGCTGTCGGCGCTGGACGAAAACCTGCGCGAAGAGATGCGCCGCGAAATAGACAATCTTCAGCAGCTGCTGGGCGTAACAACCGTTTTTGTGACCCATGACCAGCGTGAGGCCTTGTCCATGTCCGATAAAATCGTGGTGATGAATGACGGGCTCAAACAACAGGAAGGAAGCCCCCAGGAGGTTTATAATTTTCCCGAAAATCACTTTGTGGCGGATTTCCTCGGGCATTCCAATTTTTTTCATGGGACTGTTTCAGACAGGATCCAGGATGTGGTCCATGTTCAGTTGAAGGACGGCAATGCGTTCCGGGTCAAGCACCCGGGTGAATGGCGGCAGGGTGATCCGGTCGAGCTTGTCGTAAGAGCCCAGAACTTGAAAGTCACCACGGAAAATGAGCCGCCGCCGGAGCCGGACATGAATTCGTTCAACGGCATCATCAAGGATCGCAGCTACATGGGCGGCGAAGTCAGCTATTTCGTGGAATTGGAAAACGGCACCATGGTGCATGCCATCGGTATCGCTAAATTGCATCCCATCAGGAAAGGTGTGGCCGTCCGTGTCCACGCGGCTCCCAGACACTGCGGTTTGCTTCGAATCTGATAATCCCCGCCGTTAGCGCTGCTTTACGGCGCAGTCAAGAGAGAACCGCAGCATATCTTACGCAAAACAATTACGCAGTTTTCAGGAGGTATCTTCGTGGATGACAGAAAACTGACGCGAGCGCTGAAGGAAATCTATCCTTCACGCATGGTCACCATCGATTCCCACACGGCCGGAGAGCCGACCCGGCTGATCGTCGGCGGCGCAGGTCCTGTACCGGGTCGTACCATGCAAGAAAAGCGGTTGTATTTCATGGAGCATTATGACCATGTCCGCCTGCAGCTGACGCGGGAAACGCGCGGGCACCGGGGGATGTTTGCGGCATTTCTTACGGATCCTGTAACACCGGGAGCCTGTTTCGGCCTGATCTACATGGATCCCCGCAGATATCCCTTCCTTTGCGGCCATGCAACCATGGGAGCGGTCATGACGCTGATCGCGGCGGGAGAAATTCAGGTGGCGGACGAGTCCATGCCGGTTGTGGTGGACACACCCTCCGGGCCCATGAAAACCACGGTTTACATGCAGAATGGACGGGTTGAATCGGTCGGCATTCAAATGGTGCCCTCCTTTGTGTATCAGGACAAGGCAAAGCTCGAACTGCCTGAACTGGGTGCTGTTTCGGCGGCGACGGTCTGTGTGGGGGGATTTTTTGTCATGGTTTCCGCTCATGAAATCGGCCTCGAGTGGATTCCCGAGAACA
>NZ_JAWOHB010000172.1:0-3280 GCF_046496365.1 Desulfosarcina sp.
CCCACACCCTGGACGAAGTCCGACAGATCGAACAGCTGCCTTTCGATCTGATGGGCATCAACAACCGCGACATCACCATCTTTGAGGTGGACGACAACGACGTGGCCAACACCGAGGTCCTGGCCCGCCATTGCCGGGGCGCGCGTATCCTGATCAGCGAGAGCGCCATCGGCTGCGGCGAGGACGTACGACGCGCCGGCAAGGGCGGTGCCGATGCCGTCCTGGTCGGCACGGCGGTTCTAAAGGCTGAAGACACGGGTGCCTTTCTTGAAGAGTTGACCGCCGTGGGATGGCCGCCATGACCCGCATCAAGATCTGCGGCATCACCACCGAGGAGGACATCCGCCTGTGCGTCGCCAGCGGGGCCGCCGCCCTGGGCTTCGTCGTGGAGTATCCTGTCGACGTGCCCTGGAACCTGGATCGAAATGCCGCTGCTGCCCTGCTGCGCGGCACACCCCCCTTCGTGACGCGCGTGATCGTGGTCGGCGACGATCCGGCAACGGTTATCGATTTGACCGAACAATTAAAACCCCATGCCGTCCAACTGCACGGCAACGAACCCATCGCCGTGACCGCAACGCTAGTCGCCGAAATTCACAAGCGCGGCGCCCAAGCGCTCAAACCCCTGCGCTTCTCCGTGGAAACCGGCCAGTGCCGCGCCGCCTGCGCGGACCCGCTCGAAGCCGCGCGTTTGATCGAACAGGCCGGGGCCGACGCCCTGATACTCGATTCGGTGAGCGACACCCGTCCGGCCGGTACCGGAAAAAGCGTCGATTGGACCCTCGCCCGCCAGATCCGCGACCAGGTTCGCCTGCCACTCATCCTGGCCGGTGGTCTGCACGCCGGCAACGTCGGTCAGGCGGTGGCTGCCGTGCAGCCCTATGGCGTGGACGTGATCAGCGGCGTCGAAAGCCCGGTCGGTCGAAAAGATCCCGCCAAGGTCCACGCCTTTGTCCGGGCGGTCACGCGTTCAGCCGGGTAGCGCATGATCGCGGGATGCCTTTTAAGGAGCTTGATGATGAATACACCGAGGATCGAGCAGGGCCTGATCATCCCCTATGAAAAACTCAGCAGCGATGCCCTTCGCGGCTTGATCGAAGAGGTGGTCACCCGTGATGGTACGGATAACGGTTACGATCAGGCCACTTTAGCGCAGAACGTGGACAAGGTCATGGAGCAGCTGCGTCGCAAGGAGGCGGTGATTGTCTATGACCAATGCACCCAAACGGCCAATATCGTGACAGTCCGGCATCTTCGCCTGTCGCCGTCCGATCAGGTCAAGTCTTCCCCATGATCCATCTGATACGAAACCATAACGCCGGCGGATAATCCGCGGTCGATTACAGGCGGAACATGGTCGGTTTGTCGTCCGCGCCGATTTCGATGCCGACCACGTCGCCGGTCTTGAAACCGATACGCTGAAGGCTTTTGAGGATGTGGTCATGATTGGCGGCCGACCAGAACACCGACCAGATGGGATTGCGGACCGTATCGATACCGTAGGCGTCATGCCCGCACAGGTTGATGTGAAACCCATCTTTACTGATCAAGGTATCGGCTTCGGCGATAAATGCATCCTGGAAATATTGATGGTTATACAGGGCCTTGGTCAATTGCTGCTGCAATTCCGGCGTATCGTCTAAATAGTGGTTGGCGATCTGATATATCTCGGCCGAAGGTTCGATGGAAAGGCCGAGGATGGCAAACCGCCGGTTTCTCAGGGCAAAATTCTCCATGGTGCGCTCGTAGGCCTGGATCTCTTCCATCAGGCGGTCGAGGTCGATCTGCGTGGGAAGTTTGGAGCGCTCGAGCACCAGCTCCTCGCAGCGATCGATTAAATTCATGTAAAGCGCATTGGTATCCATGACATACAGCGACCGTTCGCGATAGTTCCGGCGTCTGCGGATGCGACGCAAGCCGTCGAGCCGCACCGATCGTTTGTCTTCCCGGGCTTCTAGAATTTCGACTTTGGAGATATCCTTGGCCTGGACCACAAAGATGCGGTTGTCTTCCCCGATGATAAATTCGATTTCGCAGCGAAAGCCCAGGCAGTTCTCAATCTGCTGCGAAATGTCCAGCAGTTTGCGGTCGTGGGGTGTGCGGGTGATGAATGGGTCGCTGCGGACCTTATGGTCCCGGTCCCGGCAATAGCCGAACTCCCAGTGATCCCACAGTTTTTTGGCCATGACGCTGGATCCATGGATAAACGGCATGACGATTACGCCCATTTTTTCGCTGTCGAGCGGCGGCGCGCCCTCGAAAAACTGCTGCCGCAAAATGGAAAGCCGCTTGGTGACTTGGGCATAACGGATCATGCGCCGGCGGGCAAACACAATGCCGTCCAGATCTGCATAAGTTTCCAGTGAATCGAAAGTTCCTGCCTTATAAAAAGCTTCCTGAGGATGGGCGCTGCGGGCGATGACCTTGAAGCTTTCCCGGTGTCTTTTTAAGAAGGTTTCCAGGGATTCGAAATTTTTGTTCTCAAAATCCTCGGCCGGCACATAAATAAAATCGGGCACAACAAATCCGCATGTGCTCAATTTTTCCAGCAACTGGGCTTTTTCCGGTGGAAAATCGGTCATCAATCCCCTCTCCATAATACGGTTTAAACACAATACTGTTCACTTAAGGTTTTCAATCTTCCATCCGGGCGGGTGTAAAACCCGCCCCTACACCGCCCGTATATTGCCGTTGCGTGTCGTCCTGCCCAGGCCTCGTAGGGGCGGGTTTTACACCCGCCCACAGCATCCTCTCAAGTGAACGGCATTGGGTTTAAGCATCGGGACCGTGTTCGGCCTAATTACCGTATTAGGCCATAGCCAGCATGAAAGTCAACGACCCGTGACGGATGACCGTGGCTCGTGCGGACAGATCCCGAAGGAATTCTTGATAGGAATGCACAGGAGGAACGAATCTATTTTCTTGACAGATTGAAAGGATGCATTTTAGTATGAATAAAAACCTGACAAGCGTCTGTCAGTCTGGCCTTATTTCCCAACCTATTATTTTGTATGGCTTTACTAAGCAACCCGTTATCGTTCTAAAACAGACAAGATGCCGTTGTGAGGATATTCACGGCAACTATTTTACCCCATCAGGTGAAAGAATGCACAAGATAAAGACCAATATCAAAAATCCTGAATTGGTTGAAAAACGGCGCAACCAGATTTCGGCGGCAGCGTCGGAGCTTTTCAGGACCAAGGGCTATCACGCCACGAGCATGAGGACGATATGTCGAAAAGCAAAACTTAATCAGGGAAGTTTTTATGACTACTTCGGC
>NZ_JAWOHB010000180.1:0-18779 GCF_046496365.1 Desulfosarcina sp.
ATGTATGCGGGTAAGATCGTTGAGTCAGGTCCCACGGAACGGGTGGTCAACAACCCGAAACACCCCTATACACAAGGCCTGCTCAATGCCCTGCCCGGCAGCTTGCAGCCCGGTGCCCGCCTGAACCAGATCCGGGGAATGATGCCCACGCTGACCGACATCCCGCCGGGCTGCGCCTTCAACCCCCGCTGCCCCCTTTGCAATGCCATATGCCGGAGCAACGAACCGCCATTAATTCCTGTGGATCATGCAAAGCGCATGGTGGCCTGCCACATGGTGCAACCCGAGCCCGGTATTGGAACGAGATGACGACAGAGACAACACCCCAGATCAAGAACGACGCCAACGGCTTGCTGGCACTGGAAAAAGTGGTCAAACACTTCGACATTTCGGGGGGGCTGCTGGACCAGTTGCGGTTCGAAAAGGGGCGAATTATCCGCCGGCGCACCACGGTCAAGGCGGTGAACGATGTGAGTTTCAGCATTGTTCCGGGGGAAACATTCAGCGTCGTGGGAGAAAGCGGGTGCGGTAAATCCACCGTGGCCCGAACCATCCTGGGCATCTACCCACCCACCAGCGGCAGGATCATCTACCGGGGCACCCGCATCGATAATAAAAACGCCCAGCAGATGCTTCCCTTTCGCCGCCGGATGCAGATGATCTTTCAGGATCCGTATGCGTCCCTGAACCCCCGCAAAACCGTCATGCAGACCCTGGAAGAACCGGTGGTCTTCCACAACCCGTCCATTTCAACGAACCAGGTGAAAGAACGCGTGGCGGGGGTCATGTCCCAGGTGGGCGTCGACCCCAAATGGGCCGATCGATATCCCCACGAGTTTTCCGGCGGGCAACGCCAGCGCATCAGCATCGCCCGGGCGCTGATGGTGGATCCCGAGTTCATCGTGGCCGATGAGCCCGTTTCCGCCCTTGACGTCTCCATCCAGGCCCAGATCCTAAACCTGCTCATGGATGCCCAGGCGCAGCGGGGCCTGACCTACCTGTTCATCACCCACGATCTCTCGGTGGTACAACACATCAGCACCCGGGTGGCGGTCATGTATCTGGGCACCTTGTGTGAACTCTCCCCGGCCCGGACCCTTTTCGACAACCCCCGCCACCCCTACACCCAGGCCCTGCTGTCGGCCATCCCCAAACTGGGCCGCAAAAAAAGCGGCCACATCCGCCTCAAAGGGGAGGTGCCCACCCCCATCGACCTGCCCAGCGGATGCGTCTTTCACGGCCGCTGCATCCATGCCGATCGACGATGTATACAAGAAGTTCCACAGATGCGCCCCGTGGAAAACAATGTCATGGTCGCCTGTCACGCAGTAGAGGAAAAACGGATCTGAGTTTCGTGTATCGATCTCCTTTTGGCCGGCTGACAGCGATGCAGGCGCCGGGGAATGCGCTTGCTGTCGTGGTTCAACCGATGGCGCGAAAACCGGTCCGATGATCGGCGTCAAATTGCTCCAAACGCGCCGCCAACTCCCTGAAGCGATCTTTTCCGGTCAAGGAGACGCAGGCCCGGATACCTTCGGTTCGGGTGCTGCCGGTGGTTTCCAGGGATATGGCGCTGATGCCGTAGTACAGCAGTTCCTCCACCAGGTCGACGCCGGTGAAGCCGCGGTAGGCCACGGTGAAGTAGAAGCCGTCGGCCAGAGGCTGATCCTCATCCAGGTCATAGACCAGGTTGAAGCCGTTTTCCGTGAACAGGCGCTTCATCGTGCGGGCGCGGTCGCCATATTCCTTAACCGCATCCACAAAATTGTATCTGCCGTCGTTGACCGCTTCCAGGAGTTTGGCCAGACCGTACTGGGTACTGTGGCACACGCCTGAACTCAGCGCATACATACCGCCGAAAATATATGCATAGCCGAACCGATCGGTGCCGAACCAGGGCACTAGCCCGTCGCCTGTGGAATCGAACAGGCGATCGGAAATGGCCGTCATACCGATGCGCTGGCCGGCCAGACTGAAGGATTTGGAGCTGGAAACCAGCAGAATGTAGTTGTCCGTGTAGCGGGCCACCGTGGGAATGAAAGGCGGCACCCCCGGTCGTGAGTAGTCCTGCCGGAAATCCATGCCGAAATAGGCCAGGTCTTCCAGCGCGACCACATCGTAGCGCGTGCAAAGCTCACCGATGATACCCAGCTCTTTTTCCGTGAAGCAGATCCAGGCCGGGTTGTTGGGGTTCGAATACATCAGCGCGCCGATGCGTCCCGTCGACAGATAGGATTCCAGTTTGTCCCGCAGCCGGTCACCCCTGAAATCGTAGACGTCGAAGCTTTCCCTGGGCAACCCCAACGACTGGGCCTGCTTCTTGTTCACGGGGAATCCGGGATCGATGAACAAAATTCCGTCCCGCCCCTTGATCCGTCGGCCGGCCATCATCATGGAGAGAAAGCACCCCTGCATGGAACCCACCGTGGGCAGGCAGTGGGCCGGCTGTACATGGGTGTCCATAAACAGCCTGATGAATCTGGATATTTCGTATTTCAGGTAGGCGATGCCGTCAAAAGGCGGGTAGATGGCCCCCACGCCCTTTTTCAGGGCACAGATTTCACCCTCTATGGCAATCTCCGGGGGGGGCATCCCGGGAATGCCCATCTCCATGCGGATAAAGCGCTGACCGGACTCCTCTTCGATTTCGTTTACCAGCCGGTTCAGCTCACGAATGGAGGCCAGTCCCACACGGGCGAGTTTGCTTTCACGGATTTTTTCCCGGACGATATTGCCGGCAATCGGGGTTACCATCAGACCAGTCCTCCTTCGGCCAGCGGTTTGCCTTCGAGAATGCGCTGGGGATTGAAAATCGACAGATCCAGGGTCGGCGTGTCGCCGACGATCAGCTCACTCATGTAGCGTCCCACTGCCGGACCCTGCTGGAGGCCGTGGCCGGAAAAACCGTTGGCCAAGTAAAAGCCTTTGAGTTCAGGCCACTCGCCAAGGATGGCATTGCCGTCCAACGTATTGACCGCATACAACCCCGCCCAGCCCCGCACCAGCTTCAACCGTTCGAAAGCCGGAACGAATTCAGCCAGTTCCAGCCAAAGCACATCCAGGAAGCGGTGCTGGTCCCAGGTGAAATCAAAACCCACCGGATCGTCTTCCATGGATTTTCCCAGCAGCACCATCCCCCCGGTTTCCGTCCTGAAGTAGAAACCCGAAGGCAGGATGGTCAGAGGCAGCGGACCATCGGGTTTAACCGCCGGATCCACGCAAAAGCATTGGCGCTTGACCGGATTTACAGGCAGGTCCACACCGGCGGTTCTGGCCAAGTCGGTGCACCAGGCGCCTGCACAGTTGACCACTGCCCCAGATGCGTAAACGACGCCCGAAGCAGTCTTTACACCGGTGATCTGTCGGTTGGCAACCACCAGTTCGGTCACCTCGTCCTCCAGGTAAACAGCTCCCCGGGCCCTGGCATTGGCCTTGAATCCCATGAGTACGGCATAGGCATCGAAATGTCCATCCTGGGCGCCGAATGTGCCACCGGCGAGACCCTGGGGTTCATAAAGGGGATAGCGGGCTTTGATCTGATCCGGCGTCCACCACTGTACCTGGCATCCCAGATCCTGCTGCATGGCCATGGCCGCTTTGGCATGCTCTGCCGCGGCCTCTTCATAAAGGAAGAGATTGCCTTCCCGGTGGTAGGCAATACTGGGACGGTTGCCGGCCACCGTCATCTCGTCTTCGAAGCGTTCCAATACTTCGAAGGCGTACCGCGAAATCTGAACGTTCTGTTTCAGGCTGAACTGGATCCGGGCATTGACCATGGAAAGGGTGGTGGAGGCCCGGGTGTAGGCCAGATCCCTCTCAATAACGGCCACTTTCAAAGCCGGAGCCTTCTTTGTCAGGTAAAATGCGGTGGTGGATCCCATGATTCCGCCGCCGACGATAATGACGTCATAACGCTGATTGCTGGCCATGGTCTGGAATTCTCCTTGGGTAACGGCCTGAACAGGTCAGGCCCTTTTGTAGTTCGGCCCTTCACCGCCCTCAGGACAAGTCCAGGTAACGTTGTGGAAGGGATCCTTGATGTCGCAGGTTTTGCAATGCAAACAATTGGTAAAGTTCAATTTGATGCCCCTGATGCCATCGCCGTCCTTACGGAACTCCAGCTCATAGACATCACCCGGGCAAAAGCGCGTGCAGGGAGAACCATAGGTGGGATAGCACTGCTCCACGCACACCTGCTGGTCATGAATGAGAACATGGCTGGGCTGGTCCTCGCGATGCAGGGTGCCGGAAAGGTAGACGCCGGTGAGCTTGTCCACCATGGCCGGATCGTTGTTGGCCGGTTTGTGCGCTTGAACCGGCAGATGGTTGCCCCCCGGCTGCAAGGGCTTCAGTGTGGTGGCGTCGTCCACCGACGGGAGACGGTCGATCAGTCCTTTACCGGAGGAAATGTATTGGGCGGCCAGGTGGATCCATTTGATCGGCCCCTTTTTGGCCAGGGCCTGGGCGAAGTTGCGGCCCTCCCGAAGTTCCTCGCCGGCCCAGCTTTCCGCCAGCCGCCGGCTGTACGTGTCCAGCGTGGAACGGTCGGTTTTACCGGCGATGAGCGCTTCCAGGATGGTTTCGGCGGCCAACATGCCCGACTTCATGGCCAGGTGGATGCCTTTGATGGCCGGCGTGCTGTGCATGGCGGCGCCGTTGCCGGTAAACAGTGCGCCGTCCACAGCCAGGTGCGGCATGCTGAACCAGCCGCCTGTGGAAACGGCGCGGGCGCCCTGCTCCACAACCTTTCCGCCGCGAATAATCTTCTGGATCATCGGGTGGCGTTTAAAGCGCATGAATGTGTCGTATAGGTCCAGCGCCGGGTCTTCGTAGCCCAGGGCAACCAAAAAACCCAGGGCGATACGGTTGTCGGCCATTTCATAAACAAACCCTCCGCCAGGGGTGTTCAGGTCCAGGGGGAACCCCATGGTGTGAATGTCATTGAAGCTGCTGCCGGTGAAAAAATGGTCTTCGGGGAGTTGGATGACCTCCTTGATGCCCGTTTCGAAAACCTCAGGCAAGCTGCCCGACCGTATGGGCAGCCTGCCGACCAATGCCTTGGTCAGGCTGCCCCGGGCGCCTTCACCCAGCACGGTGACCTTGGCCAGCAAATCGATGCCCGGTTCGAAATTGGGTTTGGGCCGGCCCTGCTTGTCCAGTCCCTTGTCCCCGGTGCGAACCCCTGTCACCGTGATACCGTTTCCGGCCAGAAGGATCTCTTTTCCATCAAACCCGGGAAAAATATTGATGCCCAACGATTCGGCCCTTTCCCCCAGCCAGCGGCATACCCGTGATAGGCTGACGATGGGAAAACCGGTGTTGTGCATCTGGCGCGGCACCAGCGGAACGTTGAAACTGCGTTTTTGGGTCAGAAAAAAGAAACCGTCGCCACGCACGGTCTGCTCGATGGGAAATCCCTGGTCCAGGTAGTCCGGGAAAAGTTCGGCGATAGCCACCGGGTTCATCACCGCCCCGCTGATGGCATGGGAGCCGATGGCCGCACCCTTGTCAATGATGGCGACCTCCAGTTCACGGCCTTTTTCCGCGGCCAGCTGCATCAGCCGGATAGCGCCAGCCAGGTTGGCCGGTCCGCCGCCCACAAAGAGCACATCAAAATCGATGGTTTCACGTGTGGTCATGGGTTTTCCCCTCTTTTTGGTTCAGGTGGTCCGAAAGGCGACAATTAGAATACCATCCATTAATTGAATCCGCATAAAGGAGTTCAGATAGCCTGATTTTCCATTAAAAACAAGGGACCCGGTTAAAATACGGCCGTTTTTTCAGCTTGGCGGCGAATATCGGCGTGCAAGGGCCCGCGGCGGTTGCAATCAAACAGCCACCGGATTCGGCTTTCCTGGCAAGTTGATGGGTGTTGAAGCGGTTTACCGGCATGGAAAACTCCTGTTGGGCAATCAAAGCACACTTGAAGTTTTATCAGTTGTATACCAATGGTCGAAATAGCTGTCAAGAACCATCATACGCCCCTGTCCGCAATGACATAGGACTTGTGAAATGCCATGATCCATGGTATCTGCCTCTTTCGATCCATTTACCCAAATTCTTAACATCCGCATACGGCAGATTGGGCCAGGCAACACCGCCTGGCGGATACCGGGGTGATTCTGCAAGGAGGCGTCGCGCATGGCAAACCGTAGCAGCAGTCAAGCATGGATTCTGGTGGCAATTCTGGCGGTTATCTTTCAGGTGGTGTTTATCTTCGCAGACTGCAGGGATACCGCCACAGGAACGGCAGTCGAATTTTCCAAGGCTTACTTTCTCCTCGAGGCCGACATGGAAAAATATATGTGCAGCCAGCTGGCCGGGGACGGGGAAGAATCGGTTGCCGCCACCTATATCCAGGCCATGGCCGACGAAGCACGCACCCGGGGATTCAGCACCGGCATGGTGAGGCAGATCATCTATCATGTGGAAGCCGAAACGCTGTCCCAGGACACCGAGTCCGCAACCATTCACTTGAAGGGACTGCGCCGAACCGGCATTCATCCGGTCTACGCCTACGTAGCCAAACTCTTCCGCCTGGGCCGGACCTACGCATTTGAAGAGACCCTGCAGCTGACAAAAGAGGAGGGGAAGTGGAAAGTCTGCGGTACGCCCTACGGCTTGACGCTGGATGTGTAGCCTGGCGTTGGTAGGTTTATCAATGCATTCAAGATGATATCCGTTCGTCTACGCAGAGACGCCGACGCTGCCAAGACCGGTAGGCTTCGAATGCTCAAGGCTAATTGTCGTTTCCGTCCATACGACCATGATTGTCTGCCGCCGGTTTCACCACTGCCGTGAAACCGGCGCTTCTATTTGGTGGCATTGCCGAAAACGATGTGTGCGATGGGGATGGATCAGCTAGGTGCCGTGTTGCGGCCAGTCAACGTCCGCACCCTGGGGATGGTGTCTGTCGATGGACCCTGTTTACCTGAAAATTCGTGAACTCGCCCGTACAATTGTGGCCCGTTTTCCCCGGCCTGATTTTTACGGGGACCACCTCCCGGAAACCATGCAATCCCGGGACTTCTATCAGTCCGATGCATCCGTCATCAGGCTTCGCAAAGACATGGCCGGATGCCTGGAAGAAGATTTCGGACACGGCATGGGTCACGTGGAAAAGGTGGCCATCGATGCCGGCACCCTCGTGATTATCGAGAGCCGCATGGCCGGCCACGCGGCGGTTCACGTCCAACGGAATCTGCTGCTGGCCCAGTGTGCGGGCCTGTTGCACGACATCTGCCGCAAAGAAAAACTACATGCCCAAAGAGGTGCCGAGGCGGCACGCACTATCCTGAAAACCTATCCGCTTGTCCCCGAGGAGGTTGCCTATGTCTGCGCGGCCATTCGCAATCACGAGGCTTTTGCCCACCTGGCACAGATGCAATCCCAGCAGGCCCGCTTGATATCCGACTGTCTGTATGATGCGGATAAGTTCCGCTGGGGGCCAGACAATTTCACCCACACGATCTGGGATATGGTCGGTTTTCTAAACCCACCGCTGGACGCCTTTGTGGACCACTATCCCAAGGGAATGGCCTTGTTGAAAAAGATTCGCAATACCTTTCGCTCTCGGACCGGCCGGATTTATGGACCCCAATTCATCGACATGGGCATCGCTATCGGCGAAGAACTGTACCAAATCATTCTGGATAATTACTGCGACCCGACTTGATGCAGCGCTTGCCTGCCGTCACAGGAGGTTCACCCTTTGCGCGTACTGCTGATCAACCCCTTTTACCCCATTTCCGAAACCCCGTCGCCACCGCTGGGCTTGGCTTTTCTGGCCGGAGCCCTGGAGCGGGCCGGAATTGAAGTCCAGCTCTTGGATTGTGTCGTGTTCCCTTTCAGCCCGGATCTCCTGTCGCCACTGATTCGGGACTTTAAACCGGATCTTGCCGGGGCCACCGCCGTAACCATGACCGTCGACCACGCCCTGGCGGTGCTCGACCAGATCAAGGCCCTGAACCCGTCCATCACCACCATATTGGGCGGTCCCCACGCCACCTTCTGTTCGGCCGATATCCTGCAATCCTGTAACCAGGTGGATGTGGTGGCTTGCGGCGAAGGAGAGAATACCCTGGTGGCCCTGGCCAGAGCCATTGAAACTGGAGCCGGCCTGGCATGCGTGCCGGGAATCGCATTCCGTGACGGCGGCCAGATCATCACCACAGCCATGCCGCCCCTGGCCCATATTGACGAACTGGCGCCGCCGTCGCGCCACCTGATCCCTTTAGGACGCTACCGGGCGCTGGGCATGCCGGTCAGCATGACAACCAGCCGGGGATGTCCGTTCAAGTGCATTTTCTGCGTGGGACGCAAGATGGTGGGTGCACGGGTCCGCTATCGGGATCCCATGCAGGTTGTCGACGAGATGACGCATCTGAACACCCTGGGATTTCACCAGATCAATCTGGCCGACGATCTGTTCACGGCCAACGAAAGCCACTGCCTGGCCGTGTGCAACGAAATTCTGGATCGTGGGCTGAAAATCAAATGGACCTCCTTTGCCCGCGTGGATACAGTCTCCCGCCGGATGCTGAAGACAATGCGCCATGCCGGATGCACGACGGTTAGTTTCGGGGTGGAATCCGGCTGTGTCGAAATGCTCCAACGAATAAAAAAGGGCATCACCCTGGAGCAGGTGATCCAGGCGGTGCAGCTTTGCCTGGACTGCGGGATCGATCCCCATGCATCCTTCATCCTGGGGCTGCCGGGCGAAACCCCGGAAACATTGGCACAAACGCTCAAATTCGGAGAACAGCTCAAAACGATGGGTGTGAGCCACGGATTTCATATTCTGGCCCCCTTCCCCGGCACTGATGTACGGGAACGCATCGATGAATATGATCTGCAGATTCTGTCCGACGATTGGCGCCGGTACCATGCCAATCGCGCCATCATCCGTACGGCCGGCGTGGCACCGGAAACGATGGACGCCATTGTCATTGACGGTGAGCAGCGGTTCGACCAGTGGCTGGGAGAGATAGACCGCCTCCGCAAAGCGGGCCGGGCCACCGACGAGCAGGCCTGGCCCCTGGTTCGACTGGAACACACCGTGGTCCTATATGATCTGATGATGAAGCGGCTCATAGAAGAGAAATGCGTCTGGCGAGCCGACCGATCGGACAAGCAGGATACGCACCCCGTAGAGAAACTGATCCGCCGGGTGTCTGGCGACCTTGACCACCCTTTTGAACGCATCCGGGCAGCCATCGCATTTGCGGCCGCAAACCACTACCTGACACATACCACCGCCGATGGACAGGTTCGCTGGTCCTGGGTGAACTATCTGTAGGCATGACAGCCGTTAAACGGCACTAGGATCGTTTTCCAGGATCGGCGGACCCGATTGGATTTGTGCCACCCATGCTTATAGTAAACCAGTAAGCAATCGAACCAGAACGGTTCGACACTGTCGATACGTATCATCGCTGCAAAGGAGGTCGCCATGTCCAAAGCCATCAAAATTCATTCTACCGGAGGTCCTTCGGTCATGCGTTGGGAAGACCATGATCCAGGCGCCCCGGGTCCCGGAGAGGTACGACTGCATCAGGAGGCCGTGGGTTTGAACTTTATCGATGTTTATCATCGAACCGGGCTTTATCCGCTGCCTGCACTGCCCGCCGTGCTCGGCCTGGAAGGCGCCGGTGTGGTCGAATCGGTCGGCGCTGAGGTGTCCGAATTCAAACCCGGAGACCGGGTTGCCTACGCGGGCATCCCCCCGGGGGCCTATGCGCAGGACCGCTGCATTCCGGCCCATCGACTGCTACGGTTGCCGGACGGCATCTCCAGCCGTCAGGCGGCAGGAATGATGCTTCGGGGCATGACGGCCAGGTACCTGCTTTTCGGATGCCATCCGGTCAAGTCCGGTGATCGCATCCTGATCCATGCGGCGGCCGGGGGCGTGGGCTCCATTGTCTGCCAATGGGCCAGCCACCTGGGCGCCGAGGTGATCGGCACCGTGGGTTCGCCGGAAAAAGCCGAGATCGCCCGAAACAACGGCTGCGACCACCCCATTTTGTATGCTGAAGTCGATTTTGCGGAACGGGTCAAGGCGATTACCGGCGGACGGGGGGTGGATGTGGTCTACGACAGCGTAGGCCAGGCCACGTTCATGCAATCCCTGGATTGTTTGCGGCCCATGGGAACCATGGTGTCATTCGGACAGGCATCCGGCGCCGTATCACCCATAGATATCGGAATTCTGGCGGCAAAAGGATCTCTTTTCCTCACCCGACCCAGCCTGATGGCCTACACCGCCCGACGCGAAGACCTGCTTGCCCATGCCCGCGATCTGTTCGCGGTGGTGGAAAAAGGGGCGGTGAAGATTTCCATCGGTCAGACTTACGCACTGAAAGATGCCGCCCGCGCCCATCAGGATCTGGAGGGAAGAAAAACCCAGGGCAGCACGGTGTTGATTCCATAAAAAATGGGGGCCTGCCGGATTGGCGGACCCCCATTGTTAAAAGATGGCCTTTACGGGCGGCCACGGTCTAACAACAGCATTGGCTTACATAACAGCCGCATGGATCAACCACCCGACAACCACAGGCATCGACCACCTGAAAACAACCGCAGTTGTCGGCAACGCTTTGTTCACTGATACGCTCTTTGTCTTTCTTGTCCGTCTTACGGACTTCGGATTTTTTATCGGACATGGTAAAACCTCCTCAGTATCGTCTGGGTCCCATCTGCCGGGACACATTAATAATTGGTTCATTTCCGACCACCCCGTTGCAGCGGGTGGTTTCGACACGGGTGCCGCCGTCGACTGGGGACCGGCTGAACCCTTTGACATCCTGAAATATAAGCACCGCACGGAGTTTGTCACAGGGCTGGATCACATTCCTGGACCGTTTGGGTCATCAGATTATTGCTGGATGTTTGCCCCTTTTTATGTTAGCTGGATAGGGTTAGATCCCTCCAAATTTGAGGAGTTATGAAAAAAAATAGGATACTTGTCATTGCCACCCGTAACACGGGCAAGACCGCCGAAATCCGCGACCTGCTCAAGGCCTTTCCAGTCAGCATTAAAAATCTGGATGATTTTGGTCCAATCCCGGAAGTGGTGGAAGATGGGAACACCTTTGATGAGAACGCCTATAAAAAATCGAGTTTCACAGCCAGGGTCCTGGGCTATCCGGCCCTTTCAGACGATTCCGGGCTGGTGGTTGAGGCGCTGGATGGCGCACCGGGCGTTCACAGCGCACGGTGGGCCGGATCCGCTGCGACCGATGCTCAGCGCTGCCGCAAGCTGCTGGCGGCGCTTGACAGACAGACCAACCGCGCCGCGGCATTTGAATGTGTGATCTCCATCGCCGTACCCACCGGCCCGGCACTGACCTATGAGGGCCGCTGTGAAGGCAGCATCACGCTGGCCCCTGCCGGCAGCAACGGGTTTGGCTACGATCCGGTTTTCTTCTATCCACTATTGAACAAAACCTTTGCTCAGCTGACCATGGCCGAGAAAAGCCGGGTCAGCCACCGGGGCAAGGCCCTTAAGGGGTTGCTGGATGAGTTTGACAAGGTGATGAAATGGATCGATCAGCACATGCCTGCGCCGCAACGCATCGGCTGCCAGCGTCCAAGACCCAAGACTTAGCCCCATGCAAGATTCTTTAACTGAAAAGAAAATTGAGCCGCGGCCACCAGGCGCAAAACAGCGGGATTCTGGTCCGGAAGGGAACCGCCTCACCATCCCGGCTGCACAACCGATGCCGCATGGATTGTCTCGTCTACAGTCGAAAAGGGGTAAATCGCATGTTAAAGAAAAATGAGGGATTCGACATCATCAAAAAGCTGGGGGGAATTCAGAACGTCGAACAGGCTCAGACCCTGTTCGAAAAGCGGCTAAACCGGGAGCACCTGTCCCGCATCCGGACGCTGCACCACCCCGAAATCCTCATTAAAATCGCCAACGCCGTCGCCGTGTGCGACCCTGCCCGGGTTTACATCAACACCGGGTCAGAAGCGGATCGCCAGTTTATCCGCCAACTGGCCCTGCATAAAGGTGAAGAAGCGGTCCTGGCCATGCAGGGGCACACCATCCATTTCGATCTCAAGGAGGAGCAGGGTCGCATCATCGACCGGACCTTCTATATTGCCAACCCCGATGAGAAGATCAGCAGCCTGGCCAATAAGATCCTGCGGGATGATGCCCTGGTTGAGGTCCGTGAAAAGATGGCCGGCATCATGAGCGGCGCCACCATGGTGGTTGGGATGTATATTCGCGGCCCGGTTGGTGCGGCCGCCTCCAACCCCGCACTTGAGATCACCAGCTCCGCCTACGTCAGCCACAGCGCAGAGATCCTCTACCGCAACGCCTTTGCGGATTTTGAGAAAGAGGTCAGCCGGCTGGGACATTTTTACACCAATATTCACAGTGAAGGTCTCAACCGGTCCGAAGACCTGGCCAATGCCCGGGTGTTCATGGACCGCAGTCATCGCACGACCTATGCCTTCAACTGCACCTATGCAGGCAATACCCTGCTGCTAAAAAAGGGCAATCACCGTTTTTCAGTCGACAAATCCGTTTATGAAGGCAATGGCAAAGAGCTGGCTGAACACATGTTTATCACCGGCATCGACGGTAAGGGCGGCCGCGTGACCTGGGTGGCCGGTGCCGCACCGTCCGGGTGCGGCAAAACCACAACGGCCATGGCCGGCAACCATTTTGTGGGCGATGATCTGGCCCAGATGTGGATCGACGACAATGGCAGTGTGCGCTCCATCAACCCGGAATGCGGCATATTCGGCATCGTGGAGGATGTGAACGGCGAAGGCGACCCGATGCTGATGAACCGCTTGAGAAATCCCGGTTCGGAAGTCATCTGGTCCAACGTGCTCATCGATGAAAACGGCGTTCCCCACTGGACCGGCAACGGCGAAGTCCAGCCCACCCGTGGGCGCAACTTTCAGGGTCCCTGGAAGAAGGGTCTGAAGGATGCCAGCGGCAAGGAGAGGCCCATCTCCCATCCCAACGCCCGCTGTACCATATCTTCATCGGCCCTTGACAATTACTCTGACAAGGCCGAGGCGCCGGAAGGGGTGGAAACCCGGGTAATTACCTACAGCGGTCGGGACAGCGACACCATGCCACCAGTCTGGGTTGCCAAAAATTCCAACCACGGTGTTAGCATCGGCGCCTGCATTGTCTCCGCAGCCACAGCCACGGAAGTGGGGGCCTCCGGGGTTAAGCGGGCACCGTGGGCCAACGCACCCTTCATTCCGGGTGCATTGGGAGACTACATGAAGGCGCAATTCGATTTTTTCGGCAACGCCGCCATTGCCGAGGATAAACGGCCCATCATGGCAGGACTGAACTATTTTCTGACCCACGAGGCCCGGGGAGGCGGCGGCAAAAAACTGTTGGGAGAAAAAAAGGATGTCAAAGTCTGGCTGGGATGGTTGGAACGCCGGGCCCACAAGGATGTTGGTGCCATCGAAACACCCATCGGATTCATCCCAAACTACGAAGATTTGCGGAGGCTTTTTGAAACCTTGATCGACAAACCCTATCCCCAGGAACTCTACGACCGGCAGTTCTCACTCTATGTGGACAATATCCTGTCCAGATTAGACCTGCAGACAACCGCCTACGGCAAGGAGGAAAATGTTCCCGAACTCCTGTTCGACGTGCTGCGGGAGCAGCGTGACGGACTGATCGCCCTGAAGAAAAAGTACGGTTCCATCGTGACGCCGGCGCAACTGTTGGAAGCATGACCACTGTACAAAAAGATCCATCAGCTTTTACACCATAACCGAAACCCTTGATCTCTTTAGTCAACCGGCGGGGCGGCAGAAAAACATTCTGCCGCCCTTTCTTCTTAAAACCGGGAGCAGGCCAACCGCATGCACCGCCAAGGAATCGCATCCGTGTTGATCAACCGCCGTATGCTGGTAGCATTGGTGATGGGCTTTTCCTGCGGCCTGCCGCTTCTGTTGACCCTGTCTGTGCTGCAGGCATGGATGAAGGAGTCGGGGGTGGATCTGACCACCATCGGGCTCATGTCCCTGGTGGGATTGCCCTATACGCTCAAATTTTTCTGGTCTCCCTTATTCGACCGCTATGCGCTGCCTATTTTAGGGCGACGACGGGGATGGCTGCTGGCATCGCAGTTGTCTCTGATGGCGGCTCTGGTCTGGCTGGGATACAGCAATCCGACCGCTCAACCCGAATGGCTGGCGCTGGCTGCGCTGGCCGTGACCTTTTTCAGTGCGTCCCAGGACATCGTGGTGGACGCCTATCGACGCGAAGACCTGTCAGACCGAGAACTGGGCCTGGGATCCTCACTGTACATCAACGGCTATCGCGTCGGCATGCTCCTGGCGTCAGGCGGTGGGCTGATTCTTGCCGACCACATGCCCTTTTCCATGGTCTACCTGATCATGGCCCTGTGCCTGCTGCCTGGGTTGATCACCACGATCTTGACCCCGGAACCCCACGTGCCATCCTTTCCCGTGACCCTCCGGGACGCGGTGGTGGATCCGCTGGTCGAGTATTTCAGCCGAACCAACGCCGTGTGGATTCTGGCCTTCATCCTGATGTATAAAATCGGTGACACGATGGCCGCAGCCATGAGCACACCCTTTTACCTGGACATCGGTTTTTCAAAAACCCAGATTGGTGCCGTGGTCAAGTTGTTCGGATTCTGGGCCACCATCGCCGGCACCATTATCGGCGGGATTGCCATGATCAAGCTGGGCATCCTTCGCAGCCTCTGGATTTTCGGTGTCCTCCAGGCACTTTCCACTGCCGGCTTTGCACTCTTGGCAACCGTCGGGCCGAGCCTCGCCGCGCTTTCCGCGGTCATTGCATTCGAGAATTTAAGCGCTGGAATGGGCACTTCTGCCTATGCGGCGTACATGGCCAGCATCACCGACAAACGTTTCACGGCCACACAATACGCCCTTCTGACCAGCCTCATGGGCATCCCACGGGTGCTGGCATCCGCCCCTACAGGCTATCTGGCAACACAACTGGGCTGGTTTAATTTTTTTATCTTCTGTACGCTGATTGCACTTCCCGGGCTGCTTCTGCTTGGACGAATCGATACCCACCCGCAATGCGGTTGATCTTGACCGAAGGCTTGTATTTTTGATTTTTTAGATTATGCTGGTCCCTGACTGCTGTCAGGAGACGAAAGGATCCCATGAACCAAACCAAAACGCAAGCGCTCGTCCATTCCGAACGTATCCGCAAACTGGCGGATACCAGGCAGCAAATCCTCCGAGCGCCGGTTGATCAAGTGATGGCAGCCATATTCGACCACCCGCAGCCGGCAGCCCTGATCCATTCCTTTCCGGAAGAAGATCTGCATTTTCTGATTCACGACATCGGACTGGATAGTGCCGGGCCCCTGCTTTCCCTGGCTTCCAACCGCCAGTGGGAATATATGCTGGACATGGAGACCTGGCGCAAGGACCGGCTGAACTATCAGCAGGCCACCAACTGGCTGCAATTGCTTCTTCAAGCGGATCCGGAGCGACTGGTCAACCTGTGTTTCCATGAAAGACTGGAATTCCTGGAGTTGTACCTGTTCCACAACATCGAACTTCGCACGCTGGAATCGGATCAGGCCTCGTCGGATTTCGGCGACGGATTTTTTACCGATGACGATACCTTCTACGTTCGCTTCGTGGACTTTCCCGTCTCCACCCCGGAGGAAGAAACGGCAAAGACCAGGCGCAATGAGATGCTGCGCCAGCTTTTGCAGCGCCTGTCAAGTTATGATCATCCCCTTTATCAGGGCCTGTTGATGGAATCCGTGAACATGATTCCCGGTGAGACCGAAGAGGAGTTGTACCGGATGCGCAACGTCCGCCTCGGCGAAAAGGGCTTTCTGCCTTTTCATGAAGCCGTTGGCGTCTACCAGCCGCTGCGGCCCCGAGATCTGGCGGTCAGGGACAAAAAGGCGCTGGGACCGCCATCGCTGGTTGAGACGCAGTTGCCGGTTCCCCAGTTTGCCGCTGCGTACATAGACGGAGACAACCGCTTCGTGCGTGCGCTGAAAAGTATCCGTGAACACCATATCATACAACAGCTTCAGGCTGAACTGGCCAGCCTCTGCAACCAGATTATTTCTGCAGACCAGGAGATCATCCGGGGCCGCGACCAGTTGAAGGCGGTGGTTTCCAAAGCCAGCGGCTACCTGGGAATCGGTCTCGAGTTGATGACCACAAGCCCTGCGGAGAGCCATGAACGCGAGGCGGCCGCACTGCTGCGGCGTCACCTGCTGGCCGATATTTTCAGGACCGGCTTTGCCGGCGCCTTGCAGCTGAAATGGGATGCCACGCGCTGGCGCAAGGAAAGCTGGTTTTACACGCATGGCGTGGATCTCACCTTCTGGGATGAGAACTGGCTCGGCCTTTTGGGTGGGCTGTTACTCGACAGGCCCAAGTTTTATGACCCGTCCGATCGCGGTTCCAGCTATCACGATTTTCAAAGCCTTCGGGAAATCGAAGCAACCCGTCGGGGTCTGGACCAGGTGATCGCTCTCGACCGACTGTTGAATCACCTGAAAATTCCCATGGCACCGGTTAGGAAAATCCGATTTCTGACCTACAAGAACCTTCTTTTGACCCTGTGGGCCAGGGTGTGGCTGGGGGAGGCGCCTATCGATGCCGACACACCGTCCCTGAGGATCTCCCGGTCAGCCTTTAAAAAATTTTACGCCGGACTCTGGACGGATCACGAAGACCACCGCATCATCGGGGATGCCCCAAGAGCCGATTTTCTGAAATGGGCTGCGGATGCGTCCGGCCTGTCGGAGACAGACCTCTCCAATAGCCTGGGGTCTGTGTTCGAGGCGCTTTTCAATCAGATTGACAGTGACCTGGCACCTGTCGAACCCGGCAATCTCGATCCGCACCATGTCCATCTTTTTCTGCTCCGGCCCTGAGTCAACCATCAGCCGTCAGGTCGCGCCATGCAAGTAATCGGCATTTTGTGCGCCACGGCGGCCGCCTTTTTCTGGTCTGCCGCCGTGGTCATGTTTAAAAAGAGCGGCGAGATCTTCTCTCCGATGGCGTTGAACCTGTTCAAGGGTGTCGTCACCCTGCTGCTGCTCGTGCCCACCCTCTGGTTTGCCGGTGTGCCTTTTTTTCCGGTGCGTTCGGCCTGCGATTGGGTAATGTTTTGTATTTCCGGAATCTTGGGCATTACCTTGGCCGATACCTTTTTTTTCATGGCCCTCAAACGACTCGGCGCCAGCCTGTGGGCCGTGGTGGACTGTCTTTACCTGCCGCTTATCATTTTCGCATCCGCTCTATTTCTGAATGAATCCATAGGAATAAGGGGAATATCAGGCGCCCTCCTCGTAATAGCGGCCATCGCTGTCGATTCCTATTCCAGAACCGCGCTGATGATCTCCCGGCGGGATTTTATCCATGGGGTTTGCTTCGGTGTGCTGGCAGTGGTCCTCATTGCGGCGAGCGTGGTCATGGTCAAGCCCCTTTTGCAACAGACACATGTTCTGTGGGCAAGTTTTGTCAGGCTTCTCGCCGGCGTTGCCGGCCTGTTGGCAATCACGCTGATCCATTCCGACAGACGTTTGATTTTACGGGCTTTTTTACCGTCGTCGGCATGGAAAATTGTGCTGCCGGCATCCATTGTGGGCAACTACCTGGCCATGATAGCCTGGCTGGCGGGTTTTAAGTATACACTGGTGGCCCTTGCGGCCGTATTGAATCAGCTGGCCACCATTTTCACCTTTGTGCTGGCTGCCATTTTTCTGAAAGAACCGGTCACCCTTCCGCGACTGATCGCCATTGTGCTGGCCGTGTCCGGTGCCCTGCTGGCCGCCACCGCCGTTTGATCGGTTGAAGAATCACGTAGACACGCACTCAGTCAAACAGGTAGCGGTGGATCATATCAGCCAGTCCGTCGATAAGCCGATCGGCATCCTGATCTTCGCCGAAGATCGTAATCGCGCAGATGATTGCTTCCACAGCAGCTGACACAATCCGGGCGGCGGTATTGATATCCGTTATTCGCAGCTTATCGTGAAACTGTTCGATAAACCGCTCAACATGGCCCAGGCTGTGTCTGTCTATTTCAGTGAACGCGGCTTCGACTTCCTGATCTGAATAGCGCATGGCCAGCACTTCACGGTGAAATTGAGGATAGGGATCATGCGCATCCAGCATGGCCTTGATGAGGCGGTAGACACCCTCCTTGCGGTTATTGGCATCAAATCGGTGTTGGCCCAGTATCTGCAAAACCTTTTCTTCGATGTGCTCCCTGAAAATGTCCATGAACAGCTCTTTCTTGTCCTTAAAATAAGAATAGAAGCTGCCCACGGAGACACCGGCTGCCGCGGCAATCTCCTTGGCATTGGTGCCGTGAAACCCGTTTTTGGCAAACTGGTCTTTGGCGGCCACAAGGATGCGATTTTTGGTTTCGATACTCCGTCTTTGCTGCGGAATTCGGGTTTTCTGCTCGATTTCGGCCATTGCGATCCCTCCCTGATCGCTGATTGAATACCCAATTCCAGGTGCGCGGTCAATAATCGTGCAAAAAAGTATGTGTCCGGGTTGACATAACGCTTTTCATACCGATTTTGTGCCCATGGTAAGTTTAATCAAAGAGTGACTTGAGAAAATGGGGGTTTCATCATGAAAAAATCATTTAATATAATGGCAGCAGTGATGGCAATAATGATAGTGGCGGGAGTCGCCGCGGCGGAAAGCGTGGATATCGGCATGGGCAGAATGGATCGGGCCGAGTTCGATGCCCTGCGGCAGATGGTCAGCGGCGATTACCAGCCGTCTTACTC
>NZ_JAWOHB010000078.1:0-2545 GCF_046496365.1 Desulfosarcina sp.
CCCCCTCGACAGCATCCGCGTCACCCGGCGGTCCCGGTCTGGTTCCGGGTCAAAACGCGTATTATCGATCCGGTGCGGCAGATACGCCTTTCGTATCTGCCTCCCCTTCTGGTCTACATGGCCGCCGGTATTTCCGGTTTGACCGGCATCGTCGGGACTTTTTTCGTCAAGGACACCCTCGGACTGTCGGCGGAGTTTTTGGCCATGCTCGGATTCTGGATTGGACTGCCCTGGGCGCTGAAGATGCCGCTGGGCCACTTGGTGGACCTGATCTGGCGTTGGAAGTCCGCACTGGTCTTTTTCGGCGCCGCAATCATTAGCGCCAGCCTTGCGATCATGCTTGGTTTGATCGAGTCTACCGCTTGGATGATCCGTTTTATGGGCGTGGAGTCGTGGTTTGTCCTTGCGGCTTTGCTGGCGCCGGTGGGCTATGTGATTCAGGATGTGGTGGCAGATGCCATGACCGTCGAGGCCGTGCCATTGGTCGACGACAAGGGTGCGGCCTTCGACGAACGCACCATCCGGCTGATGCACACCACCATGCAGACACTGGGCCGCATGGCGATTGTCGGTGGGGGGATCGCCGTATCCGTCGTCAATATCGTCATGTTCAGCGGCGTCGGCGCCATGCCGGAAGCGTTGAAACGCAGCGTCTACTCCGATATCTATCGAATGGCCCTGCTTATCCCGGTGATTTCAGTGGCCGGAGTGGTGATGGCCGGTCTGCTCAAGCGAATCCGCGTAGGCAAGTATCGGCAGCTCGGCTTGTCGGACGGAGGGATTCTTCCGGGAAAGGATCGAAGCGGGCCGGCGGTCGAGCCCAATTGGTGGATTCTGGGGGGCAGCCTGGTTTTTGTTTTGTTTACGCTGGTGATGGGATTGTGCCACGTTCCCTATAATCAGGAAATCGTTTTGGCAGGCTCGCTGGCCATCGTCCTCTTCCTGATGGCCAAACTGCTCAAGGAGTTGTCTTCTCCTGCCCGTCGCAATCTGGTCGGCACGGCGATCGTCATTTTCGTGTTTCGGGCCCTTCCCGGACCCGGCGCCGGCGCCACCTGGTGGCAGATCGACACCTTAGGCTTCGACCAGCAATTCATGTCGATGCTGTCCTTGATCGGCGGCGGGCTCGCCCTGATGGGGATGTTCGTCTTTCGGCGCTTTATGGCCCAAAAATCAATTGCATATGTGGTGGGATTCCTGACTCTGGTCGGGTCTGTATTGAGTTTGCCCATCATCGGCATGTACTACGGGCTGCACGCGTGGACCTCGGCCCTGACCAATGGAATCGTGGATGCGCGTTTCATCGCCGTGGTGGACACCGCTCTGGAATCGCCGCTGGGCCAGGTGGCGATGATCCCCATGCTGGCATGGATCGCCAACAGCGCGCCGCCGCACCTGAAGGCCACCTTTTTTGCGGTGATGGCCTCGTTTACCAACCTGGCCCTGTCCTTGAGCAACCTCGGTACGAAATACCTGAATCGGATTTTCACAGTCAGCCGCGAGATCCTGGATCTGCAATCCGGTGCCGTCACCGTCCCTGCCGATTACTCCGCGCTCGGTGTTTTACTGGTCACCGTCACCTGTCTCGGGCTGCTGTTTCCGATGCTGACGATCTGGGTTATCCAGAGATCGCCGTTGCGAAGTGCATAGCGGTCCTTCGGAAAAGCCCACCCTCCCAAGCGTCTCATGATGTGTTTGGTGCTCGCAAAAAGTCCACGGCGTCATTGCGAGGCGCGAAGCGCCGCGGCAATCCAGCGCAGCCGTCCCGAGCAAAGCGAGGGATCTTTTATGGGGCGTATGCGTTCATCATTTTTGGATTGACATTTACAATACTTGGCTGAGAGAATGCCGACCTGCTCATCGAATAGATACGCAGAACGTGGTCGGTCACGTATTGTTCAAACGGCCTTAAACCTGAATGAAACCTAAAGGACTTTGCGCAATGCGAAGACTTGAGAAAGCCGTTATTCTGGCCTTTCTGGCCTGCCTGCCGCTGGTTTCACCGGTGGATGCCGCCGACACCAACCGGGTCGCAACGAAGCGGGTTCTGGCGATTATTTTTAGTCAAGAAGGGTTGCCGTTTACGGTGGCATTGGTCCAAAGCCTGCGTTCGAACCTGCATTCGGCGTCTGCGTATCCCGTCGAGCTCAACATCGAGTTTGCAGACCGATTTCGGTATAAGGATCCTGTCTACCTGCAAAAGTTCAATGATCTGATGCACTATAAATATTCTCAACCCCCAATGGATGTTGTTTTTGGCCTGGGTGATGAAGCCGCAGATCTTGTCGCCAAATACAGCGAGGCGTTGTTCGGAAACGTTCCGATGATCGTTCTCACGATTAACCCCGACTTCCAAAAGGATTCGACTGTAAAGCCCTACCTCAGGAACTTGGTCTATGGATTCGATGTACTTGGCCAAGTCATCTTGATTGGAAAATTGCTGCCCGAAGCCCGCCACCTCTTTATCGTTTCAGGATCCTCGCAAAGCGATCGCGGAGGCGCAAGACTGGTCCGGGAAAATCTGAGAAATTATCACGGGCCACTG
>NZ_JAWOHB010000189.1:0-3541 GCF_046496365.1 Desulfosarcina sp.
AATTCGGGCTCGCCCCCCATCTCGACTCCCTGGCCGAAGAGCTGCCGATGGGTCTGCGGCAGCGGCTGTCTCTGGCGGTGGCGGTTCTCCATGAACCCGAGATGCTGATTCTGGATGAACCGACCTCCGGAGTCGATCCGGTAGCGCGGGACAGCTTCTGGGAACTGTTGATCGATCTTTCCCGACGGCAGGGTGTGACGATTTTTGTGACGACCCATTTCATGAACGAAGGGATGCGCTGCGATCGTATTTCCCTGATGAATGCTGGGAAAGTGCTGGCGTGCGGTCCTCCGCAGGAGTTGATCGATAGCCGCGGCGCCACCACCCTGGAAGAGGCTTTCATAGGCTACATGGAGGAGGCCAGCGCCGAGGGAACGGTCGGCAACGCCAGCCCTACCGAGCCCGGGCCGTCAGCAGCGCCGGCCGCACCGTCCCAGCCATCAAACCTAAAGCTGCGTCTCGGCCGGCTGTTGGCTTACACCAACAACGAAACCAAGCAGATCCTCCGCGACCCGGTGCGGCTGGCTTTCGCCTTCATCGGTTCGGCGCTGCTCATGCTCGTCTTCGGCTTTGGGATCACAACTGATATCCAGAACATCCGTTATGCGCCCCTCGATCTGGATCAGTCACCGGAAAGTCGGGAATACCTCGAACAATTCGCCGGATCGCCGCCGTACTTTATCCCCGCACCGCCGCTTCGCTCCCCCGAAGAAGCCCTGAGAAAATTGCAGTCGGATGAGATTTCGCTGGTGATCGAAATCCCGCCCGATTTCGGCCGAGATCTTCGCAGGGGATCCACTCCTGAAATCATGGCGCAGGTGGACGGCGCCATGACCTTCCGCGGCGAGACCGTGGCCCAGTATGTTCAGGGGGTTCACAATACCATGCTGCAGGACCCGGCGAGCGGGCTGCAGGTCGGTCCCAGAAAAAACAAGGCCAACATCCAGGAACGCTACATGTACAATCCCACCTTCGAAAGTATCTATTCCATGGTGCCGAGCATACCGGCCCTGCTGCTGGTCCTGATCCCGGCGATTCTCATGACGGTCAGCATCGTGCGTGAAAAGGAACTGGGTTCCATCATCAACTTTTATGTTACGCCAACCGGAAGACTGGAGTACCTTCTGGGAAAACAACTTCCCTACATCGCCATCGGCATGCTCAACTTCTTTATCCTGGTCGCCATTTCGCTGATCGTGTTCCAGGTTCCGATCAAAGGCAGCTTTCTGATGTTGACACTATGCACCCTGCTCTATGTCACCGCGACCACCGGTATCGGCATGGTGACCTCGACCTTCACCAGCAGCCAGGTCGCAGCCGTCTTCGTCACGGCAATCCTGACCCTGGTGCCGACCATCCAGTTCTCCGGTCTGCTGCAGCCAGTCTCGACCCTTGAAGGCAAGGCCCGGCTCGTTGGCCTGATCTGGCCGACGACCTACTACATGCACTCCAGCGTCGGCGCCTATACCAAAGGAATCGGGCCGGCCCTCATGATCCAGGATCTCGTTTTCTTGGCCTGCTGCATCCCCGTTCTCTGGGCCGTGAGTTTTATGGGCTTGAGAAAGCAGGAGAAATAACCATGGCGTCGTGGCTGAATATCTTCTGGCTGGGCCTCAAGGAAATCCGCAGCCTGGTAAGCGACTGGGTGATGGTCCTGTTTGTGGCCTACGCCTTCACATTTGCGATCTATGTCCAGGCCACGGGCACGTCGAGTGAGGTCCACAACGCCTCCATTGCTTTTGTGGACGAGGATGGCTCGGCCCTTTCCAAGGAACTCATCAATGCTTTCTACCCCCCCAATTTCCAGGTGCCGGAAATAATTGGCGCAGGGGAGGTCGATCCGGCCATGGACGAAGGCCGCTTCATGTTTGTCGTGGTCATCCCCCCCTTTCTCGAAAAGGACCTGCGCGCCGGCAGGGAGCCGGATATCCAGCTGAATATCGACGCCACAGCCATGCAGCAGGCCGGCATTGGATCCAACTACATCAAGAACATCATCAACAAACGCATCTCGAGCTTCCTTCGGCGCACGGATGAATCGGCATCCGATCCCATCAATCTCGTCATCCGCAAGATGTTCAACCCGAACGGCATATCCTCCTGGTTTATCAGTGTGGTCGCCATCATCAACGAGATTACCCTGCTAACGGTCGTCTTGTGTGGCGCCGCGGTGATTCGCGAACGTGAGCACGGGACCCTGGAACACCTGATGGTCATGCCGCTGACTCCTTTTGAAATCGCCATGGCCAAAGTTTGGGCCAACGGTTTTGTAATTCTCCTTGCGACGGCCGGCTCTCTTTTCCTGGTTGTTCACATGGCCCTGAAGGTGCCGTTTGCCGGTTCGGTGCCCCTCTGGTTCCTCGGCGTTGTCCTCTACCTGTTTTTCGCGACGGCGCTGGGAGTATTCCTGGGAACCATTTCCCGGTCCATGGCCCAGTTCGCCCTTCTGATCATTCTTGTAATCCTGTCGCTTATGCTTCTTTCAGGGGGAAATACACCGGTCGAGAGCCAGCCGGAATGGCTGCAGTACATCACCTTTTTCCTGCCCTCCCGACACTTTGTCAGTTTCTCCCAGGTAATCATCTATCGCGGGGGCGGCATCGGTGCGGTCTGGCCTCAGTTTCTCATGGTAACCGCCATCGGCCTTGGATTCTTTGTTTACAGCCTGGCCATCTTCCGGAAATCCATCGCGTTGACGAAATAGAGCCCCGATACTTCTGATCATTTTCCTTTAGCTGGTCCTGGCGGTTGGTGGCCGCCCCTGGAGGGCCCACCGGTAAATGGATTGAACCTCTTGTTATTTTAAGGGTTTTAAATCGAATTCAGTCGATTTGAAATTCCGGCAGGCCGGAATAGAAACCTGAAGAGGGCAATCTTATTCCAGCGGTTTTCTTTTATCGATACCTGGAAAGGCCCATGTTCAGCACGGAATTTTCCGCGTGAACAACGAGGATGAAGATGGGCTGTTACCGTTGAAGCCTCTCGGCGAGGAAACCGATCACGTCAACCGCCGTTTGTTACTGCCAACCGGGCGCCTCAGAAAATGGGTTCTTGTCCTGGAGGCGCGAAAGATTCCCTGCCAGGTACATCAGGCCGGCAGGGGCTGGCGGATTCTTATCCCCTCCGGGCTCCAAGAACGGGCCGTCGAGGAGATCACCTTCTACGAAAAGGAAAACCACAACTGCCCTCCGATTTTATGGCCGCAGAGGAGGAATGACAGCGGGGGATCCCCACAAGGGGTGGTCAAAATAAGGGCCGATTGTTGGCAACATCCCCGGATCCTCCATCAAAGATGGAGGTTTGAGAATGGAAAAATCCCATTTCTCTGGGCTGTCCGCCAGCGGCGCCCTACAATTCCTTTCGGATGCCCCATATGTTCTTGCAGTACTCCCGGATGGACCGGTCGGAAGAGAACTTGCCCATGCGGGCCGTGTTCAGGATCGACATGCGGGTCCACCGCTTGCGGTCCCGCCAGACTTCATCGACTTTTTCCTGACAATCGACATAAGACTGATAATCGGCGAACAGCATGAAGCGGTCC
>NZ_JAWOHB010000195.1:0-7640 GCF_046496365.1 Desulfosarcina sp.
CCGCTGCTGAACCCCCACATGAAAAAGCCATGCCTCCACCGGGACCCCGGTTTCGGCAGACCACAGTATGGGCATTTGGGTTCGTCGGCGCTGACCAGCTTGCGGCATCCGGGACAGAGCAGGGCGTTTTTTCGGGACAAGGGGCCGTTCACCGTGGAGAATCCTTTCCGGACGGGTCTGTTTCCTGCTGCGCTACCATTTCCACTGCACGGGATTGTCGTCGATCAGATCGGTGACCGGACGGCTGATGCGTTCCAGTTCAGACAGTTCAGCCTCGGTCAGCGTGATTCCTGCAGCCTTGGCGTTGTCGGTGGTCTGGCGGGCATTCCTGGCGCCTGCGATCGCACATACACCGGGTCTGGCGATTACCCAGGCCAGGGCCAGTTGGGCCATGGTGACGCCTTTTTTTGCGGCTATGGGGCGCAGGGCATCCAGGGCTTGCTGTACATGCGGGTACACATCCGCCTGGAACAGGCGGTTGCTGCTGCGGTGGTCGCCTTTTTCAAATTGGTGGTCCGGACCGAATTTTCCGGTGAGCAATCCCTGGGCCATGGGGGAGTATGCCAGAATGGTCACCCCATGCGTCCGGCACCAGGCCAGGGTGTCGGTTTCCACTTGGCGCCAAAAAAGGGAGTAAGGCGGCTGGAGGCTCTCGATCGGACCGATTGCGCAAATTTCCTTGAGTTGGTCGAGAGAAAAATTGGATACACCGATGGCACGGATCTTACCTTGGTCTTTGAGGTCGGTCAGGGCACCCATGGTCTCTTCCAGGGGAACGACCGTGGACCCGAAAGCCCCCGATGGCCAGTGGATCTGGTAAAGGTCCAAAAAGTCGGTCCCCAGGTTCTTCAGGGAACGGTTGCATGCGTCGATCACCTGGTCGTATTTGAGGTGATTGGCAAACACCTTGGACAGAATTTCCACTTCCTCACGATGGCTGCCGATGGCTTTGCCCAGAATTTTTTCGGAGTGTCCATTGCCATACACCTCGGCTGTGTCGAAGCTGGTGATCCCGGCATCCATGGCCGCCTGGATGGCTTTCTCGCTCTGGGCATCGTCGATTCCGGTCCACATGGATCGACCTGTCTGCCAGGTGCCCATGATGATGGGAGACAAGCGGATGTCCGTTTTTCCCAACATTCTCGATTCCATTTTTCCTCCATTTTCCCCCGTTTATAAGGATTCACGCCGGGACCCCAGCCTTGGATTGCCGGCTTGACCAAAATTATGTTGACCTCTACAGTAGTGCGCGTTTTTAACGTTGGCAAGCAGAAGCGAACACGTGGCAGCATCCACGCGTTTTTCTGGAAGCGTCTTTCAACCCGTGTGCCGGGCTGTGTCGACGGCTCCCGCTGACCCGTTGGGAACCATCGGCGAGTGAGGCCCAAAGAGGCGATTCATTTGAAGGCACGCCATAAAATCGCAGTTAGAACCCTGGTGGACGTGGTGCTTCGCGCCGGCGACCTGGACATGCGTTTTGCCGCACCGGGGCGCCCCCTCGAGGGTATTCGCGCCCACCAGAAGATCCAGCGTCTGCGGCCCGAAGGCTATCGCGCTGAGGTGCCGGTTTCAATCGAGGTGGAAACAGCGGACCTGATCCTGGTGGTGGGCGGCCGCATCGATGGGGTGCTCACCACCGAGGAAGAGACGATCGTCGAGGAGATCAAATCCACCACCAAAGACCTGACGGATGTCGAAAAGGCCAAGGATCCCTGTCATTGGGGCCAGGCCAGGGTATACGCCTATCTGTTGTCCCGGGAGCACCGCCTGGCGGCGGTGACCATCCGACTGACATACTGCCATCTGGATTCCGGCGAAGTCCTGGAAATGGTGGAGCAGTTGACCGGTGATCAACTGGCCTCATTTTTTCAGGAATTGATCGATCGCTACTTAAAGTGGGCCACGACACTTGCTCAGTGGCGGCGGATTCGCGACGCCGCCATTCTTGTTCTCGACTTCCCCTTTAGCCATTATCGAACCGGTCAACGCGCCATGGCGGTGACCGTTTACCGGACCATCCGTGATGGCGGACAGGCCCTCATCCAGGCATCCACAGGCATCGGCAAAACCCTTGCCGCCTTGTTTCCTGCAATTAAAACACTTGCTGAGGGGCGTGTTGAAAGGATTTTTTTTCTGACTGCCCGCAACACCGGCAAGGCTTCCGCCATCAGCGCCCTCGACATGCTCCAGCAAAAGGGCCTGCGGCTGAAGCGGGTCACCCTGACCGCCAAGGACCAGATCTGCTTTTGTCCGCAGGCTACCTGCAACCCGGAGGTGTGCACGTATGCCAGCGGGCATTTCGATCGATTGCAGGCAGCCATGGACGAAGCCTTTGCCCGGGATAATCTGGACCGCGATACCATCGAGGCCGTGGCCAAGGCCCACCGGGTCTGTCCCTTTGCCTTTTCCCTGGAGCTCTCGCTCTGGGCGGATTGTATCATCTGCGACTACAACTACGCGTTCGACCCGCGCGTTTACCTGAAGCGTTTTTTCGATGAGGAGAGCGGTGTTTACGCGTTTCTGGTCGACGAGGCCCATAACCTGGTGGACCGCTCCCGTGACATGTTCTCCGCCCGGTTAAGCAAAAGTGCATTTCTCGAGCTCCGGCGGGCGGTCAAGGTGCACCTCCCGGCCGTCTACCGGGCAGCGGGAAAGATCAACACCTGGATGCTGTCGGCCGGGAAACAGGCCCGGCAAACCGGCGGATTCAAATCCGAACAAGGGCTGCCCGATGGTTTGGAGCCCCTGTTGCGCGTTTTTCTGAGGGTGTCCGAGCCCTGGCTGGCCAGGAATCAGGCGACGCCTTATCGGGAAACCGTCATGGAGCGCTATTTCGAGGTCAGCGGGTTCCTGCGGGTATGGGATCAGTATGACGACAGCTATGTGACTTTTCACGAGGCAGTCGGTACGGATTTGCACCTCAAGCTGTTTTGCCTCGACCCTTCCAGACAGATGAGATCAGCCCTGCAGCGCTCCCGGGCGGCCATCTTTTTCTCCGCTACCATGACGCCGGCAAGCTATTTCCAGGAAGTTCTGGGCTGCGAAGCCAGCGCGACCAGGCTTGAAATTCCGTCGCCTTTTCCCCAAAAAAATCTGGCGGTGTTCGTCGCCACGGGTATATCCACCTATTACGCCCAGAGGGAATTGAGTGCGGATCGGATCGTGCTGCTGGCGCGCACGTTCATCCAGGCTAAAAAAGGCAACTATCTGTTTTTTTTCCCTTCCTATGCATACATGACCATGGTGGTCGAAAGGTGGATGGCTTGCGGAGTGCTGGATTTCCAGATCATCGTGCAGACGCGCGAAATGGACGCCGCCGGGCGGGCCTGTTTTCTTGACCGTTTTTCGGTGGAAAACCAGGCAACGCTGATTGGGTTTGCCGTAATGGGTGGCATATTCGGTGAAGGAATCGATCTGGTGGGCGAGCGGCTCAGCGGCGCCGTCATCGTGGGTGTGGGGTTGCCGGCCGTCTGCCCGGAAAGGGAGCTGATCCGTGGCTACTTTGATGGGCGGGGGACGGGGTTTGACTTCGCTTACCGCTTCCCGGGGATCAACCGGGTGCTGCAGGCCGCCGGTCGGGTTATTCGCACCGACCATGATCGCGGCGCCATATTGCTGGTGGATCAGCGTTTTTGTCGTCCCGACTACCAGGGGCTGCTGCCGGCTCACTGGTCGGCCGCTAAAGTCTCTTCCGAAGGGCAGCTTGAAGCCGGTTTGAAACAGTTCTGGTTGACCGGCGGTTGAACGCCGTTGCCTACCCACAAGGGGCTGTCGACGACCTGCTCAACGGATCGGCGTCCCGCCCATACACGGCCTGGACGCCTAGTCTGAGTGTGGCCCCTTTGCGTTTTTAACCCGGTCGATTGCGGTGTCCAGACAGTAGGCGCGCCACTCGCAGTCGATGGCGTCGCAGTCGGCATTGCCGATTCTGAAGCAGTCGGCCATGCCCGCGCTCCTTTGAAGACTGCGGACCAGGGCAATGATGTCCACCTGGCTGGATTGCGGTTGCTCTTTTCCCTTTTCGTCGGGGCGCGTCATGTCAGTATGGCCGTTGGGACGACGAGGCGTCCGGTTTTGTGGAGCGGGGCTTCGCGGTTGATCTGCCATGGCTTGACTCCTGGCGCGGAGGTTAAAGGGTTGCAGGGTGCAAGGGGCCGACGATCCACAAGCCGGGAAACAGCAGTGCTAATACGGACTCATCATGGCCGCGGATGGGGATTTGATGTGATAGCGGCTCTCCTCGGTGCAGTCAATGGCGCTGTAATAGATGCTTTTTGCGGATATGAGATGATACTCTTGAATGTCGTGCAGAATTTTACAGTTTTTCAGGCATTCATCCTTCGGGTCGTTCCTTCTTTCACAGGTCCTGCATGGAGAAGATATCATCGTGTTCTCCTTTCAGGGCATTGGCCCTGCCATCAATGCTGTTAAAGAATCTGGTACCCGCCGACCTCCTGATCTGCCGCTGACATGAAATGGTTAGAAAGCTGCCGAAACCTGATCTGTTTCTGGCTGTCGGCCTTTTGCCCCCATAACCATATTATCGGTTAAAATCAAAAAGTCTATAGGGTCTGAGACTCATTTTTTTAGGTTTTTTTACTAGGTTGCGGGAAATATTCCCGAGTCGCGAGAAAAATTGGGGCTGAGAAGGAAAACAAATCCGATAGGTGGAGATGTCAGTCGAAGCCAAACGGCCATGGACGCCCGTCCACAGTCAAAAAAAGTTGCCATGCGATGATGAACAACGGGTTTATCCTTTCCACAGATCGATGTCGATGAGCCCCAATTTGGCCGCGTATCTCACCAGGTCCATGCTGCTGTGAAGATCCAGCTTTTTCATGATGTTCGACCGGTGGTTGTCGACGGTTTTGACACTGATGAAAAGCCGGTTGGCGATCTCCGATTTGGACAGCCCCTGGGCCAGCATGCGCATGATTTCCTGTTCTCTGGGTGTGAGACGGCCGTAGCCTGAATCACTCACCCGCGCTTCGCGTACGGGCGAGTTCATCAGTCTCTCCACCACCTCATGAGAGATGGAGCTGTCCAGAAAATACTCACCTTCCGTGACGGCATGAAGGCCTTGAACCAGTCTGCCCGCGGCGGACTCCTTGACCACGTAGCCGGTCGCACCGGCCTGGAAGGCCTCCACGATGTAGTCGATCTTGGAATGCATACTGATGATCATCACCCGGGTGTTCGGAAGGGTTTCCCGAATGCGACGGGTCAGCTGCATGCCACTCTCATCGGGCAGTGAGATGTCCACCAGGGCGACATCCGGTTTGATTCTTTCGGCCATGGCAAAACCGCTGCGGGCGTTTCCGGCCTCGCCTGCGACCACGAAATTTGGATCCCCGGCAATGATTGATTTGAGGCCTTCTCTGAACAGGGGGTGATCGTCGATAATCAGTATGCGCTTCCTGGAAGGCACTGGCTGTCTCCTTGTTTCAGGATTTAATAAGGTCGCGGGAAAATTTATCCCAGATCCCCACTCCTGAAAAGAAAAAACTTTGAAAATGGCTAATTATTGGTTAGAACTGCTTACCCTAGGCGCGAAGGCACGTGTATGCTGACAGACAATGAATCGACGCAAACGAAAGAAGATGGCCTGCTCGCGGTCAAACGGGCCATTTCGGCCTACGCCCAGAGTGAAAAAGTCAAGTCGGGTCTTATCTGGATCTGCCAGGTTGCCGATCAGGTGGCGGCCATGCAGGATCCAGGCAGACAACAGGGATCGATGCTGCTTAAAACCCTGACCCAAATGGTCATCGATGAATCCGACTTGGCCGGCAGAATCACCGGCGATCGACGCTGGCACGAAATCGGGAAAATGATCCGTATGGCGCTGGTCATGATCAATTCCGGTGTACCCCAGGAGACCGCTTTTCACCTGACGCAGGCCCTGACCCGGGTCACCAGCATCGGTGGGCAGGCGGCGGCGGTGTTAAAAGCAAACCGTCTTTTTTAGAAGACGGCCATGACCTTCGGCATTGTTTGCATGCCCGCGGGGAGCACGGCCGAGCCTGGGCCCTTCGGCGGCGGTCTGGCTCCAAAACGGCTGGCAGCCGGTGTCGATATCACCAAAGGACAGTCATAGAGATGAAAGACAACGTCGGCGTCTACTACTACCCGTTTCCCGGAAACAAGCGTGTGCGCATGTATGTGCGCCAAAAGGATGGGGAAATAGAATTCAGAATGAAAAACGAAGACGACCCCAGCATCTGGAATGACCACGGCTGGGTGACCCATCGCGCCATTCAGCAGGCCCAGGTGCTCTATGAAAAGCGCGGGCAATTCGACCCCAACCGGGCATACGACATCCAGATTGCCAGGGTGTTGATCCAAGATGGCAAATGAGCGGCCGAGCGCTTCGTAGATGGCCCCCATGGCCTGCATGTTGTTTATGTGGGCTGAGAGGACCATATTGACGGCTTGATCAATTCTGTTCGATACCGGGTTGCGGTGATCGACGCCCGGTTTAACCGGAAGAGAGACGATGCGGATCCTACTGGTCGAGGACGACAAGAAAATAGCCTCCTTCGTGAAAAAGGGTTTACAGGCTGAGGGTTTTGCGGTGGACCATGCCTCGGACGGTATGACCGGACTGGACCTGGCCCTCATTGAGCCATACGATGCCGCTGTCGTGGACATCATGCTGCCTGATTTGGATGGCCTCTCACTGATCGGGCGGATGCGCCGGGAAAAGATAATGACGCCGGTTATCATTCTAAGCGCCAAAGGGTCCATCGATGATCGGGTAAAAGGACTTCAGACCGGCGGAGACGACTATCTGAGCAAGCCTTTCGCCTTTTCCGAGCTGTTGGCCCGGGTGCAGGCCTTGATCCGGCGGGCCAGCGGCGCAACCGAACCCACCCGGCTGTCCTGCGGCGACCTGACCATCGACATGCTGACCCGCGAGGTTCGCCGAAAAGGAATCAAGATCGATCTGCAGCCGCTGGAGTACTCGCTGCTGGAATACCTGATGCGCAATGCCGGCCGGGTGGTTTCCAAGACCATGATCATGGAGCACGTCTGGGATTACCACTTCGATCCGCAGACCAATGTGGTCGAAGCACGGATCTGCCGACTCCGGGACAAGATCGACAAGGGATTTGAAGGCAAATTGATTCACACGGTCCGCGGGGTGGGGTATGTCCTTCGCCAGTATGATTAAACTCCCCCGAACCCTCGCCTTCCGGTTGACCCTGTGGTACGGATTCATTTTCTCTTTATCCTCCTGTATGGCCTTTTTTTTCTTCTACGCATTGATCAGCGCCAATCTGAGGCAACGCCTGGATGGCAACCTTTCGCAGAAAATTTCTGAATTCGAGGCGATCTACAACCTTCAGGGGCTTGAAGAAGTCAAGACTGCTGCCGTGATCGAATCCCAGGCCGCCGGTGAAAAAAAAGTATTCTTTCGCCTGCTGTATGCCAGTGGTGTGGCCTTTTCTTCATCCAACATGTCCTATTGGCAGGAGATCGGAATCAACCGCAATGCCGTCGGCCAGCTGGTTGAAGGCCCCCTGGGATATTCCCGCCAAGTACAAAGCCATGAAAAGCACGGTGAAGGCTGGTGATGCCGACGCACTTGCAACTGGCAAAGAGCTTTGGGCAAAATTCTGCAAATCCTGCCACGGTAGCAA
>NZ_JAWOHB010000029.1:0-24388 GCF_046496365.1 Desulfosarcina sp.
CATGCCGTCGTGGTGAACACGATGCGCATCGGCACTCCTGCTCAACCCGTTGGTCACGGCATGGACGGGTGCGTTGCTGTTTCGCACCGGCCGCCGGCTCGGTTGGTCACGGCCCACGTCGATCGCCACGGCGCTGCTGTTCGGCCTGGCGACGATGGCCTGGCCTTACACGCAGGGCTATTTTAGCGACCCAATCTGCGGGTGGGCACTGTTTGCGGCGGCCTATGCGCTCTTGGCCTATGCACAGTCAGGACGCAAGCTCTACCCCACCGATGCCGGATTACACAGCAGTCCCATGCGCTGGTGCTTCAATGATCGGGGCGCTGATTCTGATAAAACGCTTAGACCCGTTTTTACCGCTGTCATTGGGATCATTCCTTGATGAACTGGTAAACAGTCGATTATCGGACGGCGCCGTCTTCCTTGGCTGATGCCGGGTTTCAGTGTGTGTGGAGCAATCAGGGTTGTTTTTAACACACCGCATCCGCCAGTTAAAGGTGAAATCCATCCATAGCGCCCAAACCCCTTGACACCAAAGGAATTTATAAATAGATAAGTTCTTTTTGTTTGGTTCTTAGTGTGGCTGGCCGAAACATCCCGACATCTTCGGGCATGTTTTCGCCTTTGCCGGCCGGCGTCGTTCAATAAATTCAAAAAGGACCCATCGTCATTTGGAACTGGAACTCACGGGAATCGTCATCATTGTCGGTGCATACGGCAGTGGAAAAACAGAAGTAGCCATCAACCTGGCCGTGCACATGAACGCCAAGGGTGTGGCTGTTCGACTGGCGGATCTCGATCTGGTGAACCCTTATTTCAGGAGCCGTGAGGCGCGCCAGGCTTTGAATCGCTTGGGTATCGACGTGGTGCTGCCTCCCGTTGAATACATGCAGGCGGATCTGCCCATCCTGACCCCCGCGGTTTCGGGCATGTTGAGAAAACCGACGGGTCTGATGCTGCTGGATGTGGGCGGTGACGACGTGGGTGCTACGGTTTTGGGTGCGCTGGGCGATGCATTGCTGGGCAAGACGGTGCATGTCCTGCAGGTGATCAATCCCCATCGCCCTTACACCGGTTCGGTAAGCGGCTGCCTGATGGTCCGGAAAGCGATCGAGGCCAAGGCCAAAATGATGATAACCGGGATCGTGGGCAACGCCAACGTGATGGAAGAGACCACTGAGGCGACTATTCTGGAGGGGTACGACTTTTCCAGACAGGTGGCCGAGGCCGGCAACATCCCCTTGGTATTCATTACCGCACCCGCGCTGCTGTTGACCCGGCTGGATAAAAAGGATATCCACTGCCCGGTATTGGCGCTCAGGCGGCAGCTGGTCCCACCCTGGAAGCAGCCGGAAATGTTGGATCCATCGGTGAAAATCGCTTGAACGGCCCATCGGGCCCTTGAGCCGTAAGGGTAAAGTAGAATATCAACCATCGACATACGGCCGATTCATGAACCCACATGACATCGCCGGTTTTGCCAGGAACACGATTCCCAGGCGATAAGGAGCAGCGATCAATGGCGTATCATCACAACATCGAGAAGGATCGGTGCAAAGGCTGCGGCCTGTGTATCACCGTCTGTCCCAAAAATGTGCTCGAAATTTCTCCCGATGTGAACGCGAAGGGCTACTACCCGGCATTTCAGGCGCGACCTGAAGATTGCATCCACTGCACCATGTGCTGCATCATGTGTCCGGATGTGGCCATTACGATTACACAAACAGAAGAACCCAACGCCTAAGGGCGGTAAATGGAGGAGCACCATGGCAAAGGTATTGATGAAGGGCAACGAGGCCATCGGTGAAGCAGCCATCAGGGCCGGTTGCCTGAACTACTTCGCCTATCCCATCACCCCGCAGTCCGAAGTGGCCGAATATCTGGTCCGTCGCATGCCCGAGGTGGGCGGGGTATTTTTACAAGGAGAGAGTGAGGTGGCTGTAGGGTATATGCTTTTCGGGGCCTCCGGTGCCGGTGAGCGGGTGTTTACCACCTCCTCCAGTCCGGGTATCAGCCTGATGAGTGAGGCCATCAGCTATATCGCCGCGGCCCAGTGCCCGGCTGTCTTTGTGAACATCATGCGCGGCGGACCGGGGTTGGGAGGTATTTTACCTTCCCAGGCGGATTATCTTCAGGCTACCAAAGGCATCGGCCATGGAGATTGCCGACTGCTGGTGATGGCGCCGGCCAGCGTCCAGGAGGCGGTTGAAATGGTGATGCAGGCCTTCCCCCTGGCTGAAAAATACCGCAATCCGGTCATGATTCTCGGTGACGGTCTCATCGGGCAGATGATGGAGCCGGTCGAGTTTCCCGACAACCTGAAATCCGAACCCTCCAACAAGGACGCCTGGGCTACCAACGGGATGGCACACCGCAAGTGCAAAACCCGCAACCTGGTCAAATCCCTTTTCCTTGACCCGGTGCAGCTCAACGACAACAACCTGACCCTCAAGGCCAAATACGACCGCATGCGTGCCGAAGAGGTGCGCTTTGAATCCTACAATACCGGGGGAGCCTACCGGGGACTCATCGTCAGCTACGGTACCATGAGCCGGGTTTGCCGAACGGCCATCGACCAGTTGAAGGCGGAAGGCATCGAAGTGGGGATGATCCGCCCCCAGACGCTTTTCCCGTTTCCCGATAAAGCTGTGGCCGATGCGGCGTTCAAGTCGTCTTGTACGCATGTATTGAGCATCGAGATGAGCATGGGGCAGATGGTGGAGGATGTGGCCTGCTGCGTCATGGGCCGCGTTCCAGTCAGCTGGTACGGTAAATGCGGCGGAGATATCCCCACCCCCGAAGAAGTCATCGAGGTGGTCAGGCAACGGATTGCCTGATTGACCGTTGATCCGCAGCGGATGACGGCACCCTCCGATAAGCGACTTTTTACCAGTTCATCAACGGATTGCAGGCACACAAGCAAGGAGTACAACGATAATGGGAAAGACGTTCAAGAAACCAGAGTCCCTGTCTGACACCCATACCCACTACTGCCCGGGATGCACCCACGGTGTGATCCATCGGCTGGTGGCCGAGACCATCGATGAACTCGGTATCCGGGAACGGACGGTGGGCATCGCACCTGTCGGCTGCGCCGTATTGGCCTACAACTACTTCAATTTCGATTTCCAGGAGGCGGCCCATGGCCGCGCCCCGGCCATGGCCACCGGCATCAAGCGGGTACGACCCGACCTGATGGTATTCACCTACCAGGGTGATGGTGACCTGGCCAGCATCGGCATGGGAGAAATCATCCACGCGGCCAACCGGGGTGAGAAGTTCACCACCATTTTCGTCAATAACGCCATTTACGGGATGACCGGCGGCCAGATGGCACCCACCACCATGCCGGGCCAGCGCACCAGTACTTCGCCCTTCGGCAGAAAGGTCGAGGATGTGGGTATGCCCATCAAGATGGCCGAACTGCTGGCCGCGCTGCAGACGCCGGCTTACATCAGCCGGCAGACGGTGATCCGACCCAAGTACATCACCAAGGCCAAAAAAGCGATCAAACAGGCATTTACGTACCAACTGGAGAATAAATGCTTCAGCCTCGTCGAAGTGGTCAGCACCTGCCCCACCAACTGGGGAATGACCCCCAAGGAAGCAGTCGACTGGACCGAAAAGACCCTGCTGGCATACTATCAGCCCGGGGACTACAAGGTTCCGGTTTGAAACCATTATCCCGCATTGCCGGACGCGACTGAAGGAGGCACGATGCAAAGCGAAATCATGTTTGCCGGATTCGGTGGACAGGGCATACTGTTAATCGGTAAGATTCTGGCCCATGCTGCCATGGAGGAGGGCTTCGAAGTGGCCTGGGTGCCGTCCTACGGACCTGAAATGAGGGGCGGCACGGCCTACTGCACGGTGGTGATCAGCGATCGGCCCATCGGTTCGCCGATCATCAAGAATCCGCTGCACCTGATTGCCATGAACGGACCCTCCCTTGAAAAATTTGCGCCTACGGTAAAAAAAGGCGGCATCGTTTTTATCAACAGCTCACTGATCGGCTTCGGATCGCAACGTGACGATGTGGATGAGCTGCGTGTCCCGGTGGTGGAAATCGCCAAAGAATTAGGCAGCGTCAAGGCGGCCAACATCGTGGCGCTGTCTGCCTTCGTGGCGCGAAGCGCCATCGTTTCCATGGAAACCCTCAAGCACTGCATCGCAGAAGAGTTCAGCAAGAAACCCAAACTGATTCCTTTGAACATGGAGGCCGTTGCCGCCGGCGAAAAGGCCGCCCGGCAATAGACCCAACCCACATGTCGTGCTGATTGCTTTGCACGCTGACATGCATGCCGCATCGGCCGGGCCAAGCGCCCGGCTGTTTTGTTTACCCGGTGATTATTCATGAAATTGACGATTCCCGATTACATTCAAGCCATCGAACCCTACGTTCCCGGCAAGCCGATCGAGGCCCTGGAACGAGAATACGGTATTCAAAATTCGGTTAAGCTGGCGTCCAACGAAAACCCCCTGGGGCCTTCTCCGATGGCGCTGGCTGCCATTCGAAACGGTTTAACCCGCCTTCATCGCTATCCGGACGGTGCCGGCCATCTGCTGACACACAAACTAGCCGAGGCATGCGGCGTTGCGCCGGAAAATGTGGTGATCGGCAACGGTTCGGACGATATCATCGCCTTGCTGGTGCGTGCCCTGGTCAGGCCCGGCGACCAGGTGGTTGTGCCCCAGCCCTCGTTTCTCATGTATACGATAACGGCCAGCGCCGCCGGCGCCGTAGTTGAATCCGTGCCCCTTAAATCCATGGTCATGGATCTTGACGCCATGGTGGGGCGGGTGACCGCCGACACCCGCTTGGTCTTTATCTGCAATCCCAACAATCCCACCGGCACGGTGGTGACCCAGAAGGCGTTTGACCGGTTCATGGCCCGCCTGCCGGACGGTGTGGTGGTGGTTGTGGATGAGGCCTATATCGAGTTCGCCAGAAATGCCGATTGCCTGAAAACCGGGCGGCCCTCGGACGTGGACCGTCCGGTGGTGACCCTGCGCACCTTTTCCAAAGCATACGGCCTTGCCGGGTTGAGGGTGGGATACGGCATCATGCCGGCCATGTTGGCCGAGGTGCTGCACCGCATCCGGCAGCCTTTCAACGTTAATGCCCTGGCTCAGGCGGCGGCGGTTGCCGCCCTGGACGACCGGGCCTTCCTGCATCGGACGCTCGATCTGGTACATCGTGGACTGGACGCACTGTATGCCGGCTTGGAGGGGCTGGGCCTGACCTATTTTAAAAGCGAAGCCAATTTTTTTCTCATCGACGTGGGACAGCCGGCCGACATCGTGTTCGAAAACATGCTCCGGCAGGGTGTCATCGTCAGATCCATGCGTGCCTATGGATTCCCTGACTATATTCGCATCAATGTGGGGCTTGAAAATGAAAACCGGCGATTTCTGGAGGCGCTTGAAACCGTCCTTGCCAAATAGCCAATCCCCATGAATGCCTTTACGGGAAGCGCTCGATGACCGCAAAATCATTGCTGCTGATCACCATAGACGGGCCTGCCGGTGCAGGCAAGACCACGGTCAGCCAGATGCTGGCCCGGGAACTGGGCTACCGCTACCTGGATACCGGGAGTTTATACCGGTCAGTGGCCTTTGCGGTTCGCCAGGCCGGCATCTCACCGAACGATGATCAGCAGCTCGGCGTTGTCTGCAAGGCATTGCAACTGAGCATCGAAGAAGACCGCCTGCTTTCCAACGGTGTGGACATATCGGCGCATATCCGTTCACCGGAGATCACCATGCTGGCATCGACGGTCTCGGCCCGTCCGGCCGTCAGAGAGGCGCTTTTGGATATTCAACGTAAAATGGGACGTGCCAAGGGTCTGGTGGCTGAAGGTCGAGATATGGGAACGGTCGTCTTTCCCGACGCGGACCTTAAGTTTTTTCTGGATGCCACGGTGCGGCAGCGGGCCCTGCGCCGTTTTACGCAATACGGCCAGGCAAATGAACAGACGTACGAACAGATCGAGCATGATATCCGCCGACGGGATGAAAACGACCGCAACCGGGAAGTTGCGCCCCTCAAGCCCGCCAAGGACGCGGTCAGGATCGATTCGACCGCCATGACTGCAAAACAGGTTGTCGTACGGATGATGGCGCATGTCCATCAATTGGGGGGGTGATTTAAATCCCGATGTAACCAGGCCCCGAGCATCCATGCACCCGATCAGGCGTTTATCCTGAAACCATCGACAAATAAATCATTGCATTTTGTCCTGCCTTTCTATAGTATCACCAGGCTATACTGCATGCGATGGCATTGGCAGTAAATAAAAAAGCGGCTAAGGGGGTAATTATCAGTCCATGGACAACTTTTTAAACAACGAATCAACAGACGAAGAGATCGAAAAAGACAGTGTTACCGGTGAGAGCATGGCCGAGCTCATGGATATGTACGAAGAGAGCTTCAAACGCTTTGCCGAGGGTGAGGTGGTCAAGGGAAAGATCATTTCCGTAGACAAAGACCACGTTCTGGTGGACATCGGCTACAAATCCGAAGGCCAGATCCGAATTCGGGAATTCGAAGTGGAGGGCGAAGTCACTGCGAAGGTGGGCGACACGGTCGAGGTGATGGTGGAGTGGTGGGACGACGAGAACGAAGTGGTCGTTCTTTCCAAGGAAAAAGCCGAGAAAGTCAAGGTCTGGGATGACATCAAGAACCGTCACGAGGCCGACGAAACCATCACCGGTACCATCACCAACCGCGTCAAGGGTGGTTTTTCCGTGGATATCGGCGTTCTGGCATTCCTGCCCGGGTCCCAGGCGGACCTGCGCCCCATCCGCAACCTGGATGACATGGTCGGCAAGGAATTCGACTTCAAAATTCTGAAATACAACCGTAAACGCAGCAATATAGTGCTTTCCCGACGGGCGCTCCTCGAAGAAGAGCGCGAGTCCAAACGGACCAAGACGCTGGCCTCCATTCATGAGGGCAAGGTGGTTGCCGGTATCGTCAAAAATCTTACCGAGTATGGTGTGTTTGTTGACCTGGGCGGTGTGGACGGACTGCTGCACATCACCGACATCTCCTGGGGCCGGGTAAAACACCCGTCCGAGCTCTTCAAGGTGGGCGACGAGATCAACGTCAAGATTCTGAGTCTGGACCTGGAGCGTGAGCGTGTTTCTCTGGGAATGAAACAGCTCAGCGAGGATCCCTGGGCCAGCGCCATCCAAAAGTACCCGGTGGGGTCCCGCATCAGCGGCAAGGTGGTCAGTCTGACCGATTACGGTGCCTTTGTAGAACTGGAAGAGGGCATCGAGGGCCTGATTCATGTATCGGAAATGTCCTGGACACGCAAGGTTCGCCATCCCTCCAAGGTGGTCTCGGTGGGGGAGATCGTGGACGCGCTCGTGCTGGATATCAAACCGGAAAACCGACGGATTTCCCTGGGCATGAAACAGGCCGCGCCCAATCCATGGGACGTGATCAGCGACAAATACCCGGTGGGAACCACCATTGAGGGGAAAATAAAGAATATCACCGATTTTGGACTGTTCATCGGAATCGATGAGGGCATTGACGGCCTGATCCATATATCCGATATTTCCTGGACCAAACGGATCAAACACCCGTCGGAAATTTACAAAAAGGGTGACCTGATTCAAGCCATCGTGCTGGAGATCGATAAGGACCAGGAGCGCTTCTCTTTAGGTGTCAAGCAGCTGCAGTCCGATCCTTGGGATACGGTCGCCGAGCGCTATGAAGTGGGTAAGGAGATCACCGGCACCGTCACCAACGTCACGGATTTCGGCGTTTTTGTGGAACTGGAAGAGGGCATAGAAGGGCTGGTGCATGTTTCCGAGATCAGCAAAGAGAAAGTCAAGACACCCGTGGGCCAGTTTGAGGTCGGGCAGATGCTGACCGCCAAAGTCATGAACATCAACAGTGAAGAGCGGCGCATCGGTCTTTCCATCAAACGGCTTGATATGGAAGACGACCAGGAACTGCTGACTGATTACGTTAGCAATATGGGTCCGGCAACCTCCAGTTTCGGCGAAATTCTTCGTGAGAACCTGCAGGAAAAGCTCAACAACGACGAACAATAGACCCATTGATGCGACCATTGATGCCGGCGGGTTGCCTGACAAGGGCCCGCCGGCATTTTTGTAATCCGTCACGGAAAACGGTCGCACGGCCGCTGTCGTTCACGGCATACATTCCGACGTCTCTGTTGGATGCATCCTTTTGGGTTCCGTGAATACCTTGGCCGGCTGTCCGCTCCAGACGGGGGGCTTCTCCAACAAAGGAACGTGCCATGTTTACCCGACGCCATCCCTACCTTTTTTTCCTGCTGAGCGCCTTTTCCATTTTCACCGTGCTGGTCCTTGGCGTGATGGGTATGCTGATGTGGATGGGAAGGGTGGGCGGCGACTTCGGAGGCGAGGCGGTCGGGGTTGTTGAAATCGAAGGGGCCATTGCCGACGCGCGGGATACCATCGAAAATATCCGCCGATTCCGGGAAGATGAAGACATCAAAGCCATTGTCGTCCGCATCGATTCTCCAGGCGGTGCTGTGGGCCCGTCCCAGGAAATTTATCGTGAGATCCGAAAAACGGTCGATTCCAAAAAGGTGGTGGCATCCATGGGCGCCGTAGCCGCATCCGGCGGCTATTATGTGGCCTGCGCGGCTGACGGAATCGTAGCCAACCCCGGAACCATCACCGGCAGCATCGGCGTGATCATGGGATATACGAACTTTCGCCAGTTGCTGGACAAGGTCGGATTGGTTCCGGTGGTTATCAAAAGTGGTCCCTACAAGGATACCGGTTCGCCTACCCGGGAGATGGAGGCGGACGAGCGGAAGATATTGCAAGCCATTACCAACGGCATTCATGAACAATTTGTTTCGGCCATCGCCGAAGGAAGAAAGATGGACCGGGTTCTGGTTGAAGCTGCGGCTGACGGCCGCATTTTTACCGGTGAAGATGCCAAGGCGCGCGGGTTGGTGGACCGCCTTGGAAACTTCGAAGATGCCCTTCAATGGGCAGGTGAATTGGGAGGCATCGAAGGTGCAGTGGTCCCGGTTTATGCCCGCGACGAAAAACTTTCCCTGCTGCGCTACCTGATGTCATCGCCGCTTTCCAACCTGATGTCCAAGCTCATCCATCCGAATATCTACGCGGAATACCGATACCAGCCAGAGGGACGCTGATCTGATGCGAAAAATCGCAGTGGCGATGGCCAAGGGGGGGGTGGGGAAAACCACCACGGCGGTGAACCTGGCTCATGGGCTTGCTCTGGCGGGCAAGCGGGTGCTGCTGGTGGATTGCGATACCCAGGCGCAAACTGCGACCTTTTTGGGTGTATCCCCGTCCCACGGCCTGTATGAATTCATTACCGGGCATGACGGCAACGGCCGCACGATCTTGAAAAAAGAGGCTATCCATGCGGCTCGCGACAACCTGTGGGTGTTGGCCGGCGGTATCAAGCTGGTTGAACTAAAAAACTGGCTGGGCGAACAGCCCCGCGAAGGGCGGCACGCCGTATTGCACCAGAGCCTGACACCCAAAAAAGACGGTCTGGATTTCCTGATTTTCGATTGTGCACCCGGGTGGGATGTTCTGAGTGTGAATATCCTCATGGCTGCCAACGAGGTGCTCTGCCCGGTGGCGCTGCAGGGGCCGGCCCTCGAGGGGCTTAAGACCTTTTTCGGGTACTTGGTGTCCGTCCAGCAGTTGAATAAATCGCTGCGGCTGAAGTATATCCTGCCGACCATGTACGACCGCCGCACCCGTCAGAGTCATGACATCTACAACCGGCTCAGGCGTCTGTTCCGCAAACAGATCTGCGACCCCATCCACCACAATGTCCGCTTATGCGAGGCGCCGATGGTGGGACAGAGTATTTTTGAATTTGCCGATAGTGCCTCGGGTGCACGGGACTATCGAAAACTGGCAGAAAGGTTGATTGATGACGGCATCAGACAACAAGATCCTACCCGATTTTTTTGATGAACATCGGATGGATCCGGTTTCCGTGGCCACCGGCCGTCCGGCGCCCAAACCGGCGGTGCCAAAAAGAAAGGCCGGTTTTTATTTCTCTGAAACCCTGCTTGACCGGTTTACCCGAAAATTTCACCAGTTGAAGCTTGACGGGGTATCCATCGAAAATAAATCCGACCTGGCCGAAGTGGCCCTTCATTTTGCCCTCGATGACTTGGATCGGGGAGAGGCCAGCAGCCTTATCAAACAATTCAACCGTCGCTGAACCGCGATAGCGAGCGAACTCCCCGCGGCTTGCCGCAGGGGAGGGTTCAGTCGGTGCCATGGGGGTTGCGCGCGCTGACAGTTCTCTTGCCGGAAGCCGGTGGAATGTCAAGCGCATCAGAACAAGGTGACGTCGCCCAATCCTTGACGGATGATTTCAGGAACCTCCTGCTCCAGGGAGACGACGCTGGAGGGCATGCCTGACACCGGGCCGCCGTCAATTACCGCATCCAGTCTGGTTCCGAAGTGATCGTGAATCAAAGAGGCGTTGTGGAACACCTCTCCGTCGGGCGCAGTTGCACTGGTGGAAATCACGGGGTTGCCCAGGGCCTGGACCAGGGCGAGACAGATATTGTTGGCGGGAACACGGATACCAGCGGATTTTCGTTTGGTGAGCATGATTTTGGGGACCAGCTTGGATCCTGGCAGAATGAACGTGTAGGGGCCGGGAAGCAGCCTTTTCATGGTCTTGTAAGCATAGTTGGACACCTTGGCATACTGGCTGATGTTTTTCAAGTCGGCGCAGATGAAGCTGAATGGCTGGTTTCTGTCGCGCTGCTTGATCTGGTAAATCCTTTCGATGGCCCGTTTGTTCATGATGTCACACCCGATGCCGTAGTAGGTGTCGGTTGGATATGCGATCAGGCCCCCGTTCTTGAGTATGGCCGCAACCTGCGTGATCAACCGCTGCTGTGGGTTGTCTGGATTGATGCTAAACAGCATGACGGGGTTACGGCTCCTGTGCAAATATAAAGGCAACGATTTCAGCAGCCCTTGACGACACGGCGCATTTTCGCATGCGTCCCACGGTGCTGCGGCTTCTGCATGGCAAGGGACTATGTTTATTACGGTCCGCCGGGGGTGTCAAGCGGCCAAATAATGATTGATAAAGCCCCCCTCATTTGTTACTTGAAGCGTTTACACGGTCTCCGGACGGATGACACCACGATCCGTGCGTGCCAGGAGCTGTCGACTGCGTGCCGAACGGTTGTGAACCCTGATTTCAGGCCTTTGCCGGCCTGTCTGCAGGACCGGCCGGACCGCTGACGGACGTTGTCCATAACCACCATTGCCGACTCGGCGCACTTCCCTATGAATGCGGAGGATCCCATGACCAACCCGATCGCGGAGGAAGCCTATTCCTTTGATGATGTTCTGCTGGTGCCCAGCTATTCTGACATCCTTCCCAGGGATGTCGACTGTCAAACCCGTCTGACCCGTGAACTGACCCTGAATATCCCCATCGTCAGCGCGGCCATGGACACGGTGACCGAAGCACAGACGGCGATCACCATGGCCCGAGAGGGGGGGCTCGGTTTTATCCACCGCAATATGAGCGTCAAAAACCAGGCCATGGAGGTGGATCAGGTTAAAAAATCGGAAAGTGGAATGATCGTGGACCCGCTGACCATTGGCCCGGACCGACCCATTGAAGAGGTGATGAAACTGATGGCCCATTACCGGATTTCCGGCGTTCCGGTGACCCGGGGCGATCAACTGGTCGGTATCGTCACCAATCGGGATCTGCGGTTCGAAACGGACATGACCAAAAAGGTCAGCGACGTGATGACCAGCAAAAACCTGGTTACGGTAAGTGAAGGCATCAGCCTGGAGGAATCCAAGAAGATGCTCCACGTCCACCGCATCGAAAAACTGTTGGTGGTAGACAAAAACGGGCGCTTGACCGGAATGATCACCATCAAGGACATCGAGAAGATCAAAAAATACCCCAATGCCTGCAAAGATGCCATGGGCCGCCTGCGGGTGGGCGCCGCCATCGGCGTCGGCGAGGATATGATGCCCCGGGCGCAGGCCCTGGTCAAGGCGGGTGCCGACGTCATTGTCATCGATACGTCTCACGGCCATTCGGGCAACGTGATCCGGGCGGTCAAACGCCTCAAGGGGGATTTCCCCGCCATGCAGCTTATCGCCGGCAATGTGGGCACGGGTGAAGGCGCCCAGGCACTGATCGACGCCGGCGTGGATGCCGTTAAAATCGGTATCGGCCCGGGATCCATCTGCACCACGCGCATTGTGGCCGGCATCGGTGTCCCCCAGATTTCGGCCATCATGAACTGCCGGGAGGTGTCTGAAAAGACCGGCGTACCCCTGGTGGCCGACGGTGGCATCAAGTTTTCCGGTGACATCACCAAGGCCATCGGTGCCGGAGCGCATACCATCATGATCGGCGGCCTCTTCGCGGGCGCCGAGGAAAGCCCGGGGGAAACCATTCTCTTCCAGGGCCGCAGCTACAAGGTCTATCGGGGCATGGGATCCCTGGAAGCCATGAAAAAGGGCAGCAAGGATCGCTATTATCAGACCGAACAGGAAACCGATGATAAACTGGTGCCCGAAGGCATTGTCGGCCGGGTGCCCTACCGGGGAACCCTGTCCGCCAACATCCACCAGCTCATGGGTGGGCTCAAGGCCGGTATGGGCTATGTGGGATGTCGGACCATCGAAGAACTCCGCCAGAAGGCCCGCTTCGTGAAGATCAGCGCGGCCGGCATGCGCGAAAGCCATGTCCATGACGTGATCATTACCAAGGAAGCGCCCAACTACCGTGTCGACAATTGATGCGACCATGACCCCAACACCCTCAAATTTCGTGCACTTGCATGTCCACACGCAATACAGCCTGCTGGACGGGGCCATCCGGCTGGGAGACCTGTTTAAAAAAGTCAAAGCGTTCGGTATGCCGGCGGTGGCGATTACCGACCATGGCACCATGTTCGGGGCATTGGATTTCTACCAGCAGGCCAATTCAGCGGGAATCAAGCCGATTATCGGTTGCGAATGCTACGTGGCGCCGCGCACGCTTGCCGACAAAACCCCCCAGGATAAGGAGGGGGTCCGGCACCTGGTGCTGCTGGTCGAAAACCAGCAGGGCTACCGTAATCTTTGCAAGCTGGCCAGCATCGGCCAGATGGAAGGGTATTACTACAAACCGCGCATCGACAAGGCCGTGCTGGCCGCCCACGCCGAAGGCCTCATTGCGCTGTCTGCCTGCCTCAAAGGTGACGTGCCCCAATTCATTCTGGCCAACCAGATGGACAAGGCCGAGGAGGCGGCCCTGTACTACCAGAAGATTTTTGGCGAGGGAAATTATTTTCTGGAGCTGCAGAACAACGGCATTCAGGCCCAGGAAAAGGTCAACCGGGGCCTGGTCGAACTCAGCAGCCGGCTGGGCATTCCCCTGGTGGCCACCAATGACTGCCACTACCTGAACCAGAAGGATGCCAGGGCCCACGAGATCCTTTTGTGCATCCAGACCCAAAAGACCATCGCCGATACCGACCGGTTCGTTTTCGATTCCAACCAGCTCTATTTCAAATCCCCCGAGGAGATGAACGGCTATTTTGCCGACTTTCCCGGGGCCATTGACAATACCGTGGCCATCGCCGATCGCTGCTACATCGAGTTTGACTTCAAGACCTATCACTTTCCTCAGTTCGATGCCGATTCGGGGAAGACGGCTGACGAGTTATTCGACCAGCAGGTGCGCGAGGGCTATGAACGCCGCATGGCGGGGGTGCGCAAAAAAAAGCCCAATCTGGACGAAATGGTCTACCGGGATCGGCTGGAATATGAGCTTAAGACGATTAAAGAGATGGGCTTTCCCGGTTATTTTCTCATTGTGGCTGACTTTATCCGCTACGCCAAGGAGAACGGCATCCCGGTGGGTCCCGGTCGCGGTTCAGCTGCAGGCAGCCTGGTCTCCTTCGCCCTGTTCATCACCGATCTGGACCCCATCGAGCACGGCCTGATCTTCGAACGGTTTTTGAACCCGTCGCGCATCAGTATGCCTGACATCGATGTGGATTTTTGCATCCACGGACGGGAGCGCGTCTACAACTACGTGGTCGAACGCTATGGTGGCGGGGATTATGTGGCGCAGATCATTACCTTCGGCAAAATGAAGGCCAAGCTGGTGATCAGGGACGTGGGACGCGCTCTGGGACTTCCCCTGGCAGAGGTGGATACCATTGCCAAGCTGATTCCCGACAGCCTGAAAATGACCATCGACAAGGCCCTCAATGAGGTACCCAAGCTGGCGGAGATGGTGGCGTCGGATCCGCGCATCGCCGAACTGATCGACATCAGCCGCGCCCTGGAGGGACTTTCCCGCCATGCGTCCACGCATGCGGCCGGCGTGGTGATCGGCGACAGGCCCCTGGTTGAGTATCTGCCACTTTACAAGGGCAAAAAAGGGGAGGTGGTCACCCAGTTCGATATGAAGAAAGTCGAGGATATCGGCCTGGTAAAATTTGATTTTCTGGGTTTGCGCAACCTGACGGTAATCGATGACACCTTGAAGAGCATCGCCGCCCAGGAAAAAACGGTTCCGGATCTCTTGAACCTGCCCCTGGACGATGAAAAAACCTTTGGCCTGCTCCAGGCCGGTGACACCACCGGGGTGTTTCAGCTTGAATCCAGCGGCATGAAGAATCTACTGGTTCGGCTGCACCCGGAGTCCTTTGAAGATCTTACCGCACTGGTTGCCCTTTATCGTCCCGGACCGCTGGACAGCGGCATGGTGGATGACTTCGTTGACCGCAAGCACGGACGTAAAAAAGTGGTTTACCCGGTTGCTTCCCTGGAACCAATCCTGCAGGAAACCTACGGGGTGATGGTCTACCAGGAGCAGGTCATGCAGGTCGCCGGTACCCTGGCCGGATATTCCATGGCCGATGCGGACAGTTTGCGCAAGGCCATCGGCAAGAAGATTGAAGCCCTGATGGCCAAACACAGGCAGAAGTTTGTCAGCGGCGCGGTAAAAAACGGGGTGGAGCAGGCCACTGCCACCGAACTGTTCGATCTGATTGAAAAGTTCGGTGGATACGGCTTCAACAAATCCCACAGCGCCGCCTATGCGCTGATTGCCTACCAGACGGCTTTCCTCAAGGCGCATTTCCCCGTCGAGTTCATGGCGGCCCTGCTCACCAGCGAGATCGACACCATCGACGGCGTTGTCAAGTTTATCAACGAGTGCCGGATGCACAGCCTTGAAGTGCTGCCGCCTGACATCAACGAGAGCAGCACCGTCTTCACCGCGGTCGACGGCCGCATACGCTTTGGCCTGGCGGCAGTCAAGAACGTGGGAGAAGCCGCCGTAGACCTGATTATCAAGGAGCGTGAAGAAAACGGTGAATTTGCGTCCATCTTCGATTTTCTCCAGCGGGTGGATCTCACCAAAGTGAACAAACGGGTGCTGGAAAGCCTGATTCGATGCGGGGCGCTGGATTCCACGGGAATTTTTCGTTCCCGGCTCATGGCGGTGCTCGAAGAGGCGCTGGATTATGGACAGCGCGTTCAGAGGGAGAAGAAAAGCGCCCAGATGAGTCTGTTCGGCGGCGGTGCCGGAGAAGAGCTGGCAATCAATCTGCCGGTCATTCCCGCCATCGACGAGTGGGACAGCCGTGAGAAGCTGCAGCAGGAAAAAGAGACGCTGGGCTTTTATGTCACCGGACACCCCCTGGACGGATACAAGGAAACGTTGGAAAAGTTCACCAATGTCGATGCCCTGAGCGTTCGCGAGGTGGCCGATAAAAGTGCGGTGCGCATTGGCGGCACCATCAGCAGCGCCAAGGTGATTCGAACCCGCAAGGAAGAGATCATGGGCTTCGTCACCGTGGAAGACTTAAGCGGTACCGTGGAAGTGGTGGTCTTTCCCTCCGTCTACTCGGGGTGTGCCGACCTGCTGACATCGGATCAGGCCGTACTGGTCCAGGGCTCGGCCCAGGTCGAGGAAAACGGGGTCAAAATTCTCGCCGATGCGATCATTCCAATGGATCAGGCGGAAGAAACGTGGACCGTGGAGGTTCGTTTGATGGTGGACCCGGAAATTACCGACCGGGAAACCCTGACACGGGTCCACCAGACGCTGAAGCGTTATCCGGGCCCCTGCAAGGGGTTTGTGCACATCTGCCACAAGGATCAGGCCGAGGTCATCGTCTCCATGGACGAAGCGCTGCGTATGCGCTATTGTCGGGACATGGTCCGCGAAGTCAACGCCATTTTCGGGTATAGCGCCGTTTCTACCCGCTGCAGTGACGCCGCCGGCGCCATGCGCACCAGCGATATCAACGGGCGCCGGAATAATGGCCGCAGCCGCCAATTTGCCAGGAACTGAGCAAAGCGCGCATCCATTCGAAACCATGATATAAGGATCGTCGCCATGAACGTACCGCTGCTGGACCTTAAAGCCCAGTACCACACCTTGAAGGAGCGGGTGCTGGAAGTCACCCGGCAGGTTTATGATAGCCAGCACTTTATTCTGGGACCGCACGTTGAGGCCCTTGAGAAAAAGATTGCCGACTATTGCCAAAGCGGCCATGCGGTCGGGGTTTCATCGGGAACGGACGCCCTGATCGTGTCACTGATGGCGGCTGGGATCGGACCGGGCGACCGAGTGATCTCCACGCCCTACACCTTTTTCGCCACCACGGGCGCTATCGCACGGGTGGGGGCCACGCCGGTTTTTGTCGACATCGACCCGGATACCTACAACCTCTCCCCGGACAGACTCCAAGCGACCCTTGGGGCCATGCGCGCCGACGACCTGAAAACGGTAAAGGCCATCGTCCCGGTTCACCTGTACGGGCAGTGCGCCGACATGGCGCCCATTTTGGATGCGGCGGCCAGCAACGGTTGGGTGGTCATCGAAGATGCCGCCCAGGCCATCGGCGCTGAATACAAAGGGCGGCGGGCGGGCAGCCTGGGAGACTATGGTTGTTTTTCTTTCTTTCCGTCCAAGAATTTGGGGGCTTTTGGGGATGGCGGCATCGTAACCACCGGCGATTCAGGGGTATACGAGCGGCTGAGAATTTTACGGGTTCACGGCTCCAACCCCAAGTATTATCACAAGATGGTGGGGGGCAACTTCCGTCTCGACGCCCTGCAGGCCGCCATCGTGGCCGTCAAGCTGGACTACCTGGACGGTTGGACCACCGCGCGCCAGGAAAACGCCGCACGCTACCGGGGGCTTTTTGCGTCGGCCGGCCTGACAGCGCGTGTCCATCTGCCAGTGGAAAAAGAGAGCCGCCACATCTATAACCAGTTTGTCATCCGCGTGGATCATGGCCGGGACGACCTTCGGACCTATCTGGGCAAACAGGGGATCGGAACCGAGGTCTACTACCCGGTCCCCATGCACCTGCAGGAATGCTTTGCAGGGCTGGGACATCGAGTCGGCGATTTTCCCGCTTCCGAGCAGGCGGCCAATCAGACCCTGGCGCTGCCCATATACCCGGAGCTTACCGAATCCCAGCAGGCCTACGTCGTCGAAACCATCGGCGCGTTTTTCAACCGATAGGATGGTCCCGTGGTCAAAGAACTGACATTCGGCTATTCCCCCTGCCCCAACGACACATTCATGTTTAATGCCATTGCCCACGGGTGGGTCGGGGTTGCCGGCTATGGGTTGATGCCGGAGCTGCACGATGTTGAGACCCTGAACCGACTGGCCATGGACGCGCTGCTCGATGTCACCAAGCTCTCCTTTTATGCCTGGATGGAAGTCAAAGACAGCTACCGGCTGCTTCACAGCGGGGCGGCCATGGGATTCGGCTGCGGACCGGTGCTCATCGCCAGAAAGCCGTTGGACCCGACCGGCATCCGGAACTGCCGGGTGGCGCTGCCCGGACAGTGGACCACCGCCCATCTGCTCTTCCGGTTGTGGGCTCCGGATGTCCACCAGCGCGTCTTTGTTCCCTATGACCGGATCTTCGACGCACTGGCTTCCGGGGAGGTCGACTGCGGCGTGATCATTCACGAAAGCCGTTTTACCTTCAAAACCGCCGGATTCACGCAAATCGTCGATTTGGGGGCGTGGTGGGAAGGCAAGACGGGCCTGCCCATCCCGTTGGGCGGCATCGCCGCCAGGAAGCGTCTGGGCGATCCACTGATCGAGAAGATCGACGCAGCTTTGAATTCAAGCATCCAGCGGGCCATGACCAACCCGGATGAGGCGATGCCGTATATCCGCCAGTATGCCCAGGAGATGGACGCTACGGTGATCAAAGCGCATATCCAAACCTTTGTGAACGACTTCAGCCTGAAGTTGACCGGACAGGGTTGCCGGGCCATTGAATTGCTGGAAAGCTTGGCTCGGGACGCCGGTGTGATCTGATGATTGGCATCGTCTATGCCACCCGGCAGGAAGCGGATCCTTTTCTGGAGCGGACGTCCGCTGAAATCGTGGCCGTCCACCCCCTGTTGCTTTTTCGAGTTCCCGGTGCCGGCCGATCGCCTTGCATCCTGGTGGTCAGCGGCATGGGCAAAGTGGCGGCGGCCCTTGCGGCCGCGCACCTGGTGCTGACCCACCGGGTAACCATGCTGGTCAGCGCCGGCCTGTGCGGCCGGTTGACCATGGACGGCCGCTGGTCCGCCGGCGATCTGCTTCGCGTGAGTTCGGCCGTTGAAGGTGACTGCGACCGCTTCGGCCGGGCAGAACCGACTGTGGCCTGCGACACGCGGTGGTTCAAAAACTTGAAGACGGCTCGTCTGGTCACCAATGATCAGCCTGTTTTCGACACCGGTTGGCGTAGACGGCTGGCCGGCATCGCCGACCTGGCTGACATGGAGGGAGCTGCGGTGGCCCGTGCAGCTGACCTTTACGGAATTCCGTGCGCCATGCTAAAGGGGGTCAGCGATGCCGCCGATGAACGCGGACGCCAGGATGTTGCCAGCCATATCGATTGGGTGTCGGGCCGCATCGCCGAAGCCTTAGTCGGCGAGCTGACCCTGATCGCAACAGACAATCAGCCATGAAACCAGAATCAACCCTGCAGACCGTCTTGAACTTTACCAAAATTGAGCATACCGCTTTCAGCCTGCCGCTGATATTCACCGGTGCCTGGCTGGGGGCCGGGAACCGGTTTCCAGCCGCCAGGGTCATGCTTCTGATCGTAGCCGCCGCTTTAGGCGCCCGCGCATTCGGCATGGCCATGAACCGGGTGTTCGATCGACGGATAGACCGGCTCAATCCGCGTACCGCCGGCCGGGAGCTGCCGGCCGGTAAAATGACCCTGACCACGGCCCTGGTTATCGCGGCTTCCGGCCTGGCGGTTTACCTGCTGGCCTGCTGGGCTCTGGGTGGGTGGTGCCTGATCCTTTCGCCGATCCCCCTGGTTCCGCTGCTGGGTTATTCCCTGCTCAAGCGTTTTACCCCCCTTTGCCATTTTGGCATCGGGCTGTGTTTGGCCCTGGCACCGCTGGGCGCCTATGTGGCTGCCGCCGGCCACTTGAAGTTTTCAGGGGTGGTGATCCTTTTTTCAGGCTTCGTTTTCTGCTGGTTGAGCGGGGCAGACATCATCTATGCGCTCCTGGATATCGATAATGACCGGCAAAACAACATTCACAGCCTGCCGGCCTGGCTGGGTGCCGACGGTGCCCTGCGGGTGGCGGCAGGCGTTCACCTGGTGGCGTGGGCCATTCTGGCGGCAGTGGTTCAGGCCCTGGGTGGCGGTGCGGCGGGCTGGACGGCGCTGGCTACGACGGCCTTCTTTTTTGTACTGATGCATGTGCCCGCGATCCCGATACCCAAGCGGTTTTTCCCCATTTCCACCCTTGCCGGCATTGCCGGTGCACTGACCACCATGGTTTCATGAGCAGCGCAAGCCAACGGAGCGACAAGATGACCAAAGCAGCGGATACACCCCATCTGATCTTAGGGATCACCGGCGCAACGGGTATCCACGCCGCCCGGCTGCTGGTGGAAAAATCCCCCTGGCCGGTGGACCTGGTTGTCAGCCGGTGGGGCGGAAAAGTCGCCGATACCGAATGCGGTGGCATCGAAGGCATTGAATCCCATGCGGCCAGGGTTTTCAAATTCGATGATCTACACGCACCCCTGGCGTCTGGTTCGGTTGCGGCCGTGGGGATGGTGGTGCTGCCCTGCTCGGCGCACACCCTGGCCCAGATTGCCACTGGATTGGGTGACAGCCTGATCACCCGTGCCGCGCATTGTCAGCTCAAGGAGCGGCGACCGCTGATTCTCTGCCTGCGTGAATCGCCCTTGACGCTGATCGATCTGAACAATGCCCGGCAAGCCGCTGCTGCCGGCGCTGTAATCATGCCCGTGAGTCCGCCATTTTTTATGTTTGCCGGCCGCGATCCGAAGTCCGTTTCCATGGATAACCTGCTGGATGCTTTCGTTGAGCGGGTGCTGGCCCTTTTGGGCCGACCATCCGTCTGGACCTGGGAGGACATCCGTTGAGTTTCCCAGATCTGCGCGGCTTTCTGGCCCATTTGGAGCAAATTGGTGATCTGGCGCGCGTCCGGGTGCGTGTAGACCCCAACCAGGAGATGACCATCATCCAGCATCGGGTGATGGCTCTCAACGGACCGGCCCTGCTCTTCGAAAACGTTGCCGGATCGTCTTACCGCGTCGTCACCAACCTCTTCGGCACCCGCCGACGGACGGACCTGGTCTTTGGCGGAGATCCGGCAGGGCTCGGCCAGCGAATTTTACGGCTTTCTAAAACCATGATGCCCCCTGGCATAAAGTCTGTTTTCAGGTCCCGTCGTGATCTCATGGCCCTTAGCACAGCCCGGATGCGCAGGGTCAAAAATGGTCCGGTTCTGGAAACCGTTTCCGACTCACCCGATCTGAACAAACTGCCGGTGCTGGTCTGCTGGCCCGAAGACGGTGGACCGTTTTTCACCCTGCCGCTGGTGCACACCACGGACCCGGAAACCGGCATGGGGAATACGGGCATCTACCGAATGCAACGATTCGATGGTTCCAGCACCGGTATGCATTGGCAGATCGAGAAAGGCGGCGGATTCCATTTTCACAAAGCCGCCGCCATGGACCGGTCTCTGCCGGTGAGCGTTATTCTGGGCGGGCCGCCGGCGCTGATCGCGGCGGCGGTCGCCCCGCTTCCCGAAGGCATCGACGAACGTCTGCTGGCCGCATACATGATGAACCGGCCGCTGGACGTGATCGACCGCAAGTCAACCGGCCACCGGATTCCCGCCCGGGCCGAATTTGTTTTGGAGGGCACGGTAACTCCCGGCGACATGCAGCGGGAAGGGCCTTTCGGCGATCACTTCGGGCACTATTCCCATGCCGCCGATTACCCGGTGTTCAAAATCCAGCGGATACTGGCGCGCAAGGATGCCATCTACCCGGCAACAGTTGTCGGCAAGCCGGTGCAGGAAGACTTTTACATGGGCGAGGCCCTGCAGGCAATGACCCTGCCGCTGTTGAGGATGATCCGGCCTGCCGTTGTCGACCTGTGGGCCTACCCGGAAACCGGTTTTCACGCCCTGGCAGTGATGTCGGTGAACGAGCGCTACCCCAAGGAGGCCCTGAAACACACATTGGGCATGCTCGGGGAAGGACAGGTCTCTTTGACCAAGGTGATGATCACCGTGGATCAGGGGGTGGATGTGCGCGATATGGCGGCGGTGAGCCAGGCCCTGTGGCGAAACCTGGATGCGAAAACCGGCATTCACCTGCTTGCCCCCACGGCGCAGGACAGCCTGGACTTCACGGGCCCGGCCATGAATACCGGCAGCCGGTTGATCCTCATGGCCACGGATGCAGGCAAGCCCCTGCGCAACGACCATCCCAGCCATGTTCCCGCGCCAGTCGATCTGCACCCGGACGTACAGGCCACCACGGCGCTGGGGCCGGCGTTTTTGATTGTCCAGGTCAAGGACGCCTGCCGGGATATTGAACCGGTGCGCCAGGCTTTGATCCATCATCCGGCCTCTAGGGAATACCTGTTTCAGATCATCGTTTCGTCGGACGTTCCCTTAACCGACCGGATGCTTGTGCTATGGGGCTGGTTCACCCGTTTCGATCCATTGGCGGATCTCTATCCAGCCGGTCGAACGGTGGCCGGCAATCGGTTGATTTTCGATTTTCCCATTGCCATTGACGCCCGCTGGAAAACAGGATATCCCAAACCCGTTGAATTCGACCCGCAGGTCGAAAAACGGGTGGACCGGATCTGGACGCAGTTAGGTCTGCCGGCCGGCCGAATCTGACACCCACACCGGTTGGCGAGTGTTTTGCGAGTCAGGAACCATTTTCCCATGGGCACTTCCCTGTTTGACCGGGCGCTGGAAAAAGGCGCCCGCTGCGAGCGCCTCTCGCGTCAAGAGGCCTACAGCCTGGCGGAAGCCATCAGCCCCGAGCGGCTGCACCGGCTCGGGATGGCCGCGCTGGCGACGATTGGCCAGCGATTCGGTCGGCTGGCCACCTATGTCTTCAACCTGCAGATCAATCCCACCAACATCTGCAGCAGTGGGTGCACCTTCTGCAACTACGCCGCATCCAAAGACGCGCCCCATGCCTATGTGCTCGAGGAAGCGCAGATCCTGGAGACGGTGACCCGCCTCAAACCGATTGAAGTGCACATTGTCGGCGGGCTGAATCAGATCTGGCCCTTCCAGCGTAATCTGCAGCTGGTTCGAAGCTTACGCGACCGCTTCCCGGAGCTGCACATCAAATCCTACACCGCCGTTGAAATTGCCTATTTTGCCCGGACCGCCGGTTTATCCGAATCGCAGGTGCTGGACCAGCTCCAGGCAGCCGGTATGAACGCCATGCCCGGCGGTGGGGCGGAGATTTTTTCGGAGCGGCTTTACCGCCGGCACTGGAAGAACAAAACCAGCCCCGGCGACTGGTTGCGCATCCACGGCTTGGCCCACAGCAAGGGGATCCCCACCAACGCCACCATGTTATTCGGCTTCGGCGACAACTGGGGCGAGCGGGTCGAGCATTTGCTGATCCTACGGCGGGCCCAGGCCCAATCGGGTGGGTTTTCCTGTTTTATTCCCCTGCCTTTTCAGCCCGGCGCCGGCCACTTCATCCAACGGGGGCCCACGCCGCTGGAAACCCTGAGTGTGCTGGCTGTCTCGCGCTTGGTGTTGGACAATGTTGCGCATTTGAAATCCTATTGGCCCATGACCGGCCTCGAAGTCGGGGCGGCCGGCTTGAGCTGGGGGGCTGATGACATGGACGGAACCATCAGCGAGGAGAAGATTGCGCATCTGGCCGGCGCCGCCACACCGGTCGGGCTGGCCCGCGAAAAAATGGTGGAGACCATCGTGACGGCCGGGTTCACACCTGCTGAGCGCGACGGAGGCTTTGCACTGCGGCAGGTTGCGCCATGAGTGTCGCGCTGGGCATGATCCCTTACGCCAACATGGCCCCTTACCGCCAATTGGGGGTGCCGCGGGGTTGCCATTTCGTCCCCTTGGTGCCCGAAGCCAGCATCGGGGCCTTGCTGACGGGCAGGGTTGCTGCCGCTCCGGTTCCGGTCGTGGGGCTGGCCCGGCTGGCGGGTCGGGTCGAAATGTTGGGACCCTTCGGCATAGCGGCCAAAGGGCCTTGCATGAGTGTGCTTTTTTTTTCCCGCCTCCCCTTTGAAGCGATGCATGCACCCAATACCGTTCGGGTGACCCGCGAATCGGCGACCAGTGTCCAACTGCTGCATCTGCTCCTGGGTCAGACCCTGGGGTTCGATCGTCTGCCCCAGCGGGTCAACGCCGGCCGTGAAGCGGACGCTGAACTGCTGATCGGTGATCGGGCCCTGATCCAAGGGGCCGCGACGGATGGAAGGAGCCGTTTTTCCCATGTGACGGATCTGTCACAAGTGTGGTTTGAGCGCCAGCGGCTGCCGTTTGTCTTTGCCCGATGGGTGGTCAGAAAGGATGCCCCCCAATGGCTTAAGCGGTCCATGGGCCGCTGGCTCGACGAATTCAAGCAGAAGGAAGCCGGTCTTGTGGCCGGGGCCGTCGGGGAAGCCGCCCGGGCACTCGATGTTGCGCCTGACCTGATTCGCCGTTATTTCGGGGCCATCCGGCGATGCCTGGATGAGAGCGACATCCAGGGGCAAGATCGGTTTTTTCAGGAAATGGAACCCTTTTACCGAACACCGCTGTTTCAATGCGCCCGCTGAGGACCGACAGGCCACCGTGGATCGACCCATGACCGCAGGTATCGCCGCAGCCCATACCCCCCGGCGCTATGACCGGCGCCAAGCGCTGGAGCTGTTGACCGACCTGCCGATGGGTCAGTTGATGAGCCTGGCCCACACCGAACGGGTGCGTCGTTTTCCGGGCGATGTGGTCACTTTTGTGGTGGACACCAATCCCAACTACACCAACATTTGTGAAACCGGCTGCGCCTTCTGCGCGT
>NZ_JAWOHB010000065.1:0-43820 GCF_046496365.1 Desulfosarcina sp.
AAAAGATAGAAGGCGCCCTCCCTTTCGATACCGGTGTGGATTGAGGCAAGTTTGTCGCCGAATTTATTCTGCACCCAATCACGCAGGAGAAAGCGGGAGACAAAGCAAGCCAGGGTAGCGCCGATGGTGCTGGCAAAGGAAACCGCCACGGTTCCGATGGTCAGCCCGAACAGTGCTCCACCGGCAAGAGTCATCACCGCGGCCCCCGGCAGCGACAGGGCGGTCACCACGACGTAAAGTCCCATGTAGGCTCCAATTACAAGCACCTGGTGTGATTGGTAAAGCATCTGGAATTTATCCTGGGACGCTTTAATGTAGTCAAGGGAAAGGTATTGCCCTAAATCAAGATAGTTGAAGACGGCCATGCCGACCAGGATCAACCCGATTACGGCCGCCTTGCGAAGCCACTTATGATTGCCCGCTTTCTTCATCTCGCCATATCCTTTCCCAAGCGTTGTCGTCCGGATACAATTGAACACTACCGGCCACGGTTCTATTTATTCATTTAAGGTAAAGGCGTCGTGAACATCGTCTGAACCATAGTCGGAGAATCCAGAAATTCCTTACAGTAGCCGTCAGAGGCCGTGGTCCACCGGCAGAGCGTTAGAAATGTGAATTACAGTGGCTGAGGTTAGGGGATGAAATATTGCCCAACCTCGGAAGGCATGGCCTGACATCCGCTTCGGTCAAGTGTTCCAGAGTTGACTCGAGTTGGTTCGTGTCGAGGTGCAGCATATCAATGAAAAGGCACCTTGGACGGCATTAACTGCGATAAGGACTTTCTTTGAGTAAACCGCGGTAAACGCAGTGACTGTGCGTCTCGATGGCCAACATCGCTTCTTCTCCGGAAAACCGTCCAAGCTTGTATTGACAGAAAAACAGCATGTTACTTATTGGGGTTATATTGACCTTTTCCTCAAGCTCACGAAGGTCTTCCGAACGCCAACGTTTATCCTTTGTCCAGGTCATGTCGCCGAATACTCTTAGGCGTCTTCGAGACGACCCAGCGATTTGTGATAGGTACTCGGCTTGTCCTTGGGGCGTTGGCATGCCGTTGCTGAAGTGCAGTCGGCCTGCTTTTCCAAACCCATTGAGATCAAGTTTACGTTGCCCCAAGGAGGCGACAATTTTTTCAACTTCAGTTTCTGGGGTTACGATGCAAATCGATTCGTTTTTTATCAATCCATCTGCAATGAATGCAGCTGCAACATCTATCGCTTCATCGTCATTTACACTCAGGTGAGTAATGTGAGCCCCGTCCGGTACAGTCAATTCACCAAAACCAAGCGAAACCATCTCAGGGCTGGCTGATCGCGTATTGTCTTCAAGATATGCTTGTAAATCCTTTTGCTTGAAACGCCGTGCGCGCCTTCCGCCGACACGGTAGCATTTCAATGCTCCCTGGTTGGTCCAACGCCGTATGGTCATCTCCGATACATTCAAAAATTCGGCTGCCTCACGAATGTTTAATAATTGTTCCAATGATAATCCTCGCTTTGAATTATGATCGATCCAGCGGAACAAGCAGCATGGCGCCAGTCATTCGCAGTGCTTTGTCATTCTGATCCAGGCACCATTGTTTTACAGTGGTCAGAGTGCATCCCGCTGCGGTCTCCTGCCAAAACCATCGTGAAAATGTTTCGCTGGAAGGTACTTTTGCACCTGGCTTGGCCGTTGTGGCCTCAAAATAAAACGCTTTGATGTCCTGGGCGGCGATACGAATGGCGGCGGCCAAAGGAATATCCGCCAATTGATGGTCCGGAAGTTTGCCTCTGGCCAGATCGGTGAGCAGGCGTGCTGCTGCATCAGGTGTAAAGCTTACCATCGCGGTGCGGTTGACTCTCTCCATTCGCAAGTCATACCAAGGCTTTAACTGGCGGACTTCATCCAAAAAAGATGATAATCGTCGTTCCGAATCTGGTTCTTCCTGCGTTTTTCGTTCAAAATTGACAGGGCAGGCCCAAACCGCTGGTTGCGATTCTCCCTGGATCCTGTCCGCATAGGCCGCTTCTGGAAAATCGACCAGCAATGGCCCCTGCTGTGCCTCCAACAGGCGAAGTGCTGTAAGCAGGACGCGATTCTGAAAGGATCGGTCTCCAGCCACACCCAGGGGCCTTCCGAGTTCGAACGGCACCCAGAGCGCTCGTGGAGGTTGGATAATTTCGGTATGCTCGCGTATTAAACTGATCTGGGTCGTCGGCACACCCGCATTTTCCAGATAATGCCCCAACGCGCCCACGGCGCGCGTGCAGAACGGTCAAACAGGAATAAGCATGGCGGCATCCACGCGGTCACCTATCAGGAGTTCGGCCAGATGGCGGGCCTCGGGCTCCATTGCAACCGGATCAGTGGCTCCCATAAACGAATAGTGATAGTCCGCAACATTGCCGATCAGGCCGTTGTCAGCCATTTCGTGCAGCCGATCCAAAGGAAAAACCACGTTCCAGTCCTGTTGAAAACCAGTCCGATCAAAATTGGTCGAAATGTGGGTCATAACCAACTCTTCAGCCTGGATATTGCCAGGAATGACGCGGTAATCCCCGGTCATGGATTCGAAGGGGCGATCACCGCGACGATGCAACCCGGCCGTCGAAATCAGGGATACGCGCCGCTCGGTCAATTTCGGCCCTATGACCCAGGGATTCGTTGGAAAGGATGGACATGGAAGCTTGGCAAGGTGAGAACGCATGGGTTCCGGCATTAAGTCGAGTCGAGGCATGAAATAACTCCTTTAGAGGATGGTGAAGGCCGCTTATCGGATTATCAGGTCATTGGCGTTTTCCGGTTGGTTTTGTTGAAGTATAACATATCATTTGATACACAATGTTAAACATTGTTATACATACTTGTCAATTGAATCCATCGAAATAAGTTTGCCGGTACGGTAAGCCGAAGAATGGTCAGGAGGAATGGCGGTGATTGATGCTCAGTGAATAGATCGAAGTTTTTCCTTAATTCGCCTTTTAGTAGTTTCAGAGAGGTTTTCAGGCGTCTTGTCGCTCGCCCGATACGGATCCTCGGCCCGGCTCAATTGCCTGAGCATGACCAGTTGGCGTTGGAACCGGGCACAGTATCGACACATCATCAGGTGCATGCGAACCGCCAAACGATGGCTTAATGGCAACGACGCATCCATGGACTGGGAGACTTTTTGGCTAACATCCTGGCAGCGGAGCATCCAGAGCTTCATGCCTCATCTCCTTTTGCCGAGGTGGTGTATCCTACCAGTTCAAGGCACTTGCGCAGCAGCATGCGTGCGCGATACAGGATCACCCAGCAGTTGTTTTCGGTGATGCCGAGCAGCGTACATATTTCGCCGGTACTCAATCCGTCGATTTCCCTATGGGTAAATACATCCGCTGTTCGTTTCGGCAACCCTGACAGGCAGCGGAAAAAATGGTCCAGAAATTCTTTGGTTTCATGCGCTTTGCCCGGATTGGTGCTCCAATGCGCCGGGCGCATTTGCCAACCGCCCTTAACATTGAAAAAGGTTTCCATTTGGTCAGGATCCTCGATGAAGTCATTAACGTTCACCACGTTTTTCTGCTTGCGATAGTGGTCTATGAGCTTGTGTTTCAAAATACCGAACAACCATGTTTTCTCGGATGATTTTCCTTTATACCGCTGCTGTGACTGCACAGCCGCCATAAACGTATCCTGGACAAGGTCCTCGGCAGTGGCCCTGTCCTTGACGCGGGCCTTTGCAAAGTGAAAGAGCGCATCCGCGTATCGATCCACCCACTGATCAGCATTCAATTGCAACGGGTCTTGCATGGCGACTGGCACCCCGAGTTGACAGATTGCAGATAACCGGATGCGTAAGGGTAACAAATTGGGACCATTTTGCAAATGGGAATTGGATCCTTTTGTCGGGCAACCTCATGGTGAGGTGATTGCGAAATAAAATTGTGCAGCACCTGCCCTGCGATCCTGTCCGAGGGCAGGTGGACTGCACCAATAGGGTTAAAGCGCGGCCTTCAAGGCACCGACCATATTTTTCATATCCGTCGGGTCGCCATTGGGATGCTGAACCACCATAATCATCGACCATTTTCCAAGGGGAGTCTCATCCAATGGCGCACTGTAACTGCCATTGCCCCACTGGTCGGTTTTGAACATGTATGGCGCCGAGCCAGCGCCTGTTTCGCTCTTTTTGGGTTTCATGTTGACGAACCAGACAGTGTAAACCGCTTCGGGATTAAGCCCCCGGGACTGAAGATTGATATGATCGTCGGCAATGACAGCGGTTCCACTGGCATGCGGGTGTTTCGGCGTCGACTCGAGAACGAATACACGCCCGGTGCCGGATGCCCAGCTCAAAGAAAAAAGGAAAGTGCTCATTAGAGCGATCAGTACGATGCGAAATCTATATTTTGTTTTCATTGAAGCCTCCTTAATGAAAAGTTTGAAAGCGCTTTTAATTTTTTGCTTACTACGCTTTCTATCTGTGCCATTCGTCGGCCAGGATCAAAGAACCTTACAACTTTCTTTTTATCAACATGAACGAAGGATTCAGAGGTCGCATGTAATTTTCATCGAGCCAAAACGACAAAAGGTAAAATACCTTAACGGATTTCGGAAGGGTGGGGATAGAATGATGAAAGCTCAATACTCAAGACTGGAAAGTGTATTTGATGCGGATCATGTCAATTATTGGAGCAATCTCAGCCGATTGAACAATTTGATGGTGATTGTGAACATCAGTATGTTTTTCCTGACCGGTCTGGTGGCCAAGGGCTATTTTTACACCTTCTTTTCGCTGATTTGCCTGGGTGTCGTGGGTGTAACGGCTCTTGTTCCGACGGGGCTTGTCCGGCGCCTATGGTATTATTGGATATTATTGATCGTATTATCATCATTAAAACGGTAAGCCAACGTGGTGGCAAAATGAACGAACCAGAAACGCTGGAAAGAATCAACCAATTCATGCGGGCATGGGGCTGGGTCGACAGCCCTGTGGCCATATCGTTTTTAGCTGCCGGGGAATACAATGCCAATTACCGCGTTGACGGCGCCAACGGGCGCCGGGTGTTGCGCATTAACCATGGCAGTCAACTGGGACTGGGAGAGGATCAGATTGCCTACGAGTACATGGTCCTCCAAGCCCTGGCCGCAACCGGCGTCACTCCGCGGCCCATCGCCTGTCATCCCCACGCGGAACCGTTTGGCGGCGGCGCCCTGCTGATGAGCTTCCTGCCGGGCACCCCCCTGGACTACCGGCGGGACCTGGAGCGAGCCGCGCAGATTTTTGCCCGCATCCACGCAGTCCCCGTGCCCAAGGGTCTGATTGTACAGGCCGACCCCGTGACGGACATCGCCCGGGAGAGCGCGGGGCTGCTCGACCGTTTTGCCGACCACCCCCGGCACGAGGCGCACGATCAAATCCGGGCGTATCTCGACAGCATTCTCGAACTGGCCGAACGGACCCGCCCCCTGTTCGCTAATGAAGCGCTTTGCATTGTCAATACCGAGGTCAACGCAGGCAACTTTCTGATCGGTGAGGCCGGCGCCTACCTGGTGGATTGGGAAAAGGCCGTGGCATCCCACCGGTATCAGGACCTGGGCCATTTTATGGTTCCCACCACCACCTTGTGGAAGAGCGACATCATCCTGACACCGGATGAGAAAAAACGGTTCCTGGCAGCCTACCGACGTAAGGCCTGCCCGGACATGGACATGGACGAACTGGTCACCAAAACCCGGGTGCTGGAAAAGACGATCCTGCTGCGCGCGCTCGCCTGGTGTTTCATGGCCTGGTATGAATACACCCAGACCGATCGGCTCCTGCGGAATCCGGAAACCCTTGCCAAAATCGAACAATACTTGGACAATATCCCATGGATCTTAGCGTCTGTAAAATAACCAAGCGCTTCAAAAGCCGAACCGTTCTGGAAGACATCAGCTTCGATGTCGGGCCACGGGAGCTGGTTTCCATTGTCGGGCCTTCCGGCGTGGGCAAAACCACCCTGCTCAAGATCATTGCCCAACTGGACCGCCCGGACGACGGGACGGTCAACTTTTCGCATCCACCGACCAAGAAGCATCCCGTGATCATCGTTTTCCAGGATTATGTGCTCTTCCCCACCATGACGGTCAGGGGCAACATCGGTTTCGGCCTGCGTGCCCGGAAAGAGGATAAACAACGGATCGGCTTTCAGGTGGACCGCATGCTCGACTATTTTCAGCTCGAAGATATGGGCGACCACTACCCCGCCCAACTGTCGGCCGGTCAGAAGCAGCGGGTGGCCATCGCGAGAGCCATGATCGTCAACCCGGCGGTGCTTCTTTTGGATGAACCCTTCGCCAACCTGGACCGCAACCTGAAAATGGAGACGGCCCGTTTCATCCGCCGCACCCAGCGGGAGTTCGGCATCCCCACAATCAGCGTGACCCACGATTTGGAAGAGGCCTTTGCCATGTCCGATCAAATAGGCGTGTTGCTCAACGGCCGCCTAATGCAGTTTGATGCCCCCAAAAAGGTCTATTTTCACTCCACCTCCCATGAGGTGGCCCGGTTTCTGGGGCCGGTCAACCCCATTCCCGAGGATTTATTCGCCCTTTTCCGGGTCAACGGATACGACGTCAGTAGAAATTCGTCCGGCGTCATTCTGGCCCGGCCTGAAAACCTGGCCATGACCGCCGATGAAGCGGGTCCCGGGCACATTGTGGAAAAAACATTTGCCGGCCACTATTCGGCCTATACGATTGATTTACATGGCACCGTCTACACCGCCTACAGCCAGGACGACCGGTTCATGCCCGGTCAGCGGGTGACGTTGGCCCTCAAACCGTATTGAAGGAGACAAAACTATGAAACGCGTCCTAATCATCATCGGCCTTTATTTCATTGTGTCAGTGCCTGGTGGGCTATATGCGCAGCAAACCGATGCCGACCTGGCAAAGACCCCGTTTTCCCAGATTGAAGAACAAGCTCGGGGCAGCCAGGTCAGTTGGTACATGTTCGGCGGCTGGGCCCATGTTAATACCTGGGTGGACACTTATGTGGCCGGGGAAATGAAAACGCGTTACGAGATCGATCTCGTTCGGGTCCCCATGGATGCCGGGGTTTTCGTCAACAAACTGCTCAATGAAAAAGCGGCGGGCAAGAAAAAGGGCAATATCGACCTGCTCTGGATCAACGGAGAAAATTTCAAGAATGCCAGGAAGGCGGGCCTGCTGTTCGGCCCTTTTGCCCAAAAACTGCCCAACGTTCAGCAAGTTGTGGATCCGGACAGCGTCACCTTCGATTTCGGCTATCCGGTGGATGGCTACGAAGCGCCATTCGGCCGGGCCCAGTTTGTTTTCGAATACGACACGGCCCACATCGTTACACCGCCGACGACCCTGGCCGCACTGAAAGCGTGGATGCAGGCCAATCCGGGCCGCTTCACCTATCCCCAACCGCCGGATTTCACGGGGTCTGCCTTCCTCCGCCAGGTTTTCTACGCCGTTACCGGTGGCCATGCCCAGTATATGGGTGGATGGGACCCGGATCGTTTTGCCCAAAACGCCCCGCTGCTCTGGCAATGGCTCAATGATATCGAGCCCTATTTGTGGCAGAAGGGCAGAACCTATCCCAAGGACAGCGCGGCGTTGGATACGCTCTTTTCCCGGGGCGAGGTGTCTTTCGGTATGTCCTACCACCCCCCCCACGCCCAGAATAAAATTATCGAAGGCACCTACCCGGAAACCGTACGCACCTTCGTGATGCAGGAAGGCTCCATCTACAACACGCATTTCACGGCCATTCCCTTCAACAGCCCCAACAAGGCCGGGGCCATGGTGCTGGCCAATTTTCTCATCTCCGTGGATGCACAGCTGTCCAAGTACCGCCCGGAGAACTGGGGGGACTTCCCGGCCCTGGATCCCCAACGCTTGCGTCAGGAGGACCGTCGACGGTTCCAGGCCGTCGATCTGGGTCCGGCGACGCTGGGGCCGGAACAATTGAACCCGGCGGCGGTTCCCGAAATTCCAGCCGACTACCTGGAAGCTATAGAACGAGGATGGCGGGACCATGTCCTCAACGAGTAGTCTCATCCTGAAGCTGAGCCCCCTGGCATTGCCCTACCTGGCTCTGTTCTGCGGCGGGATCTTTTTAACCGTTTGCCAGTCCTTCGGTCTCCTCACCCCGCTGCCCTACCCGGGCGGGATGTCGGACGCCTATCTGCAGCTGCTGACCGATTCGTCCTTTTTCGCCTCGTTCGTTTTTTCACTGGGGGTGGCGGCGGTTTCGGCCGCCTCCGCCGTAACGATCGGCACCCTGCTTGCCTACAGAATCTGGAAGCTGCCCGGAAGGCTGGCCACCGTTGCCCTGGTCTACAAAATCCCACTGATCCTTCCGCATATTGCCGTTGCCTTTGTGGTGCTGGTTTTTTGGAGCCAATCGGGCATTTTGGCCTCGGCCGCCCATCAATTGGGCTTGATTCGATCCATGACTGAATTCCCCAATGTCCTCTACTCCGGCTGGGGCATCGGGATGATACTGGCCTACACCCTCAAAGGCACCCCTTTCGCCATGCTTTTGGTCATGGCCATGCTGGTCCGGTTCGATGCCAGACAGATCCAGACCGCGGCCATGCTCGGCGCCTCGGGCCTGAGGATCTTTTTCAGCATTGTCCTGCCCCGCCTGGCTCCAGCCATGCACACGGGTTTCATCATTCTTTTTCTTTACAGCTTCGGCGCGTTTGACATCCCCTACATCTTAAGCGAAAGCCGGCCCGGCATGCTCAGCATCCAGGTCTACAACCTCTATTTTAAACACGACCTGGCTCGGCGGCCTGAGGCCATGGCCATTTTGACCATCATGTTCTGCTTTGCCGTGCTCTTCATCATTGCCTATTCCAAGGTGGTCCGCCGCCTCGAAGACGGGGTGAGAAAACTATGAAGCACCTCGTCACACTACTGGTGCTCGGGGTGCTCTTTGTCCTGCCAGTGGTCGTCCTGGTGTTGATCGGCCTGGCTCCTGGCTGGCGTTTTCCGCATGTCTGGCCGGAAGCGTTTTCCCCGCAGGCCATCGCCTACCTGGTCCGGCACCATGAGCGGATCCTCACTTCCTTGGGCTCCTCGTTTCTCTTCTCCCTGCTGACGGTCCTTGCCACGCTTCCCATGTGCCTGGTCCCGGCCGCCGTCTTCGCCAGGGTAGATTTTCGGGGCAAGGCGCTGGTGGAGGGGCTGCTGCTCACCCCGGCCCTGGTCCCGCCCATGACCTTTGCCATGGGTCTGCATTACGTTTTCATCAAATTGTCTTTGACGGAAACCATGCTGGGGGTCGTCATCATGCTGGCCATGTTCAGTTACCCATATATGTTCCGGGCCCTGGTGGCCGGCTTTCAAAGCATGGGGGAGGACTATCGGATGTGCGCCCGGAATCTGGGGGCCGGGCCCCTTGCAATCATGTTGAAGGTGGAACTGCCGCTGCTCATCCCTGCGGTAATTGCCGGAGGAAGTGTGGTTTTCCTGGTGGCCTTTTCAGAGTATTTTCTGGTATTCCTTATCGGCGGAGGCAGCGTGGACTCCTTCACCGGAACCCTGTTTCCGCTGCTCTCCTCATCCAATCGGTCCCTATCTGCCATCCTGACCCTGATCTTTCTGTTCCTCCCCATTGTCCTGTTCGCAATCGTGGACATCACACTGTTGCGGCTTTACCGTAAAATGCAAATGATCTGACAAACCGACTTGGCAGTGGGTATCGATCTGTCGAATAAGAAGGCGGCTCGGCCAGACCACTGATGCTGACGACTTTCCGGACTTCAAAAATGTGCTCCCGCATGCGGGTGAGCGGATCGGTACCGCCGGCGAGAACCACCGCGCCGGCACGGCTGAGGTGCCCGGCAGCTTCATTCAGTGACTCGGGTTTGATGTAGGCAAACTGCACTAGCATGGGTCAGGCCGCCTATCCGCGCTGTTTTATCGGGCGGCAGAGCTGAAGCGGATGGAGGTGTCGGTGGCGCGGATGCCGAGGGCGTGATAGACGGCGTTCCCCGCGTCGGCAGCCTGCTTTGGTGCCGGTAGGCGTCCGGAGGGGCAATGGGGTAAAACCGGTATTCAAACCTCGGAAAGCGTGTATTGACCGGCCGGGCTGCGCTACGATCAGAATCAAAATACCGTGGCCAACCCATTGGTTTTACTTTCTTGAAGTGATAGTCTGGGCAGGTCGGCCCAGAAGAGTCGCCGGTGCAACCACGCACGCAGGAAAAAACGCAGACACACCGGCCTGACGCGATCCGCCATTTCCGATTGAACAGGAAGGATCCCGATGAAAAAGCTCGCCTGTTGGTTGATTTTGTTGTCAGGGTGGCTAGCCGCATTACCGGTTCAGGCCGACGGACCGGATTCGGGCGCCGCTGGTCCGGTACAGATCCTTACCATCAGCGGGCCCATCGGGCCTGCCACCGCCGACTACATCCGCTCCGCCTTTGCGGCCGCCCGTTCGCGGGATGCGGCCATGATCGTGGTGACCATAAACACGCCCGGCGGGCTGGCCGACAGTATGCGGGACATCATTCGGAACATCCTGGGATCGGCGGTGCCTGTGGCCGGGTTTGTCTATCCATCGGGTTCGAGAGCCGCGAGCGCGGGCACATACATTCTCTATGCCTGCCACATTGCCGCCATGGCGCCCGGGACCAATCTGGGCGCGGCCACCCCCATCCAGGTCGGAGGAGGACTTCCCCTGCCGGGAAGCAAGCCGCCGCCCCCGGATGACGACAAGCAAGATCATCCTGAAAAGCCACCCTCCCCGGACGCCATGACGTCCAAAATGGTCAACGATGCCGTGGCCTACATCCGCAGTCTGGCCCAACTGCGGGATCGCAATGCCGAATGGGCCGAACAATCCGTTCGGGAAGGGGCCAGTCTGCCGGTCAACGAAGCGCTCCAGCAGCAGGTCATCGACGTGGTCGCATCCGACGTCGATGACCTGCTGCGGAAGATTGACGGCCGGTCGGTCTCCGTGGCCGGCCGCCCAATGACACTGGCCACGACCGGTTTGAAAACCGAAACCATCGCCCCGGACTGGCGCAACCGTTTGCTCGCCGTGCTGACGAATCCCAACATCGCTTTCATCCTGATTCTGGTCGGCGTATATGGCCTGTTTTTTGAGTTTTCCAACCCCGGCGCCATCGGGCCGGGTGTCATCGGGGCGATCTGTCTGTTGGTAGGGTTCTATGCCCTCAACCTGCTGCCCTTGAACTACGCCGGGCTCGGACTGTTGCTGCTGGCCATCGCGCTGATGGCCGCCGAAGCATTCCTTCCGTCTTTCGGTGTGTTGGGCATTGGCGGCATCGTTGCTTTTGTACTGGCGGCCATGATGCTGTTTGACCGGGATATTCCCGGTTACAGGATATCCTGGCCGGTGATTGGGGTGTCTGCAGCCGTCAGCGGCGCACTCATGATCTTTTTGTTGGGCTATGTCTGGCGGGCTCAACGCCGGCCGGTCACCACCGGCAGCGAAAGCTGGACCGGCAAAGCGGCCGTGGTGTTGGAATGGTCGGGAGAGAGCGGATATGTCCGCTGCGGCGGTGAACGATGGAAAGCCATCGGCAAGGAAAACTTCGCACCCCATGAGCGTGTGGAAGTGTGCGGACACAGCAACCTGGTTCTGCACGTGCAAAAAAAAAGAAATCCGGACAAATAAGGAGGTGCACATGCCGCCCATTACCATTTATCTGATCGCTGTCATACTGGTCGTCAGCTTCCTCGCTTCGGCCATACGCGTGTTGCGGGAGTATCAGCGTGCGACCGTGTTCACTCTGGGAAGGTTTACCGGCATCAAAGGACCGGGTTTTTTCATTCTGATTCCCCTGATCCAGCAGATGGTACGGGTCGATCTGAGAACGGTGGTCGAGGATGTGCCCAGCCAGGACGTCATCTCCCGGGACAACGTATCGGTCAAGGTTAACGCCGTGTTGTACTACCGGGTCGTCGATCCCGAACGGGCCATCAATCAGGTGGAAAACTTCAGGGAAGCCACCAGCCAGCTTGCCCAGACGACCCTGCGGTCCGTGTTGGGCAAGCACGACCTGGACGAGATGCTGGCGGAGCGGGACAAGCTCAACAACGACATCCAGGAGATTTTGGATGTGCAGACTGATGAATGGGGCATCAAGGTCAGCAACGTGGAAATCAAGCACGTGGACATCGATGAAAGCATGGTGCGGGCCATTGCACGGCAGGCCGAGGCCGAACGCATCCGCCGGGCCAAAATCATCAATGCGGCCGGTGAGGAGCAGGCCGCCGACAAGCTGGTATCCGCCGCAACTAAATTGGCCACCCAACGCGAAGCGATGCAGCTGCGGTATCTGTCGACCCTTTACGACATCAGCAACAGCAAGGGTACCGTAATCGTATTCCCCTTCCCCATTGAGATGAGCTCGCTGTTGGCGTCCCGAAAGGAATAAAAAAGACTGGCAAGGTGGCGGTCTATTTTCCGTACGACCGGTCATAGCACGTGCGCCGGCAATTTAGATCAGGCCGAGCACCTCAGTGCCGTCGGTATGGTCGAAACCGTTCCCATGGTTCATGGTCATGGTTGAATCAGCGGGCATTGGCGAAGCTTGGCAAGCTCGATGCGAGGGGCGGTGTGGTGCCGGTCATTATCCGGCCTTTTAACAATTGACGTCCATCGCGTTGGCGGTTATGCGTTTTCGGTCATGTGACTGAAATGCTCCTCGATGGCATCGGTGTACCCGTTGATTTTCAGCCATTCGTAGGCGTCATCTTCGGATAGCGGGAAAATGCCTGAACCATAGCCTTTCACACCGCCATATTCGAAGGCATACCTTGTCAGCGGTCCACCCGAACCGGCCAGAAAATAGGTCCCGTACTGGGTCTGGTAGAGTGTTTCGGATATATGGTAATAATCGTTAAAAGGCAGACCATTTTCCCTTGCTGCAATTTCGAGTGCGGTTTCGGTATCAAATCTTTCCCCGTCAATGATTCTTTTTATCGGTCGGTTTTTCAATTGCTGGGACTGTCGCAGTCGTTTTGGATGCGGGTGTCCCTGTTCTACTCGCGGCACCTTTTGGTTTGCGGTCATAGCACCCCCGGTTGATTGGTCTATCCTGGGCTGTGGTCTTCTGGAACTGTAGAACTGTAGAACTATAGAACTGCGGAACTTTGGAACGAATTCATGCGGAACGATATGATTATCGGCGACCTGGCGAAAAGGTTTAGGGCGATGGCTCATTTTTTTGGGTGGTGGGAGGATGGGGGGATGATGGAAGCAGGGTAGGGCGCTAAAGCGTGACGGCACCTTAGAAAGGCCAGTATCTGCGTTACGCGTCATCCCTCGTCACTGCAGCGTACGGTAAGTACGCCTCTGGTAACCTAACATGTTGACAAAATTCAGTTTCATTGGCATTGTTTCGATAAGTTTATGATGCTGGAGCCGCTGCTGACCATTGTAAGCTATGCGGATTCGACCGAAGCAGCCATTTGAAATTTTAAGGATGAAAGGATTTGACATGCAAACCGTGATCAAAGAATTCCAGGATCACATCGCAATCTTAAGGTTGAACAGCGGTCCTGCCAATCCGATAAACTTGAAATTGGTCGATGAATTATCAAAGTCCCTGGCCGAAATAAAGGGAACTGCTCGCGGAATGGTGCTTTGCGGGGGCCAACAGTTCTTTAGTGCCGGCTTCGATCTGCCCGAACTGCTAAAACTTGACCGACCGGCAATGGGCAATTTTCTGGAACGGTTCAACCAATTGTGTTTGAACCTCTTTACAGTTCCTATTCCCACCGTTTGTGCGCTTTCCGGCCATGCGGTAGCCGGGGGTAATATTCTTGCGCTGACCTGCGATTACAGATATGCGTCATCCGAGATAAAGAAAATCGGCTTGAACGAGTTGAAACTCGGCGTTCCGGTTCCTTATCTGGCTGATATGATGCTTAGGCATACAATCGGAAACCAGTACGCGACACAGATGATTTACAGCGGCGAGTTTATGTCCTTTGCAGATGCGAAGATTATCGGGTTGATCGATGTAATTGGCCAACCAGAAGAGCTTGAAGACTTTACGTTGGAACGGCTTTCCCAGATCGCAAGCTACCCAAGCCAGGCATTATCGGTTGTCAAAGCCGCTAAAGTGGAAGAGATAAAACGAAGATACGAAAACAATATCAAATCAAAAAACGGTGCATTCCTTGATTGTTGGTTCAGCGATCCGGTTCAAAAAAATCTGCTGGAAGCAGCACTGAAGTTTTCGACCAAATAGTTGGCCGATGGAAACCAAAAGGGGAAGCGGTCATCAACGCCGTGCGCAAACGGTTAGGGCAAGTATCTTTTGAGTTCGGTGAAAAATTTTGCCAAGCCTGAACAAAGGACCATTATGGTGCGTTCGGAATATATTGCATCCCGGGAAGACAGTCTGCTTCTGATCATCGATTTTCAACAAGGAATGCTCAAAGCCATCGATTCATGGGAGACGATCGCCGGCAAGGTCAAACAGATCATTGCGGCCGCCAATGCCCTTGATGTTCCAATTTTATTGACCGAGCAATACAAAAAAGGACTTGGTGAAACGCTCCCTGAAATAATCCATGCAATCAGGTCTCCCTTGGTATTTCATAAGGAGCACTTTAGTGCCTGCCTGGAGGATGGATTTCTCTCAACGGTTCAATCTATCCGTCGGCATAAAATCGTCGTGGTTGGGATGGAATCCCATGTATGCGTCCTCCAGACATGTTTGGATCTTATCCAGTCAGGTTTCCAAGTTCACCTGGTGGCCGATGCTGTGGCATCCCGTGTGGATGAAAACCGTGACACCGCCATCAATTTATTGAGACAGGCAGGTGCGGTTGTCAGTTCGACCGAGATTGTCATCTTTCAGTGGGCGTGTCGGGCAAACACCGATGCGTTCCGGAAAATTCTTCCCATCGTCAAGTAGCCCATGCGGTCGATCAGAGTCCGGCCATTGGATTTCCCGCCAGTTTGAGGGCTGTTTCGATTGCGGAGGGATTGATATGTATGGGGCCGCCAGACGTTGATTGCACCGCTTTATCAACGGCTGCGCCTGCTGCCAGAAGATGACCTTTTTCAGCATCATCACTGCAGAAAATCAAATCGGCGGCGCGCTGGGAAATGGCCGCCTGGTGTAGCTGATCCTTTCCGTATATGTCCTCTCGGAACTGCACCGTGCCATCGCCATCCACCCAGGTCGTGAAATATACCAGATGTACCGGAATCGGGTTGTCGAGCACCACGGCCTGCCGCTGCCCATTTGCTACGGCGGTTTCCAGCCGGCTGCGGTCCCAGCCCTGGTTGTTTAACAGGTATTGTGCCAATGCCAGTGGCGATTCGACCCGAACGCACCCGGATGAAAGGCTCCGTTCCTGCCGATTGAAGAGCGATCTGCTGGGCGTGTCATGGATGTAGACACTCTGAGTGTTGGGAAACATGAACTTGACCCGCCCCAGGGCATTCACCTCCGAGGGGTCCTGCCTCAGACGGTAAGGAAAATAACGGGCAGACAGATTTTCCCAGGTAATGCCGGCCGGATCCAGTTCACGGGCCTGATGGTCCCAACCGTCAAATATCCGGATGCCCTGTCGGTGAAGGTAGGCAGGATCCCCCACGACCTTGGGCAGGATGTCCCGGCGGGCAATTTTTGGGGGAATATTCCAATAAGGATTGAGTTCGAGGTAGGTCATGCGGCCGGACATGACCGGTGTCTGACGCTGTTTCCGGCCCACAATGGCGCGCATGCTGTCAATGTGCTTGCCGGCTTCGATCACGCGTAATTCAAATGCGGGGATATTAACCATGACATAGCGGTCGCCGAAGTTGTCCGGAAACCAGCGCCAGCGCTCCATGTTCAGTTGCATCTGGGTGATGCGTTCCTCCACGGAGACGTTCATTGCGGCCCGGGTCTGGTTGCCGACAAGACCGTCTGCCTCTAAACCGTGGCGACGCTGAAACCGTTTGACCGCGGATTTTACGATTTCATCATACCTGCTAGGGTCTACGGGCATGTCTGCGGATAAATCGTGCGTCATCCTCAGGCGGCGCTTGAGCGCCTCGACGCGCAGCCCCGTGTCTCCCTCCTGCAATGTGGGGCCCGGCGGGATAGCCGGCCACCCACCGGATCTTTTAATCTGTTCATAATGCTGCAAGGCCTTTCTCAATCCCCGGTAGGCATCCCCTTTGGGGTGCAACGATTCGATATAGGCCTTCAAGCGGTTCTGATTCAAGGCCCGGGCCAGTTCGGCCGGGATGTCTTCGGTCGATGCCCTTGGCTGGGCAAACCATTGCCGGGCAACCGACTCCGGGGCCAACCGACCCTGGGACAGGTGCTGAATATAGCGCAGCACCCCATCGGTCAGTGCCACATCAAATCGAATGCATCGAATCGGGTCGTCAAGCAGGATAGCATCTGAAAAGGCCATGGAATGTTTCAACGACGCTCTCAAGGATGGCAGCAGATATTCATCCGGATCGAGACCGTCATCGGCGGATGCTGCCAGGGCAGTCAACAGGGTCTGGCCTTGTGGGCGCAGGCCGTGTCGGTCAACCCAGACCGGACTGTAGCCGACCATTTGATAAAATCGCGCTGCGGGGAACATCGGGTTGATCCCTGGCGGGTGCGTACAGGCGTCCCTTATGCGGGCTGCCTCTGCCAGCCGGATTTGCAGTTCACTGCGGGCCAACCACGGCTGCATCTCTGCGTTCACCGTGGCGGATGAAAGGAGCAGGACAGTCAATGTTAGTGGTATCTTCAGGCGCATGGGCAGCCTCATTTTTTATCCGGCGGTTGAAAATGGGTAAAAAAAAACGTTTTACGGCGTTATCACAGGAGAGATAGATCAAAATCCGGACCAGTTTTTCCATCTGGCGGCTGATTGATTTATATTTTATATATTACGGTAGGTTAGCGAGGATCTTGCAGCTTGCTGAAACTCAAACACATATATAAATGGGAACTATTTTTCCCAAACCATAGGAAAAAAAACCGGCATGGGTTGTGCCTTGCCCACGCAATCCGGGTAACCGGCGGCAAAACCACCATGTCACCGTGAGGGTCTGGACCGCTGCCGATCAAGCAGGCCCAAGGTTGAAAAACCGCGCATCAACAGGCCGATGAGTTTTTACTTGACAAATTCCGGGCAAATTCATAACTACTTTATAGCTACTTTGTAATTATGTTGTAGCCTGTCAGTGGAACCTGATCACAGGTGAGGCGCAAATCGGTAGAAAATGCATAAGCCACCGGATCAATAAGAAAAACTACCATCCGCCTGACCTTCGGCTGGGGCCAAGCTAAAAATTCCGGTGGGGGCGGGCATTAAAAAAAGGCAATGCCCCGCATGGGGGAAAACATGGTGGCCGCGAAAAAAGGTATGGGGGGGAAGGAAATCAGCCTCAGGAGGGAGAATCCCGCTTTGTGTCCCAAGACCGAGTTCAAGATCCTCGGGGAAGAGATGATCGAAAAAGAAGTCAAAACGAGCGGCAAGACCGGTCGGGTCTACCTTCCTGGCGACTGGGTGGGCAGAATCGTCAAGATCATCCGCATGAATTGACGGCGATCGACAGCGCACCATTAATCAAAAGGCAGCAACAGATATCGGTAATCTAGAAGGGAAAAAAAATGAGGTACGCAGAGACTGGCTACAATCTGGAAGTCGATCTAACCCGAGGCAATATTGAGCGGGTAGAGACCGACCCAAGGGATACCGAGCTCTATCTGGGGGGGCTGGGCACCAATGCCAAGCTTTTGTGGGATCGGGTTCCCCCTGAAGTGGAGCCCTTTTCACCCGACAACCTGTTGATTTTTGCCTCTGGCCTGCTATGCGGTACCCCTGCAACCGGCTGTAACCGCACCATTGTCTCCACCATATCCCCTCAGACGCTGCTGATGGCATTTTCAATGATGGGGGGGTTTTGGGCGCCCGAACTGAAATATGCCGGCTATGACAAAGTGATCATTCGCGGCAAGTCCCCCGATCTGGTTTATTTGTGGATAAAGGATGGCCATGTAGAGATTCGGGACGCCGCCCATTTAAAGGGAAAAGGTGCCGTTGAAACGGCGGAACTCATTCGACAGGAATTGAAGGAGCCCAAAGCCCAGGTGGCGGCGATTGGCCTGGCTGGTGAAAACCGGGTCTTTTTTGCTTCCATCGAGCAGGGGCGTTCCAGTGCCAGCCGGGGAGGCATCGGCGCCGTGATGGGGGATAAAGGCTTAAAGGCGGTCGTGGTTCGCGGAACCAGGGATGTCAATATCGCCCGCCCGGCCGAATTCATGGATCTTTGCAACGACGTCATGCGATACATTAAATTCCGCAATGAAAACCCGGTTCCGGGAGTCATGCCCATTTTAGCCGGATTGGGCTCACCTCAAGAGATGAAAGTCCATGACGAGAAGTGGCACACCGAGAATTTTATGTGGGGAAATTCCCGCGTCCGCAGAAAAGATTTCTGGAACGATGACATCGCCAGCGCGTGGTCAAAGACGCTGGACAGTATGCGCACGCGGCTGATCAGTTGCTACAACTGCCCGATGACGTGCGGGGCAACCATTTCCCCGCCGGGTCTGCCGACATACATGATGAAATGCTTCTCGAAACTGACCTACACCATGGCGGCTTTTTCAGACCTCGAGTTTGGTTTGGGTATCGCTCAGAGTGCCACGGAGTACGGGGTCGATGGATTCTCGGCCCCACAGGTGATGGCTTTCGCCCTCGAGCTGTATGAAAACGGCATATTGACGGACGATGATTTCCCTGGCATGCCATTGGATAATGAGGGGAGATTCTATTGGCTGCTCGACAAGATTGTGCGGCGGGAAGGGATCGGGGATGTTCTGGCCAATGGGACCTATTGGGCGGCCAGACAGATTGGCAAGGGCGCTGAAGCATATGCCCATAACAACATCAAAAAGCATGAACAGCTGCCGCTCAAGCTGTCCATGCTCAATCCGATTTACTTCCTTATGTATGCCACCGGCGAGAAAATGAACATTACCCAGATTGAAGGGCAATTTCCCCAGGCACCGTTTCCGGAGATGGAACAGCGGGAAGCATTTGTAAAGGATTGGTTCCAGGTTCCGGACGAAAAATTCAAACAATATTTCCTGGACTGGGAACTTCGTGGAGACAATTCAATCCCCTATTACCCGACCCCTGAAATGTGCTGTGATATTGTCGACTGGCAGGAGCGGATGCACTACATCGACGACGCGCTCGGTATGTGCGCCGGCTTGTCCTCGTTTCCACTGAAACCGCCTTACCACATACACAACTACCCCAAATTTATCGAAGCCGGCGCCGGGATTGAAATGGATGAAGACAAGCTGACCCAAGCCGCCAAGCGCTACCGGACGTTAGTCAGGGCCAATAATATACGCAGAGGCATGCGCAGGAAAGACGACAAGCCGCCAGAGAACCATTGGAAGAAGCGATTTCCAGAGCTCGAAGAAAAACTTCTGGATACTTATTACCGATTCAAAGGCTGGAACGACCAGGGGGTGCCCACCCAGACCGCTTTGCATGAGTTGGGTCTGGATTACGTATTCGATGACTTCGAAAAAAGAGGCATCTATTCAGAAACCGGAGATGCACCATCCAAAGCGGCCTCGGTGGAGGAAGACAAGGAGGTGCAGTCGTGACGGCTGAGAAGAAAAAGAAAATCATCAAAACCATAAAAATCGACGCCGACAAATGCAATGGCTGCAGGGCGTGCGAGGTCATCTGCTCTGCCTTTCACGCTGCGCCGAAATACAGCAGCAACAACCCGGAGCGTTCGCGTATCCGGGTGATTCGTCACCCCCTCAAGGACATATATGTTCCGGTGTACGCGGGTGAGTATGCGCCGGCCGAATGCATGGGCAGAGATAAATATGTGCTTGACGGAAAGGAATATGACGAGTGCGCATTCTGCAGGGCGTCGTGTCCATCCAGGGATATTTTCAAAGAGCCCGATTCCGGCCTGCCGCTGAAATGCGATATGTGTGAAGGCGAAGACGAACCCTTGTGCGTCAAGTGGTGCATCAACGATGCCCTGATCCTGGAGGAAAGAGAAGAGGAGGTCGAAGCCAGCGAGCCGCAGGAGGAGCTTGAGATCGGTTTGGCGTCACTGGCCAACAAACATGGATTGCAGCAGATTATCGATGCCGTTACCAGGATGTCGATAGCCAAGAAGGGATAAAACAAGACAGTGGAGACGGTAGCCGATTTCAAAGAGATCGTCGACGAAATCAAAGCAAAAGGCGGAGATGCATTCAAGTCGTGTTTTCAATGCGGCTTATGCGATGCGGTTTGCCCGTGGAATCGGGTGATCAGGTTCAGCATGCGCAAGCTTGTCCGTGAGGCGACGTTCGGCATGACGGACATCGAAAGCGAAGACATCTGGCGCTGCACGACCTGCGGCAGTTGCCCGCAACAGTGCCCCAGGGATGTCCGGCAGATCGAATCCGGGGTATCCTTGCGCAGGCTGGCTACGGAGTATGGTATTTTCCCAAATTCAGTCAAGCCGCTGCGCACCGTGAGTGCCAGCCTTACCGGTGCCGGCAACCCCTTGGGTGAAGAGCGAAAGACCAGGGCGGATTGGGCCAAGGGCCTTTCTGTGCAAGCATTCGCCGAGGGCATGGACGTTTTATATTTCCCCGGCTGCTACCTCAGCTATGACCCGCGCCTGAAAAAGGTGGCTGCAGCCACGGCCGCCATCCTGAACCGCGCCGGCGTCCAATATGGCATCCTTGGTACCCGGGAAAATTGCTGCGGGGAGAGCATACGTAAGACGGGCAATGAAGATCTATTCAAACGTCTGGCCAGGGAAAACATCAAAACGTTTATCGAACATGGCGTTAAAAAAATCCTGGTGTCTTCACCCCATTGCTACCACACGTTTAAAAATGAGTACCCTGAATTTATGGTGAACTTTGAGGTGGTGCATATCTCCCAGTATCTATGCGAACTGATCAATGCCGGCAAGCTTGAACTCACCAGGGAATATGGGAGAAAAGTGACCTATCATGACCCCTGCTACCTGGGTCGGCACAACGGCTTGTATGACGAACCCCGGCAGGCTTTAATCAAGATACCCGGCCTGAGGCTGGTTGAAATGCCTGACACGCGGGCAAACAGTCTTTGCTGCGGAGGGGGCGGCGGCAGGATTTGGATGGAAACGGTAAAAGGCGAACGCTTTTCCGACCTGAGGGTGGAGCAAGCCGTCGGCGTCGGTGCCGAGGTACTGGTCACTGCCTGCCCCTATTGTATCGCCAATTTCGAGGACAGCCGTCTGGCCTTGAAGGATGACGCAACCATCGAGATCAAGGACATCACAGAAATTATTCAGGAAGTGATGTAGTGTTCTTCCAATAAATAAGATAATTTTACAGGGGCACGATTTAGGAAACGGAAGCAACCCGGTGAGGAAATAGAAACGTGGAAAAAGAACGAATCGATCAGTCGGCCAGTCTTTTGGCGCAGGGAAATTTTGGAGACGTAATGGTGGTCGGGGGCGGAATCAGCGGCATTCAAGCCTCGCTCGATCTGGCTACGGCTGGTTTCAAGGTCTACCTGGTTGAAAAATCGCCTGCCATCGGCGGACACATGGCCCAGCTCGACAAGACCTACCCCACCAATGACTGTTCCATGTGAATCCTTTCACCCAAACTGGTCGAGGTCGGCCGGCATCCAAATATAGAGGTCCTGAGTTATACGGAGGTTGACGCCGTAGAAGGGAAGGCCGGAGACTTTACGGTTACCCTTGTAAAAAAACCCAGATACATCATCGAGAATAAATGTACGGGATGTACGACCTGTGTGGAATACTGCCCGGTAGAGTACCCTGATCGATTCAATCAGGACATATCGAGCAGTAAAGCCGTCCATATATACTTTGCGCAGGCCATTCCGCTGATCGCCTACATCGATGACAGCTGTCTTTTCCTTAAAGAGAAAAAATGCCGCATTTGTGAAGGTGTCTGTAAAAATGACGCCATCGACCTTCATCAGACCCCGCAGAAGCTGGCAGTGAATGTAGCCGCGATCGTCCTCTCTCCGGGCTATGAGGTGTTTGACCCTGCAGTCAAGGGCGAGTATGGCTATGGGAAGATGCAGAACGTGATAACCAGTATGGACTATGAACGCCTGATGTGCGCCACCGGGCCATACGAAGGAGAGATTCTGCGTGCTTCCGACAAACGGCATCCCCACAATATCGCCTGGATTCAATGCGCCGGTTCCAGGCGCGTGACACCGGGAGACAACAGCTATTGTTCAGCCGTATGCTGCACCTATACCCAGAAACAGGTGATTTTGACCAAAGATCATGACGAAGCGGCTGTCTGCACGATATTCCACAACGATGTTCGTTCCTATGGCAAGGGGTTCGAGCCCTTTTACCAAAGGGCCGAGAAACTTCCCGGTGTTCGGTTTATCAGAAGCTTCGCATCGATCGTCAGAGAAGTCCCGGAAAGCGGGAATGTCGTCGTTAAATATGCAACCCCCGACGAGGGTGTTAAAGAGGAGGAGTTCGATCTGGTGGTGTTATCCGTCGGATTGAATCCGCCTGCCGATGCCAAAGCGCTGGAGAAGAAATTCGGCATCGCGCTCAATGCCCACGGATTTTGTAAAACCAATCCAGCCAACCCCATGGAGACCACACGGCCAGGGATTTTTGTCAGCGGTGCCTTTCAGGGGCCGATGGATATTCCCGAGTCGGTTTTCACCGCCAGCGGAGCCGGTGCCCAATGCGGTCAACGCCTTGACAGCAGACGAGGGAAATTGACCCGGGCAAGGATATACCCCCCGGAAAGGGACGCTTCCCAGGAGGAGCCGCGCATCGGTGTCTTTGTGTGTCATTGCGGCACGAATATCGGAAGGGTGGTGGATGTTCCTGCCACCGTTGAATATGCATCGACCTTGCCCAATGTCGTCCACGCGCAGGAACAACTATTTTCCTGTGCGACCAATTCGGCCAAAGAGATAACCGACATGATCAAGGAAAAAGGGCTCAATCGCGTGGTTGTGGCCGCCTGCAGCCCTAGGACCCTTGAACCGTTGTTCCGTGAGACCCTTCGGGAAGGGGGAATTAACCCATACTTCTATGACATGGCCAATATCAGAGAACATTGCTCCTGGTGCCATTCGAAAGAGAAGGAATCCGCCACACAGAAGGCAAAGGATATCACCCGGATGTCGGTTGCCCGAACCGCCGCTCTGGAACCTTTGCAGGAGTTTGATCTGCCGGTCAACAAGGCCGCATTGGTTGTCGGAGGCGGCCTGTCCGGAATGACCTGTGCCATCTCCATCGCCGAACAGGGGCATGAGGTTTATCTTCTGGAAAAGGATACCGATCTGGGTGGAACGGCCAGAAGAATTCATTTTACGCTGGACGGGCAGGATATCCAGGCCTATTTGCGTGACCTTGTTCGCAAGGTTTATCGGCACCCCCTGATCCATGTCTATACCGAGGCCACGATTACGGAGGCGACCGGTTATGTCGGGAATTTCGTAACCCAGGTGACTTCTGAAAGAGGGCGCACCCAGATAAATCATGGCGCAGCAGTCATCGCGGTCGGGGCGGATGAATACCTACCCACCGAATTCCTGTATGGAGAAGACGACAAGGTGGTGACCCAATTGGCGCTGGGCGAGCAGATCGCCAAAAACGACCCAAGGGTGATCAACGCAAAAAGCATCGTGATGATCCAGTGTGTCGGCTGCAGAAATGAAGACAGAAATTACTGCTCCCGGGTATGTTGCAGCCATGCGGTTAAAAATGCCTTGAAACTCAAGGCGATCAATCCAGAGATGGATGTCAGTATTCTTTTTCGGGACATGCGAACCTACGGCTTCAGTGAAGACTATTACCGCGAAGCGTCCAATAAAGATGTACGTTTCATCCGCTGGAAGCCGGAAGACAAACCCGAGGTGGAAGCTGTCAAGGCAGATGGCCGTGCCGTTTTACGGGTTACCGTTTCCGATCCCATAATGGGCCGGAAGATTGCGATAGACGCCGATTTGCTGGCCCTGGCCGCCGCCGTGATTCCCTCTGCGGGCGCCCAGGAGATATCTCGATTCTTCAAAGTACCTGTGGGCCCGGATGGTTTCTTCCAGGAAGCCCATGTCAAGTTAAGACCGGTTGAATTTGCCGCAGACGGCGTCTATCTTTGTGGCATGGCGCACTATCCCAAGCATATCCCGGAAGCGATCAACCAGGCTTATGGTGCGGCAGGCAGGGTGTTGACCCTGCTTTCACGTGACGTCGTCACCGTTTCAGGCTCGGTTTGCGCGGTGACTGCGAAGAAGTGTATGGGCTGTGGGGCCTGCATCTCGGTTTGCAGCTATGGTGCCATTGAGTTTCGTGATACGCGGCAAGGCAAAAAGGCCGTCGTCAATCCGGTGATCTGTAAAGGCGATGGTCTGTGTAACGCCGTGTGCCCGACTGGAGCGATTATCTTGAAACATTTTACCGATGAAGCACTCTTGTGCCAGATTGATGCTGCCATTGAAGAACCTGCAAAAGCGCATTGCTAAAAATGCCGGGACAACCGATAGAGGAGATGACAACGAATGAGTGCAAGACCCCTATTCAAACCAAGAATAATCGGTTTTGTATGCCATTGGTGAGCATACGGCGCTGCTGACCTGGCTGGAGTTTCCAGACTACAATACACAACCGATATCCGGCTCGTTCGCGTCATGTGTTCCGGCAGAGTCGACCTGGGATTTATACTCAGGGCATTCTCCAATGGTGTCGACGGGGTGTTTGTCGGCGGCTGCCGGCTGAATGAATGCAACTACATCACCCACGGCAATTATCACGCCTTGAACCTGGTGCTTCTATGTAAAAAAATAATGGCACATATCGGGATGAACCCCGAACGCTTGCGTATCGAGTTTATGTCCGGCGGCGAAGGGATCCATTTTGTCGATGTGGTTGAAGATTTTGTTCAGAAGGTGAAGGCGATCGGGCCGCTTGGCAAAGCCGAAGATTTAGGCAAAGATGAACTTGCCGCCAAACTGGATGCCGTTACCCGGCTGATCCCGTACATCAAGATGGTGAAACGGGAGAAACTGGCGTCGCGTCTTGAAAATGAAGCCGAATATGACCGATTCTTCACCAGTGACGAGGTTGAGCGGCTATTTAAGGAAGTCGTTTCGTACCATATTGATCCCCAAAAGTGCCAGGCCTGTATGATTTGCCTTCGGAAATGCCCTGCAGAGGCGATTGTCGGCGGTAAAAAACAGATCCATGTCATTGATCAGGCCAAATGCATCAGATGCGGGACCTGCTTTGATGCCTGTCCCCCCCGCTTTGGTGCGGTGGAAAAGATTGTCGGTGGGGAACACAATTTTGACGATCTGCTTTCAACTTCCCGGATGGTCGGGACCTGACCTCACCGGCTAAAGATTTTTTTTCAGGTTGATGAATTTGCTGCGGTCGAATCCCAGGGATTTGAAAAATGAGAGCAGATCGGTGGAATCCCAGCGTACCGATGTGTATACGCGGCTGATCCCCATCTGCTTGTAGAGTTTGAAGATCTCGCGGGCCAGCCGATCACCGATACCCTGACCCATGAATTCAGGATCGACGCCAAGGGTGGCGATCCAGGCGCTCTTTTCGATACCGAAACCAAACGTAAGGATATAGCTGATCATAAATCCAATGACGCGCCCGTCCAGATCAGCTACAAAACAGATATCATTGTCGGTTCGGGCGTGCTTTTCGATCAAGGCTTTAAAGTCAAGGTCGACGGGTTTGCGTACAATGGATGCGTAGATGTCGGCGATGTCATCCGTATCTGATGCCTCAAGTTCTCTGATCCGAATATTTTCCACGTCAACGATCCTTCAGTTTCAACTGCGTGATTGGGTTAATCGACCCGAATGATTTTTACATGACAACCCACCCAGTCAGGCGGCAGATATACGCGGCCGCTGTTACCACTGGATTTGACCAACTTCTCGATCATTTCCTCACCGTATATTTCAAATTTTACTTTCGTGGGGGCCAGACCCGGCGGCACCTCAGCCATATGGTTTTTTTTATCGTCTGCCACGATGAATGCCCGTCCCTTTCAAGTGACTGGATTTCGGTTCCTTAGAGGTGTTCGGATCAATATTCTTAACACCAGTGTCCCAAGGGGTCAAGCCGCTTTAGCTGAAATATGGCTGTGATCCAGCTATACTGCGTGGCGACGGCTAAGCAACGAATCCCGGGAAAGGGGCATCTAATCAGTTCAGGTAAATACCTGGCAGTGGAGAGCAGGGAGCTTTCCAGACCGCGTGGATACGCTGGAAGGCCCCCGCTGACTGGCTTCTACACCTTGAAGCGTTCCACCATCTCGTTGAGCTGCTGAGCCAGACGGTTGAGCGATTCCGCGCTCTGGCTGACCTGGGCGCTGCTGTTGGATATTTCACCGGCCGCCTGGGTTACCTGGGCAATGTCCTGGGTGATTTCAGATGACACCGTTGAACTCTGGGCCACATTTTCATTGACTTCGTCGATGCCCCGGGCTGCCTGGGCCACGTTGCCGGCAATCTCGTTGGTGGTGACGCTCTGTTCTTCCACGGCGGTGGCAATGCTGGAAACGATTTCGTTGACCTGATTGACCACGCGGGATATGTTGCCGATTTCCGTGACGGTGCCATCGGTTGAATTTTGAATGCTCTCCACGCGCGATTTAATTTCTCCCGTGGCGGCGGCGGTCTGGCGGGCCAGATCCTTGATCTCGTTGGCTACCACGGCAAATCCCTTGCCGGCGTCTCCAGCCCGGGCCGCCTCGATGGTGGCATTCAGGGCCAGCAGATTGACCTGTTCGGAAATTTCGGTGATGGTCTCAACCACCTTGCCGATCTCCTGGGCGGCCGTGCCCAGTTCGGCCACCTGGGAGGAGGCGTTGCCCGCCTGGCTGACGGCCTCTCCGGTGATGCCGCGCGCCTTCTCCGTGTTCCGGGCGATCTCGTTGATGGTCGCCGTCATCTCTTCGGCGGCCGATGCCACCATGCCCACATTGGTGGATGCCTGCTCCATCGCTGCGGCCACGCTGTTCATGTTGGTGCTCATCTCCTCGGAGGCCACGGCAACCGTATTGGCCTTGTCCGATGTCTGGCCGGCACCGGCGGACATCTGATCAGAGATGGCCTTCAGTTCGGAGGAGGCGGCATTCACCTGACGTGCGTTTTCCGCCACCGATCCAATGATCCGCTGGACATTCTCGACAAAGACATTGAACCACTTGGCCATCGCACCGATTTCGTCTTTGCTGGTCACCTCCAGCCGACGGGTCAGGTCTCCTTCGCCCTGGGCGATGTCCTTGAGCATGTCGCTGGCCGTTACGATGGGACGCGTGATCCGTTTGCTGATGAAAGCGATGACCGCAGCGGTCAAGATGAGCAGCGCCAGAATCGTCCCGATCAGGCTGTTTCGCTGAGCTGAAACCGCCGCTTGGATTTCCGCTTCCTTGGATTGGACGGCCTGGTCGACGTCGTCCAGATAAATGCCGGTGCCGACAATCCACCCCCAGGGCTCGAACAGCTTAACGTAGGAGAGTTTGGGCACCGGGGCCTCGTGACCGGGCATGGGCCACAGGTAGTCGACGAAACCTTCACCCTTATCCCGACAGACACCGACAAAATCCATGAACAGCCGCTTGCCGTTGGGATCCTTGTTCTCAGACAGGTCCTTGCCGTCAAGCGCCGGATTGATCGGGTGCATGACCATTTTGGGGGTCATGTCGTTGATCCAGAAATAATCTTGTTCCGTGGGTCCGTAGCGCAACTGGGCGATGGCTTTTTTGGCATCTTCCATAAAGCGCTGCTCCGCGGCTTCCAGGTAGACACCTGTGCCGATCACCCAGTTCCACGGTTTGAACAACTTCACGTAGGAGAGTTTGGCCACGGGCTGATCATGGCCCGGCTTGGGCCATAGGTAGTCCACCGTGCCTTCACCTTCCTGGCGGCAGACATCGACGAAAGCGATGAAAAGTTTCTTGCCGTTGGGATCCTTGTAGTCAGCAAGATCCTTGCCGTTAAGGGCCGGATTCATGGGGTGCATGACCATTTTCGGCTCCATGTCATTGATCCACAGGTAGTCATTCCCGTTGTAGCGCATGGCGCCGACCAGTTCGGTGGCGAGACGCATTTTTTCGTGGTCATTCATGTCACTGCGGGAGTGAATCTGTTCGACGGTTTTGTAGGCCACATCCACGATGCTTTTGAGCTGCCCGCGATAGGTGGCGGCAACTTTTTCAGGATCATGGGCATAGTCATAGTGGGCCTGAATGACGGCGTAGGTGCTTTTGATCAGGTCCTGAAGCTTGCCCTTCTTCTCCTCCATCATCATGGACTGAGCAAAGACGGCCTCTGCGGCACCTCTTTTCTGAAGCGAATTTACAGACAGAAGCAGGGCGGCGGAACCCAGCAGGACGATTCCCGACAAAGAAACCAGAATGATTTTATGGCCGACGCGCATTGATGATCTCCTTCCATTAGCGTTGACTAACAAGTCAAAATCTTGAAACAGTTCAGAAGAAAAGAAATTCGCGGCTTGCCTGCATGGAGGAAACTTCCAGATTTCTTGTGAACAGTCCTGACGACACCGGTTAAGTCAGATATTCGTCAGCTTTCAGGTAAACTAAAGGGTTTTTTCACGCTGGGGGGTCGAGAAATGGGATGGGGTAAGCGATCTCGGCAAGTAGACGGACGCACGTTGGGCATGAAAACGGTGGAACTGTGCAGCGGTGGTTCAGGAGAGCTGGAGGGTTTCAAATGTGTAATCGGCCAGATCCACTACCAGCAAGGCATTTTTCAGAGGTTTGTGTCTTTCAAGCAGGACCTTGAACACCTCGGCGCACTCCAACGAAGCCATGAGATTTACTCCCGGGGCCAGGCAGCCAAGCTCCTTTTCTGCGCCTTTAATCCGGTTCAGCCGGTCTGCGGGCCCGTAAATGGCGGATAGCCCCTGGTCTTCGGGAAAGATGGTGGTTATGTGCCCGGAAATGCCTGCCACGGCAGCCGAAACCATTGGGATCCCGGCACGTTTGGCCGCCGCCTCGAGGATGAATCGGGATTGGATGTTATCCAGACAATCCACCGCGAGATGGCATGAACCCACGATTTGGTCGGCATTGTCTGGGGTCAGCAATTCCTCGAAGGCAAAGACCTCGAGGCCGGGGTTGACCCTTTTCACACCCTCCACCGCGGCTTGCACTTTGGACCTGCCGATTTGGTCCATCCCGCTGAACAGTTGTCGATTGAGGTTGTGGGCTTCAAAAACGTCGTCATCGACCAGATAAAATCGACCGACGCCCATGCGGGCCAACGTCTCCGTCACCAGGCCCCCCAACCCTCCCAAACCGATGATGCAGACGGCGGATTCGAGCAGCCGGATCTGATCGGTTTCGGCAAGGGTGCGCATGTTGCGGAGATAACGGTCCGGCAGGATGTGTTGCCTTAGCGCCTCAATTTCAAGAACCCGCCCAGTGATGCCGGTTTCATCTGCCAGGCGGCTGACATCCATGGGGGCAATCGTTCGGCAGGGGGTTCCATCGGCAAGGGATGATTCGACGGCCAGTGAATCAAGTCGCTGTGAAAGTTTATTTTTCATGAATTACCCGCCGGCCACCGGCGGGAAGATGCCCACCCGTTCGCCGCCGTTCAAACGGGCGTCAAGGCAGCGTTTGACCCCGTTGATAAAAATCAAATGCGCCTTGACGACGGGAATGTTGTACCGTTCCAGAAGTGCCCTGACGGAGACACCCGGTTCGATGGGCACCCGGTCGGCGTTTTCCGGTGATAGCGGGGTCAAAGCGGCGAAAAGCTTGAGTTGAATATGCGTTGACGACATGGGCTTCCTCATCCATGGCAGGTTCTTTTTTTCATAACACGCCATAATCTAAGACAAAAGAAGTATCCGTCAAGTCATTCGGTTGCTTTTGAAACCTTCTTGTGGCATTATCGCCCAGCTTTCTCGGTTCCGGTTTTATGTCAGGCATGGGTGAGGTTCAGTTTTATGGGCCACATTGTAACCACGATTATCCCCATTTTCAGTCTTGTGGTGCTTGGCATCATCGCCCGTGCCAGAGGATTCCTGCCCACTGAGTTCCTCGGCCCGGCCAACCGGCTGGTTTACTACCTTGCCATTCCGGCAATGATCTTCAGGGCGATCGCCAACGCTTCCTTGACCCGCCAGTTCAACCCAACCGTCCTCTGGCTGTCCCTTGTCGCCCTGGTGGTGCTGTTTTTTATCTGCCGGATGGGCAGTCTGGTATTACGCGTTCCAGTTGCGACACGGGGGGCCTTTATTCAGTGTTCCTTTCACGGGAATCTCGGGTATATCGGCCTGGCGGTGGCCTTTTACCACCTGGGGGCGGACGGGCTGGCCAGGGCCAGCATCCTGGCAGCCTTTGTCATGATTCTGCAAAACTTCCTGGCGGTGGCGGTACTTCAATCCCACCGTCAGAACCAGGTCGAAGGTGAGGGCGGCCGTATCAGCGCAGTGGCTGGAAAGATCATCGCCAATCCGGTGATCATTTCGGCGAGCGCCGGTATCTTGTTTTCAATGGCCGGTCTCTCCATGCCGCTGGTGGTCGACCGCACGCTGCAGATCCTGAGCGGTCTTGCCCTGCCCATGGCGCTGCTAATAATCGGCGGTTCGCTATCCTTGCAGCTGATCAAGGCACGCGTAACTGCCCTGGTGGGTGCCTGCCTGCTGAAACTGGTGATTCTGCCGGGTCTGGCCGTCCTGCTTTACCGCCTTGCCGGGCAAGCGCTGGAGCACTATATGCCGGCCCTGATTCTATTGGCTTCCCCCACGGCGACCATTGCTTATGTCATGGCCAGGGAAATGGACGCGGATTCGGATTTTGCCGTGGCAGCCATCTCGGCGACCACCCTGATCTCAGCGGTCACCTATTCTTTCTGGTTGAGTGTGGGTTAGGTCGGGTCATGATCGTTGCCGTCGGTTTCATTTTTGGGGGTATATCGCAGGCATTCCTGCCCCGAGTGCTTTCGGACCACAAAACTGGGAGGGTGCCGGCTTTTAAAATTCATCGCCCGGCACCCATGGGGTTGACGGGTGTCCCAGGTGATGAAATAAAACCTGCATTTGCGGCAGACGATGGTTGTGCTTGGCTTCATGACAATGGATTCTCGGATGATGATTGAACCGCGATAGCGAGCGAACGGGGGAATCGATCTTCATCCTTGCGGTGAATCCTCCCCGCGGCTTGCCGCGGGGAGGATTCAATCTGTGGCCGTCTTAGCCCATTGGCCGCGATTGTGGCAAGACTCTTTTTCCCGGTGGACGGGCGTCAAGAAAAGGATTCGATAGATGCAACCAATCAGTCGCGCGCTGGTCACAGGGGGCGCAGGCTTCATCGGTTCTCACCTGGTGGAACAGCTGGCGGCCAGCGGATGCCGCGTGACCGTGTTGGACAACCTGTCCACCGGCCATCGCCACAATATCGTTGGCCTGGGGGATCGGATCGAATTCGTCGAAGGCGATATCCGGGACGCCGACCTGCTGGACCATGTGACCAAGGGCTGTGAGGTGGTGTTTCACCAAGCGGCGGTGGTGTCGGTCTCCCAAACCGTTCAAGATCCTGCATTTTCCTGCGAGGTCAATGATCTGGGAACGGTTCGTGTTCTGGACGCCTCCCGGCGAAACGGTGTGCGGCGGGTGGTCATGGCCAGTTCCAGCGCCGTTTATGGTGATGACCCGCGCCTGCCTAAAACGGAGGATATGACGCCCAAACCATTGAGTCCCTATGCGGTGCAAAAGCTTGCCGGGGAGTTTTACGCCGCAGTTTTCGGGGGGCTCTACGGACTGGAAACGGTCTGCCTCAGATATTTCAATGTGTTCGGCCCCAGACAGGACCCGTCGTCGCCTTATTCCGGCGTAATCTCCATCTTCATGGCGAAGGCGGTTTCCGGCCAGGTGCCAACCATATATGGTGACGGCGGTCAGTCCAGGGATTTTATATACGTCAAAGATGTGGTTCGCGCCAATTTGCTGGCCGCCAGCGAAGCGGCGGCAAACGGGCGGGTATTCAACGTGGGAACCGGTTCGTTTATCCGCATTTGTGACCTGTGGGAAATGATTGGCGCGCTTTCCAACGTAAAGATCAGTCCGGTTTTCGGCCCGCCTCGCGCCGGCGATATCCGTGAATCCGTCTCTGACATCGGTCGGATTGGTGGTTTGCTTGGATTTAGCCCTCGGGTAGCCCTGCGCCAGGGGTTGATCGATACCCTGGCCTGGTATCGATCAACGGGGTAAGCCTTGACGGCTGCGTAAAAAGGCCTATCCGGGTTACGCGTCATCCCTCGTCACTGCGGCGTACGCTGAGTACGCCTTATTCCTCGGGTTAGGATCCGGCATCTTCGGTTTTGCTATCCCAGAATTTTTTAATGGCCGTACCGCGCCATTTCCCTTTGCCTGTGAGGGTAGGGACTTCCTGCTCGTCCAGATGGCGGGCGATTGACTCCCAGCTGTCGCCTTCGTTCCGCATGGCTGCAATGGCATTCAGCAGTCTGGGCTTGTCATCAACGTTGAGCTTTCCATTGCCAATGTTTAGACCGGCGAGATTACCAGCACCTTCAGCCGGAACGGGGCTTTCGATTACCGCTTTGTCCGCTTTCACCTCGGTCGGTTCACCGCGTCGGGGCAACAGGTCTTCATGGCCCCATTGACGTCCCATCATGGTGGCGATGGCTTCCAGGGCGTCGGCGATGCGGGACTCCGATTTGTTTCCGTTAGCCAGTGCATCGGCAATGCGTTTCTGGTTCTCTACCAGAAGGTCCAGGCTGTCCTTGACCAGAGAAAAATTCTCATTGGTTACTTTGGCGTAGTAGTCCGTCCGTCGCCGATCGCTGGGTGCACGGCGCTGGGGACCTTTGTAGTCCGTGTATTCACGCCTACCCCGGTCCGGCTGTTTCAGTTTTCCACTTCTCAGATTGTGCAGAAAATCATCCATGGGGTCTCCTTTTTTGACTGTCAGATATAAACCAGCCCTTTTAAAATTAGTCAACGATGTTTTGCGGACGCGAAAAAAAATAAATCCGTGCGTTGGTTTGCATTCCGTCCTGGATGATGGAAAGCGCACTTTTCGGCATTGATGGCCTGGGGGCACCGATTTCAGTACGGTCTGATCGGTCACCGTGCAAAACGATTTCGGGCGCCTTTCTGTCTGGACTTATCGGTCGGGTCGCAGATGACTTTAGCCGGATTGTGAAAATCCTGATGGCAGACCGGTGATCGAATAAACGTTTTCAAGGTGCCTTCGCCGGCATCGAATCGGGCGTGTACGAAAGCGTTGCAAAATAGTCTTCCAGGCGCTCTTCCCGACGGATGAGCGCAATCGTTCCGTCCGTTTTGAGCAGCAGCTCCTTGGGTCGGAGACTGCCATTGTAGTTGAATCCCATGGCGTGACCGTGGGCACCGGTATCGTGAATCACCACACGGTCGCCTTCAGCGATGGTGGGAAGGGGGCGCTGGATGGCAAACTTGTCATTGTTTTCACAAAGGGACCCCACCACATCGACGACTTCGATCGATTCCGTGCTCCTGGCGGGTACAGTGATATGGTGATAGGCGTTGTACATGCCCGGGCGCATGAGGGCTGACATACTGGCGTCCAACCCCACATAGGTGCGATAGATCTCTTTGCGGTTGATGGCGGTGGCCACCAGAACCCCGTGGGGGCCGGTCATGAAACGGCCGCTCTCCATGTATAACCGTGGCATGGTGCCGTTGCGCCGGGAAAATTCATTGAATGCAACGGTAATGGCCTGGCCCATGGCTTCCAGATCCAGGGAGCTGTCTGCAGGCCGGTAGGGGATGCCCAAGCCGCCGCCGATATTGATGAAAGCGAACCGGATGCTCAGCGCTCTGGCGATGCGCTCGGCTTCTTCGAGGAGCATGGCCGCCGTCTGTACCATGTAGGTGTAATCCCGCTCGTTTGAGGCCAGCATGGTATGCAGCCCGAAGCGCCGGGCACCACGGTTCCTGGCCGTTGCATAGGCCTGGATCATCTGATCGTGACTCACCCCGTATTTGGATTCCACCGGGTTGCCGATGATGGCATTTCCCGACCGCCGCGCGCCGGGGTTGTAGCGAAAGCAGACCAGGTCCGGCATAGCGGGGAGTTTGTCGATGAGTGAGATGTCGTCCAGGTTCACGATGCTGCCCCCGTCAGCCATAGCCGCGGCAAACTCCCGGCGAGTGGTGTTGTTGGAGGTGAACATCAGATCTTCGCCGCTGCCTCCCACGCGCCTGCCAAGGATCAGTTCGGCAATCGAACTGCAGTCGAAACCGAACCCCATATCGGCCATGATGGCCAGAATGGCGGGGTTGGGCAGGGCCTTTACTGCAAAAAACTCCCTGAATCCGGGTATGCCGGAAAAACACTGTTTAAGCCGGGCGCCGGTCTCGCGGATGCCGGTTTCATCGTAAATGTGAAAGGGCGTGCCAAAATGGGCGGCAATCTCCTCCAGTCGGGGATATAGGCGATTTTCGAATGGACCTGACATGGGCATGCGGGAACTCCTCAGGATTCAAGGGCTTGACGGATGCGGTCCATGGCTGTGGCTACATTCTCATGGCTGTTGAATGCACTGATGCGGATATAGCCTTCACCGCAGGTGCCAAACCCGGCTCCCGGCGTGCAAACCACACCGGCTTTTTGCAGCAGCATGTCGAAAAAGGCCCAGGAATCTTTGCCTGTCGAGACCCATATGTAGGGTGAGTTCTCGCCGCCGATGCATGGGTAGCCAAGGGCTTGCAGCGCCCGGCGAATCCGGTCTGCGTTGGTCATGTAGTAGTCAATCAGGTCGGCTACCTGGCGTTTGCCCGCATCGCTGTACACCGCTTGTGCAGCCCGCTGGACCGGGTACGAAACCCCGTTGAACTTCGTGCTGTGGCGTCGGCTCCACAGACTGTGAACCGAATGGGGCTCACCTGAGGCAGTGAACGCCATCAGGGATTTGGGTACGACCGTGTAGGCGCATCGGGTGCCAGTGAACCCGGCGGTTTTGGAGAAACTTCTGAACTCGATGGCCACCTGCCTGGCGCCTTCGATTTCATAAATGGAGTGGGGCAGGCCGTCATCGCGGATAAAAGCTTCGTAGGCGGCGTCGTAGAGGATGATGGACCGGTTGGCCGCGGCATAGTCCACCCACACCTTGAGCTGTTGTGCGGTGATCGTCGCGCCGGTGGGGTTGTTTGGAAAGCACAGGTAGATCAGATCCACCGGTACTTCGGGTAATTCGGGGATGAAACCGTTTTGTGCGTTGCCGTCTAGATAGGTGATGCCATCGTAGCGGCCGTTGCGGCATTTTCCGGTTCTGCCGGCCATGACGTTGGTGTCCAGATAAACCGGGTATACCGGATCGGGAATGGCGATTCGAGAGGCGCTGTCGAAAATTTCCTGGATGTTGCCGGTATCGCACTTGGCACCGTCGCTGACGAATATTTCGTCGGCATGGATGTGTGCTCCGCGGGACCTAAAGTCGTTTTGGGCGATGGCCTCGCGCAAAAAACCGTACCCCTGCTCGGGGCCGTATCCCCTGAAACCGGCATCGGTGGCCATTTCGTCAATGGCTTGGTGAAAGGCGGTGATGCAGGCTTCGGGCAGTGCGCGGGTGACATCGCCGATGCCCAGCCGGATGACGGGCCGATCGGGTTGCGCCTTCTGGTGGGCGGCAACCCGTCTGGCAATGTCGGCAAAGAGGTAGGATGCTTGGAGTTTGAGGTAATTTTCGTTGATGCGAATCATGGGGGCCTCGTTGGCTTGCTGTGAAAAGCGTTGATCGGTCAGTGAACCGCGATAGCGCGCGCACTCCACGCTGCCTGCGGCGGGGAGTGCGCGCAAACTGGAAATCGATCTTCATCCTTACGGCGAATCTTCCCTGCGGCTTGCCGCGGGGAAGATTCAATGAGATCCGGATTGCCATGTCCGCGACCGCTTTTGATGTGCCGGTCGGGATCGGCCCTCATCGGATCAGAACCTCAGGGAAAGACAGGTGAGGCCACCATCCATTTTCCTGAATTCGCTGGTGTCCAGTTCGATGATGGGCGTTTCCAGTGCCTGTAGTTTCTGCCGGGTGTCAGGGAAGTCAGCGGGCATGATCAGATGGCCGTTGACCAGCAACGTGTTGCCTGCATATTCCTCCTGCGGCGACACCACGATCCGGTCAAAGCCGGCGAGGGCCGGATGCGCTGCAAAGGGCTGGGTGATCAGCAGGGTATCCCTGCCCACTGCATTGACACTGGATTTGAAATGCAGACCGGCGGCGACGGGTACCGGTGTCCAGGTATAGCCAAAGCCGGCCAGGGCATCTCCCAATTGTCTGGCGCCGTCTGCGTTGGTTCGGTCGGATAGCCCGATGAAAACATGGCGCCCGATTGTCAGCACATCGCCACCATCGATGGTTCCCGGCGTCTGGATCCAGACGCATTTTCGAAAAGGCTTCAGGGCAGCCGCGATGGAAGTCACTTCCCCCTTGCGCGAAGCGGCCCCCGGATTGGTGATAATCGCTATTTCCGGAGTCACCACGGCGGCATCTTCTACAAAATGGGCATCGGGGTGCCCCTCCAGCGGATCGAGCACAATCACCGACAACCCACATTTACCTAATGCCTCGACATACGCATCAAACTGTTCCAGGGCTTTTTTGTAATCCGGGGGCCCCAGGGCTGATGTGGTAATGCCGGCAGCCATGTCTTGGCCTGGTCGCCTGGTAAGTGCACGGGTAAAAGTCATGTCGGTTCAGTTTCCAATGCTTTTTATATTGCCGGAAAAAGTCCCCTAAGATGGGTGCATCGGCACACCCATAGCAGGGTCAACCGATAAAATAAACCGCTTTTCAAAACCGGAATGAAGGCACAAGGCATACCGCCTCGTGATATGATGGACGCCCCATGAGGATTTGACGGAAAGGGACGCCATGCAGCCCACGTATCCGAAATCGCGTGAAATTACGATAAGGATTTATTTCTGGCGCAGTTGCCCGAGTTCTTTCCGAATGGCGCTCAGTTCGGCTGCCATCATTGATTTGAGCTCATCGATGGCCCTGATGAGTGCGTCGATGCCGGACAATTCCCCCGTTTGTACTGGCGCTGAATGACCACTGGCCGGGTGGGGGGATCGGGATGCAACAATTTTTGCTTTCAGTCGCTGAAACTGCCTGACCTCCCCCAAAAGTATTTTCTCTTTTTCGGCAGGGCTTAAGCTCTCATTGGTAACCGATTCTTCCAAGGCAGCGTAGACGGCCATGATTCGTTTGATGGTGTCCGGATGGGCGTTGGATTTATGCCTGCGAACATATTTGCCCATTGATTTCAGAAGCTTAAGAAATGTACTGACCACCTTGTCGTCCTTGAACCGGTCCACCAGCCCATCAATCCGGAAGATGAAGGCTTCCAGGGCATCATCCGTGATTTCCCAGTCAATGGCCAGAACCGTGGATTTAAGATCTTTTAACGCAGTGTCGGTTTTGGCTGCTGGATGAGCATCGGCAGGCGTTTCATCTTGGGGAGGCAGCGAATCACTGAAAAAATCATCCAGACGGTTTTCCAAATCAAAGGCGAACGTATCATTCGCTTTTTTGTCCACGGCGGTACCTCCTATAGAAGCTTTTCCCGGATGCCCACAATCGTTATCGAAATGGCCTTTTTGACCGTAGGGATTACATTGTCTCCCTTCAGCGCACTGGCCGTGAAACTGGGAGCCTTGAGTTGCGAGTTGAGATCCCGCTCCAAGGTTTCGACATCGAGGATGGGAATTCCCTGGGATGCCAGGTCGCGCTTGTTGTATTGAAAAACGAGGGGGACATCAGCGATGTCAATATCGTAGAATTTTAAGTTTTCTTTCAGGTTGTTGAAAGAACTGATATTGTTTTCCCGCCGGTCGACCATCGAATCGGCAACAAAGACAATCCCATCAACGCCTTTCAGCACCAATTTGCGGGTGGCGTTGTACTTGACCTGGCCGGGAACCGTGTAGAGTTGGGTTTTGACGTTGTAACCCTTGATGGCCCCCAGTTCAAAGGGAAGAAAGTCGAAAAACAGGGTCCGATCGCCCTGGGTTTTGATGCTGACCATGTCCGATTGGATGCGGTGGCGGATCCGACTGAAGATATATTCCAGATTGGTGGTTTTCCCGCCCCTTCCGGGGCCGACAAAAACAAGTTTGACCTGAACTTCTTTGGTTTTTGTATTAATAAAAGCCATGCTTCCGTCCCGGTTGTCCAAAAGTTCGGGTGGTACAGGCCCTCAACGTGCAGGCCGACAGTCTACGTCGATCGTGTCTGGTCAATCAGTATCTTTATTTTTTTAATCACTTCGTCAATTTTCAATCTGAGGTAGCCCAGTGACACATCGTTTCCGAAAATAGAAACCAGCAGAAAGTCATCCATGATCTTGGTGAAATTGATATTCTCGCTCTTGCCTTTGTGAAACAGCAGCGAAAATTCCTCCTCGCCGATAATTGAGGCCATGGCGCTAACCGCACCGAAGTTGCCTGCGGCCAGTGCTGCCAGAGAATATACATCGTGGTGAACTTTGCCGTCATCGAGATTGACGATTACATTGCCGGCCATGTCGATAAGGATAACAGATTGTATTCCCAGCGTCATCAGATCGGTGGTCAACGCTTCTTCCAAGCCGTCCAGTTGTTCTTGGTCCAGGATATAAGACAATGTCCCTTCCTCCTTGCTGAATCAGGTCTATCCCAGGCAGCCGGCCACATCGGCAACCTACGTACCAAAAAGGTGTCGGCAATTGCACGCGGGTTCACCGCCACGTAAGCGCCTCCGCTGCCCGTTGCGCGGAGGCCATGGAAATCCGCCTTGGTGGCAAACGGTTTTACCGGTTCACGTGCGTCTAATACCCTTTTTTGCCTTGGATTATCAAGTTTTTTCTATGATTTTAAATACCTTTTTTTAAACCGGACGCCAAATTGCCGAAACACCGCCGGAATAGGTCGACCCGGCCCTCCCGTTTTGGCCGGAAGCCGGTGTTTGCGTGGGCCGCTTGTGGGTTAATTTGCTATCTTCTTGTAACTGTTGATTATTCGATATTATTGGCATTAATAGTGGCTTGCTTTTTTTGGGGGAAACGGGATATAGTGCCCATGACAAAAGGAGACAATTGTGATGCATGATTCAAATTGGCAGGCGGAAAAAAAGAAGCTTCTGACCCGCCTTTCCATTGCCATCTACAAAATGACGGATGAACAGTTGATCTCTCTCCTGCACCTGTTTAAAGATTTGGATCTCAAAGAAAAAGAGAAACTTCTTGAAATTCCGAAGCTCCATCCGGATGGTGTCGTGGGCGCCAGAGACAGGCAATTGCTCATTGCCCGTTTTTTTCTTTTGATCAATCAATTGAACGAAGCCGATCTGCTCCGGTTCATGAACCGATACGAGCAAAAACGGTTTGCCATGCTGCGGGAATTCCCGCGCGTCCCTTGTAATATTACATTGGATCTGGCTGCCGATAGCCGTGCGATCAACTGCTCTGCCGTGGATATCAGCGCGGGAGGGATGTATGTGGAGAGTTGTGAACCCTTCAGCATGGGGCAATCCGTATCCATCTGCTTTTCTTTGGCGGCGGAGCACCTGGCCCTCAAACTCAAAGGCCGTGTCATTCGTCTGGAGCAAGGGGGGGTTGGGATCAAATATGAATCAATGACCAGTTACCAGTTGGAAATAATGAAGAATCTGATAAGCCGCCTCCACCATCAGGACAGTTCTCAATTTGGCACAGGTTGAAAAAAAGAGAATTGGCCGTACTATAATCAACCCCAACCAGCGTGGGGTTGGATCTAAGGAGTTGAACTGGAAATGATAGATGTTCGAAGCCAGCACATTGAAGTCAGCAATGAGCGGCGGCAGTATCCCAGACTTGAATTTCGTTGCACTGCGCTCTTCGGCCATCTCAAAGATGTGCTCAATGTGACCGATCTCAGCCTGAACGGCCTGTTTGTTGAAGTCAAGAATAAGACCGGGCTCGATCCTGGACGGGTGGTGAGTCTGGCAATAAAGTTTCCCACCGAGGAGAAGGCGGTTCTGTTAAAGGCCAAAATCGCAAATGTCAACAAACGCGGTGTGGGCTGTTTTTTTGTGGATCTGACCCCTAAAAATTTTGAGGCCATTAAAAACTGCTTTGAAACCTTCCGGGACACCCTGCCCCTTCGCTGAACGGTTCAGCCCGGAGATCGCCAAGCCAGATAAACTTCAATTTCGGAGAATGCGCGGCTTGTCTTTTTCCAGATGGGACACGATGGCCGACACCGATTTGACGGCATGGCTGTCTCTGTCTACCCGTGTGAGCGGTTCCATTGCCGAAACCATGGCATTGATCTTGGGGTCATAGTAAACCCCGCCGCCATTCTCGGTTTGAATCATCAAGTGTTTTTGAGATACGACCTGAATGATCTGGCTGGCGTTTTTGTCCCGTGGTTCTCTGGCCATGTTGGTGATCAGTGTGGGTCGAATCCGCTTGAGGTGCCCTGCCATCACTGCCGCATCCGCCGGATCCCCGTTTTCAGCCACCTGATCGAGCAGGGTATTGACCGTTTTTACTTGCATGCCGTTTGTGGGGTCCATCGCCGTTTGTACCAGCTCGCCCAGAGCGGGTCGGCGGCTCGCCAACCGGCTCAGCGTTCGAAATACGGCGTTTCTGACGAAGGCATACGCGTTCTGGATAGCCACTGGCTGCGGTGTCATCACGACGATCTGGCGGTCGGCGGAAAGGAAAAAGTCAAGGGTGTTGAAGCCGGCACCAGCCCCCAGATCCATAACCACATGGTCGGCTTTGATCCTGGAGATGGCCTGAAGGATTTTTATTTTCTGGGCATACTGAAGATTGGCCAGGGTCAGCACCTCGCTGGCGCCGCAGATGATCCTGAGTCCCTTCTGCTCGGTACCCATGCAGACGTCGTCCAGGGTTTCACACTTGCGGTTCAGGAAATCATTCAGGGTTCTGCCGGGGCTGCGCATGCCCATGAAGGTGTGAAGGTTGGCGCCACCCAAATCCGCGTCGATGACCACGGTGTCATTGCCCTCTTCAGCCAGTGCTATGGCAATCAGGATGCTCAGCACGCTCTTGCCGATGCCACCTTTCCCGCCGCCGACTGCCCAGATTTGAGGTGCGTGGTTCCGCTCATTTTCCGTGTGTCGTTGTTGCATTCGTTTTTTTCCTTGAAATTCAGGGCCGTACCAAATGATTCCACAGATTCCAGATCATGTCCTGCTCGTCGTTGGAGATGGTGCAGAACGCATTTAGTGCAATGGCCGTCTCTTCAGCCATTTGATTGAAGGCGATACCGACGATGTGGATGGGATGGGAGCTGCTGCCGACCGTTGTACGCCAGGCCACCTTGCCGGTCAGGTGATTGATGACCGTTCGATTTCCTTCAAGAATCGTCAGGGTCGTATTTTCTTTAAGCTGAAACTTTGAATCAGGGGGTGGAAAATCATTTTTCAGGGCTACGCAAATCCCGCCGGTTGAAAGGTCTCTGAGGCTGCCGTGGAGGACCCGTTTTTCAGCCGGGTTTTTCGGTGCGAGCTCCAGTTTGACATCGGCCGGAAGGCAATACCGGCAGGATCGTCGGACCGTCTTCCAGATTCGGTCGCTGTCCTGCGGCGTCCGAACCCGGCTTAACCGTTCGAGTCTTTCGCGAATGCGCGGATATCGATAGCAGGCGGCCTTTAGTACCGGTTTTGACATCTTGACCATTTCCACAGCGGAGGTGGTCGCGACCCGTGCGCGGCAATACGACGCTTCTTCCAGAGGAAAAATATCCCCGAAAATGTCGTTTTCCGCCAGCGCAATGGCGTCGGATGGCTGGCCATCCTTGGTCTGCGGCGGTGTCTCGGTCAATTCGCCCGATACGATAAAATAGATCTGTGTGGCCTCCTGGCCGACATCATAGACCGTCGTGCCGGGCGCTAGGCGGATGCGGGTCAGGCGAAGCATCAGGGCAACCATCTCCTCATATCGCAGCTGGGGAAAAAAAAGTTGTGACGGCACATCGCCTCCTCCCATGCGCCGGACTTTCGCGTGGAAATCGCGACCCTCTCGGTGGGAAGGTTTGACGATGCTCCACGCCAGAATTTTAGCCACAATCGACTGCAGAACCATGCCGGCTTCAAGGTAGAGGCCGGCGGCTCGGTGGTAAGCCACCAAGGCCGCTTCGGGCTGATTGGCCGCGGCTAAACGATCGGCATATTTACGATACAGATCCGGATTCTCTGGGAAAGCTTCAAGCAGGGGTTTAAATCCATCCATGGTACCGATGTCGATCCGGTCGTTGCGGATCTGTTCGAGGATGCTTGCGTGGTCATGGTTTTTGTGCTGCTCGGGTCCATTCATTTCCTGTGCTTTCGTCTTTTTTTAAGTGCGGCGCTGGCCGTGTCCGGACGTCGACTCAACAATTCACTTTTTGGGTGGGAGCGCCGGATTAGGTTTCTCCCGGTTGCTGTCGATCCCTATCAGAAATCCTATTCGGGCGGATAATGCTTTTCCGGCTGGAAAGCGCACAGCGGCTCTTCAGCCATGTAGTCGCCGGTGGCCTCGAATGCCCTGGCCCGGCATCCGCCGCAGACTGCGCGGTAATTGCAGCGGCCGCATTTACCCTTCAACTGGTTGAAGTCGCGCAACTTCAGGAAAACCGGTGCGTGGTTCCAGACCTTGCCAAATGGGGTTTTGGTGATGTCCCCGCAGTTGACATCGGTATAGCCGCACGGTTGCACAACCCCGGTATGGGAGATGAAGCAGAATCCCGTGCCGGCCAGGCAGCCCCGGGTGACAGCGTCGAGCCCGTGGGTCTGAAAGGTGATGGTCTTGCCTTCCGCTTTGGCTCGTTGACGCAATATCCGGTAGTAGTGGGGTGCGCAGGTGGCCTTGAGCTGCAGGGGTGTTTTTTCACGCTGGTCATAAAACCAGTTGAGCGTAGATTCGTACTCTTTGGCGTCGATGGCTTGGTCTACGATGTACTTTCCCCGGCCGGTGGGCACCAGCAGAAAAATATGATGGGCTGCAGCCCCAAGCCGTTCGGCCAGTTCAAGAATCTTGGGGATCTGGTCCAGATTGGTTTTAGTTATGGTGGTGTTGATCTGAAATTCGATTCCCGCAGCCTTAACATATTCAATACCCCGAATGGCGGCATCAAAAGCACCGTCAACACCACGGAATTTATCGTGAAAGGCCTTGGTGGCACCGTCAATGCTGGCACTGATCCGCCGAATGCCCGAGGCCGCCATTTTTTCGGCTACCGCCGGGGTGATCAAGGTTCCATTGGGGGCCATCACCATTCTCAGCCCAAGGTCGTCGCCATATTTGGAAATATCGAAGATGTCATCCCTGAGCAGGGGTTCGCCGCCGGTGAGGATGATGATGGGCTTGCCTACCGCGGCGATCTGATCCAGCAACGTGAAGGCCTGTCCGGTATCCAGTTCTCCCGCGTAAGGCCCCCTTGTTGCAGCTGCACGGCAGTGAACGCACGAGAGATTGCAGTTCCTGGTGGTCTCCCAGGCAACCAGTCGAAGGGTGTTGCCCTTTCCTTGGCCGCGGGGCGGATTCCCTTTTTCGCTGTGGGGGGAGTGGGGACTCATGGCTCTTATCTATCCTTTGCCCGTCGTCTTTTGTACCGGTGGCCGCCTGTCAGCAGGGGAAGGGCCAAAAAACTACGCGTTGATCAACGCGGCTGCATCCATGGCAAAATAGGTCAGGATCATGTCGGCACCGGCCCGTTTGATGGCGGTGAGGGTTTCCATCATGACCTTCTGACCATCAATCCAGCCCATTTTTTCAGCCGCTTTGATCATGGAAAACTCGCCGCTGACATTGTATGCCGCCAGGGGCAGATCTA
>NZ_JAWOHB010000082.1:0-14262 GCF_046496365.1 Desulfosarcina sp.
CGACCGCCGGTGTTGGCTGGCTTGCACAGAAAAGCATGATCCCCAGCGGGTTGGCGCGGTCCAAAGCCGGGGGGCAGAGCTCATCCGCTGCCGCCACGACCGGCGCGGCATGGTGGACCTGCCCGATCTGCTCGATCGACTCGGCCGGATAGGCATCCGGAGCATCATGGTGGAAGGCGGCGGCCAGGTGATCACCAGCTTCATTGAAGCCCGCCTGGTGGACCAGATGATCATTACCATCGCTCCCCGCCTGGTGGGCGGCCTGCCGGTGTTGGATCGCCCGGCCGTGGGCAATGGCTCCCTCTTGTGTTTCGATCCCGTCTCCTATCAATCCTGTGGCCCGGACATGATCCTGTGGGCCCAACCACAATGGCAGGACCCATGAATCGGCATCGCCTGGAATTTTCAGCGCCGGGGCGGGTCGCCGTTATCGCCGGGCCCGTGCCTCGGCCGGCAGGCGATGAAGTCCTGGTGCAGACCCATTGTTCGGCCATCAGCCCAGGGACGGAGATGTTGGTCTACCGGGGCCAGTGGCCGCCCGGCGTACCGGTGGATGCCAGCATTGATGCCCTGGCCGGTGCGTTTGCCTATCCCCTGGCCTACGGCTATTGCGCGGTGGGCAGGGTCATCGCAACCGGCCCCGCGGTGCCGGGCCAATGGCTCAATCGGCGGGTTTTCGCCTTTCAACCCCACCAGGACCTCTTCTGCGCCCGACCCGCGACACTGCATCCCATTCCCGCGGACCTGGACGACGAGACCGCCCTCTTTCTGCCCAGCATGGAGACCGCAGTCAACCTCCTGCTGGACGGCGCCCCCCTGATCGGCGAAAGGGTTATCGTCGTCGGCCAGGGCATCATCGGGCTGCTGGCCACGGCCTTGCTCTCCCGTTTTCCACTGGCCGCGCTGGCGACCCTGGACGCGCACCCGCTGCGGCGCGAGGCCTCCCTGCGTCTGGGTGCCGGCGAATGCTTCGATCCAGAGGACCCGGATCTCATGACGCGCTTGGGCGCGGTGCCGGGCCAGGGCGGACAGGCGGATCTTGTATACGAACTTTCGGGCAACCCGGCCGGCCTGGACACCGCGGTTACGCTGACGCGCTACAGTGGCCGGGTGGTCGTGGGTTCCTGGTATGGCGCCAAAAGGGTCGATCTGGACCTGGGTGCCTTCTTCCACCGCGGCCGTGTTGCGCTGATCAGCTCCCAGGTGAGCAGCATCGCCCCCCAGCTCACCGGCCGCTGGCCGACCAGCCGGCGAATGCAACTGGCCTGGGAAATGCTTCGCCGGGTGCGCCCCGGCGCCTGCATCACCCAGCGTTTCGCCCTGGCCGATGCGGACGCGGCTTACGCGCTCATCGACCGCAGCCCGGGCGAGACGATTCAAGTCATTTTCGATTACCGCCCCGCGGGGCAGAAGTAAATTCAAGCAAGGAGGAGCAGGATGTACACGCTCGGGGTGCGACGCGACTTCATTGCCCGGCACTACCTGGTGGGCGGAGACTGGGGAGCAGAGAACATCGAACACGCCCACCGCTACCGGCTGGAGCTGGTTCTGGAGGCAGCGTCACTGGACCACCACGGCTTTCTGGTGGATATCGTCGCGGTGGAGCAGCATCTGGATCAGGTCGTGGCCGATTTTCGGGATCAGACCTTGAACGCCCTGGCCGCCTTTGCCGGCCTCAACCCCAGCATCGAACGTCTGGCCACCGTCCTCCATGAGCGCTTCCGGGAGCGGCTCGCCCAGGTTGGATTGGTTGCCCTGTCCGTAACCATCTGGGAGGATGAGATCGCCTGGACCTCCTACCGCGACACGTTCTGATGCGCATCGGTCTCACCATCTACGGCAGCCTGGAAACCCTTACCGGCGGCTATCTTTACGACCGCATCGTCGCCCGGGGCTTGGCAGAACTGGGTCATGCGGTGGAAGTGATCAGCCTGGCCGGCGGATCTTACCTTCAACGGTTGGGGCGGGGCTTGTCTCCAGGGCTTCACCGCCGGCTGTTGACCGGCGGATTCGATGTTCTGATCCAGGACGAACTCTGCCATCCGTCGCTCTTTCTGGTGAATCGGCGGCTGCGTCGGCAGGCGGGGCCACCCGTGGCAGCCCTGGTGCATCACCTCCTGTGCAAGGAAACGCGCCCTCGCTGGCAGAATATGCTTCTGTCCATGGCCGAACGCAGCTTTCTGGCCTCGGTGGACGGTTTTATTCTCAACTCGGAGACCACCCGGCGCAGCGTGGCTTCCCTGGTGGCGCACCACCGGCCCCAGGTGATCGCCTATCCGGCCGGAGACCGTTTCGGAAGTCCCCTTTGCGCCGACGCCATCGGTCGGAGGGCCCGCCGTCCCGGACCGTTGGAGCTGATCTTTTTGGGCCATGTGATTCCCCGAAAAGGATTGTTGCCTCTGCTCAATGCCTTGGCCGGGGTAAACCGCGACGTTTGGCGCCTCTCTGTCGTAGGTGGTCTGGACTTCGACCCGGCCCACGCACAAAAGGCCCAACTGCTCACCCGGCAGTTGGGCCTGGCTGATTCGGTCCGGTTCCTGGGCCCGCTCCGGGACGAAGAACTTGTGAAGATTCTTGGCACGAGTCATCTCTTCTGCATGCCCTACGCCTATGAGGGGTTCGGCATCGCCATTTTGGAAGCCATGGCCTTTGGTCTGCCGGCCATCGGCTGCCGGGACGGCGCGGCGGGCGAGACCATCCGCCATGGGACCAATGGATTTTTACTGCGCCCCGGCGACCGCGCGGGGTTGCCGGGGCTGCTCGTAAAATTGCATCACCATCGCGAGGAATTACTAAGGATGGCCCTTACCGCCCGGGCGACCTACATTAAGAGTCCGACCTGGCAGGATGGCGTGCAGGCCATCGACCGCTTCCTGCGACAGATGAAGAGACGGCCGGGAAGGGCAAAACGGACGGATACCCATGTCCAAGGATAACTTCAGCCACGACCCGATGCATCCGGCCGTGGCGGATAAAACCCCAAATGGTTTTAGCCCCCACTACCTGGCCGCCAAGAAGACCATTGACGACCGGGCCTTGAACCACCACGTCTGGGAGACACTGCGCCTGGCACTGGCACAGACCGCGGGCCCGGGGCCACTGAAAATTCTCGATGTCGGGGCCGGCATCGGCACCATGCTGGAGCGGGTCGTGGAGCGACGTATGCTGACCGGCCCGGCCGTTTATGTGGTCAGCGACAGCGACCCGGGCCAACTCAGCGCCGCCCGCCAAGAGCTTTCGCAATGGGCGCAAAAGCGCGGTGAGGCCTTGTCCTGGAGCGGAGAACACCAATGCCGGCTGCGGACCGCAGACGCCGACGTGGCGGTTGTGCTTGACCTGGCAAGTGCCGAAGAACTGGCCGACCGGTCCGATACGCTGGGCTCCTTCGATCTGCTGATCGCCCACGCGGTGCTCGATCTGGTGGACTTTCCCAGCGTGCTGCCGCGACTTTTGCGGCGGCTTAAAGCAAGCGGTCTGGCCTATCTTACCTGCAACTTCGACGGCGACACCGTCTTTCTGCCGGAATGGGATGGCGATCAGGAGATCATCCGGCAGTATCATGGCTCCATGGATGCGCGGCTCACCGGGGCCAGCCGCACCGGTCGAAGACTCCTGGCCTTCCTGCAACGCCCCGGCCTGAAACTGCTGGCCGCGGGAAGTTCGGACTGGGTCATCCATCCCCGCAACGCCGGCTACGCCACGGATGAGACCTTTTTCCTGCATGCCCTCATCGAAACCGTAGAACGAGCGCTTGCGAAGAAAAACAGCCCGCCCCCCGGCCTGGCCGCCTGGGCGCGTTTACGGCACCGGCAGGTCGCGGCCGGCGAATTGTCCCTGCTGGCCCGCCACCTCGATCTTGTGGCCCGCCGCCAGGGACCACTGCCATGAAGATCAGGATGCAGCCGTGGCGGCCGCTGCCGGCACTCGGTGCGGCCTTCCTCTTCCTCAGTGCGCTGCTGAACGTCGACTACCCGGGAGGCCTTTCCTGGCGGTTCCTGCTGCCGTCCATGGATGTCTGGCTGCTGCTCGCTTCGATGGCCCTGGCGGCCTGGTGCGGGAAGCGGCCCCTCTTCTGGACCGGCCTGACGGCGGCGGTTCTCTTTCTGGCGCTGCGCCTGTTCCGCATCGGCGATACGGCGGTGCCCTTGTATCTCAACCGGAGCTTCAACCTCTATATCGATTCCGGCTATCTCTTCGGGCTCTACGACCTGCTCAAGACATCCGCCCGTGGAGGGGAGTTTCTGAAGCTGTCGGCCGCCGCACTGGCGTTGGCCCTGGCAGTTATTGCTTCGAGCGCTTACGCCTGGCGGACGGCGGCCAGGGCACTGGCGGACAAGCAAATCCGGGTCGGGTTCCTGGTCGCATCCGCCCTCATCTTCGGCCCCGTATGGGTCGGGGGCTGGCATCCGGCCGGCCCGCCGGCCATGCTCCGTCTCGGGCAAGAGATCCTCTTGATTAAAGAACAGTTGGCGCAAACGCGGACTTTTGTCGCCCGCCTGGAGCAAATCGCAAAAGAAAGGGCAGCAGGTTCTTTCTCCCTCAAAGGGCTGGAGGGCGCCGATGTCCTGTTGTTCATGGTCGAGTCCTACGGCCGCACCGTCTTCACCCGGCCGCATTATCGCCCGGCCATGGAAGCCACCCTGACCGATTTCTCCGAGTGTCTCGATCAACATGGGTTCAAGGCGGTCTCCGCCTATCTGCTGTCGCCGACCTACGGCGGGTCTTCCTGGCTGGCTCACGACACCCTGGAGTCCGGGCTGCGGGTGGCAAACGATCTCGAGTCCGCGGCGCTGCTGCGCTCCTCCGTGCCCCCCATGGCCACCTATTTTCGGAGAAACGGCTATCGCACCGTTTCGGTGATGCCCGGCTCCCGTTTTCCCTTTCCCCAGGGGGCCTATTTCGACTACCAACAGGTCTACTATGCCGGCCATTTCGACTATGGCGGCCCGACTTTCGGTTGGGCGCCCATGCCGGACCAATTTGTGCTCGACTGGGTGCGCCGACGTGAATTCACCCGGCGCGGGCAGCCGCTCTTCGTGCGCTACGTGCTCATCAGCAGCCACGCCGCCTTCAATATTCAACCGCCCTTCATTCCCGATTGGGACCTGATCGGCGACGGCCATATCTACAACGATCTTGCGCCGGTCTACTACCCCATTTACTGGCCCGATCTTGCAAACGCGGGAGAGGCCTACCTTCGCTCCCTGGACTACGAATTAGAGACCATAGGAGATTATCTGGCCAAGTATGTCGCCACGGAGGCCCTGATCATCATCATGGGGGATCACCAACCCAATCTGCAGCTCACCGACACGGTCGAGCCCTGGTCGGTGCCCGTGCATGTCATCAGCCGCAACCCCCGTCTGCTGGACCCTTTCCGCCAGCGGGGCTACACCCTGGGTCTGATTCCTGCCCAAGCACTTCCGCATGCGGGGATGGAAACTTTTTTGCAAGGATTTCTGGAAGACTTCAGGTAATAGGGATGGGGTGCGTTCACTTGCCCTTCGGTATGCGGGTGTGGCGCTTGGCAATCTCGACCCTAGTTTGCGATCGAATCAAGCGCTAAATCCGGGGACGCCCACGAATGGGCGTCGCCGGCTCACCAATTCAAGCGTGCCCGCGTATTGGGGATCGCCAATCATCGGCATCCGTCAGCGGTTGGCCGTTTCCTACCGTTCAACCTGCTGAATACCCTCCAACAGCCAGAAGGCATCGGGATTGTCCAACTCCTGGCTGAAATGCCACAGCTCACGGACCTGCTTGGACAACACGTCTTCGTTTTCCCGCAGCATGACATCGAACAGCACGGCAACAATGGTCTGGTGGTCGGTATCACGCACGTCGATGATGCGCGGGGTGATCAACAGCAGTTCGGTTTTCCCGGGCGTGGGGTCTTCCTGAACCTGCTGTCGGATTACGGTAAAGACCTCGGCTGAAGTGAATTGGCGGATATCGTCAAGATCACGTTTATCCCAGGCTGTCTGCAACCTGACATACATGGCATTGGCCCCCTTCAGAAACTCATCTGCATCGAAACCCGGCGGAAAATCCGGCTGCTCCGTTGCGGCCGCCAGCGTTGCTCCGGACGGCGTGGTGGCGGCGCTGCGCCATCCCCGGGCCGGGTCGCGCTCAAACGACATGGCGCCGCCCGGGGAGGCTGACTCCTCAGCCATGCGTCGGGTGCGCAAAAAGCGCAACACCAGAAAAAGACCTCCGCCTATCAACAGAAGGTCCAGCAATCCGGGGCCTCCGGATCCCTGTCCGCCACCGAACAGCATGGAGCCGATCAAGCCACCCATGAGCAGACCGCCCAGCATTCCTCCCCGGCCGCCCATCGATGATGGGGAGGTTCCGGTTCCGGATTGCTGCTGGGTGGTCTGTCCGGGTTTGGTCGGGGTGGAAGCAGGGTTCTGCGAGGGGGACGGGGTACTGCGCTGGTAGCTCGGTTTGCTGCCAAAGGATTTGCCGCGCCCCAACCGGGCCGCTTCCGCCGTGTCTTGCCAGAAATAAAGCAGGCCCAGTGCCAGGCTGAAAAGCACCAGGATGGAGAATCGCGTCTTTTTGTGCATGGTTTTCATTTTCCCTTTTTTGCTATGGTTGATTTAACATCTACTTTCGGGGTACATGCCCATTGGTCCGATGGCGCATAAAAAAAGGCCTTTATCCCGTTAACCGTTCCGAGGGTAAAGGTCTTGTTGTTCGAACGCGGCGATCGCAATCTCGGGTCAAAAGAGGCCACCCGTCATGCCGCCAATCTGCGGGCCGGCTGCCTGCCGACGGGGTGGAATTTATTGAAAAAGCCGCAACCTGTCAACATCAATCGGGTTGCTTATGGTACGACAATGGCGGATTGCGTTTCCTGGCGCAGCAGGAGAAGCTGATGAAAGAGCGTCGATCTGATTTCCAAAGGTCGGCACGAGCGCTTCATCATCAACAAAGAAAAGTTCGATGCAAGGATCGGGAAAAAGAAGCGTAATGCATAACCCATGCGGACAGCCAGGGCCGCAGCAATTTTGACCAGACGGAGCGGCTTAAAATCAATCATTTTTTTTAAAGTCAGTGGCAGCCCTGCCTGCTGCTGAGCATGGCGTTTTCCCGACTATGCGAAGCACACCGAAGCAAGATTGATGGCCTCGACAAAAGTTCCCGATGTGTCATTCCCGCGAAGGCGGGAACCTATAACTATTTGAAACTTATGGATCCCCGCCTCCGCGAGGATGACAATAAATCTGAGATTTCGACTTTTTACGACTCCGTCAAGATTGTGCCGCAAATCCACGCGGAGAGATTGGCCCCGAGCCAATGCTCTCCGGCTGCGAGCGCATCGTTAGCTCCGGCTTCGGGTGGCTCACAATAAGCGGGCCAATCTTCAATCTTATCTTAAATCGCGCCTAGAGTATGGGTATTTGCCCCGTATTTTCCTCCCGATAGTCCCGTCTTCCCGAATTACAGTCGTTCGATTATATTGTGTCTACGGGAAAAGACGCCCAGTATCTTCACACGGTATGCATACGCGCAACGCTGACTGTCTGATTACCTCGAAACCGAAATAAGTGCTTGGTCCATTTGGATCCCACCCCCCACCATGACTGACGACGTGAAGGGAACCCGATGATATCTTCACCTTGCAGGAACTGCGACAAGCGCAATATGCCCAAGGACATGTGCATGAAAGGATGCGAGAAAATCGCGGCAATTCAACGGTCTCAAAATATCTTGCGTATACCGCCATATGCGCGCAGCGAAAGTCCCGAACCATTAAACTGCCTGCATGACCCTACCCTGGTTTTGGCTCCGGGTGAATTGGGTTGAACCGCGATAGCGGGTGCATTCCCCACCGCTTGCGGCGGGGTTAGCGAGCGAACGGGGAATCGATTTTCATCCTTGGGGTGCAGCGCAGCACCGCCGCTACAGGCGGAACATTCCCGCGGCTTGCCGCGGAAAGTGTTCAATGAGATTTCAAAGCGGGGAACAATAAAATCAATTTTGACGTTTGTACCGTTGGAAACAGGCCGCCGCTTTCGGATTTGGATGGCGAGAAGATTTATCAAGAATACCTGCTCATACCTGCGCGCATCACGCATCGGCAATTGAATAGTCCTGAACAACACTCAAAGGAGAATAGAAAATGAATCCACTATTGACGCAAATGAATCAGCTGCTCACTCAGATTGCACAATCCCTCGTGGACCGCCCCCAGGATGTTCGGGTCAATGCCATCGAAGGCGACCACACCACGGTGCTGGAATTGTGTGTTGCCAAGGAAGACATCGGCAAGGTTATCGGCAGACAGGGCCGCACCGCCCAAGCCATGCGCACGCTTATCGGAGCCGTCTCGGCCAAAATCAAAAGACGCACGGTGCTGGAAATTGTCGAATAGAGAACACCCGAATTGATCGATAACGGAGGGCATGTGCGCCATGGAAGACCACGACCCAAATAAGAATGCAGAGATAAGGCCCGCCATGTCGAAAGCCGACTTTATCAGACGAATCGGCATTGGACCGGACCTCGCCAGGTTTTTGACTGATTTTACCCAAAAGCCTGAAATCCTCTCTTCGCTGCCCTCGGACAGGTATCGCGAATTTGAATCTCAGATGGACGCGATTTTTTCTTGCTTAGGGAAGCGATAAGTCATCCCCAACAGGCATACTGCGATGGATGCCTATGCAATATTACGGCGATCGAATTCGAGGAAATCAAGTGGCGTTCAGCCAATCGGGCGGGCGCTATCGGACAACAGCCCCATCTTTTGCGGGGGAGCATCAATACAAACCATTATTCAACAGGAGGTCTGCCATGAAATCAAGCACCGAGGACAAGGCGGAAGGCAAGTGGCACCAGGTGAAGGGCAAAATCAAGGAGGGCGTCGGAAAAACAGTCGGGAACCGCGACCTGGAAGCCGAAGGCAAGGCCGAAAATATTAAAGGGAAGGTTAAGGAAAAGATCGGCGAGATCAAGGACGTCGGCGGGAAGTAAACACGAACGCCTGTCAACGGAATCTGATGGGCGTTAAAAAGGAGGCTACCATGCTTTGGACCATATTTGTGATTCTACTGGTTTTGTGGGCGCTGGGACTGTTGACCGGCACCACGTTTGGCGGCGTCATTCACGCCCTGCTGGTCATCGCCATCATCGTGGTGGTGATCCAGGTGCTTCAGGGGCGAAAACGGGTGTGACCCGTCGGACAGAGGGAAGAGAAACGCAAAGAGAAGGTGGTGAAGCAGCGCTGGTGGTCGTGGGGACCCTGGTCAGGAAAGACGCGGCCATGGGTGTCCACGCCCGCCATAGTCCGAACTCGGTTTTCACCGCCGCCGAAATAATTGGTCGTATGTGACCGTGGGTCAAATATGACCGTTGACGATCAGCGTCTATAGCCTGTCTCTCATCATCTCCATATTATAATAAATTATTTCAGAATGCTGGGGTTGAAATCCCGATCATGCGCAATCTGGCATGAACGTTGGGTTCAATGCGTTCAAAGCGTGTCGATGCCAGTGAGTCGGCTGGATCAAAAAACACCCTGACAACAGGGGAACGATAAAACGAGACAATTGGATCACCGCTCGTATCGGTGAAACAAGTCCCGGTCTGCGAGGTGAAACCTACGCTTTTATAGTCGGCAAGGACTGGCGGTTTCTCAAAAATGCCCTGTGGCTTTGGATGCGAGTTCGAGATCAACACTACGGAGTCGACCATGAAACATGACCATACCGCACATCAGCCCGTCGAAAAGATGACCGATATACGCATCGATCTTATCGAATATGCCGCCACGCACACACTGAACGAGCTGATAACCCGGGCGCTGGATAAAATCCAAGCGCTGGTCGACAGCGCCATCGGATTTTTCCACTTTGTCGAGGCTGACCAGAAAACCCTTTCCCTCCAGCAATGGTCGACCCGCACGTTAACTGAATTCTGCCGGGCCGAAGGCAAAGGGATGCATTACCCCATCGAACAAGCCGGCGTCTGGGCGGACGGTGCAAGGCGGAAAAAGCCGGTGATTCACAACGACTACGCCGCATTAAAACAAAAACAGGGGATGCCCGTGGGCCACGCCGAAGTCGTTCGAGAATTGGTGGTTCCCGTCATGCGTAGAGGCAGGGTGGTCGCCATCCTGGGCGTCGGAAACAAATCGGTCGATTACACGGAAAAGGATGTGGAGATCGTATCCTACCTTGCGGATGTAACCTGGGAGATTTTTCAACGCAAAAGAACGCAAGAAGCATTAATAGACTCCGAGAAGCGCTACCGGAGGCTTTTTGAATCCGCCAAGGACGGTATTTTGATTCTCGATGCCGATTCGGGAAAGATAGTTGACATCAACCCGTTCTTGTCGCGGCTGCTGGGTTGTCAGCATACCGAATTATTGGGAAAACATCTGTGGGAGATCGGCACCTTCGCCGGCATCGCCGCATCCAAGGACGCCTTCAAGACCCTGCAGGACAAAGCATATATCCGCTACGACCATCTGCCCCTGGAAACCGTAGATGGGCGGATCGTCGAGGTGGAATTCGTCAGCAATGTTTATCTGGTGGACAACGCCAAGGTCATCCAGTGCAACATTCGCGACATCACTGAACGCAAACAGGCCGACGCCGAACGCGAACGACTGCTCGCGGCGATTGAACAGGTCGGTGAAATGATTGTCATTACCAACCCCGACGGGACCATCCAATACGTCAACCCGGCATTTGAAAGGGTGACGGGCTATTCCCGCGACGAAGCCATCGGGAAAAACCCGCGCATACTCAATAGCGGCGAACAGGGCACGGACTTTAATCGAAACTTGTGGGAGACCATATCCGCCGGCAATACCTTTCAAGGGCGCATGGTCAACAAGCGCAAGGATGGCACTTTTTTCACCGAGGAGGCGACGATTTCCCCGGTTTGCGACCCTTCGGGCCGCATCGTCAGCTATGTTGCTGTCAAGCGCGATATCACGGAAAACTTAAAACTGGCGGCCCAGTTCCAGCAGTCCCAGAAGATGGAATCCGTGGGCCGGTTGGCCGGCGGCGTGGCCCACGATTACAACAACATGCTCAGTGTCATTATCGGTTACACGGAACTGGCCCTGGAAAAGGTAGACCCGTCGGATCCGCTGCATGCAAATCTCCATGAAATTTTTACGGCCGCCATGCGATCCACCGAGATCACCAGACAATTGCTGGCATTTGCCCGCAAGCAGACGATCAGCCCCAAAGTGCTCGACGTGAACGGGACCGTGGAGGGCATGCTCACGATGCTGCGGCGCCTCATCGGCGAGGACATCGATCTTAGCTGGCGACCCGAGGCGCGCTTGCGTCCGGTCAAAATGGACCCTGCCCAGATCGATCAGATACTGGCCAACCTGTGTGTCAACGCCCGCGACGCGATTGCCGGAGTGGGCAAAATCACCATCGAGACGCACATGGTGAAATTCGACGCGGCGTATTGCGCTGATCACGCCGGTTTTGTCCCCGGCGATTTTGTCTTGTTGGCCGTCAGCGACGATGGCTGCGGCATGGATAAAGAAACCCTTGACAACATATTCGAACCGTTTTTCACCACCAAGGAGGTGAACCAGGGTACCGGTCTGGGGTTGGCCACGGTCTTCGGCATTGTCAAGCAGAACAACGGGTTCATCAACGTCTACAGCGAACCGGGGAATGGAACGACATTCAGGATTTACTTGCCGCCCCATGTAGGCGAAGCAGAGAAGACAGGAACGGAAACGGTTGCGACAATCCCGTCAGGCCAGGGCGAAATGGTGCTCCTGGTGGAGGATGAACCTGCAATCATGAAGATGAGCCAGAAGATGTTGGAAAGATTGGGTTACCAGGTATTGGCCACAGGCACCCCCAGCGAGGCCCTGCGCCTGGCGGGAAACCACGCTGGAGAAATTCACCTGCTCGTCACCGACGTGGTCATGCCTGAAATGAACGGTCGCAATCTGGCGGATCAACTGTGCGCGCAGTTCCCGGATATCAAAACCCTCTTCATGTCCGGCTACACCGCCAATGTGATCGCCCACAGGGGTGTGTTGGATGAAGGTGTGAATTTTATCCAGAAGCCTTTTTCCATCAAAGACTTGGGCATCAAAGTAAGAGCAACCCTGGATCAGAAATAGTCGCATGGTACGCCCCCCGCCCCCAGGGGAACTTAAAACATGACCATCAGCGGATCGCGCAGGGAATCCCATTGACAGGCCGGCACCATATAATCAGATGCATACGAGGATTCGTTTCAGACGGTGGCGGCAATCGTGATTCGCATGGACTAACCGATGGAACAGCGGGGAAACATGGGCTTATACCTATGGCAATTCCTACCTGCATGTGGTATTAAATTGAAACCGCGGTTGCGCTTTCCTAAAGATTTGGCGTGAAAACCCTATGGACTGGATCGATGTCGACACAGTCCTGGCTTTATCGGGCATGCCGCCGCCCACCGTGACAGGGGTACCAACCATGAAGAAATCATCCGGCCCCAAGACAGCTCCAAAACCGAGGCCAAAGCCGCGCAAGCATGCACCGGCGGCGCCAGGGCCGCCGGAACCGCCGCGACCGACAACTCCAAAAGCATTCCCCATCGTGGGCATTGGCGCTTCGGCCGGTGGGCTCGAGGCGCTGGATCTTTTTCTGAAACATGTGCCCCACGGCAGCGGTATGGCCTTTGTCATCGTCCAGCACCTGGACCCCACCCATAAAGGCATCCTGGTGGAGCTGCTCCAGCGCACAACCGACATGCCGGTCGTACAGGTCAAAGACCGCCACAGGGTCGCACCGGACCATGTCTACGTGATCCCGCCCAATAAGGACATGTCGATCCTGCACGGGGTGCTGCACCTGCTTGCACCGGCCGAGCCCCGCGGACTGCGCCTGCCCATCGATTTCTTCTTCCGCTCCCTGGCCGATGACTGCCAGGCGAGCAGCATTGGCGTCATCTTGTCGGGGATGGGCTCGGACGGCACGCTGGGCCTTGGGGCCATCAAGGAGAAAGCCGGGGTTGTTTTTGTGCAGTCGCCGGCTTCGGCCAAGTTCGACGGCATGCCCCGAAGCGCCATCGACGCCGGTTTGGCCGACGTGGTTGCCCCGGTCGAAGCGCTGCCGGGCCGGATCTGCGACTATATCAAACACGCGCCTGTGGCCGCCCCGTCCGACCCGGAGCGGGAGAGCAAGACGCAAAGCACCCTGGAGAAGGTGTTTATCCTGCTCCGGGCCAAGACCGGACACGATTTTTCGTTGTACAAAAAGAGCACCATCTACCGCCGTGTCGAGCGGCGCATGGGCCTGCATCAGATCGACAAGCTGGCCACCTATGTCCGGTTTCTGCGCGAGAACCCTCAGGAAACCGAGCTGCTTTTCAAAGAGCTTCTGATCGGCGTCACCAGCTTTTTTCGCGACCCGCCGGCGTGGGAGCAGTTGAAAACCGAGGTCATGCCCGCCCTGCTGAAGGCCCGTCCCAAAGGCGGGGTGCTCAGGGCCTGGACATCGGGCTGTTCCACGGGCGAGGAGGCCTATTCCCTGGCCATGGTTTTCAAGGAGGCGCTGGAGATGGTCAACCCGGCCGAAAACTTTTCACTCCAGGTCTTTGCCACGGACCTGGACCGGGATGCCATCGACAAGGCGCGCGCGGGCGTCTATCCGGCCAACATCGCTGCGGACGTCTCCGTTGAGCGCCTGCAACGCTTCTTTGTAAAGGACGAGCTCGGCTACCGGGCGGCCAAGGAGATCCGTGAGATGGCGATCTTTGCCTGCCAGAATATGATCATGGACCCGCCCTTTACCAAGCTCGACCTGCTGATCTGCCGCAACCTTTTGATCTACCTGGAACAGGGGATGCAAAAAAAACTCATCCCTTTGTTTCACTACAGCCTGAATCCCGGTGGTGTTCTGTTTCTGGGCAGCGCGGAGACCATCGGCGCCTTTACCAATCTGTTTGCCCCGTTAGCCAAAAAAACGCACATCTTCCGGCGGCTCGATGCTCCCCTGGTGGCGGAGGCGGTCGTATTTCCCTCCGCGTTTGTGCATCATCCGCCGGAGGCTGCCAGCGTGCAGCCCCCGGCCCGCATGGCCGGCACCAGCCTCCAGACCCTGGCGGACCAGCTTTTGTTGCGGCACTATTGCCCGGCGGCCGTGTTGACCAACGACCAGGGCGATATCCTTTATGTCGGCGGGCGCAGGGGAAAATTCCTGGACACGGCTGCGGGCAAGGCCAACTGGAACATTTTTGACATGGGGCGCGAAGGGCTGCGCTACGAGCTGAACAACGCTTTGC
>NZ_JAWOHB010000105.1:0-110669 GCF_046496365.1 Desulfosarcina sp.
GTACCAGGCGGTGATGGAGCGGATCGGCAAACCGATCGTGTTCAATATCTGCATGCTGGGTGCAGTGGTGGGACTGACCCAGCTGGTCAAGGCGGAGTCGATCATGAAGGTGCTGGAACAGCGCATCCCGCCGGGATTTATCGAGATGAACCGGCAGGCCCTGGAACTGGGGCTGGAACTGGGCCGGGACGTGAAGAAATGATTGATCTGAACCGCGACAGCGAGCGCCCTCCCCGCGGCACGCCGCGGGGAGGGTTCAACACCTGTGCGGCGGCAGCCGCATTATTTTTCGAACAGGCTCTGGAAGCTGCCATAGCCCTCTTTTTCCAACTCGTCGGCGGGGATGAATTTCAGGGACGCCGAGTTGATGCAGTAGCGCAGCCCGGTGGGTTTGGGGCCGTCTTCAAAGAGGTGGCCCAGGTGGGTGTCGCCATGCTTGCTGCGCACTTCTGTGCGTACCATGAAAAAACTCGTATCCTTTTTTTCGATCACGTTTTCCGGCTGCAGGGGACGGGTAAAACTGGGCCACCCCGTTCCCGAATCGAATTTGTCTATTGAACTGAACAGGGGCTCCCCGGAAACCACGTCCACATAGATGCCCGCTGCGTGGTTGTCCCAGTATTCGTTGTTAAATGGCGGTTCGGTGCCGTTTTCACGGGTGACCTTGTACTGCATCGGGGTGAGCGTCTGCTTGAGCTGCTCATCCGGTGGAACCTCGTACTTCGTGGCCTTTTTCACCTTGTCCATCGTTGTGGGAGACATTTCTGTTCCCAATTTCACCGTCTCACCGGCCCAGGTCATTTCCAGGAAACGGTCCCTTCCCGAGCCGGATCGGTACCAGGTGTAGCGCAGCGGATTCTTTTTGTAATAATCCTGGTGGTAGTCTTCGGCCTCATAAAAAGTTTCCAGCGGCAGGATGTCGGTAACGACCGGACGGTCAAAACGACCGGAGGCGGCCAACGCCTGCTTTGAGGTCTCGGCCAGTTGCCGTTCTTCTTCGGTGGCGTAGAATATGACACTGCGGTACTGGTCCCCCCGATCGACGAACTGGCCTCCCGCATCAGTCGGATCGATGTGGCGCCAGAACACGTCCAACAGTTGTTTGTAAGAAACCCTGGTGGGGTCGTAGACGATTTTGATGGCTTCCACATGGCCGGTTCCCCCGGCAGAAACCTGCTGGTAGGTGGGGTTGTCCACCCCACCGCCGGTGTAGCCCGACACCGCTTGGATCACACCGTCCACTTTTTCGAAATCCGATTCCGTGCACCAGAAACAGCCGCCGGCAAAGACGGCCGAACGTGAATTTTCAACCATTTTATCCATGGACTTCTCCATTTTTGCATCCATGCTTCCGACCTGCTGGCAACCGAAGAAGATCGAGATCAGAACCCATGCTGCAATCATTGTGTTTTTCATTACACACCTCCAGTTTATCCATCCGTTTCAAGGTTTTCTTGGACAGACAATAAGACACCCGGTTGAGGGGCGTGTAACGTTAAGGTAAAGATCAGGTAAAGAATTTCAAGGGGAAGGCTATTGAGGGATGGGGATGGTGAAGCCGATGTGGAGGGTTCCCGCGGTCAGTTCGGCATGCACATTTCCCCCATGGGCCTCCACGAGTTCCTTGACGATGGACAGGCCGATGCCGGCACCGCCATGCCTGCGGGAGCGGGATTTCTCACCCCGGTAAAAGCGTTCGAAAAGATAGGACAGGTCGTCGGAGAGCACCTCCCCAGCGGCGTTGGCATAGTCTACGCGGACATAGTCGGATTGCATGCCAAGGGTGATGGCGATCTCGGTTGCCTGGGGTGCATATTGAACCGCGTTGTCAGTCAGGTTGCGCAGGATCCGGCCCAGGCGGTCCCGGTCGGCGTGGATGGTCACGGGCGTTGGGCAGCCCTTTATGTTGACGGTCAGCGATTTCTTGTTCAGTGCCGGCGTGAAGGCGGCCAGGGTGGTTTCAAGCATGGCCTTCAAATCGATGTCGGTTGGTTGAAGTCGTCCGCCGGCGGCGTCGGCCCGGGCCAGGGCCAGCACGTCTTCCACCAGCTGAACCAGCCGCAGGGTTTCGTCCTGGAGCAGGGAGAACGTCTCCGGGGCGGGGGGCAGCACCCCGTCGTTGAGGGCCTCCAGGTAACCGCGTATGTTGGTCAGCGGCGTGCGCAGCTCGTGGGCCACATCGATCATCAGGGATCGGCGCAGGCGTTCGATCTTTTCCAGTTTCTCCGCCATGCGGTTGAAGGCCCGGGCCAGTTGGCCAACCTCGTCGGCAGCGGCCACCGGCACCCGTGCCGAGAAATTACCCGCGGCGATTTCACCGGTGATGGCGTTCATGCGGGTCAGGGGGCCCAGTATGCGGCGGTTCATCACGAAGCTGAGCATTATCGCCAGGCCGATGGCGCCTGCAAAGGCCCAGATCAAGTATCGGTGCACGGCATCGACGAACATGGCGTGGGCGGGTCCGGGAGAGATGTGGTACTTTTCCATAAGCGTGACAAAGTAGCCGGCGGCCAGGGTGTCGATGGCCAGCCAGACCACCACCACGGCGAATCCCACCACCACCAGATTGACCGCCAGCAGTTTGATGATCAGGTAGCGCTTGACCATGGTTTTTAGCTCATCCCGGCTGCCGGTCCGCAAAGCGGTAGCCGATGCCGCGGTCGGTGAGGATATATTGCGGGGCTGCGGGTGCGGGTTCTATTTTCTGGCGCAGCTTGCCGATGTGAACGTCCACCACCCGGTCAATGACCACGGCTTCGCCCCTGGGATAGAGGCGGTCCAGCAATTCGTCGCGGGTAAAGGTGCGTCCCGGGGCTGCCATGAGGGCTGCCATCAGTGCATATTCATGGGGCGTCAGTGAAACCGGCTGGTTTTCCACGCTGAGGCGCCTTTTTTCAAGATCCAGACGAACCGCACCGTGAATCAGAACGGAGGCTTGCTTTTGGGCTCGAGGAGCAGACCGTCTCAGTACGGCCTTGACCCGGGCCACCAGTTCGCGGGGGCTGAAGGGTTTAACCACATAATCGTCGGCGCCCAAGGTGAGGCCGGCCACCCGGTCGATCTCCTCGCCCCGGGCGGTGAGCATGATTACCGGTACATTGGAATCCTGCCGCAACCGGCGGCAGACCTCCCAGCCATCCACTTCGGGAATCATCAGGTCGAGGATCACCAGATCGGGTTTGTGTTGGCCGGCCAGACGCAGGGCCGCTTCCCCGTCGCCGGCGGTCACTGGTGAAAATCCCTCCCGTTCCAGATACAGGGCAATCAGGGATAGCGTGTTTTCATCATCCTCGACCACCAGAACCGTTTTTGGGCCGTGTTTTTCCATATGGAATCCCCGATGCCTATCTCTCTTCAGCCGATAGGCCGGTGCTCAGTTGGCGATGCCTGAAGCAGCCCACCAGATGGTCGTTAATCACTCCCGCGGCCTGCAGAAAAGCGTAGCAGATGGTGCTGCCCACAAAGGTGAAGCCTTTGTGCTGCAGTGCCCTGCTGACGGCAGCGGACAAATTCGAGTTTGCCGGCACCGATTCGCTTGCTGTCCAGCGGTTTTGGATCACCCGGCCCCCGGTGAAGGCCCAGATGAATCTGTCGAAGCTGCCGTGGGCTTCCTGCAGGCGGAGAAACGCCCGTGCATTCTTGACGGCGGCCCGGATCTTGAGCCGGTTGCGGATGATCGCCGGGTTGGCCATGGCCGCGGCCATGGCGTTTTCCGACATCCCGGCCACGCATTGCGGGTCAAAACCGTAGAAAACCTTGTGGAAGGCCTCGCGTTTGTGCAGCACCGTTTTCCACGACAGGCCGGCCTGAAAAGCATCCAGGACCATGAATTCAAACCACTTGCGGTCCTCGTGGACCGGTACACCCCACTCGCTGTCGTGGTAGCGGATCATTACCGGGTCGTCCCCGGGCCATGCGCAGCGTTGGCGGTTGTGTGCGTCCATGGCAGTCCTCCGGCTCACTTATCGGTCAGTTTCCTGAATGTTTTTTCAGGCAGTGGATAGCGTTAATGCTGTGCTTATATATCACATAAGCGTTTAAGGCAAAACGGTCGACCTTTATCGACCACCTGATCCCAGCTCAGCAAATAATGATTGTCATCAGGCCGATCAGTTTTAAGGACCCTTGCCTGCAAAAATGCGTCCTTGATCCGCCGGGCCAAGTTTAGCATGTTGGACCCCATCTTCGCTTGAATCGGGTTGATTGTACCCATTCCCTTGCATTATGAAGGCTTAAAGGAGAAAGCATGTCCAAGGTTTTGCCGACAAACAGACGATTGCGCTGGTCCGTGTTCGGCCTGCTGTGGAAGGCCGCCGCCTGCCTCGTCATAGCCAGCCTGTCGATGGTTCTGCTTCTGCGCTGGATACCACCACCCACGAGCGCCTTTATGCTGCAGCAGCGTCTGTCCGGCATCGCTGTCGACTACCGATGGACCCCCATGAACCGGATCTCCCCACATGTGGCCCTGGCCGTCATCGCTTCGGAGGATCAGAATTTCTTCGACCACTGGGGGCTGGATCTGAAGGCCATTGCCGATGCCTTCAAGGACAATCGCACCCGCCAACATCCCCGCGGCGCCAGCACCATCAGCCAGCAGGTCGTCAAGAACCTGTTTCTGTGGTCGGGACGAAACTACCTGAGAAAGGGGCTCGAGGTCTACTTCACCCTGCTTATGGAAATCATGTGGCCCAAAACCCGCATCCTGGAAGTCTATCTCAATATTGCGGAAATGGGCCAGGGTGTCTTCGGTGTGGAGGCGGCCGGCCAGCGGTTTTTCAACAAACCGGCTGCTCGGCTGAATCAGCGGGAATCCGCCACCCTGGCGGCCATACTTCCCAGTCCCAGGCGCATGTCGGCCAGCCGGCCGTCGGACTATGTGATCCGCCGGGCCTGGCAGATCATCGAGCAGATGAATATGCTGGGAGGCACCCGTTTTGTAAAACGGAACAGCCAATGAGCACGGCGTTCTCTTACGACCCGTTTATTACCGTGATCTGATCGTTCAGGGTCCAGAAATCATAAAGGTAGCCCAGCCCGAAGATGCCGCCGGTCAACAGATAGACGACGCCGGTCGGCCATTTTCCCAGGTACATACGGTGGATGCCCAGCAAACCCAGGAAGGTGAGCAGCACCCAGGCCACCGTATAGTCAATGCGACCGCTGCGGAACCGGATACCCGCCTGTCGATCCATGGAAGGGATCAGGAACAGGTCGATGACCCAGCCGATGCCCAGCAGTCCGAGGGTGAAAAAGTAGATGGTGCCCGAGATGGGTTTGCCGAAGTAAAACCGATGGGCACCGGTGAATCCGAAGATCCAGAGCGTGTAGCCTACCGATTTAAGGTGGGTATTGTCATCTGCCATATGGTTGCTCTCCCGGCCATTTGAGGTTGATGGCTGCATTTGCATTCAAGGTGCATCCGGGTCAACAAGTGCGATATCGCGGAGAAATTTCCGGATAATTGCCAGCGCCTTTTGGGTAGTGCCCGGTGAAAGGATGTCACCGGCCAGAATATGGTGGCCCAAATCCCGGTTGCTCGTAAAAAAAACCAGTTTATTCCGCCTGGAGGAAAAGTCACGAAACCGTTTGACGGCCAGGGTGACGTTGATCACCCGATCCCGGGGGTTGACCATCATCAGCACAGGAATGGTGGTGTGATTTAAATCGATTCGCCAGGACAGGCGGACCAGATGCATCATGGTGGCGATGGCCCTGACTGGATAGCATACCGTCCAGAATCGGGCGTGACGGGCATTGACCGCGTCGAAGTTCCGCCGACTGCCGAAACAGCATTCGAATAATCGTATTGCCGGGCGCCAGAGGGCTGCAGCCGCCAGGGGGTTTTTGGGGAAGAAGTTGGGCGAGAGCAGAATCAAGCTGTGGATCAGCGGGGCGTCAACCGGCCGGGCCGCCAGCCAGGTAGCCAGGGTTGCTCCGGTGGAGGTGCCCACCAGGATGATTTTTTTTCCGAGTCGACGGCCGATGGCCATGGCTTCCATGCCGTCGTTCAGCCAATCGTTTACCGTGGCGGCGGCCATTGCATGTCCATTTTGCCCATGGCCGGTGAGGCGCGTGTAATACAGGTTGGCGCCCATGGCCTCTGCCAGTCGATCACACAGGGGCCAGGTCTCCATGCGGCTGGCAGAAAAGCCATGCAGGTAAACGATGGCAAGATCGCGCAGTTGGCGTTTATTTTCATGCCAGACGATTTTTTTCTCGCAACCGTGCCTGATGCCGGAGCATCGGGATTCCGATTCATGCAGATAGCCGTCGAGTCTATCCAATTGCCTGGTGATCGTATGGTCATAATCAACCGCCACGGGGATGTATTTCTCCTGGAGACGTTGCATGGAAACGTGTAAACCTTTAACAGAGAACAGCGGGCGGGGTCAACGGCGTGAACGTTTAATTGTCGGCGGCGATGGGAAGCTGGGCCGTATCGTTCAAGGGGGCATGGCCGGCAAGGAAGGACGGCGCCTGGGCCAAGGTCTGGTCAATAGGATTTTGCACCGGCGGCATCAATTACCTTTCAGCGTGGCAAGGGGAAGGGTGGATTTGTGACCAAATATTTCGTATAAACGGGTATTTTGATCTCCACCGATGTACGGGGATTTGCCTGATTTCTGCATTCAGGGGGCATTCGATGACGCAGATTCAAATGATTTATGCAATGGGCGGTGCGGCCGGCCTTCTTCTGGTTGCGGCCATCGCCCTGCTGGTGATTCGATCCCGGTTGAAGGCCGACTTGGTCGCCATGGCACGCCTGTCAAAGATGGAAAAGACTGCCCTGGAGGAGAAATTGTTATCGGTCCGGAGTCAACTGGATCGGGTCCACGCCGATATGGCTTCGGTCGAGGCCCAACTGGATCGACGCCGGGAGGTCATGGGCGAACTGGAAGCGCAAAAGGCGGCCCTGGCCCAAGCCGTCACCCGGATTCCCGTGTTGGAGGACTCCCTGGAAAAGCGCCGACAGGAGCAGCAACAGCTTAACGCCGCCAACCTGACCCTGGAAAAAAAGCTGTCTGAGTTGTCCACCCGGCTGGATGCCGAGCGCCGTCAGTCCCAAGAAAAGATCGCCCTGCTCAACGATGCCCGGGAGCGGCTGACGGTTGAGTTCAAGGATCTGGCGGAGCGGATCCTGGAAGAGAAGGGCAGGACCTTTGCCGAGCACAACAAATCCCAGATGAATGGACTGATCGGCCCCCTGCGTGAGCAGTTGGGTGATTTCAAAAAGCGGGTGGAAGATGTTTACGATAAAGAATCCCGGGATCGTGCGACCCTGCTCAACGAGATCAGCCACTTGAAAAACATTAACGCGCGCATTGGCAAGGATGCCCTGAACCTGACCAATGCCCTCAAAGGCGACGTGAAAACCCTGGGCGGCTGGGGGGAGGTCATTCTGGAGCGCATTCTGGAGGCATCGGGTCTGGAAAAGGGGCGTGCCTATGAAACCCAGGTGAGTCTGACCGGATGCAGCGGCAGCCGCTGCCAGCCCGACGTGATTGTCCGGCTTCCCCAGGGCAGGGATGTCATCATCGATGCCAAGGTGTCGCTCAAGGATTACGAACGCTATCACGCATCCACCGATGAAACGGTTCGGGCCAGCGCAATCAAAGCGCATCTGACCTCCCTGCGGACCCACTTCAAAGGCCTCAGCGAAAAGCACTACGAGGACCTGGAGGGGATCCGCAGCCTGGATTTCGTGCTCATGTTCGTGCCCATCGAGGCCGCTTTTTTTGCAGCCGTGGAGCATGACCGTTCCCTGTTCGGGGAAGCCTTCGAAAAGAACGTGATCCTGGTTTCACCGTCCACCCTTCTGGTGACCTTAAGAACCATTCACAACATCTGGCGCCATGCGGACCAAAATGAAAACGCCCTGGAGATCGCCCGCCAGGCCGGTGGATTATACGATAAATTTATCGGTTTCATCGAGGTGCTGGAAGAGGTGGGGCGGCAGCTGGACCGGGCCAAAGATGCCTACCGCACCGCACGGGAACGGCTCTTTACGGGCAGAGGCAACCTGGTTCGCCGTGCCGAACAACTCAAGACCCTGGGGGTTAAAGCCAACAAGGCGCTTCCCGGCGCTTTTGCATCAGATTCCCTGCCTGAAGAGAATTAGGACCGCCGTTTGTCGTTTGCCCGCAAGGATACTTCCGCAACCATACCCGCATTGCCAGGGACCATTGACGCGATCCTGAGACCTGCCTGGTTCCCCATTTGCATGTTTTCGGATTTATGCTATGAAAAAAGTGGCGCACGAACAACAGATAAAGGAGGTTGAAATGGGATTGACCGGATGGAGGAGTCGGTTGAAAATTTTGTGGTTTGTGGCGCTTGCATGCGGCTTGAGCGCCTTTTCCGCGTATGGTGCCGATCAGGAAGCGCTGGAGCGCCTCGAAAAAATCATCCGGCAACAACAGGCCCAGATTGAAGCCCAGCAACAAACCCTTGAACAGCTTCAAGGCCAGGTGGAGGCGCTCAAAGGACAGACAGCCAAGGCCACGGTCAAGGCGGCCACGGACAGCCCTGCGGCGGTCAAAGCCGGAAACTCCAAAGGCAGTGTCAAAATATACGGTCAGGTGAACAAGGCGGTGTTGTATAGCAACGACGGCGACGACGATAACGTTTACCTGGTGGACAATGACAACTCCTCTACCCGCGTAGGGCTGGAGGGAACCATCGAACCCAACGACAAATATGCCATCGGCACCCGCATCGAAGTGGAGTACCAGACCAACCCCAGCAACCTGGTCAACCAAGATGATAGAAGATTGGAGGACGCCACGTTTGAAAAGCGCCATCTGGATCTGTGGGTGGATGGCAACACGATCGGTAAGTTTTCACTGGGATGGGGAAGTACCGCATCGGATCATTCTTCGGAAGTGGACCTGTCCGGCACCAGTGTGGTGGGATACTCCGACATCGCCAGCATGGCCGGCGGCCAGCTATTTTACGATAATAACTCGGACAGCCTGTCCGGTACCCGGATCGGCAGCGTCTTCAGCAACATGGACGGTCTGAGCCGCCAGGAGCGCATTCGCTACGACACCCCCGACTTCAACGGGTTCGTCGGATCGACCTCCTATATCTCCGATGGTGGCGGGGATTTCGCCGTGCGCTACAGCGCACTAATCGATGCCTTCAAACTGGCTGCGGCCGCGGCCTACGCCAATCCCGGCAGCACCTCGGACACGATTGACGATCAACTGAGCGCTTCGATTTCCGTGCTGCATGATTCCGGATTCAACGGCACCTTTGCCATGGGAACCCGGGACCATAAGGGCGCCGGCCGGGATGATGGCGCCTATTTCTATACCAAGTTCGGCTACCGGGGCCGCTGGTGCCCACTGGGGGTGACCTCGCTGTCGGCCGATTATGGCCGCTACTCGGACATCAGCACCAACGGCGACGATGCGGATGTCATGGGATTTCAGATGGTTCAGGACCTTCAGACGTGGGGTACCGAGGCCTATTTAGGCTACCGGTTCCACAAGCTGGACAGAAATGGTGAGAATTACGACAACATCAATGCGGTCATGACAGGCATGCGGGTGAAATTTTAAATGCAACCCAAATGGAAATGGATCTGTGTGATGTCGGCTGTTTTAATGGTATTCGGCATAACCGGCTGCTCGTCGACACCGCGGCCTTTTGAATACCACGACGACCGTGACGAGAAACCCGGGCCCGGTCTCTTCTCCGGTGAAAAGGGTGGTTTTGTTATCTTTGGCCCGCCTGCGGAGAAAGAAAACGACGTGCAAAAAATACCGCAAAAGGATTCGCAGTAAGGACCCCCAGCCGGGATAAAAAAGCGCTGCCGATGCCTTCGCTACTGCGATGGTCATCGGCGGCTGCTTTTGGTCTTGACCCGGGGGTGGTGGTCGGTTTTTTTTTCTAGTCAGCCATCAATACACCTTGCGCCTCGAAAACCCCCTGCCCAGCACGTTGAAGGTATTTTCCGTGATGATGAAGGCTTCCGGGTCGATGGACAGGGCCGCCTCCTCCACGCGCTTTAACTGGTAGTTGTGGACCACGGTGAGGATGACTTTCTTTGCTTTGCCCGTGTACCCCCCGCTGCCGTTCAGGAAAGTGACCCCCCGGCTGAGGCGGTCATGGATCTCCTTGGCAATGCGGTCGTTCAAATCGGAGATGATGAATACCATCTTGCGCTGATTGGAAAAGGCCAATACATAATCCAGCGTCTGGGACGAAATAAAGCTCATGAAAAGGGAATAGAGCACCAGATCGGTGTCGAGTGCGCCAAAGCTGAAGGCGAACAGCACCAGGTTGAAGGCAAAGTAGAAGGTGCCCATGCGGAGGCTGAATTTCTGGTTCAGAATGATGCCGATAATGTCCAGGCCCCCGGCTGAACCCAACGAGTGGAGCACCAGGCCGGATCCGGCACCCATGAGTACGCCGCCGGCCAGCACGGCCAGCATCGGCTCCTTGATGGGCAGGGTGAACCCGATCAGATCGATGGTCAGAGACAGGGCGGCAACGCCAAACAGGCTGTAAAAAAAGAACCGCCGGCTGATGTGGACCCACCCCACAAGAAAGATGGGGATGTTGACGAGCAGGTACCATAACCCCGGTGACAGAAGCCCGCTGACATAGTAGAACAGCAGGGTCAGACCGGAAATGCCGCCGGTGATGAATCCGTGGGGGATCGCGATGGACTTCAATCCGACGCCGAAAACGATGGATCCTGCCGAAATCAGGAACAGGTTCCACAGTACGGATGAGATAAACTGGTGGTACAGGATCTTTTTCATCTGGTGAATCCTCTGAGGTTGCCTGAAGATGCGAATTCCTTCATGGTGCCCATGTATACGGACGGCGGCGCACCAGCATGGACATTTTCCAAAAGCATCGATTGTAACGCTGCATCACCGCATGTCAAGCCGCAGAGCCAAAAAAATGACCGACACCCAAAAACAAATACCGGACCGTGAGGTGACAACGGCCATCGATCCCGACCGATGCATCGGCTGCGGCCTGTGCATACCCGTGTGCCCCAAACAGACTTTGGCCATCGAAGGCGGGAAAGCCGTGGTTCAGGGAGCGACCTCTTTGAATTGTGACCATTGTGCGGCGGCGTGTCCGCTGGAAGCCATCCGGGTGGCGGCGGTGGACCCGCTGCTGATGCAATTTCACACCTTCGCCGCGGATACCGGTTGGCTGCCCCATGGCCGATTCGATACCGCCGCCCTGGTCAACCTCATGGGCTCACGGCGATCCTGCCGGAACTATTCCGACAGCCCGGTGGATCGAACGCTGTTGGAAGATCTGGTCAAGGCGGGCATCACCGCACCGTCGGGCTCCAACTGCCAGCCATGGACGTTCACCATCCTGGCGGACCGTCAGGCCGTCAACCGGCTGGGACGCCGGGTGGGTGAATTTTTCAGGAAAACCAACCGTATGGCTGAGAACCGGTGGCTCCGGACCGCATTGAAATGGATCGGCAAGCCGGAGCTGGACGTCTACTTTCGTCTGCACTATCCTACGGTGAAGATGGGTCTGGCAGCCTGGGACAGCGGTGAACGTGATCTGCTGTTTCACGGAGCCACCGCCGTGATTGTGGTATCCGCCGACGATGACGCTTCCTGCCCGGGCGAAGACGCCCTGCTGGCAACCGGAAACATGCTGCTGGCCGCCCATGCCATGGGGCTTGGGACCTGTCTGATCGGTTTTGTCATCGCGGCCATGCGACGGGATCGAGCCATCGTCCGGATGCTGGGCATTCCCGACCATGAAACCCCCCATGCCGTTATCGCCCTGGGTTGGCCCTGCGAAACCTATCGGCGGGTGGCCGGTCGGAGACCGGTCGTAATCCGTTATGCAGATTAAGTCAAAAATCGCTTAATCTTGTTCAAGTTATTTTTCTGGCCCAGCCTTGGCGATTTACCATACTGTCTTACCGGAGGATGCCATGCAATCCATAATCAACGACGACGGGTCATCCCCTTTGGTTCTGGTGGTGGATGACGATGATGATATCCGCGATATCCTCTCTTACGGTATCCAGGCCTCCGGGTGTCGGTGCCTGACTGCGGACAGCGCAGAGGCGGCGTTGAATATCCTGCGGTCGGATCCGGTGGAGGTGGTCATCTCCGATGTCCAGATGAAGGGGATGAGCGGCCTCGACCTCTGCCGCCGGATTAAAGACCATTTCGATGCCGACGTGATTATCATCACCGGCCTGGTCAATAATTTCGCCTACGAGGAGATCATCGCCTATGGAGCCAGCGATTTTATCGAGAAACCCATCCGGCTTGCGGAGATCGTTGCGCGGTTGAAACGGGTGTTGATAGAACGGCAGACCCGGGAGAAGCTCAAACAGGCCGCCGAGGAGCTGCATAAAAACGTGGAGCGCTTCAAGCAAGCCATGGAGGGGTCTGTTCAGGCCATTGCGCTGGCGGTTGAAATGCGCGACCCATACACGTCGGGACACCAGAGCCGGGTGGCCGATCTTGCCTGCGCCATTGCCCGGGACATGGGGCTTTCGGAAGACCGTGTCTACGGCCTGTACATGGCCAGTATCATCCATGACCTTGGAAAGCTCACCATACCCGGGGAGATCCTCTGCAAGCCAGGCCGGCTCAGCGGCCCCGAGTACGCAATGATCCAGACGCATGTGTATTCGGGATACAACATCCTGAAAAAAATTGATTTTCCGTGGCCCTTGGCCGAAATCGTCCTCCAGCACCACGAGCGTATGGACGGTTCAGGCTATCCCAATGGCCTTTTCGGGGAAGCCATTATGATGGAGGCCAGAATTCTCAGCGTCTCCGATGTATTCGAAACCATCGGATCCCATCGTCCCTATCGTCCCTCACTGGGATTGAAAAAGGCCATGGGAGAACTGACCAGCAACAGCGGCACGCTATACGATCCCGATGTGGTTTCCGCCTGCCTGGATCTGGTGGAGGGTGAACGTTTCCAGTTCAAGAGCGCCAAGGGGGCCTCGGTGTTTGTCACCACGCAGATGCAATCCCTGTAGCGGGCATTCATCCGGCAACCGGCTCACCGGGGATCTGGGGGACGACTCCGCCGCCGGCGGCGGGCAATATCGGTAATGTTGATTGGAACGGGAATGACACGGGGGTCATTCCCATTGTCAGGCATGAATCGATCTTCCTTTGGTAATCGATTCGTGTTTTGGAGCCGAACAAGTGTTTCTATCGTATCCCGGATATCTCCCAAAAGCAGAAAGCCTCTTTTGCGTGGAATGGTTCATTTTAATAATTTTGATTCGTGGGGAAGGCGGTGGAAAACATACGTTCCTGTTTACCCAATGGGTTTTATCTTGATGCGGAACAGATCGGAGGATGTGATGAGCCTGCCCAACCCAGCCAACCCCTATGCATTCGATGAATTCCTGAGCCGGCGCGACCGTGTCGACTATTATGCCGACGACCCGTTCATCCAGAAGGTGGTCAAACACTGCGCCGGCGACGGCTGGCAGGCCGTAGACGAGGCGGCCCGGCAACTCTCTGCCAAAGCGTCCTACCGCTGGCGGGATCTGGCCGACATTGCGTCCCGACCCGAAAACCGGCCCTTGATCCTGCATTACGATGGCCATCACCATCGCATCGACCGGATTGTGCGGCCCATGGAAATGCTGACCATGGAAAAAAATGTTTTCAGTGAAGCCCTGTTTTCCGGGAAAACCGACCCCTGGGCGCGTTTGGTCAAGATGTTTTTGATCTACCAGAACGGCGAAGCCGGGACTGCCTGTCCCCTGACCTGCACCGAAGGCCTGGTGGCGCTTTTGGATGCTTTTGCCGATACCCCTGAAACCCTGGCGATCCTGGCCCACTGCAAGGAAGGCCGCGATGGAGATTTTGCCGTCGGCGCCCAGTATCTTTCGGAGATCCAGGGCGGATCGGATGTTCCGGCCAACATGCTGGAGGCGGTGAGGGAAGGGGAGAACTGGAGACTTTACGGGAACAAGTTTTTTTGTTCGGCCACCCATGCCGACTATGCCGTGGTGACCGCCAAGCCGGCCGGTTCCGAAAAGATCGCGATCTTCGTGGTTCCCTCCTGGCTGCCGGGCGACAAGGCCAAGGAGATCCGCAACGGCTTTACCATCGACCGGCTCAAGTGGAAGATGGGGACGTGTGAACTGGCCACGGCGGAGATCACCTTCAACGGGGCGCTGGCCTATCCGGTTGGTCCCCTGGATCGCGGTCTGGCGCATGTCGTGGGCGTTGTCCTGACCTGTTCCCGTTTGACGGTCGGACTTTCGGGCGCGGCTAGCATGACCCGGGCCGCCCGTGAGGCCAGGCTCTACAGTGAATTCCGGGATGCCTTCGGTCAGCGCATCGGCCGGTTCCCGATGGTGGCCGGTCAAATCGCCGGCCTCGAGAACAGCGCCCGGAGATCGACCGCCGGCGCCTTCAAGCTCTACCGGCAGTTCCTGCAACTGGACGGAAAGGTCAAGGTGGGCCTGAATCCGGCCGAGCCCATCGCATTGCGGCGCCGACGGTTCGATGTCCGCGAACTGGTGATGCTGCAGAAGATTGGCGCCTCCCGGGATGCGGTGGATCAGGTGCGCATGGCCATGTCGATCTTCGGCGGTCACGGCGTGATGGAGGATTTTTCCTGCCTGCCCAGGTTGTACCGGGATGCCGCGGTCAATGAACTCTGGGAGGGACCGCGCAATGTGTTGCTCAGCCAGATCCACCGGGACCTGCAACAGGCGCTGCCGTGGTATGCCCCGGCGGAATTCGTCCGCAATCTTCTGAGCGGGGCGGAGCGTGCGCTTGTCGCCGATTTGGCCGCAGCGATTGAAGAACTGGTTGCCCACCTCAGCCTCATGGACGATCAACCGGCCACGGTGGAAATATGCCGGCGCTGGGACGAATTCTGCCACCGTTTGTTGCATGCCTACCAGGATCTGGCCGTCGAGGAAGTGAATGCGGGAGCCGGCGCTTGGTACACGCATGCACACAAATAAGACGCCCTACATTTTTCACCACAGAGAGTGCCTGAGGCCACTGGGAAAAGACCTTATTTTGAGTAAGTTAACTCCGTGATCGCTTTGTCCTCTGTGGTAAATCGGCTTGGTTACGCAGTCATCGAGATCGGTTTTTATGCAACCCTTCAAGGTTCTTGCGGATATCACGATGGGTTGCGCTGCGCTGCACCCATCCTACGCGGCGCTGGTATGATCGCTGAAAGGGAGAATTGACTTTTTGCGGGTCCGTCAAGTTGGCTTGCCGGTACAAGGGCATGCCTGCAAAGGATGTCGTGGTCTGGCCTATCCGCCAAGCGCCGCCACCGGGGAAGGCTTCATCACCTGCAGCGCGATGGCGGCGATAAAAGCGATCATCCCCACACCGTCCACCCACGCAACCGGCCACAACAACCCCACGGTGGCCACGGCGAACAGGGCGGTTTCCACCAGGGTGGCGCGCCTGATGAAATAGCGTTCGATGGTGGCGGCAAAGGCCACCAGTCCCAAGGTGGTCGTCAGCATGGTCAGGATCACTTCCCAGTGCATCAGCGAATAGTCCGGCCCGACCCCCAATAGCGGCCGATAGGCCATCACCAGCGGGATGATGTACAATCCTTTGGCCAGTTTCCAGGAGGTGAAAGCGGTCCGCATGGGATTGGCGCCGGCCACCGCCGCACCGGCAAAGCTGGCCAGGCTGACCGGCGGGGTGACATTGGCGTCCTGGGAATACCAGAAGACAATCATGTGGGCCACCACGATGGGAACTCCCATATCCAGCAAGGCGGGGCCGGCCAGGGTGGCCAGCACGATGTAACTGGCCGTCACCGGCAGGCCCATACCCAGGACAAGGGATGCCGCGCCGATGAGCAGGATCGCCAGGGCCTTGATGCCGTAACTCAGGTCCAGCACCAGCGAGGAGAACTTCAGCCCCATGCCGGTGAGCGTCACCATGCCCACGATAATGCCCGCCGCGGCGCAGGCCACCGACACCATGACGGCATTGCGGGCCCCTTTTTCCAGGGCTCCGAGGGTCAAACGCGTCTGACTGCCGACGAATTGGAGGGCGCCGATGCGGGATTCGTCCGGCTTGCGTGACTGGGTCCACCAGCGACCGCTTTCCACCACCCAACTGGTGATCAAGGTGCTCACCACAGCCACAAAACCGGCCATCATGGGCGAATAGTTGGCAACCAGCACATAGATCAGGATCACCACGGGAATGACAAAGTGAATGCCGTTCTTGAGTACCTGCCAGGCCTTGGGCAGACTCTCCCTGGGCTGTCCTTGCAGCCCGTGCTTCTGGGCTTCGATGTGTACAAAGCACAATACGGTCAGGTAGTACATGATGGCCGGCACCAAAGCCACCTTGATGATCGTCAGGTAGCTGGTGTTGGTGAACTCGGCCATCAGGAAAGCGCCGGCGCCCATGATGGGCGGCATCAACTGGCCGCCGGTGGATGCCGCCGCTTCGATGGCGCCGGCCACGTGGGGCCGGTAGCCGACTTTTTTCATCATGGGAATGGTGAACGAGCCGGTGGCCACCACGTTGCCCACGGCGGACCCTGATATGGAGCCCAGAAAACCGGAAGCCACCACCGCGGTTTTGGCCGGACCGCCCGAGAAGCGGCCGGTCAAGGCATGGGCCATCTCGATGAAGAAATTGCCGCCGCCCGTCGATTCCAGAATGGCCCCGAACAATACGAAAACATAGACAAATGTGGCCGCCACGCCCAGGGGCAGACCGAAGATCCCCTCGGTGGTCAGCCACAACGTGGTTACAATGCGCTCGATGCCATAGCCTTTATGCATGATTATTTCCGGCATATAAAGGCCGAAATAGGCGTAGAGCAGGGCGATGAGGCAGATCAGGCCCATGGCCCAGCCGACGACCCGGCGGCAGGCTTCCAGGACCAGCAGGGTCCCCACGGTGCTCACCACAATGTCCGCCGGCAGCCAGTCGCCCTGGCGTTCAAAAATAGCGCCCAGGTTCACCCAGATGTAAAGCGTGCAGGCGATGGCCACGGCGGCCAGCAGCCAGTCGATCACCAGCCACAGATTGAAGCGATCCTTGCGCAGGGCCCGGTGCATGGGATACAAAAGGAAGGTCAGCGTTAAAATGGCCGACAAATGGATGGAGCGCTGTACCAGGGCGGTCAGGGTGGTGATCCCGGCGGTATACAACTGGTACAGGCTCAGGCCGATGGCCACAACGGTCACGATTCTGGCCGTCAGCAGCCTGACGGTTAAACCATTTGCGCTTGGGATTTGCTGGTCTGGGGAGGCATTTCGGGTCATGGGCCGTCACTTTTTGAGAGGGTGGAAAAAAGTCGCTCGTATCGCAGGCGTTGAAGCCGGTTGATCGGACGGGCGGACAGTTGCACTGCCGTGTGGGGCGCCAGGGCGGTCAGGTTGATGGTGCGATCGCGCCAGATCAGGGTGTGATCGACCCCTGCCGATCCGATTCGCAGCACAAAGTCTCCGGTGGGCCGGTGCATATCCTCGATGACCTCATACGGACCCCTGCGCACCAGTTTGCCCACCCCTGGCATCTGGCCCATGCCGGCACCCAATTTCAGATAGCGCTCCTCTTCGATATGGATGATTCCCCGGGCATCCACGCTGTGGGTCTCCCATACCGGGGAGTGTTCGACCGAATGGATGTAACGGATCGTAAAGCGCTCCCCGGGGTCCATCCAAATGCGGACCAGCGGACGGCCGCCCGTGACGGGCGTCAGGCTGAGCAGCAATCCGCCGGGAAGCAAAAATCCCGCCAGCAATGCCAGCGCCGTCAAAGCGGCCAAAGCCGCCGGTCCGAATTTGTAAAGGCGATGGGGCCCGCTTTTTATGGTCGCATCAGCCACGCGCCGGTTCCAATTAAGGCATCAATTTGGCCGGCACCTCGACACCCTTTTCCTCGAGGTACTTGATCGTGCCCGGATGCAGGGGAATGGGTGAATAGACGGCAGTGTTCTTTGGCACGGTATAGCTGGCCGATGGATGAATCTTGACCAGATAGTCGTTATGATCGAAAAGCGCCTTGGTCAATTTGTAAACCAGTTCCGTATCCAGCGAGCCCTGGCAGATCATCACGTTCCAGACGCCGATGGTCGGCACCGCCTGGTCCTGACCGCGGTAGACACCGGCGCTCAGATCGACCGCCGAATAGGTCGGGTTGGCCGCCACGATCTTGTCGGCCTGCTGGGGCGTAACCCCGATGACGTGGATATCGTGGGTCGTCGCCAGATCCAGAATGGAACTGGTGCCCGGGCCCACCGACCAGAACCCCACCTCGATGGTCCCGTCCCGGAGCGCGTTGGCGTTTTCGGTAAAAGAGAGGCGGCTGTCCCGGTAATCCTTCGGTTCGATACCCAATGCTTTCAGTACGGCCTCGGACATGAAATTGGTGCCGCTGCCCGGACTGCCGGTGCTGATGCTGCGGCCCCGGAGTTGTTCGAGGTTGGTGATCCCGCTGGCTTTCAAAGCGACCACCTGCAGCAGATTGGGATACATGGCGGCCATGGTCAGCACGTCCTGCTTTTTGCCCTGGAACTGGGTGGCCCCCTCATAAGCGGCGATGGACACATCGCCCATGACCAGGCCTACGACGGTTTCACCCCGGTGGGCCAGGCGGATATTTTCAACACTGGCACCGGTCACTTCGGCCACGGCTTTCACGCCGGGCACATGCTTGGACCAGATTTCAGCCACACCGCCGCCATAGGGATAGTATACGCCGCCGGTGCCACCCGTGCCGATGGAAATGAAACTGGTTTTGGCCGGAACGGATCCTGCGGACAACATGATAACGATCAGGGCCAGAACAGCGATGGACAACCGCGAGAATCGATAACTCATCATATGCGCCTCCTTGAATGATTGCCGAACGTTCGGTCTGTAATCCGGTAGCCTAGTTGTCTGCACGCACCGTCGTCACGAGCACCTGGATCTTGTTGGGCATGACGGTGTGTTTCATGAATGGAATTTTAACCGTGGCATCGGCTCCGGGCGCCAGCACCGGCGGTTTTCCGCTGGTCGGCACCAGGTAGGCCACGGCCTTGTCCATTTCGTCCAGAAAGATGGTCAAACGGAAACGGGTCGGCTGCTGGGAACCATTCTTCAACCCGGCGGTGAAGATCAGCGAATCTTCGCCCCCGTGCGGGCCCATGGCGCAGCTGAAAGCCGTAATTTCCGCCTGCGGGGCGACCTCCCACGCAATTTTTTGGATCTGGCACGTATTGGACTTGACATTGGGGGGCGGCGCCGTCGCGCAGCCCGAGAAAAACAGACCCATGAGAACCGCCGTCAACACCAAAAGCGCACCGCTGAAATGTTTCAACTGCATAATCGCCTCCTTGTATGGGGATTGAATGGGACCCTGATGCCTCCAACAATGGGTAACGGTCGCCAGCCGATGGACCGCGGGCCGGCCGCAATCGTCTTTTCCAGCTTGGTTGCAGGAGAGGTTCATTGAAGGTTTTCAATATTTTATATGCCGTTCAAGTTTTTACTTAAACCCCAGTGCCCGGCTTTTGTCAAGCGGAAGCGCTTGACAAAAAGGTTGGACAACGGCAAGCAGGGACGGCTGTGCGAAAATAATCGCGGCACCAGAATCGGCATGGCCATCCGGTTGAACACCCACGATCGATCGAATGCAGGGGAAGGCACGCTGTTCATGAATCCATCCATCGACAAAGTCATGACACTCAAGGAAGCCATCGACCGGTTTGTCTTCAACGGCGCCCACATTTCCATCGGCGGGTTTACCGTCAACCGCAACCCCATGGCGGCGGTCTATGAAATCATGCGCCAGAAAAAGACCGGGCTCCACCTGTATGCCCACTCCAACGGCCAGGGCGTGGATGAACTGATCGGCGGCGGGTGTGTCGGGCGCCTGGAAATCGCCTACGCTGGCAACGGGCGTTTCGCCCCCACCTGCATCCGTTTTCGCAAGGCGGTGCAGTCCGGCAACCTGCAGGTTGAGGATTACTCCAACTACCAGATGACCCTGCGCTTTGCCGCCGGAGCCATGGGCCTCCCCTTTTTACCGGTACGTTCCGGCATGGGCACGGACATCGTTTCCCGGTGGGGATTTCCGCGCGCGTTGCGTCAATCGGATGCCAAACTGCCGGACCTGAAGCTGGCGTCCCTGGAAAACCCTTTCGGTGATTGGGGCGGCGCGTCCACCGTGCTGCTGGTGCCGGCCATCACCCCGGATGTCACCATTATCCATGTGCAAATGGCGGATCGCTCCGGTACGGTGCGCATGGAAGGGCTGCCTTTTTCGGACGTCGAACAGGCCAAGGCCGCCCGGCGGGTGATCGTCACCTGTGAGGAACTGGTGGATACACAAGTGCTGCGGCGACAGCCCGAGAGCAACCAGCTGCCTTTTTTTTGTGTGGATGCCGTGGTCCCCGTACCCTATGGTGCCTATCCCACGGCCTGCTATCGGTACTATGACTACGATCCCGTTTTTTTGAACGCATACCGCGGCTGGGCCCTGGACGAGCAGCGGCATGCCGATTACCTGAAGCGTTGCGTGCACGATGTGCCCGACCATGCCGGTTTCCTGGAGCTGCAGGACCCGGACCAGCTGGCGCGCATCAAGGCCGATCCGCGCACGGGCTATGCCACGGGGCTGGATCGGAGATAGTGTGCATCCGTAAATGGTGAATTTGATCAACCGGATTTCAGGAAGAAACGGACGGTTCAATGCGTTACTCTGCACGCGAAATGATGGCCCTGGCAGCGGCCCGTGAAATCAAGGATGGCGATATCGTTTTCTGCGGCACCGGCATTTCCATGCTGGCGGCCATGGCGGCCAAACATATCAGCGCACCCAACAGCGTTATCTTTTTTGAAACCGGGGCCATCGACTCACAGCTCGAAGAGGTTCCCATGGCCGTGGGCGATTCGCGGGTCATGCTCGGCGCCGCCGTCCACGGGAGCCTGGCCGACGCCTTTGCCTTTATGCAAAACCGCAGCACCGGAACGCATGTGGTCGGCATTCTAGGCGCTGCCCAGATCGACCCCTACGGCAATCTGAACTCCACGGTGCTGGGTGATTACGGGCTGCCCGGCGTGCGGTTTTCCGGCAGCGGCGGCGCCTGTGATGTCGGCTCGTTCGTCGGCCGGACGATCATTTTCATGCAGCAGGAAACGCGCAAGTTCGTGCCGCAGCTGGACTATCTGACCTGCCCGGGCTGGCTCGACGGTCCCCACGGACGCGCCCGGGCCGGACTGTGCGAGGGCGGACCGGTGCTGGTGATCACCAATATGGCGGTATTCCGTTTTGACGATGCCTCGCGGCGGATGTACCTGGCCGGCTGCTACCCGGGCATTACCCCGGAGCAGGTTCTGGAACGGATGGGATTTGCGGTGGAGACCGGTCGCGTCCGTCCGGTTGAGCCGCCGACTCCCCGGGAACTCGATATCCTGCGTCGCCAATGCGACCCGCAGCGACTTATCTTGCAGGATTGATTGCGCTGTTGACACACGGTTACTTCTGCGCATATTTCCAGGTGTTACGGCCCCGTCCGATAATCGACTTTTTACCAGTTCATCATGCTTGATGAACCACATTAACAAGGGGGCGTCGATGAATATGAGATATGTTGTTTTTAGTTTGTTGTGCACCGGGTTGTTGCTGAACCCGGCATTGGCCAAAGACAAGGCGGCGTTCAAGAATCCGGAAGATGCGGCCAGCTACAGCGTGGGCTACCAGATGGGGAGCGATTTCCGCAAGTATGGTGAGACGGTCAATCCCGACATGCTCGCCGCCGGCGTGCGGGACGCCCTGAAAGAGAACAAGCCGTTGCTGACCGAAGAGGAAATGCGGCATCAGCTAAGCGGTCTTCAGCAAAAGATGGCCCAGTCCAGACAAAAGTTCATGCAGGAACAGGCCGCTCAGGACCTTGCCCGGGGAGAGGAGTTCCTGGCCGCCAACGCCAAGCAGGAAGGCGTGGTGACGCTTCCCAGCGGCCTGCAGTACCAGGTGCTGGCGGAAGGGCAGGGAGCGTCTCCCAAGGCCAGCGATACGGTGACGGTCAACTACAGCGGCAGCCTGATCGACGGCACCGAATTCGACAGCTCCTACAAGCGCGGGCAACCCGCGACCTTCAAGCTCGACCAGGTCATCAACGGGTGGACCGAATCCCTCCAGCTCATGAAACCGGGCGCCAAATGGAAAATATTCATCCCCTCCAAACTGGCCTACGGCGAACGCGGGGCCGGCGCGCAAATCCCGCCCAACAGCACGCTGATCTTTGAAGTGGAACTCATCTCCGTCGATGCGGAGGGTTCCAAGTAAAACGGTCCGGCCCGCCGCATGGGCCAAGATGAAGATCATGAAGGGACCTTTCTCGAACCGATCTTGATAGTTGGCACTATCATTGCGTTTTCCAACGAGGACGGATTCCGGTCCATGGGATGATGGCTGAAACAATCGCAAAAGCGCCGCCTTTCCATTGCGTTTTGGGTGGGGAAGCCGGCGGGGTGATTGGGCTTGATTCGATGGTCGCGAAAAACACGAAGAGGAAACCGCGGTGATCAGAAACCTGTCACTTTATGGCCTGACGGTGTTCATCTGGGGATCGACCTGGCTGGGGATCAAGTTTCAATTGGGCGAAGTGGATCCGCTGGTATCCGTGATCTACCGCTTCTGCCTGGCCTCGGTCCTTCTGGCCGTCTGGTGCTGGTTGAGGGGCCTGAACATGCGCTTTGGCCTGCGTGACCACCTGTTCATCGCCCTCCAGGGCGCCTGCCTGTTTGCGGTCAACTACTGGCTGTTCTACCTGGCCGAGGTGCACCTGACCAGCGGCATCGTAGCGGTGATGTTCTCCACCATTGTCTTCTGGAACATCCTCAACGGCCGCGTCTTTCTGAAAACCCCGGTTCGGGCCAACGTGATCTGCGGCGCGGGCCTGGGCATCCTGGGTATCGGCCTGGTGTTCTGGCCCGAGCTGTCCGGCTTCAGCATGGCCGACGACGGCCTGAAGGGGTTCGTGCTGAGCATGGCCGCCACCCTTTTGGCCTCCTTCGGCAACATTTTGTCCGCCCGCAACCAACGGCACGGCCTGCCGGTGGTTCAGACCAACGCCTTCGGCATGGCCTACGCGACCTTGCTCATGCTGGCAGTGGCCCTGACCGCGGGAAAGCCTTTCACTGTCGATCCGTCCGCGCCCTATGTGATCTCCCTGCTTTACCTGGCCCTGTTCGGCTCGGTGATCGCCTTCGGCTGCTATCTGACCCTGGTGGGTAAAATCGGCGCCGACCGGGCCTCCTACGCCACCTTGTTGTTTCCCGTGATCGCCCTGATCATCTCCACCTTGTTCGAGGGCTATCACTGGTCACCGCCCGCCGTGGCGGGCGTTGCCGTGATCCTGGCGGGCAATGCCCTGGCGCTGGCAAAATTCGACCTGCCGGCCCTGCGCTCACAGCTGGCCGTGAAAAGCGGCTGACCATCGCCTGACAGGATGCCGACCTCCCTTCAGTTTCAAGCGCACCTTTAAAAGCTTGGGCCATCGCTTGGCGGTGGCGAAGGGACGATCATTGGCTGCGTCATGGGCAATGCCGTTGCGCACATCCGTATGGATGCTTCGATCCCGGGCGGCCAGCAAGCCCGTAAAGTCGATCACCCCGACATTCAGGTTGCAGCCTGGCGGTTGACCCGGGGAAACAGCAGGATCAGCGGTATCGTCGCCAGCGGCAGGAAGGACAAGACCCACAGCACGTCGCCTACCGAATACAGATCGGCCAGCTTGCCCACCACCGGCGCCACGGCTCCGCCCAGGCCATAGGCCAACCCCATCATCAGGCTCGACACCATGGCGCGTCCGCCCGGTGCCAGCTCCTGGGCCAGGGTCACCCCCAGGGGCAGGGTGGCCAGCACGAAAAAGCCGGCCGCAAACACACCGCCGAAGATCCATGAACCCGATAGGGAAAGCATCATCAAGAGGGCCGGCGTCATCAGCAGGTGGGCAACCAGGAAAATCGGCCTGGATCCCATCCGGTCGGCCAGATAGCCGGCCAGCAGACCGCTGACCGTGCCGGCCAGGGTGAACAGCGTGATCATGAGGCCGCCGGAGACCAGGGAGTATCCCCGGCTTACCAGCAATACGGGCATGAAAGTCATGAACGACTGGCCCACCACCGCCCGCAGCACCATCACCAGCCAGATCAGAAAAATGGATTTCCACACGGTGCCGAACTGTTTCTTGAGTGTGCCCATCAAGCCCAGAACGGCCATGCCCTCGCTTTGGGGAGCCGGTACGGCCAACCACAGGTAAATCATGACCGCCAACCCGATGGCCATGGTGACCGGCATGGCCTCGAGGCCGAAAGCGACCACGAAGGTGGTGATGAAAAAAGGGCCCACGGCAAAGGCCAGGGTGCCGCCGGTGTTGAACACCGACATGCAAAAGCCTTTGCGCTTGCCGGAATAGAGCGGAATCATACCGGCCACGCAGGGATGGAACATCGAGGACCCCACGGAACCCAGGGCGATGAACAGCATCAGCATCCAGTAGCTGCCGGCGATGCCGGCAAGGGGGATGAAGACCACGGCCAGGAGCAGCCCGCCCAGAATAATGGCGCGACCCTGGTAACGGTCGGCCATATAACCGGCCACCGGCTGAACGATGAAAGAAAGAAACCGGTTGACGCCGGCGATGAGTCCCACCTGGGTCAGGGTCAGGTCCAGTTTATCCATGAAAGCCGGAAAAAGAGGCGTGGTGAAGGCACTGTAGAAGTCGCCGGTGAAATGCACCAGGGTCAGGGCGAAAAGTATTTTCAGGTTGGTATGGTTCTGATTTTTTACGACCATTGGGATGGTTGCCGTTGGTTCAGGGGGTTGTTTATTCATCCGTTTGGAAAAAGCCGGCATGTTAGGCAACTCTGATGCCCAGGTCAAGACTGAAAGTCCTGAATCATGCCGACCCAATCGGCCCAGAAATCGAAGCCTCATCGAAAACTAGCTTTGCGCTAACATTTTCCTAACAATAGCTCCCTACTTTGCAATTTCAAGAAATCGTCGGGATTCGGCGAAAGACGGACCCGCTAACACGAATCTAACCGGATGCCAAGACGCGGCTGACAGACCGTTAACCGGCCATCGAGCGACACACATGAATCCATTCAATCTGCTTCTGGTTCTTTTGCTGCTCTCCTCAGTAGGCTATTTCATGGGCAGAAGAAAGGCATTTGCCGTGGCCGGCGGCAACCAGGGGCTGCAAAAGCTTCACTCTCGTCCCGTTCACTATGGCGCCCTGACCGCTCTTTGGTGCGGTATTCCGGCCCTGGTGGTTTATGCGGCATGGCTGGCAATCGAACCGGCGATCATTACCCGCATCGTGCTGGATGAACTCCCTGCGGAAATCCAATCGCTTTCACAAGGCCGCATCAATCTGCTGGTTAACGATATCCGCAATCTGATTGCCGGCAATATCGTCTCCGCCATGGCGGATCCGGTGATTCAGGCTGCTGCGGACCGCTATGCACAACTCAAGCGTATTTCCGACATCAGCCTGGCCTCAGCCACCGTTTCGCTGGGGCTGCTGGCCCTTTTTTTTGTCAGGTCCAAAATTGTGCCGGCATTGCGAGCCCGCAACCAGGTGGAGCGGATCGTGCGGGTGGTACTGCTTTCGTGTTCGATGATCGCCATCTTCACGACGATTGGAATCGTTCTTTCGGTGCTGTATGAGTCGATCCGTTTTTTCAAAGCGGTTCCCCTGACCGATTTCCTGTTCGGTCTGGATTGGAGTCCCCAGATGGCGATCCGTTCCGACCAGGTCGGTTCTTCGGGCGCCTTCGGGGCTGTTCCGGTCCTTGCGGGAACGGTGATGATATCCATGATCGCCATGGCGGTTGCCGCACCCATCGGCCTAATGTCCGCGATATACCTGTCCGAATATGCCAATCGGCGCGTCCGGGCGGTGGTCAAGCCGCTTATGGAGATTCTTGCCGGCATCCCCACAGTTGTCTATGGTTTCTTCGCCGCACTGACCGTCGCCCCTTTTATCCGTAATTCAGGCGCGGTTCTGGGACTGGATGTCTCCTCGGAAAGCGCCATGGCCGCCGGCCTGGTGATGGGCGTGATGATTATACCTTTTGTCTCCTCCCTCTCCGACGATGTGATTAACGCGGTCCCGCAATCGCTCAGGGACGGGGCCTATGCCCTGGGGGCCACGCGATCCGAAACCGTCAGACATGTCATTATTCCCGCCGCTTTTCCCGGCATCGTGGGCAGTCTTCTGCTGGCCGTTTCGCGCGCCATCGGTGAAACCATGATCGTGGTCATGGCAGCGGGTCTTTCGGCCAATCTGACCGCAAACCCATTTCAAGCGGTAACTACGGTAACGGTCCAGATCGTCACCCTGCTTGTCGGGGACCAGGAATTCGACAGCCCCAAAACCCTGGCCGCCTTCGCCCTGGGATTGCTGCTGTTTCTGGTGACGCTGGTCCTGAACGTCGTTGCGCTGGTGGTGGTGCGTAAATATCGGGAGCAGTATGAATAGGATGCCCACGCAGTTGAAACCTCCGTTGTCCGCCCATGGAAGCCGGACCATCGATATCGTCAATCGCGGCTTGAAGCGACGCTATCGGGCCGAGCGCCGCTTCAAAATATACGGGATCGCGGCCATCAGCCTCAGTCTCGCATTTCTGGTGCTGCTTTTCAGCACCATTACGGGAAATGGCTACAGCGCCTTTCTGCAGACGGAAATCAAGCTGGATGTCCATTTCGACCCCACCCAGTTCGAAGGCCGACTGGTTGCGGATGCGAACTATCCGGCAATCGTCAAAGCCGCTTTGCGGGGGCTCTTTCCGGAGGTGTCTGGTCGGCAGGAGTTGCGATCGCTCTACGGCCTGCCCAGTTCGAGCGCAGATTTTAAGGTCCGTGACATGGTCCTGAAAAACAGAAACCTTATCGGTCAGGTCAAGCCGATCTGGGTTCTGGCGGATGACGACGTGGATATGCTCGTCAAAGGGCACGTGGATCGACGCCTGCCCGAGAACCAGCGGCGACTCAAGGATAACCAGCTGGCCTGGATCGATCGGTTCAGTGAGCAGGGACGGCTGCGCCGGGCCTTCAATGTCAATTTTTTCACCAAGGGTGATTCCCGCGAGCCGGAGTCGGCCGGCATCCTGGGAGCCCTGATGGGCAGCTTTTACGCCCTTGTGATCACCCTGATGCTCTCGTTTCCCATCGGTGTGGCCGCCGCGGTGTACCTGGAGGAGTTCGCCCCCAAGAACCGATGGACGGATATCATCGAGGTCAACATCAACAATCTGGCCGCTGTCCCGTCGATCGTTTTCGGCCTGTTGGGCCTGGCTGTTTTCCTCAATTTTTTCGGGCTGCCGCGATCGGCGCCGCTGGTCGGAGGATTGGTGCTTACCCTGATGACCCTGCCGACCATCATCATTGCCAGCCGGGCGTCGCTCAAATCGGTTCCGCCCTCCATCCGGGAGGCGGCTCTGGGCATCGGCGCTTCCAGGAACCAGATGGTTTTCCACCATGTCCTGCCCCTGGCGCTGCCGGGCATGATGACCGGTACGATCATCGGCATGGCCCAGGCCCTCGGCGAGACCGCCCCCTTGCTGATGATCGGCATGGTGGCCTTCATCGTCGACATTCCCGGCGGATTCACCGACCCGGCCACCGCCCTGCCGGTCCAGATCTACCTGTGGGCGGACAGCCCGGAAAGGGCTTTTACGGAACGGACATCCGCCGGCATCATGGTGTTGCTGGCTTTTCTGATCAGCATGAATGCACTGGCGGTGGTGCTGCGCAGGCGGTTTGAAAAACGATGGTAGACAACGCGCTCGGACGTTCCGGGTGAACGATTCCGGCACCGACGACCGCAGATGGCGGGAATCGATACCGGCGGAAAAATGCAGACAGACCATAACCAACCCTAGTAAAAAGGAGAAAATGATGAAAAAAGTATTGACCATTGTTGCCGCGGCAGGCTTGCTGATCGGCGCCAACAGCGTAAATGCGGCCAGGGATCACATCAGCATCGTCGGGTCGTCCACCGTCTATCCCTTTGCCACCGTGGTTGCCGAACAGTTCGGCAAAACCACTCAATTCAAGACCCCGACCATCGAGTCCACCGGATCCGGCGGCGGGCTTAAACTGTTCTGTGCGGGTGTGGGGGTGGCGCATGCGGACATCACCAATTCGTCCCGCAAGATCAAATCGTCCGAATGCAAAACCTGCTTCGACAACGGCGTCAAGGAGATCATCGAGGTCAAGATCGGCTATGACGGCATCGTGGTGGCCAACAGCAAATCGACGGCGCGCATGAAGCTTTCCCGCAAGGATCTGTTCCTGGCCCTGGCCAAGGACGTTCCCGATCCCAAAGGCGGCGAAAGCCTGGTTCCCAACCCCTACAGGACCTGGCAGGATGTGAATCCGTCCCTTCCCGCCAACAGGATCGTGGTGTTGGGACCTCCGCCGACCTCCGGTACCCGTGATGCTTTCGTGGAACTGGCCATGGAAGCCGGTGCCGATACCTTCGACTTCATCAAAAAAATGGCAAAAAATGACAAAAACCGTTACAAGGCCGTGACCCAGACCGTCAGGGAAGACGGGGCGTATGTGGAGGCCGGTGAGAACGACAACCTGATTGTTCAGAAGCTCGAAAAGGATCCGGGCGCGCTGGGCATCTTCGGTTTCAGTTTCCTGGATCAGAATGCGGATAAAATTCAGGGTTCCACCATGGACGGTGTGGAACCGACGTTCGAAAATATCGCCGACGGCAAATACCCTGTGTCCAGACCCCTGTATTTCTACGTCAAGAAGGCCCACATCGGGACGATTCCGGGCATCCAAGAGTACCTCAACGCCTTCAGCGATGAAAAAACCTGGGGGCCGGAAGGGTATCTTTCCGATAAAGGACTGATCCCCATGCCGGATGCGGAGCGAAAAAAGTTTCGCAAGGATATCGAAGGATTGACCCCCATGGTCTGCGAATGATAGGATCAGGCGGGTGTGCCCGCTACCCGGCCGCCCGCCGACGCCATCGGGGTGTCGACCATGATGCCCAAAAGTACGCCAACCGTTTCAATCGGCCTGCAACCGGACCACCGGCGTGGTCCGCGGTTGCGGGCCGATTTTGGTTCTTTCCCGCGCCTTGGTTTATGTACCCGGCGACGGTTTTGTGGCCTCCCCTTGAAGGATCTCGATAGGGCGGCAAACAAGAAAGCGGACAACGACTCAGGAGTGGGAATTCGGTGGACTCAAAAAAACAAAAGACCGTAGGCAGCCCCTTTGTTGAAAACCCACGCATGAGCTGCCGCCATGTTGACGTTTTCTATGGCGGCAAACAGGCGATTTTCGATGTTTCGCTGGACATTGGAAAAAATGAGGTCATCGCGATGATCGGCCCTTCCGGATGCGGGAAGTCCACTTTTCTGCGCTGCCTGAACCGCATGAACGACACCATTGACATCTGCCGGGTGACCGGCGAGATCAAACTGGACGACATGGCCATCTATGACCCGGCGGTCGATGTGGTCCCCTTGAGAGCTCAGGTGGGGATGGTTTTCCAGAAGCCCAACCCGTTCCCCAAGTCGATTTACGACAACGTCGCTTATGGACCGAAAATCCACGGCATTGTCAACACCCGCAGCGAGACCGATGCCATCGTTGAAATTTCGCTGCGCAAAGCCGGTTTGTGGGATGAGGTCAAAGATCGTCTGGACCAGCCGGGTACAGGCCTTTCCGGTGGACAACAGCAGCGGTTGTGCATCGCCAGGACCATTGCGGTGAACCCGGAAGTCATCCTGATGGATGAACCCTGTTCCGCACTGGATCCCATAGCGACATCGATTATCGAAGAGCTGATCCAGGAGCTGAGCACCCAGTACACCATTGCCATTGTCACCCATTCGATGCAGCAGGCTTCGCGGGTGAGTCAGCGAACCGCCTATTTTCACCTCGGGCTGCTCATCGAAGTGGGTCCCACGGATCAGGTATTCACCCGGCCGCTGCACCAGTTGACCCAGGATTACATTACCGGCCGGTTTGGTTGATCCCCCAGCCATGCCCCGTTCGCCGGGGGTCGGATCTAGGCGACCGGGCCATCAATCCAATAAGGAAATCATACGGTGAAGCGCTTTCACAGAGAACTCGACAAAATCAAGAAAATGCTCCTCTCTTTGGGTGCCCTGGTGGAACAGCGGGTGCACCGGATCAAACAGGCCGTGGAAGACCGCGATATCGTCCTGGCCAAGGAGATCGTGCACCTTGACCACGAGATTGACGAGATGGAGGTGGAGATCGAAGAGGAGTGTCTGAAAGTTATCGCGCTGCACCAGCCGGTGGCCGGGGATCTGCGCTTTCTGATTGCCGTCATCAAAATCAACAACGACCTGGAACGCATCGGCGATCAGGTGGTCAACATCGCCCAGCGCGTGGAGCGCCTTGCCAAGCGTGCGGTGGCCCCCTATCGTTTCGACTATTCGGTGATGGCGGACAAGGCCGAATCCATGCTGCGCATGAGCCTGGACAGCATGGTCAATCAGGACCTCGACCTGGCCATCAAGGTGCTCCACATGGACGACGAGGTGGACGCGATCAAGGATGAGGCCTATGACCGCATCAAGCAGGCCATGGCCGACGGGGTGACGGAAGATATCGGCTACATGATCAATCTGCTGCTCATCTCCCGGCACATCGAACGGTTGGCCGACCATGCCACCAACATTGCCGAAGAGGTGGTTTACATGATCGAGGGAGATATTGTCCGCCACGGCAAGCTGGATTGAAACCGGCGGTGGAATGACCGACAACCGACGTGCTAACACCCTAATCGTCGGAATGCCAATTTTTGAAGCCGCCGGCACTTCATCGGGATGACATGAAAAAAGAGAAAATACTGGTTGTCGATGACGAAGAGGATATCCTTGAACTGTTGCGCCACAATCTGGTGCGCGAGGGCTATGCGGTGGTCTGTGCCGCTTCGGGTGAAGAAGCGTTGCAAGTGGCGGCGTCCGAGCAAGTCGACATCGTCGTCCTGGATCTGATGCTGCCGGGCATCGACGGCCTGGAAGTGGCCCGGCGGCTCAAGCAAAGCACCGACAGCAGGGAGACACCCATTGTCATGCTCACGGCCAAGGGAGAGGAAGCGGACATTGTCACCGGTCTGGAACTGGGTGCCGACGACTATGTGACCAAGCCCTTTTCCCCACGCATCCTGATCGCCCGCCTGAAGGCGGTGATCCGCCGGCGCAGCGGGATTGCCGATGAGAAGAGCGAGGTGCTGGCCATCCGTGAGCTGACCATCCACGCCGGCCGGCGCCACGTGACCGCCGACGGTCAGCCCCTGGACCTGACCTACACGGAGTTTCAGTTGCTCCATTTCCTGGCCCGCCGTCCCGGCTGGGTCTTCACCCGCTCCCAGATCGTGGATGCGGTGCGCGGTGACGATTACCCGGTCACCGACCGTAGCGTGGATGTGCAGATCGTGGGTCTGAGAAAAAAGCTGGGTGGGTTGGGTAAATACATCGAGACCGTCCGGGGGGTGGGCTATCGTTTCACCGAGAATTGACCAAAGCGTCCCATGCAAAAAAAACGCCTGATCTATTATCTGTTCCCCACCTATCTGCTGATCACGCTGATTTCGCTGTTGGCGATGGGTTGGTATGCCCTGAGTTTTACCCGCCAGTTTTATCTGGAACGCATCCGGGTGGACCTGGAAGCCAGCGGCCGGCTTCTGGAAAAACAGGTGCTGCGCCTGCTGGCGCCATTGGATGCACCGGCCATCGACCGGCTTTGCAAGGATGCCGCCGGCCGGACGGTCACCCGGGTGACCGTTATTCTCCCCGATGGCCGGGTGGTGGGCGACTCCGAGGAGATGCCGGCCATTATGGACAGCCACCGGGATCGTGAAGAGGTCCGGGTGGCCTATCAGGGCAATCCGGGGGTGAGCATCCGTCACAGCGCCACGCTCGGGCAGGACATGATGTATGTGGCCCTGCCGCTGGTGGCGGATCAACAACTGGCCGGTGTGCTGCGGACCGCCATCCCCGTGACCGCTGTCGACGAACGGCTGGGCGCCATTCGTGTGCGCATCGCCATCGGTGCCCTGCTGGTGGCGCTGTTGGCTTCGGTGGTCAGCTGGCTCGTTTCCAGGCGAATCACCACCCCCATCGAACGCATGCGCGTTGGCGCGCAGCGATTTGCCGCCGGCGACCTGTATCACCGCCTGCCGGTTCCCGATACGCTGGAGCTTTCCGGGCTGGCTGAATCGATGAACCGGATGGCAGGGCAGCTTCAGAGCCGCATGGATGAAAATATTAACCAGCGCAAGAAGACCGAAGCGGTTCTCTCCAGCATGCGCGAAGGTGTCATTGCCACGGACCTGGAGCAGCGGGTGATCAGCATCAACCAGACCGCCGCGAAAATGTTCGGGGCAGCCATGCAGACGGTTCAGGGGCGCAGCGTCCTGGAGCTCATCCGCAACCACGAGTTCCAGGCCCTGATGGACCGCAGCCTCTTGAATGGAGAGAGCGTGGAATCCGATATCGTCTATCATCAGAACGGTGAACGCATCTTCAACGTTCACTGCACGCCCTTGCTGGATGCAGTCCAAGAGCGCATGGGCGGACTGGTGGTGATCAGCGACGTGACCCAGCTGCGTCGTCTGGAAAACATGCGCCGCGATTTTGCCGCCTCGGTTTCCCATGAGATCAAGACGCCGCTGACGGCCATCAAGGGCTTTGTCGAGACGCTGAGCAATGGTGAATTGGAAGACAGTGAGGAGACCCGCCGCTTTCTGACAATTATCGAAAAGCACGTCAACCGGCTGGCGGCCATTATTGACGACCTGATGCAGCTGTCGCGCATCGAGCGCGACGATGAAATCCAGCAGATCGGCCGTGAGTGCTGCCGTATCGCCGATGTGCTCAACACCGTCATCGGTCTTTGCGCCGATGGTATCAGGGAAAAAAAGATCGATGTCCGACTTGCCTGTGAAACCGGCCTGAGCGGCTGTTTCGATGCCACCTTGCTGGAGCAGGCCGCCGTGAACCTGCTGGACAACGCGATCAAGTACAGCCCGGAGAAAAGCGTCATCCGCATCGAGGCGTTGACCGTGAACGATGAAATCCAGATCCGATTCATGGACCAGGGCATGGGCATTGCCAAAAAACATCTCCCGCGCCTGTTCGAGCGCTTCTACCGGGTGGACAAGGCGCGCAGCCGCAAGCTCGGTGGTACCGGTTTAGGGTTGGCAATCGTCAAGCACATCGCTCAGGCGCACGGCGGCAGCGTCACCGTTGAGAGCGAACTGGAAAAAGGCAGCACCTTTACCCTGCATTTGCCGCGCAAGTGATTCTTCCAGGGTGTGCCGTTAAAAACCGGGCCTGCCCTTGTCTTTGCCCACCCATTTGATGTAGAATACGCCAATCCTTTTTTGTCCCTGCAACCCACTGCCTTCAGCCCTGTTTCAGGAGCGTTATCATGATAGGAAAAGCCATGTTTCCGCCACGCGTTCACCTGGCCAACACGCCCACCCCGCTGCAGAAGATGGAACGGCTCAGCCGGCAGGCTGGTGTGGAGATCCTTTTTAAACGCGACGATTTTACCGGCAGCGAGCTGTCCGGCAACAAGGTCCGCAAGCTTGAGTTCCTGCTGGCGGATGCCCGGGAAAAAGGCGCGGACACGGTGATTACCTGCGGCGGGGCGCAATCCAACCACTGCCGGGCCACGGCCCTGGCTGCCATCAAAGCGGGCCTTTCCTCCCTGCTGCTGCTGCGAACGGCGGACCCCGGGAGACCGCCGGCCATTTCAGGCAATATCCTGCTTGACCGCCTGGCCGGATCTCAAATCGTCTGGATCACTCCCGAGCAGTACCGGGCGCGGGATGAGATTTTTGAACGGGAAGCCCGACGGTTGCACGGTGAGGGGAAAAAAGCCTATATCATCCCCGAAGGCGGTTCAACGGTGTTGGGTGCCTGGGGCTATGTGGATGCAATCTCGGAACTGGTGCTGGATCTCAAACGCCTGGATGGCGACGATCTGAAACCCACTACCGTGGTCTGTGCAACCGGTTCCGGCGGCACGACAGCCGGTCTGGCACTGGGAGCGCAAATGTCGGGTGTGGACATCCGCGTGGTGGGCGTGAACGTCTGTGATGACCGGGATTACTTTGTGGCCATCATCGACGATATCTGTCGCCGGTTCAATGAGACCTGGCCGGGGGCAAGAGCGACCGGGATCCCGCCTTACGAGATCGTGGACGGTTATGTGGGCCGGGGTTACGCCCTTTCAAGGCCCGAGGAGCTGGCGGCTGTCCGTGACCTGGTGCGGCTGGAAGGGGTTGTACTCGATCCGGTTTACACCGGCAAGGCCTATTTCGGCATGCTGGCCGAGCTGGCCAGGGACCGAGGGGTTTTCGGCGAACGCATCGTCTTCATTCATACCGGCGGACTTTTCGGTCTGTTTCCCATCGCGGAGCAGTTTGCCGAGCTCGTGTAGACCGGCGCCATGATGATTGAATGGTCGGGTTGCCTGCGGGAGCCGCTTCCACCCGCATGGGCTATCGGCAGGATGCCGCCCCCGCGTTCGGTTTGCGCCCGGAAGGTCCTCACGCCTTCTTCAACCGTCCGAGGATTGAGGCTGCCCGCTGACCCATTCCGGGGTGGGGGCGAGATCCACCTGGAACGGGATGTTGGCGGTGCCGACATGGCCGTTGCGGTCCAGGACATAGACAAACAGGCGATATTCGCCTGTATCTGGCGGAGCCAGAAGACTCAACTCCGGCAGGCTTCCCTGCATCACGTCGCCCAGCACACCGGGCCGAGGTTCGTGAGATCCGCCGACTCCCAATATGGCGGGCTCCGCCATTAGTTCCCAGACATAACCCAAGGCATCATCGTCCGGATCGCTGGCCGCCACCCGGGCGACGAACGGTTCGCCCGGGGTGAGCCTCACGTCGCTTGCAGCCACCCCGTCATTGATGGTCACCCGGTCGACCCTGGGCGCCCGGTTGGACGGCCAGCTGCCGGACCAGTTATAACTCATCACGTCCACAGTGGGACAGGATGCACCGGGAATATCCGCGCCGGGGAGATTTTCGATGAACATGCTGTACCAGGTGGGGGTCCGCTCCTGCTTCTGCCCCCAGAGGAAAACGTAGGATCCGATACATTTATCGCTGTTGGCCAGGATGTTGTGCGCATAGCGTTCCAGGTGGGATTTTGCCTTTTCCTCGCTTGTGGGTTCGATGGGGCGCCCCCATGCGGTTTGTGCGGCCTCCCAGTGGCCGTCAACGCCCCATTCGGTGATGATGTAGGCACCCTCGTAGGCGCTGGCATCGATCATCGCGCGGACACCGGACAGGGAACCATAGGCGTTGATTCCCACTGCATCCAGGTCCGGGGCATGACAGGCGATGTCGTTCAGTGTGTGGTCATCATAGGCAATCACGCTGATTACGGGGTGGTGGGGGTCCGCTTGTCTGATCAGGCGGGCCAGGTCATTGACAAACTGCCAGGCTGCCGGCGTGTTGGCGCCTTGGAGATTGATTTCATTGCCCAGGGACCACATCAACAAGGCCGGATGATTTTTATGCTCGTCCAGCAAACGCCGGACTTTCCGTGTTGTACGGCTTTTGTAGGCCGGATCCAGGTAGTCCGACGGGTTGTGGGACAGCCAGATCCCGAGCATGACAGTCATTGCGTAGCCCCGGGCGCGATCCAGGAGGCTGCCGGCATGGGTGGAATCCCATGTGCGCAGCGAATTGGCCCCGGCTTCGGCGGCAATCCCCACGTGCTGTCGTCCGCCAACACCCTTGATGAAATAGGGCTGGCCTGCACGGGTAAGCTGGAAGCCCTCGTTCCGGCGGTTTATTGACACCGGAATGGGGGCCGCGGATTCACATGCCGCCGCCCGGCCTCCTTTGACCGGGGCCACCCCCAACGGGCCATCCCCGGACTGCCGCTCCGATCCGAAGCCCGGGGAGAAACCATCCAATGCAATCAGGACAGCCAAAGCGACAAGGCAGGGCATGCGTTTTTTTCTTAGACCCAGGCAGGCGAATCCTATCATTACAAGATCCTCGACGATTAGATTGACCACCCATCGTTGCCCATGCAAGCGCAACCGGCTGATGATGTTATCGCCCGCCTGGTCATGGACTTGAGCGGGTTGCATCACCGGAAAAACCCTGATCAACCGGACCCCTTGCGTCGCCTTGGCGCGCCCCAGCGCTTTTTTTGTTGTTAAGCGGGTCCGGAAAAGTTTAGTATCGCGAATTTTAGTACCCCTAAAAAACGGATCCTATGGGTCGGGGAAGGTTGCGTGGGATCAGGATGGGCACCGAGAATCAAATATGAAAATGTCCAGTATTGTCATTGCCGTGGCGATTGCGATCATGGCCGTCAGTCTGTGGGCCCTGGCCAATCGTCCGGACGAGGAACCACCCTGGCCGGACCGGATTCAAGGGTTTTCGTTTTCGCCCTTCCAAGCCGGCCAGACCCCCCTGAAGAAGATCTACCCCTCTGCAAGCGAGATCGAGGGCGATCTGGCGCTGTTGGAGGGAAAAACCCACGCCATTCGTACCTATTCCGTAGAGGACGTGTTGGTCGAGATCCCCGAATTGGCCCGGAAACACAACCTCAACGTGGCCTTCGGGGTCTGGATCGATGCCGATATGGAAAGGAACCGGGCCGACATGCGGATCTTTGTGGCGGAGGCCAGCAAGAGGTCCAACATCGTGCGGGCCGTTGTGGGTAACGAGGCCTTGCTGCGAGGGGATCTGCCCCTTGAGCAGCTGATCGACTATCTGGACCAGGCACGCGAGGCCTTGGACATGCCCGTCAGCACGGCAGAGCCATGGCATGTCTGGGTCAAGCACCCTGAACTGGCCGAACACGTGGATTACCTGGCCGTACACATGCTGCCCTATTGGGAGGGGGTGCACATCGATCTGGCGGTGGACTACGTGGTGGAGAAGACCAACCTGCTCAAATCCCTTTTTCCCGACAAACCCATTGTTATCGCCGAGGTGGGTTGGCCCAGCAATGGCCGCACACGGCGGGCGGCCGTCGCCTCACCGGCCAACCAGGCGATTTTTCTCCGGCGGTTTCTGGAGCGGGCCCGGCAGCAAAAGTACATTTACTACGTCATGGAGGCCTTCGACCAGCCCTGGAAGCAGGTCACCGAAGGCTCGGTCGGCGCCTACTGGGGCGTCTACGATGTCGAGCGCCAGGAAAAATTCCCCTTCACCCGGCCCATCGTGCCCATCGCCAACTGGTACCTGTTGGCCGGCGCGTCCGTGCTGATAGCCATTATCACTTTCGCCATCCTGCTCATTGACAGCCAGACGCTGGGCAACCGGGGCCGGGGTTTCCTGGCCGTGCTGGTTTTTTCGGCTGCTTCGGGGGCGGTCTGGATCGTCTACGACTATATCCATCAATACCTGACCGTTGGCACCGTCATTGTGGGGCTGGTGATGGTCAGCGGGATGATCGGGGTCATTGTGGTGTTGCTTACCGAAGCCCACGAATGGGCTGAAGCGCGCTGGATCATCCGCCTGCGGCGGCCGTTCAAACCCATTGCCCTTGCGGATCATCAGTTGCCCATGATCTCCATCCACGTGCCGATCTACAACGAACCGCCGGCCATGGTCATGGAAACCCTCGCCGCGCTGGCGGCCCTGGACTATCCCCGCTTCGAGGTGCTGGTGGTGGACAACAACACCAGCGATCCTGCGATCTGGAAACCGGTGCAGGCCCATTGCCGATTCCTGGGTCCACGCTTCCGTTTTTTTCATGTGAAGCCCCTGACCGGGTTCAAGGCGGGGGCCTTGAATTTCGCCCTGTCTCACACCAACGCGAAGGCGCAGATCATCGCCGTGATCGACAGCGACTACACCGTAGCTCCTGGTTGGCTGCGCGACCTCGTGCCCCAGTTCGAGGATCCGCGGGTCGGCATTGTCCAGGCCCCCCAGGATTACCGGGACGGGGCCGAGAATGCCTTCAAGGCCATGTGCTACGCGGAATACCGGGGTTTCTTTTTCATCGGCATGGTCACGCGCAACGAGCGCAACGCCATCATCCAGCATGGGACCATGACGATGATCCGCCGCTCGGTTCTGAAATCCAGCGGTGGTTGGAGCGAGTGGTCCATCACCGAAGATGCCGAATTGGGCCTGCGGGTCTTCGAGAAGGGCTACGAGGCGGCCTACATATCCAAATCTTATGGCCGCGGGCTGATGCCCGACACCTTCACCGATTACAAAAAGCAGCGCTATCGCTGGGCCTATGGCGCCATGCAGATTCTGCGGCGGCACATGCCCTTTCTGACGGCCCAAAAGGAGAGCCGTCTGCGCAACGGGCAGCGCTACCACTTTATCGCCGGCTGGCTGCCCTGGCTGGCCGATGGGGCCAATCTGTTTTTCAATTTGGGCGCCTTGCTGTGGTCGCTGGCCATGATCGCCGATCCCCTGCACGTGGATCCGCCCCTGGTGGTCTTCTCGATTCTGCCCCTGTCCCTGTTTGCCTTCAAAATCGGCAAATTGTTCTACCTGTATCGAACGCGGGTGGACGCCAGCCTGTCCCAGACCCTGGCGGCATCCATGGCCGGTCTGGCCCTTTCCCACACCATCGCCAAGGCGGTCATCGCGGGGCTCATTACCCGTGACAAACCGTTTTTTCGTACTCCCAAACTGGCCGGGGCGTCGGCCTTGAGCCGGGCACTGGCGGCCTCGCTGGAGGAAATCCTCCTGCTGGCCGCCATGCTCAGCGCCGCTGCGGCCATCGGATTGAGGCAGCGCTTGGATACGCTGGACATGAACCTGTGGGTGATTGTGCTGCTGGTCCAGTCCCTGCCTTACGCCGCCACGCTTGGCGTGGCCCTGGTCAGCGGATTCCCCCGGCTTTCGAGCCGGTTGGTGCTCTGGCGGTCCCGGCAGGAGTCGTCTTGAGACCTTATCTGGGTGGGGGTCGGTTAAATGACCACGGTATTGGTTTTATACGATTTGTTTTTTCGGATCCTACTTTAACCATGGAGGTGGTAATGCAACCCAAGACCCAAGACAACATCTACAAAGCGTTTATCGGTGAGGCCAAGGCCTATTTTCGACTGCTGGCCTATGCGGAGAAGGCCGACGAGGAAGCGGTTCCCCAGATCGCCCTGCTGTTCCGGGCCATTGCCGAGGCGGAACGGGTGCATGCCACCCGGCAGTTGAACCTGGTCAAAGATCTGATCGTCAAAGACACGGATACGAATCTGGAGGAATCCTTCCAGCGTGAAAAATCCATCAGCGAGAACGAATATCCCGATTTCCTGAAAACGGCCGAAGAGGAGGGCGAAGCGGCTGCCGCACTGGCCTTCAGCCAAGCCCGGGATACGGAGGGCTTCCATGCCAAACTGTACGAGCGGGCCATCATGCACGTCATCAAGGATGAGGTTAAAGCCTACCATGTCTGTCAGGTGTGCGGCTACGTGACCGACAAGAAAATCCCCAAGAAGTGCCCGGTCTGCGGTGCACCCGAAGAGAAATTCAAAACCATCGGCTCCTGAACGGAACCCATTTCAATTCAATCGGAATGCCAGGTACTTGATGGCCGCTCCCCGTGAGCGGGCCGCCCGCTCGTAAGCGGAGACCCCCGCAGCGCTGCCCGGTGAGCCATCACCGGCTGCAGGGCAATTTTCTGAGGTTGTGATCACGCGTCCGCCCCAGCGATCGACAGAGTCGCGGGTGAAGTTGAAAAGCGGCTCACTGTCGGTCTTCAGATGCAGCATGCCGCCGGGTACGAGCAGGGTCGCGTAGGCGTCCAGGAAGGGGGCGGCGGACAGCCGGCACTTAATGGTCCGCTGCTTGGGGTGCGGGTCGGGGAAGGTCAACCAGATCGCGTGGATCGATTCGGCCACAAAGAACGCCTGGATGTGTTCAATCCGGGTGCGCAGGAAATGCACATTTTCAAGGCCCCGGGCAAGCGCCTTTTCCGCGCCGACACACATGCGATGGCTCTTGCGGTCGATGCCCACGCAGAGGGTGCGCGGATCGGCGGCGGCGAATGCCAGGCTGTGCTCGCCTTTGCCGCAACCCAGTTCAAGTATCTTTTGCATGCCCGCATAGCGCTTTTCATACCAGGGATAGGAGTCGGGCGACCGTGATTCGCCGAATACCGGAAAGGTCACGTTGGGCAGGTGTCTGACGCGTTCGTATTTCTGGAGTTTATTCTTGGGCATGGTGGTTAATACTGTGGTTGGTTACCCATTATCCGGGTTGCGGTCAAGGAGATAATGAGCATCTGGCAGCACCGCGGGCAGGATGCTGCCGGTATGGCCGCCTGCAGTCAAGCGCACATGTGCCTGCACAAAGCCCACGCCCTGGTGCGCGATGTCTTTCACATTGTTGACAGGGCGCCGGGTTGTTCCTACTATTTATGAACATCACCCCCAACGGACACGGAAACCTGAAGTGATCGGCCGGCGAATCGCCGCCAATTCCCCGCATTGCCCCATTTCACGTGAGGGTTGATAACCACAAACCCACCCAACTTTCCCGGTTGCCACCGGGCAGGAGGAAATACCATGAAAACCAAACCTATCCGATTCTTGTCGGTAATGATTGTGATGTTTGTGTTGACGCAAAGCGCGGTCGCCAGTTCCCTGCATGTGGCCGGTCTTGATCATCGTGCACTGGCGGAGGATCCGAATACCGCCTCGGGTCCCATTGCACCGGTGCTGAAGGGGGTCGGTGACACGCATCACCCGGTCAGCACGCGATCGGAGCGGGCCCAATATTTTTTTGACCAGGGACTCAGGTTGACGTATGCCTTCAATCACCAGGAGGCGCTGCGCAGTTTCAAGGAAGCCGCCCGCCTCGATCCGGACTGTGCCATGGCCTATTGGGGCTGGGCACTGGTGCTGGGGCCGAACCTTAACCTGCCCATGTCTCCGGAAGCGGCGCCCCAGGCCTATGCAGCCGTTCAAATGGCGCTTTCCCGCAAGGATAAGGCAACAGCGCGTGAAAGGGACTACATCGATGCGTTGGCCAAGCGCTATTCCGCCGATCCCCATGCGCAACGGGAACCCCTGGATGCCGCCTATGCCGAAGCGATGGGAGCGGTGCATGCCCGCTATCCCGATGATCTTGACGCCGCCACGCTCTATGCAGCTGCGTTGATGAACCGCTCTCCTTGGAATTACTGGACCGATGCAGGCGCTCCCCGCCCGCAGACCCCGGCGATTCTTCAGGCCCTGGAAATGGTAATGCAGCGTGATCCCGAGCACGAAGGGGCCTTGCACTACTACATCCATGCCGTCGAAGCGGTAGATGCCGAACGTGGGGTTCAAGCGGCCGATCGGCTGCGGGGCTTGACCCCGGGTGCCGGCCATCTGGTGCACATGCCCACCCATATTTACATGCAGATTGGGCGCTACGCGGAGGCATTTGAGCTCAATTCCCAGGCGGCCAAAGCCGATGAGGATTACCTGATCCAGTGCCGCTCGCAGGGGATTTATCCACTGGGCTACTACCCGCACAATGTCCACTTCCAGACCTGGGCGGCATTGATGCTCGGCAACCACGCCGAAGCCCTGGCGGCTGCCCGTAAAGTGGCCTCGAAGGTGCCCAGGGATTTCTCGGGCAATGAATGGGGGCTGTTCCAGACCTTTGCCAGCATGCCGCTTTTTACGCTGGTGCGTTTCGGCCAGTGGGCTGAGGTGCTGGCGGAACCGCAGCCGCCTGCCGAGTGGCATTTCATGAACGGCATCTGGCATTATGCCCGCGGTATGGCCTTCACGCATACCGATGACCCGGATTCGGCGGCCGAGCAGCTCAATGCCCTGACAGACATTGCCCGCAGCGCACCCACTGGGGAGGAGATGGTGGGCTTCAGCAGCGCCGCGAGCCTGCTGACCCTAGCCGGCGAGGTGCTGGCCGGGGAATTGGCGGCCAGGCAGTCGCGATTCGAAGAGGCCATCGATCACCTGGAAAAGGCCATCGGGATCGAAGACAGCCTCATGTACAATGAGCCGCCGGATTGGTATTATCCGGTCCGCCACACGCTGGGTGCCGTACTGATCGAAGCCGGATATCCGGAGAGGGCGGAGTCGGTTTATCTGCAGGATCTGGAAAGATACCGCGACAATGGCTATTCCCTGTTCGGGCTCCGGAAAAGTCTGCAGGCCCAGGGCCGCGATGCCGAGGCTGCCCGGATCGAAGAACGCTTTCTGCAGGCATGGGCGCGCGCCGATGTGACCCTGTCCTCTTCAAGATTCTGATATGGGTGGACCACCGGGTTCATGGTCGCAGGGTCCGGCAGTGTTGAACTAGCCGGCATCCTCCTCCATGGACCTGGTGTATTCACCGCTGCGTGCCATGCTGTTGCATCGCGCCCGATGATAAAAGACGCGTTGGGCGTTGGTTTTTTCGGCGCTGAGACCCTGCCAGGCGTTGAGCGCATCTTCCTGCAGGGCGCGGCCGAAGGAGAAGCTCAGTTCCCAGGGCTGTTTACCCATGGCGTTGATGGCATTCAGGTTCTGGGTGGCCTGGACCGAGCTCTGGCCGCCGGAGAGAAACACGATGCCGGGCACCGCCGCCGGCACCACCTGCCGGAAACAGTGCAGGGTGGCTTCGGCGACCTCCTCGGGTCCGGCCTGGATCGGGTAATCCTTGCCCGATACGACCATGTTGGGTTTGAGCAACGTCCCTTCCAGATAGACGCAATGCTCGAAAAGGGCGGCATACACCCGCTTGAGGGTCTCGGCGGTGACGTCGCGGCAACGCCGGATATCGTGCTCCCCGTCCATCAGGACCTCCGGCTCCACAATGGGAACCAATCCGGCTTCCTGGCACAAGGCGGCGTATCGCGCCAGGGCATGGGCATTGGCCTCCAGCCCGAAGCGGGTCGGGATTTCGTGGCCGATGGGAATCACGGCCCGCCATTTGGCGAATCTGGCGCCCATCTCATGGTATTCGGCCAGACGCTGCCGCAGGCCGTCCAAGCCTTCGGTAATCTTCTCACCCTCGAAGCCGGCCAGGCTTTTGGCGCCCTTGTCCACTTTGATGCCGGGCAGAATGCCCTTTTCGGCCAGATATCGGGGAAAGGGGATATCCTGGGCGGTTGACTGGTGCATGGTTTCGTCGAACAGGATCACACCGCTGATAAACGCTTCGCTCCCCGGGGTCGTAAAGAGCAGCTCGCGATAGGCGCGGCGGTTCTCTGGGGTGGATTCGACCCGAATGGCGGCAAACCGTTTCTGGATCGTTGGTGTGCTCTCGTCTGCGGCCAGTATGCCTTTGCCGGGCTGCACGATGGTCCGGGCGATGGTTTCAAGTTCTTGTTTATTCATTATATTCTCCTCTGGTGGTGGGGTTTGTCACCGCGTGTCCGGGGTGGCTGAACAGCATGCCACGGCCGAAACATTGCTGGTTTGCGGTGCAGTCTGCAGAAAGGGTTTCGGCAAAGGGACGAACCGCTCCGTGAAGCGCAACGCTCCTGGCGAACCATACCGCCGGCGCGCAGGTGGGCAATATGCCCCTGATGACGCGCCGGTTTTGCCCATCGACGGTCAGCCGACCCGGGTGCGCATGGCCCAGGCGCTGCTTGGGTAGCGCCTTCGCAGATCGCTCCACCCCTGCAGGAGCTGCTCTGCATCATGGGAAGCCATGTACCTGCCCACGGCGAGATAGTAGAGGGCTTCCGGTGCGAATTCGCTTTGCGGATAGCGGTCATAGACGGTTTTGAAATCGGCTGTGGCCTTATCATATTTTTTGTGTTTCAGGGCGTGATGACCCAGCCCGATATAGAGCATGGCGGCGTATTCGGCCGGTGAGAACCAGCCTTCGGCATGATAGGCCACCCGTTCGCGGGTATCCACGACGTTGATGTTGGGCGTCCAGATCACCTGATACTGGCCGGCCAGTTTGGCTTCCTTGGTCAAATCCACTTGCACCGGCACGAAGCGGGCATTGATCAGTTCGCTGACGGTTGCATCCGGGTACGTCACGGCACCCAGCTTGGCGCAGCCGCCTCACCCATCCTTAAAAAAATCCAACAGCATCGGCTTGTCCTGGTCCTTGCACCTCTCCAGGCCGGTTGCGTAGCTTTGCACCCATTGCACACGACTTTTTGTCTCCATGGCAGTGCTCCTTTCACAGGTTGTTTCAGCAAGACCCGGGCCCGAATCCCTGCCCGGCATATTCCCGCAGGCTGGTTTCCACCTCCGTCAGGGTTTTTCCCAGCGGCCAGGGTTCCATGAAGCCGCACAGGAACAGTTTCCACTCCCCGTGTTCCTGGTAAAGGTCGGATTCGGAACAGGCTCCTGCACAGCCCCCTTCACCGACGATCTCGGACAAGAGATCGTAGATTTGCTGTTTTTCGTCGTTCATGGTTGACCTCCCGGGTGTCTGTCTGCTCCACCGCACGGAGTGATCGCACAACGGATTACAGCCCTGCAGCAGCCGCTTGAGAGAAGCATCGGGGTCCAACAGTGGGGCAGGATCAAAATTCAGCGTGCTATACACCACTTTAATGCAGAAATGGCGTTAGGGAACAGGTTGGGGTGAAATTTTCAGGTTTTCGGCGCGGTTTCAAGCCGACGGTGCGATCAGGGGGTCTGTATGGACAGGGCCTCGTTTCGGCCGATGGATCAACCAGCGGCCGTCCGGGATTCAGGCACCGCCGTAGCGGCCTTCTTTTCGGCACCTGTGCGATAGAGCAGGCCGGCCACCAGGGCGGTGAAGGGTGCCACGGTAACCAGTCCGAAACTGCCCACCAGGATGTTGAGCACCTCGGCGGCGACAAACGGTGCGTTGAGGATATTGGCTGCCGGCAGTCCTTTGGCCATAAAGAGCAGAAACATGGTGATGTGGCTGCTGGAGTAGGCCAGCAGCAGCGTTGTCGTCATGGTACCGATGACTGCCCGTCCCACGCGCAGGCCCGCGCCGATGTGTTCGAACAGCCCGATTCCCGTATGGTTGTGTTTGATTTCATCCATGCACGCGGCGATGTCCATGGCCAGGTCCATGACGGCGCCGGATGAGGCGATGAACACGCTGGCGATAAAGATGTCGGTCAAACGCAGAGAGTAGTAGCCCGAGTAGAGCAGGGTTTCGGCGAAGGGGCGCACGGCGCCGTGGAGGGCAAAACCCTTGGCGAACCCGACGGCCAGCCCGCAGGTGAGCAGCACGCCCAACATCGAACCGGCGAAGGTGGCGATGCCGCGCCGGTTGAGCCCGCCGACGGAGAAAGTGATCACCGCCGTCAGCAGGGCCACCACCCCCAGCCCGGTGGATAGCGGCGGAAAGCCGGTAAGAATCAGAGGGAAAAACAGCTTCCACAGCACCATGGCCGCAAAGATGAAGGAGAGCATGGCCTTCAAGCCCGTGACCCCGGCCACAACCAGCAACAGCAGGCCGAAGAGGCCGATCAGCACCAGCTGCATCCGCAGCCGGTAGTGGCCGCGGGCCATGCCGTGCTTCGGATGTCCGTCAGCGGCATCGTATTCCACCAGCACCATCTCTCCGACGTCATAGAATTCGTCGAACTCCATCTTGCCGGTCAGCATGTTGGTGATTGACATTTCCCGGCCTTGGTGAGGGCCGTTGAGCAGCCGCACGGTAAGAAACTGGGCATCGGTCTTGACGATCAGGTTCTGCCGGACATGGGTGTTGTCCACCGCGCTGACCACGGCCCTGGCGTGAAGGCCGGTTGGTGCTTCGGGGATATGCGCGACATCGACAAACGCCAGAGCGATGCAGATGAGCGAGATGACGATCGAAAAAAGCCATTCGCGCCGCAAAGAGGTCATGCTGTCTCCTATCATCAAATAGGGATATGGATAAATAAAACGGCGCCACGATTAAATAACGGCGCCGTTTTGTCAGTTAAAAAAATGCCCGTTACGGGACACGGCCTATTTCTCTACCGGAAGTTGCTCACGGATGTCCATGGCCTTGGCCAGTTTCTTCGCAATGTCGGTGTTGTCGTAGAAACCCGCAAAGCGGATGGCTTCACGCCCCTGGGCGAAGAGCGGCACCGGCACGCCGGTGTGGGAGTAGGAAGTCCAGCCGATGCTGGCGTTTTCGTTGAGGATGTGGGTGATGGTCACGATGATGGGGTCGTAACCGCCGTAGAGCAGTTGGTTTTCGGCGGCGGCGTTGTCGTTGCTGCCGCACAGTGACTTGTCGTAGGCGTCTTCCAGCTTTTCCTTCTGGTAGTCGTTGAGGCTGGCGTAGTCCAGGCCGAAGGCGTGCGCCATCAGATCGATCATGTCCGTGTTGATGTCAGCGTTAGGGCAGCTATCTTTAAAAGCGGCTTTGTGGTCCGCCCACTCGTTCATTCCAAAATGCTCGTAGCTGTTGGTCTGGGCCATCAGTCGATCGTAATAAGCCACATAACCCGTCGTCGCGTGACCGATGGTCATACCGCCGGTTTCGTGATCGCCGGTGACCACGACCAGGGTCTCATGGGGATGTTTTTTGTAAAAATCCAAGGCGACGCCCACGGCGTTGTCGAAGTCGAGCATGTCGCCGATGGTGGCCACGGCGTCGTTGGCGTGACAGGCCCAGTCAATCTTTCCGCCTTCGACCATGATGAAAAAGCCCTCATCGCGACGATGGCCCCATTTGCGGCCTTTGTCGAACCGTTTGCCCCGCCGGCCGTCCTCATAAAGGTTGGCGATGGCCACCTCGGTCATCTCCGCCAGGGAGAGGTTTTCCTCCGGCTTGTCGATGGCATAGGGCATGGCGGCGCTGCCCGGCAGCACCGGGTTGATGCACACCACCTTGTCCCGGGGGTCGTCCTTTAAGGCCAGAATCGATTCGCGGCTATCGCGCACTTCGTAACCGTTGTCGGCGAGCAGATTCCATACATTCTCACCCGTATCTCCATCTTTTTTTGGCCCGGTGGGCGAGGCCAAGCCGCCTCCGCCGAAAAACGCATAGCCGGTATTGGCAAGCTGGGTGGCGATATTGTTCATAAAGTCCCGGCTCGTCACGCTGGCGTAGTAAGCCGCCGGGGTGGCGTGATCCAGGGAAACACTCGAAAGGATGCCGACCTTTTTGCCGTTTTCATGGGCCAGCTGGGCGATGCTCTTGTAGCTGAAGGTTTTGGTGTCGTCCATGCCGATGACGCCGCTCCGGGTTTTGAGGCCGCAGGCAAAGGCCGTGGCCGAGGAGGCCGAATCGGTCATCAGGGCGTGGGCGTCGTAGGTCGTCTGCATGCCCACCACGGGCATTTTGCTCATGTTCAACCGGTTCTCGGGGCTGAGCAGGTCCGCGGCCTCTGTTGCGGATCCGCCGTTGTAAGTCGTCAGGTAGGCTTCGGTGGCCTGAATCTGCGTGGCCGACATGCCGTCACCCAGGAAGAAAAACACATACTTCGGCTGCATGGCCATGGCCGTTGTGGCAATCAACAGCAGCATCGCGGCCAGAACCATGGAAGCCATATACTTGGTACCCTTCATAACAACCTCCTTTTAATTAAAACAGTTGCAATCGTGAACGCCAGGTTTCTTTTCAGCTTCAAAATCCTTTCCGCAAATTCCGGCATCACCCCCCTTCGCGTTTCCAGCCGGGTTGTTTCCGACCTGGCCCCATGGATAGGGGGGTAACGTTAGGGTGGCGTGAGGGTTGTTTTAAACTTTGGTTAGCCAGGCTATCAACCCATGGGGAAACAGGTACAGGCTGGATGAATGCTACCTGAGAGCGCTTTATGGCGATTACTTCGACGTCGACAGTGCCGGGCTGGAACCGGCGGAGGCGGTGAACCCGCTGGTGGTCAAGATCATGGATGAATTGGTTTCGATCTGTCGCAGAAGAAGCCGCAAAGCGTGTTATTCATAACCGGATTCATCGGCAACTGCCTTGGCCACTGCATCGATCAGGTGGTGCATGTCCAGGGCGTGGATGTCGCCGATATTGCCGATCCGAAACGTATCGCGGTCGGTGATTTTACCCGGATAAATGACAAAGCCTCGGGCCTTCAATTGATCGTAAAATCGCTGGAACCGCCATGCAGGATGCGTAGGACTTAAAAAGGCGGTGATGATGGGTGACTGCAGGTCGGTTGCCAGCAGCGGCTCAAAGTCTAGGCGTTGCATGCCCGCCACCAGGATGCGATGGTTCTCGCCGTATCTTGCATAGCGGGCGTTGACTCCCCCTTCGGCGGTCAGTTCCATAAGCGCCTGGAAAAGGGCCCGTACCACGTGGGTGGGCGAAGTGAAGCGCCATTTGCCGGGCTGCGCCTGCATGGTCCGCCACTGGTCATACAGATCCAGGCTTAAGGAGCGGGCCCGCTCATGCGTTCTTTCAAGCACGACCTCCCTGGCGATGACAAATCCGCAACCCGGCACCCCCTGGATGCATTTGTTGGCGCTGCTGACCAGATAGTCCGCGCCCATCATTGCCACATCCATGGGAATGCCACCGAAACTGCTCATGGCGTCGACGATGAATTGCCTGCCATGGGCCTTGACGATACGGCCGATGGCTTCCACCGGATTGAGCATGCCGGTGGTGGTTTCGCAGTGCACGACGGCCACGTGGGTGATGGCTCGATCCGCCTTCAAAGCTGCCTTCAGGCGATCCGGATCGGGCGGCGCCAGTTCGCCGCTGTCATGGACCGCATGGGCGATGCCGCAGCGCCTGGCAATTTCGGCGATTCGCCGGCCGTAGGCGCCGTTGGCCAGCACCAGCAATTTGCCTTCATGGGGAACCGCGGTGGTGATGGTGGCTTCCATGCAAAAGGTGCCGCTGCCCTGCATCAGCACGGCGGTGTAGCCCTCCTGATCGGTGGCCATTCTGACCAGGTGCTGCCGGATCTGCTGGACGATGGTGTTGTAATCGGCATCCCAGGTGCACCAGTCGCGAAGCATGGCGGCTTTCACCGTTTTGGTCGTACTCAAGGGGCCGGGGGTGAGCAACAGATAGGGATTGTCGGGCATTTGTTCAGGATTCATGGTTTTCCAGGCGTGGCTTAACGTTTTTGAAAAGCCTTTTCAAGGATGGAAAGGGCGTGGTCCAGTTGGTCGTCTGAGATGGTCAACGGTGGCGTCAGGGTCAGGAAGCTGCCGTGGGACACCTTGAAGCTGAGCCCCATTTCAAGGCACGCATACATGATCTGGTCGGCCTGATCAACCGCCGGTGTTTTTGCATGGCGATCCAGCACGAGGTCCATCCCGAAGAGCAGCCCCCGTCCGCGGACATCGCCGATGAGGTCAATACCCTCTTTCAGGGACAACAACCTTGCCAGCGCCCGGGATCCCAAGGTGGCCGAGCGCTCGACCAGGCCCTCGGAATGGATCACCTCGATGGTGGCCCGTGCCGCCGCGCAGGCCACCGGGTTTTTCTCGTGGGTATAGTGCCCCAGGGCCTTGTCCAGGGCGATATCCAGGTCCGTGCGGGCGACGATGGCCGCCAGGGGAAAGACACCGCCTCCCAGTCCTTTGCCCAGGATGAGAATGTCCGGCACCACCGCCTCGTGCTCGAAGGCCCACAGCCGGCCGGTGCGCCCCAGGCAGACAGCGGTTTCGTCGAAGATCAGCAGGGCGCCGTGCCGGTCGCAGGCCTCCCGGATGCGCTTCCAGTAGCCTGCCGGTGGCGGGTTTACCGCTGTGCAGCGCATGGGTTCGGCGATAACGGCGCCAATGTCAGCCTCCTTTTCCAGCACGTATTCGATGTAGCGGGCGCACTTCAGGCCACACGTGTCACAGTTCCCGCCGGGATCCCACAGGCAACGGTAGGGATCGGCCGGCGGGACATGCTCACAGCCCGGCAGCAATGGACCGATGCCTGTCCTGAAGAGCGATTCCCCGCCGACGGAGATGGCGTCCAGGGACGCGCCGTGAAAGGCATCCCACATGGAGATCGTCTTGAACCTGCCCGTGGCCATGCGCGCCAGTTTCAGGGCCATGCCCACCGCACTGGTGCCGCCGGGGGCCAACAGCACCTTGCCCAATGGATCCGGCGTGATGGCGGCCAGTGTTTCAGCCAGCTCGATGGCCGGAGCGTTGGTGTATCTGCGCGGGCAGAAGGGCATGCGCTTGAGTTGGTCCGTCACCGCCGCCATCACCCGGGGATGGCCGTAGCCGACCTGGTGGGCGCTGTTGCCGTGAAAGTCCAGCAGGGACCGTCCCTGGAGATCCGTAAGGGTGGCGCCCCGGCTTTCGGTCAGGACATTCAGGCAGGGCGTGGAGAGGCTCTGGTGCAGAAAGCAGCGGGAATCAACGTCCAGCCATGCTCGCGTCACACCGTCCACATGGCGGTCGTCCCACTGCCGGCGATGTATGGAGCGGTTGCTGTCTCCCTCACTCAGGTTGCCCATAAGGGTGTGGATCGGTTTTTCCATCGGATTAACATTTGATGAAATGGTAAAAAGTCGATTATCGGACGGTGCCGTCAACACTTGCCGAATCGCCGCGGCAGGGATGACCCCCAAACCCGCAGGGGATGGTCGCCCTTGGCCAGTCGCCGGTCGATTTCATCAACCACTTCCAGGCACTCCCAGATACCTTTGACCTGGTAGTGGGCTCCGGCTTCCCGGAAGCGGGTTGCGATGGCGGCCAGTCGCTGCTTCAGATCTCCGGGAGCAAGGACGTCGACCAAATCTTCAGGCAGACCCAGGGCATTGCCCGACTGGGTCAACCCGATGGTCCACATGCCGGCATTGCGCCCCTCCTGGATGTCATTGATGGTATCACCGATTTTGATCATTGATTCGAACGGATAGACCTGCAGCCGGATGGCGTTTTGATAACACATCCAGGGGAAAGGACGGCCGGCCGGCACATCCGACGAACAAACCACGCAATCCGGGGCGTAGCCTCGTTGGGCGGCTGCGGGGACCAGTGCCTCCATCATGGGCGCCGTGTAACCGGTGCAGGAGCCGATTTTGATGTTGCGTTGCCGCATGCCGTCCACAAACGGCAACAGACCGGCAATGGGATCGGCGTGCCGGGTGATGGCGCGGACCATCAGGGTTTCGGCCTGTGCGTAAAGGGCTGTCACATCATTCTCATCGGGCGCCTTGCCGTGCCTTTTTTCCCATTGTGCGCCAACATCCGGCAGCCTGCACATGCTGCGGATGTGCTGCATCTTCTCCAGGCCCATGAACTGCCGGGCATCCGTTATGGAGACGGTAATGTCGAATTTTGCGAACACATCGATAAATACGGCTGCCGGTCCCATGCAGCCATAATCGACGGCCGTTCCGGCCCAATCGAGAACCACCGCCTGGACGGGGCCGGTATAGGGAGTGTTTGGAACCAAGGTGGGCATCGCGGTTTTCCTTTACGTTTTTCTTGACCAGGTCATCAAAATGCTTAAATCGCCCAGGCCTGGTGGCGGATTTTCACCCGTCGGGTGAGAGCTCCGTACCCGGTGCGGACAGCCAGATTGGTGAGCAGGATCAGAACGGACATGGCGCAGGCCGGTGCCACATCGCCGGCGTCGTCCATGTTGGCAACCGCCACGGAGGCCAGCGGAATATCCGCCGAATAGAGAAAAATGACTGCCGACACCGTGGCCATGGAATTGACAAAAAAATACATGCCGATTTCGAGGATGGCGGGGATACACACGGGAACCGTGACCCGGGAAAAGGTTTTGGTGAAGGGTACGCCCATGGAGGCGGAAACCGTTTCAAACTCCCGGTCGAGCTGTTTGAGCGCCGTGGTGGCGGTCAGAAAACTGACCGCAAAGAAATGCACGATGTTGCTGATTACCAGGATGGCCATGGATGCATAAATGAAATTCAAGGGGTTGGGTATGAAGATGCCACCGACCTTCCAGCCCGGGGAATTGAAGAAGAAGATGTAGGCCAGGCCGATGACCAGGCCTGGCAGGGCCAGCGGAAGAATGGATAGAAAATAGGCCGTCTGGCGCAAGCTGTTCATCTGGCGGCTCTTTTCGATAAGATAGGCGCAGAGAAAGGCGATGGCGGTTCCGAAGACGGCGGAATAGAGGCTCATGCGAATGCTGTTGAAAAAGGCGGCATACCCGCCCCCGCCGGTGCCGCTGAACTGGTAGTGCCAGAATCCCAGGTCGAGATCGTAGGGCCAGACCTTGACCAGGGAGGCGTAGACCGCCGTGAGATAAAAACCGACTATCAGGAAGATGACCAGCGCGCAATAGCCCATCAACAGACCGTCACGCAACGGCTGCCGACGGGGTATCAGCGGAATCGATCGGGCGGCGATCAGGGCCACCTGTTTTCTCTGGAAGATGCGGTCGATGATGAAGGCGATCAGCGTGGGGATCATCAGGACCACGCTCACCACGGCGCCCATGGCAAAGTTCTGCTGGCCGATCACCTGCTTGTAGATGTCCGTGGCCAGGATATTGTAATTGCCGCCCACGACCTTGGGTGCGCCGAAATCGGTAAAGGCCAGGATAAAACAGACGAACACGGTGCTGATCAGACCGTAACGGATGCCCGGCAGGGTCACCGTGAAAAATATCCGCACCCGTCCGGCCCTAAGGGATTCGGCCGCTTCGTAAAGACGGGCGTCGGTTATGCTCAAGGCAATGCCAAGCATGAGAACCGCCTGGGGAAAAGTGAACAGCACTTCCGCAATGATGATGCCCACCGGACCGTAAAGATTGATGTCGATGCCGGGCAGAGCGCCGAAAAATCCCAGGGTGATCAATCCTTTGCGGCCGAACAGGTAGACCAGGGCGATGCCGTTGAGCAAGGTCGGTGCAAACAAGGGCATCATGGAGATGGCCTTGAAAAATCCTTTTCCGGCAAGCGGGGTGCGGGTCAGGGCATAGGCGAATAAAAAACCCAGTGATACGGAAATACAGGTGGTGCACATTGCTACGAACAGGCTGTTGTAAAGGGACTTGGCCAGCGACGGCGTCCTGAAATAGGTGCTAAAGTGGACCAGCCCAACAAAACGCCCATCGGCGTCGGTGATGCTTTTGGAAAACAGCTGAAACATGGGCAGCACCACGACCGCCAGCAGCCAGATGCACACCAGGATGATCAGCAGCCGCTTGATCCACAGTTCCTTGTCCAGGGTGACCCAGAAGTTTTGTGAGCGCGGGTCGATAGTGGCCGTAATCGTCGGTGCTATTTGATCGTTGATCATGTGGGGGCGTTTAAATGGTTAACAAAAGGTTGTCAGACTCCCTTGAGCCTTAGGACTGAAGATCCCTTTCGGCCCCATACACCCGCAGGCGATCGACAGGCAGGTGAACGGACAGCGTCGACTGTGGTGCAATGCCCAGACGGCGAACCGTCTCCGACGGTACATCCGCCCTGATGGTGGCAGGGTTACCAAAAGACACTTGGCGTTTGAGATCGATGCGAAAGAGCGACCCGCGGTATTCCATGGCTTCAACACGGGTGTGCAGCAGATTGGACATCGACGGGTCATGCTGAATCATGACATCCTCGGGCCGGATGGCGATGGTCACCCGGCTGCCAGACGGCAGTTGCCCGGTTCCGTTCTCGCTGTGGACGCTCAGGCGGGTTTCACCGATGTCATAGAAACCGGCCTCAATTTTTCGGGCATCCTCGATAAAATTCATGGCGCCGATGAAACCGGCCACAAAAGGGGTTGCCGGTTTATCGTAAACCTGACGCGGCGTACCGTCCTGGACCAGGCGTCCCTGATCGATGACCAGGATGCGGTCCGCCATGGTGAGGGCCTCTTCCTGATCATGGGTGACCATGACCGTGGTGATGCCCAGCCGCTGCTGCAACTGCCGGATCTCGCCCCGCAGCATTAGCCGGACCTTGGCGTCCAATGCGGACAGGGGCTCGTCCAGCAGCAGAAGATGCGGGGAGACGGCGATGGCCCGTGCCAGGGCCACCCGCTGCTGCTGCCCGCCGGAAAGTTTGGCCGGATGCCTGCGGCCCATGCCACGCAGCCCCACCAGGTCAAGGAGTTCGTCCACCCGCTGCTGGATGGCCTGGCGTGATTGTCTCTGGCTCTTGAGCCCGTAGGCGATGTTCTGCCGGGCGGTGAGGTTCGGGAACAGGGCATAGGATTGGAAGACGATGCCGACGTTGCGCCTGGACACCGGAAGCGAAGAGACATCCCGGCCTTCGATGATCACGTGTCCCCGGGTCTGCTTCTCCAGGCCGGCCACCGCACGCAGCAGGGTGGTCTTTCCGCACCCGCTGGGCCCGAGAACACAGATGAACTCGCCGCGCCGGGCCTGGAAAGAGACCTCCTTCAGCGCCGTAAAGCGGCCGAAGTCCTTGGATACCGATTGCACGTCAAGGTAGATGTCGGGGGTGCTCATCGCGTCTTTCCGGTATTTCCCTCCGCCCGTACCGGAATCCGGCTACGGTGAGGGGAAATAGTTGGGTCAAACAGTCGGGTGCGGGTAGAGACAACGGTTTTACTTGGCCTCGCTCTTGCCGTCATAACGCCTGGTCCATTCCGCAAGGATACGCGCACGGTTTTTGGCGGCCCAGTCAAAATCGTTCTCGATCAGCTGCCTCTCCGGTTCCGCGGGAAAGCCTTCGGGAATGGGCACGCCGGTGGCATAGGCCGTCACCGGATAGACCTGGGCATAGGATTTCATGATCTCCTCGCTGATGGCCCAGTCCAGAAAGGTTTTGGCGGCCGGTTTGAGGGTGGCTTTTTTGATCAGGCAGTTGGCCTCCACATCCCAGCCGGAGCCCTCCGTCGGAAATACGGTCAGCACCGGCTCACCTTTTTGCTTCTGCATGAATCCGCGATAGGCAAACGATATGCCGATGGCCACTTCCCCGGCCCCGGCCAGCTTGCAGGGTTTTGAACCGGAGTGGGTGTAGCGGGCGATATTGTCATGCAGTTTGTCGAGGTAGGCCCATCCCTTTTCTTCACCCATGGTCTGCAGGATAGCCGAAACCGTCAGAAAACCGGTTCCGGAGGAGGCCGGATTGGACATGGCCAACTGACCGCGGTACAGGGGGTCGAGGAGATCGTCGAACGATGCGGGTGTGGGCAGCTTCAGGTTGGCACATTCGATCGTGTTGACGCAAAAACCGGTCATCCAGGCCTTGATGCCGACCCAGTGGGGAGGATTTTGGGCGTCGCGCATTTTGGATCGCACCTTTTCCAACCCCTTGGGGGCGTAGGGTTCAACCATACCGGCCTGGTCACAAAGCATCAGGCTCGTGGCGGCAGTGCCCCAGACCACATCCGCCTGGGGATTGTCTTTCTCGGCCAGCAGTTTGGCGGTGATGATGCCGGTCGAGTCACGTACGATCTTGACCGTGATGGCCGGGTGGGCTTTTTTGAAGATCGCCAGATAGCCGGGAATTTCATCGTCCTCCAGGGCCGTGTAAACCAGCAGTTCCTCGGCGGCGGCGGCCCCGATGTAGACAAGGGAAAGAAATACCAGCAATGCTCCCAGAGCGATTCTCAGTTTGAAGCTTGGTTTTTTCATCACGGGGTCTCCTTAATCGTCGTTGCGGTTGAAACAGGCTCTCCCGCCGAACAGCGGGAGAGCGATTTCGGTTCAATGACCATGCGTTTGGTAATCAAGGTGGTGCTTGTCTGCGGAGGAGCAGTGGTTGATGGTTTACGCCGGAAGCATTGGTGTTTGGTTAGGCAACGGTTAGATTTTCATTAAGGCGATTCGGCTTCGATTGGAATTGGCTGAAACGGATTCATACCTGAACGCATCGCACCCCATATCACCCGGCGGTGCGGGTCACCACGGTCATGGGTGACCCAGGCGGGCCACTGGGACCCTTGAAGCGGTAGAAAATTCCTTCTGGGGCGGCAAACCAGTAATCGCTTTTCCAAAAGGGTGCCAGCATGCCCAAAAGCGTGAGCCGGATCCGCAGCAGTTCTTTCCGGTTTCCGTCCAGATCGATGGTTTCCACCCCCTTTTTGATGGCCCTGATCTTGTGCGCAGTCAGCGTGTCGCTCCGAATGGTCCAGAAGACCCGTTCGGTATCGTCAGAGGAGACCATTTCGCGTAAAGAGAGCGATGTGGCCTGGTACCACGGGCTATCGTCGATCTCGAGGCGTTTGTCCACCGGTGAGCCCTCAAACCTGCCGTGGACCACAATAGTGTGGTTCATGCGTTCAGCCGAAAGATCGGTTTGCCCGTTTTCGGCAACGACCTGCCAGTGGCGGGTATCATAGTCGGGACCGGTGGTGGTGACATGCCGTTCGACCGGGGAAGAATAGGTCAGGACGAGCAATGCACCTTTGCGCAGTCGCCAGGACACTTCTTTGACGGACTCACCGGTGACTTCCCGGTAGAAGTGGATCTCTTCAGGCATTTCGGGTGCAGCCACCGAGGTCGCGGCGGCCGCACAGAAAAGCGCCCCCACCAGGCACACCATCCATCCCCCATGGGACCACGTTCTGTGTGTCCTGTTCATTTTCATGGACATGCGAGTACCATAACTGTCCCGCATTTTGAAGTCTGTTGAAACGGATCGTCGTCATTTTTCCGATCCTAACGATATTCTAACATTTGAACAATACCATCAAAAATGGTAAATTAACGACATTCAAAGGTTTGAAGAAGAACGCCATGGGTAAGAAATCAGCGGCGCCGACGGATCAGTGGAAGGGCCTCGACATCGGCAGCGATGTGGATGCAGGCAAGCCGGGCCGGTTTATCAACCGGGAGTTGTCCTGGCTTGAATTCAACCGGCGGGTGGTCGAAGAAGCAATGAATCCGGTGCATCCGCTTCTCGAGCGGCTTCGATTTCTGTCCATTTCCGCAAGCAACCTGGATGAGTTTTACATGGTTCGGGTTGCCGGTTTAAAGGGCCAGGTGGCCTCACGGGTCAGGGGGGTCAACCCCGACCGCATGACGCCGGCGCAGCAGTTGCGGGCCATATCGGCCAAGGTTAACGAGCTGGCGGCCGATCAGCATCGCTGCCTGGAGATTCTGCTCGAAGAGATGAACAAAGAGGGCATTCAAGTGGTCGACCCGGATACGCTCTCTTCGGCAGACCGGTCCTGGCTGGCGACCATGTTCCGCCAGAACATGTTTCCTATCCTCAGCCCCATTGCCGTTGACCCGGCCCATCCATTCCCGTTTGTCCCGAATTTGGGATTCGGGCTGGTTCTCGAACTAGAAGGGGACGACGACACCGAAAACATGGTCGCGCTGGTCATCTTGCCGACCCAGCTCAGCCGGTTTGTCCGGCTGCGGGGCAAAGCCATACGCTTCATCGCCTTGGAAAAAGTGGTCCTGATGTTTCTCGATCTGCTGTTTCCTGCCTTCCGGCTGCTTTCCAGCGGAACCTTCAGGGTGATCCGGGACAGCGAGATGGAGATCGACGAAGAGGCCGAGGACTTGGTGCGCACCTTTGAAAGCGCCTTGAAGCGCCGGCGCCGCGGCAGCGTCGTCCGCCTGACCGTAGATGACGAAATCTCGGATGACCTGCTCTATTTCATTCAAGCCCAGCTGGATGTTTCCAAACGTGACGTATTCTGCTTCCATGGCATGATCGGTCTGGCCGATATCGGTGAACTGGTCATCGACGACCGGCCGGATCTGCTTTTTCCCGCTTATCGCGCCAGGTTCCCGGAACGGATCAGGGACTACGCCGGGGATTGTTTCGCGGCAATAAAGGCCAAGGATATCCTCGTTCATCACCCTTACGAGAGCTTTGACGTGGTGGTTCAATTCCTCCGGCAGGCGGCCCAGGACAAGAATGTGGTGGCCATCCGCCAGACCCTTTACCGGACCAGTGAAGATTCGCCCATTGTTCAGGCGCTGGTGGAGGCTGCGGAAGCGGGTAAAAGCGTTACCGCCATGGTTGAACTCAAGGCCCGTTTCGACGAGGCGGCCAATATCGGCATCGCCCGAAAACTGGAGCGCAGCGGTGCTCAGGTGGTCTTCGGGTTCATGGAATACAAAACCCACGCCAAACTGTCCCTGGTGGTTTGCAGAGAGGGTGGGATACTGCGGTCATATGCCCATCTGGGAACCGGCAACTACCACCCGGTGACGGCCAAGATCTATACCGACCTCTCCTTTTTTACCTGCGATCCGGATATCTGCGACGATGTCCTCCAGATTTTCAACTTCATGACCGGCTACGCCAAACCGATGCACCTGAAGAAGGTTGTCATTTCGCCGCTTTCCATGCGCTTGTTTATCCTGGGCCTCATCGAAAAGGAGATCGAACACGCCAAGGCCGGTCGGCCGGCCGGGATCTGGGTGAAGGTCAACTCCCTGGTCGATGCCGAAGTGATCGACACCCTCTATTCAGCCTCCCAGGCCGGGGTCAAAATCAAGATCGTGGCCCGGGGAATCTGCAGTCTAAGACCCGGTGTACCGGGGCTGAGCGAGAATATCGCGGTGAAATCCATCGTGGGCCGGTTTCTCGAACACTCCCGCATCGCCTGTTTCGGCAACGGCTGCGCGTTGCCTTCCGCAAAGGCCAAGGTATTCATTTCTTCCGCCGACTGGATGCCCCGCAATATCGACCGGCGCATCGAATCGCTGGTTCCAATCGAGAACCCGACCGTTCACCGGCAGGTGCTGGACCAGATCATGGTCGCCAATTTCCGGGACAATCAACAAAGTTGGGACCTGCAGTCGGACGGAACGTACCGGCGCTGCGCAACGGAACCCGAACCGTTCAGCGCCCATCAGTTTTTTATGACCAATCCCAGTCTGTCCGGGCGAGGGTCCGCGCTCGTCACCGAAGCGGGTGCCAAAAAGAAAAAAAAGCGCAAGCTCAAAAAAGGGGGCTGACGCCGTCGGATTCATTTACCGGTGAGGACATGAAAACCCTGTTCATCATGCGACATGCCAAATCCAGCTGGAAAGATCCCCGGCTCGACGATCATCGGCGCCCCTTGAACAAACGCGGCAAAAAAACCGCTCCAACCATGGGCCAGCGGCTGAAAGCAAAAGGCGTGCAACTGGATGTCATCGTCAGCAGCGATGCCCGGCGAGCCGTGGACACGGCTGCGGCGGTGGCCGGCGTGCTGGGGCTGTCCAGCGGGGATATCCGAGAGATGCCGGCGTTATACCATGCCTCTCCCGATCGGATTCTGGATATCGTCAAGGCCTTTCCGGACCATTGGAAACAGGTCATGCTGGTGGGTCACAACCCGGGTCTCACCGAATTGGCCAACCGCTATTGCTCTCCTCCGATTGCCTCCATCCCCACCGCCGGAATCGTTGAACTCAGGTTCGAAAGCCCGTTGTGGCGTGAAATCGAACCGGCCTGTCTCGGGCTCAGTTGGTTGGATTTTCCTAAGAACAACTAGCGTCGACGGATGGTAATGCGGTTTGGATTGCTTGATTCGGTTGCCATCAATGGTTAGTGTTGCTCAATGGTTGTCCAAGAGGTCTATTTTCAGGGTTGCGACAATGGGCGTTCAGATTGATCGATAGGGAGAGGGACATGGAAAAAAAACTGAAAAAAAAGTCACTGTGCAAATGGGACAAGGATGACGCCAAAAAAAATTGGGATGAACTCTATGACCTGCTGGCCACGTCAAAATTCGTCTGCGGAAAGTGCCTGCGCTCCTCCAGGCTGAAAGGTACCTTGTGCAAGCCGGAAAAACTCGTCCAACCGGGCAGTTGACATCGATGCGGATTTTCATTATCAATTGATTGCCTTACCTATCCGGTCTCAGCGTGTTCCTACCCGTTTACCCTTTCGATGAAAGGATCCCCCGATGCCCCCAACCCTGTTGGAAGTCAAAGGAATCGGCCCGGCCACGGCCGAAAAGCTGGCCGCTGCCGGTATCGCCACCGTCGAAGCATTGGCCGCATCCACGCCCGAGCAGTTGGCTGTGGTGCCCGGGTTCGGCGAATTCAGGGCCGTCCGGACCATTGCCGAGGCTCGCAAGCTGATGGCTGAGGACGCCGCCGGGGCGGACCAGCGCAAAGCGCCCGGCGCGTCCCCTGTGAAAACAGTCACGGTGAAAAGCAAAAAGAGCAAAGGATCCAAAAAGAAGTCCAAAGGCTCCGAGAAGAAGTCCGCGGCAAAGAAGACGGCTGGATCGAAAAAGAGAGCTGAATCCAAGGAAAAGACCGGCAAAGAAAAGAGGAAGAACAAGCTAAAAAAAGAGAAGCAAAAGACGGACAAGGATAAAAAAAGCGGCTCAAAAAAGAAAACCAGGAAAAAGAAAAAATAGCCGGATCCGTTTGGGTTGGAGCGAATCCGGAACCCACCCGGCCAAGATCATGGTCAATGCGGCCCCGGGCATGGCCGGGGACAATGCGTTCAGGGTCACCGGTTCAATCTTGGTCGGCGGCCGTGCGCTTAAGGTGGTCGGGCAGGGAAAGCATCATTTTCCCGAGGTCGAGATGCTTGACCCGCAGGGCGGCCCGGCGATAGTCGATCCAAAGACGGCGTCGCATGGTTTGCTCCGGCCATCGATCAAACTGTTCCATGACGGTCATCACAAATACCCTGACCTCACAGATGCCGCCCCATTTTTCATAGGCGTAATTGCCGATATCCGGCATCAACAGGCGGCCTCTAGTTCCAGCTTCCTCATAGGCCTCGTTCAATGCGGTTTCGCTTGCGGATAAGCCGGGATCGATCAACCCTTTGGGAGTGGTCAGGTGTTTCCCGCTGCGCGTGGAGATGAGCAACACTTCCAGTCTGTCATCTGTGATTCGATAGGGAATGGCCCCTGCCTGGGCGAATATTTGCGTCATCGAAATGGTTGTCTATCTGGGTCCGTTGTCGTTCAGGTCGTTGGAATGCCATAGACAGCCAGCTGCTTGTTCTTGTACCGGCGGTCCTCAGTCACTTCGGCACCGAACCAGTCCGGTGGCGAAAAGTGCCGGCTGGCCGATTCCGAGGGAAATTCGACTTCCACCAGAAACAACCCGGTCAGTTCACCGGCAAACGCATCCAGCTCGGCGGTATGATCTCCCACCGGAACGGTATACCGGGTTTTGCTCACCCGACGGCCTTCGGTATGCGGCCACAACTGCTGGAACTGACCTTGCGACAATTCGATTTCAATTTCCGTCCTCGACAGGCCTTCTCCCGCCTTTATCGTCTGGAAGAAACGGGCCTGCTTCTGCCTGATCCTCAGTTCAACGCCGCCTTCGGCGACAATTATATATCCCTGACGAATTGCTGAACCGGTTAGCTCTGCCAGAGCAGCGGGCAGGTGGTCGACCAGAAATTTGCGTTCGATTTCAAGACCCATTGGTTTTTTCTTCCGGGATGTGCGTTTTTATCTCTTTCCAGAGCTTTGCAAAGGCCAACGCTGCCATGGCCGCGGGGCGATAGTGCATCAGTGGCTGGCGGAAAAAACCCATCTTCTCCACGTCGGCATTGTAGGGGATGTAGGTGTTCATCAGATGGATTTTCGTGGCGATGGTCTCCTGGATGGTCTGACGGTGCATCAGCTTGCGGGGTTCGACCATTGAGAAAAAAGGATGAAGCTTCCTGCGGTCAAGACCCGTATCCTCGAAAAACCGGTATAATTTGGTGTAGGTGAGCATGGACAGTGTCGTGGGGATCAGGGGAACCAGGATCGCATCCGCCGCCTCGAAAACATTTTCGCTGACCAGGGTGATGTTGGGTGGACAGTCCAGGAAAACATAGCCGTAACGCCCCTTGAAGGACTCCAGCAACCGCCTCAGCCGTTGCCGTGATTTGGTAAAACCATTTAACTGGATATCCAGATTGCGGTAGGACAGGTCTGCGGGAAGCAGATCCAGCCCCTGGAAATCGGTGCCGCGGATCGCCTTGTCCAGCCACTTTCCCCCTTTGAGAAATTTCCTGCTGCTGTATTTGGGTTTCGGCTGGATGCGGAAGTAGAAAGTCGACGACCCCTGAGGATCCAGATCGCACAGCAGGGTGGCAACCCCGCCTATGGCCGCCAGGTAGGCCAGATTGACGCAGGCGGCCGTCTTGCCGACGCCGCCTTTGATGCTGTAAAGGGCAATGGTTTTCACGTCAGTTTCCTGTCATGTGAAGAGCGTCTTGAACCGCTTACGATTTTCCGTTGCATTGAACGTTTTGAACACGCTGAGAAATTGCGACCGGACCTGTTGTTGGGCAGTATGCAGCCGGGTGATCAGCCCACCCGTGGCTGCCGCCGACAGGATCACCTGCGGTCGCGGGGTTTCCAGATGCTGCGTCAAAAAGTTCTGCTGGACGGACAGGTCGTTGAAATCGCCTAAATTGTCCTGAAGTTGCTTGAGTTGTTTGACCAGTATCTTCATCAGGTCGTCGGGGAAGAGGGAGGTGAAAAACTCCAGCAGGTAGCGCAATTTCTTGCAGTCAATGCGCAGGCGATGGAGATGGTCATCCGGGGTGATATCCGACATTCGGCTGCCTTTCTTGACGATCCGCCGGTAGCGTTTGTAAATGACCGTTTTGGCCAATTCACCGATGGGGAGGGAACCACCGGGCGAATCGGCGCCGGTCGGCGGATCGGTGCGTACAAATGCATCCAGGTCGAAAAGGGCCGCATTGAAAGCGGTGCCGGCCATGGCCTTGACCATCCGGTTTCTGGCATAACGGCGTTTTTGCTGCAGGGTCCCGAACAGCTGGTCGAGGCCGGGTTTCAGAACGTCGGGAAGCAGGGCGGTGTATTCCTCTTTTTTCAACAGGGCCACATCCAGGTCCCGGACATTTCCGGTGATGTCGCCCATCGTCTTCAAGCGCTGCTGGAGTGTGGCGGTTGTCCCGGCATCGAGGACGCCTTTCATCTGACTCAGCAGTGAACGCGCCCGGCGCACCGCCACCCGAAAGTCGTGCAGGAACTCGCTGTCGATATCCTGACGAACGCCGGGAATATTTGCATGCATGACCGATATCAGGTTCTCCATGATGCAGCGGACGGCTTCGGCGGCCGGCATTCCCGGTGCCAGCGTCAGGTCGATTTTTGACGCGCAGGCACCGGGGGCAATGCCTTTTTCCGTCAGCAGGGTCAGGACAGGAGGCTTGCCGGCGGGCTGCAGCCCCAATTGCTCCAGGCAGGCGGCAATCCGACGGGCTTCTACGCTATAGCCGCGCACCGGCATCAGCCTGCATTGATTGACCTTTTCCGGCCGGCCATCGATGCCGTAAGTTTCCAGAGCGAGGCGTGCGACGATCTTTTCATCGCTGTTGAGCAGATCCTGGCCGATGGTGCGCCGGGTGATGGTCCCCAGAGACAGCAGCGCACGAATGTCCAGGGCGGATTTGAGCATGGCGGTGAAGTCGGATTCGGGAAACGCCCGGGCGAATCGCAAGGGTTTTTCCGTTCCCGCCATGATCGTGCCGACCGGATGACCAGTGGCGATATCGATGGCCTCATAGCGCTCGCGGCTTTTGAACAACAAAAAGCCCTTGTTGAACAGCCGCCAGTCGAAGGAATCCATGACTTCGAAGACGGAGGTTTCGGCCGCCTCGCGAATGCCGTCGAACAAATCAGCCATTGCCGTGGGGATGGCTGCCAAGGCGTCAGGGTCGGTGATGGCATAACAGCGATCGGTCATGACGCTTCCTTTCACGTCCCGCGGAAAATAGATGCGTGCTGTCCGCTGCCGCCCGTGTTTTCAGCTTCCCGGAGGGGCGCGGTCTTTTTTGTGGACGGTCCATGCGCCGGACCGTTCTGTGCTTGCGTATGTTTGCGGTACATGATGCGTACCAGTCCGTCCGCCAGGCCGATCTGTGGCACCGAGATGGTTCCGATGCCGCCCCATTTCATTACCGACAAATAAATCTTCAGGGCGGGCATGATCACATCTGCACGATCGGGTTTCAGGCCGAGCTTGGTTATCCGTTCGTCATAGGAGAAAAATTTCAAGTGGCTTTTCACGTTCTTCATCTTGCCGGTGGTGATGGAAATGCCGTCCGGGCATTTGGCCAGTTTAATGATTGTGTTGATATTGCCGCCGCTGCCAATGGCATCGATGCCAGAGAACGGACGGGTATGATCGCGAACCCATGCTTTCATCTCCTTCCACTGCGTTTTGCACACCAGCCTTTCAAGCAGGCGGATGGTTCCGATGCCAAACGAGCGGGATACGGTATTGCCATTGGCATAGATGGTTATCTCCGTGCTGCCGCCACCGACATCTACAAACAGCCATGCGTTGCCTTCCTCCAGATGATTCCAGGGGTTGTTGGCGAAAATAATCCTGGCTTCCTGCTTGCCTTGGATGATCTCGATGTCCACACCGGTATGTGACAGGATGCGGTCCCTGATTTTTTCACCGTTGTCGGACTCCCGCATGGCCGATGTGGCGCAGGCCCGAAAGTCCAGCGGCCGATAGGCCTCAACCAGGGCGTTGAAACCCTGGATCGTGTGGAGGAGGCGATCGGCCTTGTCCTTGGATATTCTGCCGAGGACAAACGCATCCTCACCCAGGCGGATCGGCATGCGGATCAACGATATTTTACGGAAATACGGTCCGCTGTCGGTTTCGAAAACTTCGGACAGAAGCAGTCGAACGGCGTTGGAGCCGATATCGATGGCGGCGAATCGTTTACTGGTTAACATGCCAGCGAATGCCTTTCGTCAGAATACCATGGATGCACGTGGCTTGGAAAGAAAGCACATATGGACGGATGCGGGCAATAGAAAAGTGACCTTACCGCCGGGAAGCGGTTCGAGCGGGAAAACCATCTGCGTCACCGGGCGCCTGAATCATCCGCGGCCATGGTCGAGGCGCCCGGCGAATACGGTCAATGGACGGTGTCCGGTCGAGGAACGGTAAAAGGATCCGGATGAGCTGGTTCGGGGGATCCCCAATGGGTCATGTACAGGAGGTAGGCGATGCTCTTGGGACGTTTGGGTTTTACCGTGAATCGCAGATAGTTGATCAGTTGCTTCAGATGCCTTGAATAGGTCTGGCCGCAGATCAACGCTTTTCCGGTGTGCGGATGGGTCCGGATAAACATGCGGTCGGCCTGGGTGGCTTCATCAATAGCAATGGCGATCACTTCCCAGGGTTCCCTTTCCTTTACCGTCTCTACAAATTCATCGATGCTGCAATTTTCTGAAATCATGATGACTCCCTATCGTTAAGGCTGCCTGCCTGAAATCAGGTGTCGTCAGTGTGCCCCGCCACCTGTTTCCCAAATCCCAGATCCGGACGGTAGAGGTGTACGCCCGAATTGTTAGAATTGTGTTAGGAAAACCTTTTTCAGGCGTCATTTTATCAAAAAATAAATAATAATTAATTATTACGGTATGTTGAAAAACAATACGACGGGACGCCTGCATGACGAAACCCACGGGCGAGATGAGCGATCGCGTCGACGCGCAGATGGTTTTAATGGTTTGCTAACAATCGCGTGCAAAACTGTAAAAAATTAGTTCATGAATTTATGGTACAGGAGCGCACACATGCCTCATATAGATATCCACTACCCGATCGCCGGAATGGTCTTTCTGGTTGGTGCCGTTGCATTCCTTAAAGGGTTCGATTTTTTGGCCGCCCAGCGTGTGAAGCGGCTGCTTGAAATGGCGGGTGGCCAGCAAGCCGAATAGCGCACCTGAAGATGGCGAGGATTGAGATGGTCGATCCAAAATCGCCTGAATTTGTAACATCACCCTTCAGTCTTCAGATGGTTTTGAAAAAAGGTAACATCAATATTTTTCGGGCACATGCCGTCTGGATACCAGCGAGGCCTGGTCATCGTAGGCATTTGTTGTGTCGCGTGCAGGAAGTTTGACGTTTTCCTTCGGCAGTGCCTTGTACGGAATTTGGCTGAGGAGGTGGCTGATGCAATTCAGCCGGGCACGACGCTTGTCATCCGACGGGACGATGGTCCACGGGGCGTAGTCGGTGTCCGTGGCCGCCAGCATCGCGTCGCGTGCGCGGGAGTAATCATACCAGCGACGGCGTGACTCTGTATCCATGGGGCTTAGCTTCCACTGCCGCACGGGGTCTTCAATCCGCCGTCGAAACCGTTTTTCCTGTTCTTTATTGCTCACCGTCAGCCAGTACTTGACCAGTATGATCCCGTCTTTGATCAGTGCCCGCTCGAAGCCGGCACAGTTCGCCTTAAACCGTTCGTACTCATCGTCGGTGCAAAAACCCATCACGCGCTCGACGCCCATGCGGTTGTACCAGCTGCGATCAAAGAGCACCACCTCGCCGGCGGCAGGGAGGTGTTTCACGTAGCGTTGGAGATAAAACTGGGTCTTTTCCCGGTCGCTGGGGGCGGGAAGGGCGACGATGCGAAAGACCCGCGGACTGACCCGTTCGGTGATCCGTTTGATCAGCCCTCCCTTGCCGGCGGCATCCCGCCCTTCAAAAACCACGATAACCCGCAGCCCTTTGTGCCTGATCCAGGCCTGGAGTTCGGCCAGCCCGACCTGAAGCTTCGCCAGCTCCTGCTCATAGAAATCGTGGCTGAGTTTTTTGCGCTTCGTGTCCCTGCGCCTGGAATCAACCTTTGTTTTCTGGTCGGTCCCGGATAATTTTCTGGCGTCTTTTTTTTCCATGCGTTGACCTTCCTTCCACCCGCTTCGCTGGTGTTCCGATTCAAGCCTCAGGCATCCGTTGACAGACGCTTAAAAATGGTGTTCGCCGGCTGGTGGATCCAGGTCAAGTATCTCAATTGAATGGGTGGGTGTCAAGCGGGGGGCCTGCCGTCACGATTCCGGAACGCGGTTTGTTGGAGTTTATCCGTCAATCCGTGTTTGATTTTCTCTTCTCCATTTAGCGGACTGGCTCTGTTACCCAGGCGGCGGAGTTATCTATTGCCAATCCCTTTGAGCTTTTCAACGATGCCAACATTCCATCCATCGGTGTAAGCCGAGTCCAGAACCGTTTTCATTGATGTGAATACAGCGGTTTAGAATCCCTGCGCCGCGCTTTCACCGGATTTTTCCGAGGTGGATTACTCTGCCCTGCGCGGATTACGTATTGCCGCACACCGATTGGATCGAGCCTCTCCACAGTATGCTGCTGAGAGGCTTTTTTACTTTTCAGGGCGGTCAATGCAATTCATTTTTTGGCGCCAGGCTGCATACCGGTTCACTCACTCACGCCGCTTCTGCCCTTTTTCTGAGAGTGCCTCGGGGAAGTGGACGCCTCATACATGGCTGCATCGTCATACCCGGCGACCAACGGTTTGCAGTTGCAGCAGTATTTGCGCGGCACGCCACGTCCGGTCCACATCATATAGACATTATGGTGAGCAGTGCATTTCGGGCAGATGCTGCGCACAAAGCGTTTGTCAATTTGATATCGCTCCTGATTGTTCTTGTTACTGAACGAATTCAGGTTGGCGGGGAAGGCTGATGTCGTAAACCATGATGCCGCCGATGCGTTCCAGGCCGAGGAACAGGTATGTGCGGCAGTTGATCTCACCCAGCGATAGTCCTTCGGGTTCAGGCCCCTTGTCGGCGCTGTGAAAGTCAGCATGTCCGGCAGGGCGCCGACCATCGCCGCCTTGAGGAAATGACCATTGGTGTCGAAAAAAACCACCTTGCCCGGTTCCTGCTTGGGATCGGCCTCCACCGCCGCGGCCAGGATGCCGTGGTGGACTTTCGTGCAGAATCGTTGCTTGCGACTTAGCTCATACTAACGCCTGGCCAACTAGTTGCTAACAAAATACTAACAAAGTGATTGACGCCCCTGTTCCCCCTGATTAAAGTGTGAACACCACTGTGAGTGACACGGGTTTGTTTTGGGGTATGCGCACCAGCAAAAGAGAAGGTATCCACTACGATGGCTTACAACCACGCCTGGCAAGCTGTATTCAGGCCAGGGGCATCCGATGATTTTTTTGCGGCAGATCGCCTCGTTGGGTTTCACGCGAGCGCCGAAGGGTTCACCCCGGGAAATGCGTGGTGGTTGTCCGAACTTTGTAGACTGATCTATCGAAAAAACGCCTCGGAAGGGGTTGACACACTGGGCCAGGCGTCGCGAAATGACTTCCTGGAACGTGTTGGTCTGATTGAGCAGCGATTTTTCAGCGGGCCCACCACTCAAGCTGCCCTGATAGAGACCGTGGAGACCGGTGATGGTGCCTTTGCCGCTCTGGTGTTTCGCGGAACCACCGGCCGTCTGTCCAACTGGCTGTCCAACCTGGACATGGCTGCCTGTGAATGGCCCACCGGCGGAAATGTCCACCGGGGATTTAGGAATATTCTCATGGAGATTTGGGATACCATTGCTTCTGCGTTGGAAGTCATTGAGAAACCATTGTATTACACCGGCCATAGTTTAGGCGGTGCGCTGGCCACCCTGGCGGCATCGTTGCTACCGCCTTGCGCAGTATACACCTTCGGAGCTCCACGCATCGGGGATGCTGAGTTTGCCCAAACCCTTGCCGGCATTCCGGTGTTCAACGTATTCAACCCGAAGGATATCGTTCCCGAACTGCCCCCGGTCAGTCGCCGAACCCGATTTACCCATGCTGGAACCATCGTAAGAAATACAGAGATTCACTCACCCCATCACGCATTTGCTCACGCACCATCATTCCTTGCCAACCATGCCCCCTTGAATTATACCGCCCAATTGCCTGTTGCCTTCGATAATTGACGTCCCTCCAGACAGGCATTTTTTCAATGTGTTGTTGACAGGTAGCGAGGGTTATATCAAAGCTCAAGCAGTACGCTTTCGTGAGGTTCACTGGGCAAATCATAAAACAGGCGCATTGAAGCAGCATCCGACGTTACAATCACTTCTACTTGGCTATCAGTTTTTCCGACTTTACCGGTCAACCTTCTTTTGCACTGCTAATTTTTTTCTAACAATCCATCATTATTATAAATAGAAATGGTCAAAAATTCATAGTAAGGAACCACCCTGTCAACCGGAACCATTGACGACGGTTCCATGCAGGTGGCCGAAATCGAGGATGACGGTAGGCGGCTGCCGGTGCTGAGGACTGAGTGCTGAGTACTGAGGGGTGGACTTCTGATCCATCGCGTCTTTATGGATATCAGTTGGTTCCGGCACCTACGGTTTTTTGGCGATAGTTGCGGATGATTCTGAAGGCCACAAAATAGCCCGCAACCGCCAGGGGAATGCCCAGGATGATGCCGCCGATGGAGAGGTCGACCAGGATCATCGGCGACTGCTGCATCAGCGCCAGCATATCGGACAACTTGTAGGCCGTCGACCAGTCGATCGCTTTGGAAAACCCCACCAGCCTGACGCCCACCCAATAATTGACCGGATAGATCAGTGGGGCCGTGATCACATTGGTGACGTTTACGCCGACCATTGCGGCGATCTTGCTCCACCCCAGCAAAGATGCCAGCAGAATGGACGAGAAGAAATGTACGCCGAAAAAAGGGGTCATGCCGATCAGCAGGCCCAAGGCGAAACCCAGGGCGATTTCGCGTGGGGCCCCCTTGAGCTTGATGAAGCGGTCGTAGATCGTCAGAGCGGTCTGTTTAATACGTTGGCTGAACACGGGTGGTTGTCTGCCGGAATCAGGGTTCAAGGGTTCAATGGTTCAAAGGTTCAGGGGTTCAAGGGGTCGAGGGGCCATCGGAAGCCGGAAGCCGGAGCCCCTTTTTCACACGCGATCCGCGTGAACGTGAAAGGAAAGCGCCGATCCGGTGACCTGGCTTCTGCCCGTGCGCAAGAACATGGTCACCCCGAGCACCTGGAGAAAAAGGATCGCCGCCGGATTCCACAACACTTTCAGTCCGGCCAGTACGTCCACGCCATGTAGGGAGGAGGGAAACACGAGCAGAACGAGCACGGCGTAGGGGATGGTCAGCAGGCTCATGATCTGGTAAACGCTGATCCGGCGATCGCCGCGATAGTCCGATCGCAGGAATTCGGAGAAAAACCGCCACCCCTGCGTTGCCAGCAGGCAGGAAAAATAGGCCCATGAATAGTGGCCCTGCAGGTAGAGCAACGTGCCGGCCAGTGAACCGAGGCTATACAGAACAGCGGTAACCGCCTGAATGGCGAATACCCTTTTTCCACCCAATTGATGCGCATAGGCGATCTTCTTGGTGTCGCCGGTATAGGTAAAGGCCATCCAGGAAAAGTAGCGCTGTACCATCGGCGGCATCTGGTCCATGGGCTTGCCGTAGCAGCAGCCGAAACTGATGCAGGCCAGCCGGCCGATGCCCTCGCCCAGGGTATAGCCCACCATCAGCGCGGATACCACCGCCATGGTTTCAAACGAAATGGCCAGCAACAGCTTCGCGGCGGCCTCGATCAAAAGGACCAGCCACGGGCCCAGGACGATGCCCAGAAAGGAGGCCGCCCCCACGCTGAAGGTATACGGTTTTTTCTCCACCCAGCGGGCGATCAGACGGGAACCGGGCAGGCAAACGCCCAGGAGAATCGTGATGATGGCCGCAAAGACGCCGAATTCGATCCCGGCCGCAGCGGTGAGAATCAACACCAGCGTCACCGCCGCACACAGGGCCATGGCGTTGAAAAGGCCATAGTAGGTCAGGTTGAGGCCCTGCCAGGAACCGTCAATCATCTTTTTGATTGGAACGGCGCAGATGATCTGCCAGCGTTCCCGCGGCAGGGCCCTGAAGCACCAGATGTAGAGCGGTGCCAGTAAAAGGGCCATGATCGAAACGAAGAGCCAGTTGGTCATGGATGAAACTCCTTTTTTAGTCCACCTTTCGCCCGATTTCCGTCCTGACCTTGACATCGGTCTCCACCAGCGGGGATCGGAAATGCAGCGTGTAGCGGCTGCTCACATCCCGGCGGCGCATGTTGGCCAGGATGTCCGCGGAAAACACCACCCGGCCCTTCTGAAAAATCAAGACATCGACGCTGCTGCCCGGCCGGTAAAGACTTTTGGGACAGCCTCTTTCTACAAACATGCCGGGAGCGAGGTCCAGCGGGTCGTCGTAGGCACGGGTGCTGTAGCACTGGACGATGTCGCCGATCATCATGGCCACAATCTCGATCATGGCCACCAGCCCGATGCCTGTGCCGCCGGGTACGTCCGTGTCGATGACGGTGACCACGCGGCGGTTCTTGGAAAACGGCGTCACCATGGAGACCACGGCGCCGGGATTGCAAGAATGGCAGCGGCCGTCGATGGTATAGACCTGCTTCACCCGCCCCGAAACCGGCACATGGTTGTAGTGATACTTATCCGGAGTGAGCCGGAAAATGGCGAAATCCCCGCCGGCAAACGTCGCGGTCCATTGGGCGTTGTCTTCGCCGATCAACTCATCGAAGGAGAAGAATTTTTCCTTCAGGAACAGGGCGTCGTGGCGGTCGAAGGAACCGACGATCATGCGGGCGTCGGCCGGGGAGACGATCCGATCGGTCGCTGTGGGCATGGGGCGGCATTGCCAGTAGCGGATTTTGCGCTCAAACAGTTTGCGAGCCGTGTTCAGGTCTTGCGGTCTGTCCAGGCATTCGGCCAGGTCGATGCCCATGGCTTTCATTCGGCTGGCGTCACCGGAGTCTCTTCTGGAAAACGGCATGTCAAAATTAAGATATCCGAGGATGGCCGACATGCGCCGGGATGTGGCTGCCCTGAACAGCAAGGGGGCGTTCTCCCTGGTGCTCGAATAGAGGCAGTTGATCAGCGGATCGGCAATCAGGTGTTCCGTCGCCACGTGGGCGGTTTCCCTGTCGATGTACTGGTGGGGGCTGGGCGCGGTTGTCAATCTGTCATTCCTCCGGTTGAACAGCTTCCGACTGCCGTTTCATGTGGCTTAATGTCAGCAGCATCAGGTGGATCAGGCGCGTGACGGCGTCCAGGGGAAGCTCTTCCGCAATGACCGCAGATCGCACCGTGGAGATGAAAGCGGCCGCATCCTGGCCCTTCAGCACGGCAAACATGGCCTGGTTGAAATGGCCGCTGCGCCAGGCGGGCATGCCGTCGAGTTGGCGGACCTGTTCGGACCACACGTCCAGGGCCTGTCCCATCTGCTCATTTTTCAGCCGCTCCCGGTAAAAGGTCTCCGCGGCGGCATTGAATTCATCGCTGGTCAACGCCATGGGCGACGAGGCGCCGGCTGCCTCGCAGATGCGCCGGGTGAGCCTGTCGGCCGCGCTGTTTCTGCCCGTCGTATCGACTCGACCCGTCAAATCCCGCATCGTCTCGTCAAGCTTGCCCATCTCGATCAATTCCGGGGCATCCTGTTCCAACAGGCGGATCAGCGTCTGTTGAAAATCCGCGACGCGGACCCGTGTGTATCCGGTGTACCGGCGGCTGGATCGGGTATTGCGGGTCTGCTTGACCATCCGTGCAAGCAGGCGGTTGGGGGTGTCCGTGCGCACGTAAAAGGTTGGTATGCCGGCCGCCGCCCCGAAAAATATCTGGCGACGCTCGCTCTCAACGAAGGGATGATCGGGGATGTCGGCGTGGGTGATGTTTCCGGTGAAGATGTATTTGTAAGCCAGCGCCGTGATCAACATTTGAAGGCTGGCGGCGTGCCCCATATCCCGATCCAGGTCCTCAAAAAGGCTGTAATGGCGGCCTTCGAAGCCGGTGAATCCCATGGTCTGAAAACAGCGCGCCCGATAAAGCATGTAAAGCGGCATGCAGGGGTCGAAGACCCCCATGTCTCCCAGGTCTTTTTTCAGCCGGGCATCGTTTCCCGGGCGGCCGTCCAGGGCAGGGCTCTCGTCGGTGGCCATCAGGGCCACCAGGTAGTCGATCAGCCTGAAATCGGGAACAACATCCCCTTTGAGGCCGAAGCAGCGTGCAAGGTTCCGATCCAGCCATTCCGGGCCAAACGGCGTGACGCTGCGGCCCAGGATGTTCAGATCGGCCTTTTTCTTCCATCTTCTCCAGAGCATCCGCAGGTGGGTGAAATCCAGCTCGTGGGGCAGAAACCCCAGGACCCGCTCCGGGTGAAAATCCATGAAGTCGATCCGGTAGGGTGCCGCCGAATAGATGCCCACGAAAAGCGGCAGGAAATGCTCAACAATCTTAATGGCCAGGTCCCCGTAGTGCTTTTCCTCCAGGGGACCGAAACCGGAACCGGGGTCTTTCATGAGACGGGTGAGCCGGCGGCTTCCCAGGCTGATATGGGTGCCGTTGTTGGCCAGGCTGATGTTGGAGGTGTTGGGCAGCACCACCAGGTTGTGGGCGACGATGCCGGCCTCCCTGAGCTTGATGACCGCATTGAGCTGGCTGCGGGAGAGCACCGTGTGGCACAGGTGCATGTAGCGATGCTTGGCTTCGCCTTCGTTCCAGCCGGACAGGCAGGGGCTCATGAACAGCGATCGATAGAAGCTGTCGGAGATCAGGTTGTTCAGCCGCTTCTGGCGTACCGGCGGATGGGGCGCAAAATAGAGAACCGCCTGCTGGCCGCTGTCGATCAGCCCGAACTGCCGGTTGGCGTACTGAATCAGCAGTTGCGAGAGCAAAAAGCGCAGGGATGTCTCCCGTGACAGACTCTGTCCCTTGCCGGATCGATCGTCCATGCAAACCGGATGGAAGGAGAAGGTCTCCGGAGAGGTGTTGTCCGAGAGAAAATGGTTCATCGCCGATTGACCGATTTCCCGGACGGTGGTGTGAACGGTCGGCCCGCCCACGGCATCGGCCAGGGCCAATTTCAGCAGGTAGCTGATGGGAATGCGAAGATAATCGCGACCGTTGCTGCTGATGGAAAACCGGCAGACATCGCTTCGTGGAGGGCTGTCGGCGCAGCCTTTGTCGGAGTGCAGGTCATCCTCGAAGACGGAGCGGGCAAACGGACTGAGGGCCTGCATGGGCAAACGGACCCAGCTGTTCTCCCATACCCCGCTGTCGTTAACCGACAAGAAGGCTTCCAGGGCCGTGACGGTGGAACGGGGCGTGTCGCCCCGCAGGGCCCGCTTCCTCAGGTTGCGGAAAAATCCGGAGTCTTCGATTTCACGGGCCAGGTCCACCTGGTGACGATCGCCCACCACCGCCGTCTGGTATTCATTTTCGGCGCCTGCCGTGGTGTCCGACGGGGTAAAGGGCAGGGTCCGGGCCAATCCTTCCGGCGTCGTGGTGTCGATGCCCAGCAGGTGAATCAGTTTAAACCGGTTGGCCGCCCGGGAGGGTGGCGCGGGATGCAGCGCTTCGGTTCGCCTCGGGGATGTGCCCGTTCGGCCGGCTAATTTAATCATTTCACCTTTCATGCTTCCCTTCTTTCCCGGGGCGGCCCCGATCAAGACAATGAGAAGTTGCGGCTGTCAGCCATGCAAAAAATGGAAGCCATCAGAACCAGGCCACTGAACGTATCGTCGGGCATCGGCGCCTCCCTGCGTTTATCCACACCGGTTTGCTTTCTCCGATTGCTGATGCCTGCAACAGTAAAGGACGAGAATTAGGGCCATGTTATCGTCAAGTTAGAAAATGGTTACGGATAAAACGAGGTCGAGGGTTGAGGTATCCAGGCATAACGCAAAACAAATCGTTGTCTAACACACGGGCAACAATAGGCGGGTTATAAGGTCCATACTTGATAGGATGCTCAGCCCCTGGAAAAAACACGCAGCCTAAATTCCAAAGAGAAAGTGAATGCCTTGAGCGGGGTTTTCCGATCCATTCTGAACAACCGCATCCCCGGGCAGGTGGTGATCCAGATCACCGACCGGTGCAATGCCCGCTGCCCCCAGTGCGGTATGCGCGCCACGGAATCATTCGCCCGGTCCACCCTGGAGACGGACACCATCAAGCGGATGATCGACGCGGCCGCCTGCCGGGGGGTTCAGGCCATCTCCTTTACCGGCGGCGAGCCACTGCTCGATCTGCCCAGGCTGGTGGAGTTGATCCGCTATGCCGGCGGTGCGGGCATCCCCTTCATCCGCACCGGGACCAACGGGTTCATGCTGGCGCACCACGAGAAAAAGGGTTTTGAAGATCGCGTTTCACGAATGGTCGACCAGCTTGCCGATTCGCCCCTGCGCAATTTCTGGATCAGCCTGGATTCCGCCGTGGACCCTGTCCACGAAGCGATGCGCGGATTTCCAGGGGTGGTGGCCGGCATCGCCAGGGCCCTGCCCATTTTTCACCGGGCCGGAATCTACCCGGCGGTCAACCTGGGCATCAACCGCAATGTGGGCGGTGACGCCACCCGCTGGCTGAATCGGAACGATTTCGGCTCGGACCGGGCCTATCTGGAAAGATTTTACTCCCTGTATGTAAGCGCCTTCGAACGGTTCTACCAGCGGGCGATCGATCTGGGATTCACCATGGCCAACACCTGCTACCCCATGAGCATCGATGCGGCGGAATGCGAACAGGGCCTCAGTGCCGTGTATGCCGCGACGACGGTGGCAAAGATCGTTCGGTTTTCGCCCATGGAAAAACAGGTCCTGTTCAGGGCACTGATCGCGGTCATTCGACGATTCCGATCCAGGATCCGTATCTTTTCTCCCCTGTGCTCGCTGGAGGCCCTGATCCGTCAATACGGCCCTGAGCATTCAGAGCAATCGACATACGGGTGCCGCGGTGGTGTGGATTTCTTCTTTGTCAATGCCGCCGATGGCCACACCTACCCGTGCGGCTATCGGGGCCACGAAGACCATGGTCCATTGTGGGATATGCGGATCGGCCGGCTGAACGTTCCTGCTGAAGCGGATGCCTGCCGGCAGTGCGACTGGGAATGCTTTCGCGATCCATCGGAACTGTTCGGCCCCCTGCTCGCTGTCTTTTCCAATCCGCTGGGTCTGGTTCGGCGGTTGGCGGACGAACCAGGTGCGCTGGCCACGTGGGCCGGGGATCTGTCCTATTATATGGCGTGCGGTTTTTTCAACGGCCGACGGCCACCGGATTTAATAAAGCTGAATCGGTTTTCCTCAAACGCCGCAAAGGCGGGAAGCAGACCATCGCTAATTCTCGACCATAACCGATTTAACCAAAAACTATCCATACCTTAACCATCGGCTAATACGTGCGTGATCATAAGGCGGCCAACGCGAAACCGGTATGCCGCCGGCAGTTGGCCAACAACCGCCGGTTGACGACGGCCGTGACCACCACAGAAAGGAAAACCGATGCGGATCGACCTGCACGTGCACTCCAAGCATTCCAAGCGGCCCTCCCAATGGATTCTCAAAAAAATCGACTGCCCCGAAAGCTTTACCGAACCGCTCCGTCTTTATGACATCGCCAAACGGCGGGGGATGACCCATGTGACCATCACCGACCACAACAGCATCGGGGGCGCGCTGGAGATCGCCCACTTGCCGGGAACTTTCATCAGTGAGGAAGTTACCAGTTATTTTCCTGAGGATGGCTGCAAGCTTCACGTGCTGGCCTTGGATATCACCGAAAACCAACATGCAGAGATTCAGAAGCTCCGCAAAAGTGTTTTTGACCTGGCGGCCTATTTTCACCATGAGAACATTTTCAACATTATTGCCCACCCCCTGTATGCAGTCAACGACCGGCTGACTGTAGATCATTTCGAACGTCTGCTGCTCCTGTTCAAAAATTTCGAGCTGAACGGTGCCCGCAACAGCCGGGAAAACCAGACCCTTAAAACCGTACTCAACGGGCTGACACCGGGAGATATTCAGCAGTTGTCAGACAAGCACGGCATCGTACCGGGGTTTTCATCCCCCCACCAGAAGCGCATGTTCGGCGGATCGGACGACCACAGTTGCCTCAATATCGCCAGGACCTATACCGAGTTCATCGGTGGTCCACACACCGCCGACTCGCTTGCGGCCATGCAGGAGAGCCGGGTCGCGGTTCACGGCCTTGCGCCTTCGCCCCAGACCATGGCCCACAACCTTTACGGCATTGCCTGGCAGTTTTTCCGCAATAAATTCAATTTGGGGCCTTACGCGGGCCATGACCCGCTGGTGCGATTCCTGGATCGTTCGTTGGGCCCCGAGCCGGCAACGGAACCGGGCATGCTTGCGCGGGTCTATTGCTTTTTTTCCGCCAAGAAACGCAGACGCGTCCAGCACCCCCTTGCGGATCCGCTGGCGACCCTGCTGCGTCAGGAGACACAGAAACTCATTGACGAAAACCCGGATCTGCTGGCCACCGCCGGCCGCGACGGAGCCGCCGCCGCAATGCGTGAACAGCAATGGTTCGACTTCGTCAATACCCTCTCCAGCCGGGTGATGGTTCATTTCGGCAACCATCTGCTGGATCATCTGTCGGGCGCCAATGTGTTCAATATTTTTCATACCATCGGGTCCGCAGGTGGTTTGTACACCCTGCTGGCGCCCTATTTTGTGGCCTTTTCCCAGTTTACTATAGGGCGGGACCTGGGCGAGCAGATCGCCCGGCGTTTCGATCCGTCAGCCGACGACCCGACGGCAACGCCGGCCGCATGCATGAATGTGGCCCACTTCACGGATACGTTTTATGAAATCAACGGCGTCGCCCTGACCCTCCAGCAACAGGTCCAGAGTGCGACCGCTGCCCAGCGCCACTACACCCTGATCACCTGTGACGACCGGAACCGGCCGCCCGAAGAGGGGGTTGCCCATTTCGCGAGCATCGGCACCTATGAACTGCCGGAATACGAGCAGCAGAAACTATTCTATCCGCCGCTGCTGGAGATGCTGGACTACTGCCACCGGCAGGGCTTCAACCACATCCACACGGCCACGCCGGGTCCCATCGGGCTGGCAGCGCTGGCCATCGCGCGATTTCTCAGGCTGCCTATTTCGGGCACCTACCACACGGCCATTCCCCAGTATGTGCAGATCCTGACCGGCAGCGGCTTCATGGAGGAACTGGCCTGGAAGTTCGTGCTCTGGTACTACGATCAGATGGCCTTGATCTATGCGCCCTCCCGGAGCACCCGGGATGAGTTGATCGCCAAGGGGATCAGCGCCGATAAAATCCAGGTCTATCCGCGCGGCATCGATACCGAGCGGTTCAACCCCATCAAGCGCAACGGGTTTTATAAAAGGTGGAACTGCGCCGAGAAAACGACCAAACTGCTCTACGTGGGGCGGGTATCCATGGAAAAGAATCTTCACCTGTTGTCGGAGGCCTATCGCCGGCTGGCTGCATCGACTGCCGCGGTCATGCTCACCGTTGTCGGCGACGGCCCTTACCTGGATGAGATGGTGGCCGCCATGGGTGATCTGCCCTGCATTTTCACCGGCCGCCTGGAAGGTGCCGATCTGGATGCGGCCTACGCATCCAGCGATATTTTCGTTTTTCCCAGCACCACGGACACCTTTGGCAATGTAGTGCTGGAAGCCCAGGCATCGGGCATTCCTGTCATCGTCACCGATCAGGGGGGACCGGCCGAGAACATCATCCCGGAAAAGACCGGCCTTGTGGTAAAAGCGGATTGCGTTGAATCGCTTTTCAGGGCCATGGCCGACCTGGTGGCCGATCCCAACCGACGGTTGCAGATGGGGCGGGCCGCCAGGCGCTATACGCAAAACCGCTCTTTCGAGGCGGCGTTCAATCAAACCTGGGAGATGTTCGGCAAGGTGAACGCGTTCATGAATTAGAAAGGGCGCGTCGTGGCGGTTGGCGGTTTCCACCAGAGCCGGGGACGGCACCCGTCACGACGGCAATTCCCGGCCGCAGGTGACGGTCGAGGGGAACATCTTTCCCGGGTTGAGGATGCCGTTGGGGTCGAGCAGGCCTTTGATGCGCTGCATCAGGGCCAGCGTGCGCTCGTCGAGGTTCCAGCCGATCTGGTTGCGCTTGACCAACCCGATGCCGTGTTCGGCGGCAATGCGCCCCTCCAGGGCGATGGTGGCCCTTAAAATGGCTTCCCTGGCCTGGGACAGGTTTTCCGGAGGCGCGGATGCATTCCGATTGGCGATGTTGACATGGATGTTGCCGTCGCCGGCATGGCCGAAACTGACGATCAGCACATCGCGTTCCCTGCCGATCGCTTCCAGTTGGCGCACCATTTCAGGGATGCGCGCAATGGGGACCGCTATGTCCTCCTCTTCCCATTTGGGCCGCAGGTGGGTCAGCGCGGCATGGATCGACCGGCGCGACCGCCACAGCGCATCCTGGCCGGCTTTCTCTCCGGCCACCTGCACGTCAATGGCGCCGTTGGCCTGGCACACCGTCTGTACCCGCTTCAGATCGGCCTCGATCTGACTGGGCTTGCCGTCCACCTCGATCAGCAAGACAGCCCCGGCATCGGCAGGCAGGCCTGCATCCTGGTATTGGGCCAGGGCGCGGATGCAGTGATTGTCCATGAATTCGAGGGTCGCGGGAATGATGCCGTTTTTGATGATGGCGGCAACGGTCTGGGCAGCCGGGTCGATGGCAGCGAAGGCGGCCATGAGCGTCTGCTTGGCTTCGGGCAGGGGCAGCAGTTTGAGAATCGCCCGGGTGATGACGCCCAGGGTTCCCTCGGATCCCACGAAGAGACGGGTCAGGTCATAACCGACCACATCCTTGACGCAGCGTGAACCGGTGTGGATGATCTCGCCGCTGGCCAGAACCACCTCCAGACCCATGACGAAATCCTTGGTCACGCCGTACTTGACGGCGCGCATACCGCCGGCGTTTTCGGCGATATTGCCGCCGATGGTGCAAAACGCCATGCTGGCCGGATCGGGCGGATAGAACAGGCCCCGGGCCTCGACGGCGGCGTGCAGCTTGGCGGTAATTACCCCCGGCTCAACGATGGCCTGGAGATTGTCCGTGTCGACGGCAATGATCCGGTTCAGGCGGTGCATCGCCATGACGACACCGCCTGCCAGGGGCACCGAGCCGCCGGTCAAACCGCTTCCCGCGCCCCGGGGCACCACCGGGATACGGTAGGTGTCCGCAACCGACAGGATCTGGGATACCTGGGTTGCATGTTGCGGGCAAATCACCGCTTCCGGCAGGCAGCGGCCGCCGCTGGCATCATAGGCGTAGGTGAGGCGGTCCTCCACGGACTCCAGATAGTGCGCCTCGCCCAGCAGTTGCATGAATTGGTTTCTGGCGTCGGGATGCATATTCGGGATCTCGATGGAGAGCACATGCCCTCCCTGTGGCAGGTCGTGTCGGGCCATGACTTCCTCTTAGCGGGTTGCCGTCTCCAGGTTCCCCAACCCCGGGGTTTCGAAGCGTTTGCCGACATGGTGCAGGAGCAGGCTCGCCAGTCCCACGATGACCAGATAGATCAGGGCCACGATGATGTAGGTTGAGATGGGTGCAAAATAGCGGCTGGAAACCATTTTGGCTTTGCCCATCAGATCCGGTACGGCTATCAGAAACACCACGGCGGTGTACTTGATGATGGCGATCATTTCGTTGGACCACGACGGCAAAACCAGCCTGAAGGCCTGGGGCAAAATGATGCAGCGGATGGCCGTGAAGCGGCTCATGCCGATGGCACGGGCAGCCACCATTTGCCCGGCGCCCACTGCCTGGATGGCACCCCGCAGATATTCCGCCTGATACGCGCCGCTGTTCAGACCCAGGGTCAGATAGGCCGCGGTCAACCGTGAAAAGGTCACCCCGAGATCGGGCAGGCCGTAGTAGACCACAAAAAGCTGAACCAGCAGCGGCGTTCCCCGGAAGATGTTGATCAGGCCCGCCACCATGCTTCGAAGCCAGGGATTTCCATAGACGCGGATCAACGCCACCGGCAGTCCGACCAACAGGCCGATCATCAGGGCACCCCCGGCGATTTTCAGGGTAATGAGGGTTCCCTGGAGGAGTTCGGGGATAACGGTCTGGAAAAAAGAGAAGAACGCGTGCATCGGTCGCCTAGCGCTTAAATGGGAAATCAAGGCTTACGGGCGTCGACGGCATTCGTCCCGGCCCTGGTTGACGGGATCGTCCGCACCGTCGCGCGCCCCGCTGATCTTGGAGAAAAATTTTCTGGCGCGTTCCGTCCGGGGCGCCTCGAAAAAGGACTGTGGCGTCCCTTCTTCAACAATGCAGCCATCCTCCATGAAAACGATGCGCTGGGCCACTTCACGGGCAAACCCCATTTCGTGGGAGACGACGATCATGGTCATGCCCTCCCGGGCCAGTTTCTGCATGACGCTCAATACCTCGCCGGTCAATTCAGGATCCAGCGCCGAGGTCGGCTCATCAAAAAGCATGATGGCCGGGTCCATTCCCAACGCCCGAGCGATGGCCACCCGCTGCTTTTGGCCGCCGGAGAGTTGGGCCGGGTATTTGTCGGCATGGTCAACCATACCGACACGCTCCAGTTCAAACAGGCCCTTTCGACGAGCCGCGTCGGCCTTCATTCCCAACACCCTGGTCAGGCCGATCGTGATATTGTCCAATGTCTTCAAATGGTTGAAAAGATTGAAATCCTGAAAAACCATCCCGATGCGCCTGCGGATCTGGTTCACATTGACGCCGGGTGCGGTGATTTCCTGGTCCCCCAGCCAGATTCGTCCGCTGCTGGGCCGGGTGAGCAGGTTGATGCACTGCAGCAGCGTGCTTTTCCCCGTACCACTGGGGCCGACGATGACGAGGACCTCCCTGGGCAGGACCTGCAGGGAAACCCCCCTGATGATTTCTGTTCCGCCGAAGGATTTGCACAGGCCCTCCATGATGAGGATGGGTTTTTCAGGCATGGTTCGCATCTTTACATGCTTATTTGGTAGCGGCGTTCCAGGGTTCCCAGCAGACGGCTGGCCAGCAGGGTGAACGCGATGTAAAACGCAGCCGCCGTTCCGAAGGCCAGGAAAGGCTCAAGGCTGCGGGCGCTGACCCACTGGGCCCTGCGCAGCAATTCCGGCACGCCGATGACATAGACCAGGGTTGAATCTTTCAACACCAGGGTAAATTCGTTGGACCATGCCGGGATCGCCAGCCGGATGGCCTGGGGCAGAACGATGGCGCGGATGGCTTTGAAACGGCTCATGCCGATGGCGCGGGCGGCGATCATCTGCCCCGGCGGAACGGACAGGATCGCCCCGCGGAAAATTTCCGACTGGTAGGCCCCGCTGGCAACCCCCAGCGCGATGGCCCCCGACAGAAACGGGGAGAGATCGACCAACTCGGATATGACAAAATAGAGGATGAAAATGATGACCACCACCGGAACGGCCCGAAGAACGATGCTGTAGACCGCTGCCATGGGCGAAAAAAAACGCCCCCCGTAGATCCGCAGCACGGCCATCATGATGCCGATCACGAAACCGATGCTCAGCGCAATCACGGTCACAGACAGGGTGATTCCGATCCCGGGGACCAGGTAATGCAGAATCGTCAACAGGCTCTGGATCAGTTCGCTCATGACTTCCTGTGGCTTTACATATAGGGCAGTGGCGGACGCTCCGGCCTAACGACCTGTTTGTGCTCCGGACCGTCCGCGACCTCCTCAGGCCGGTGTTGTGGTGCGATCTCCGGCGACTGCAGTTTCGGCCGGTCTAGTCAATGCCGAAGGCTTGCTTCTGTTTCTCGATCCAGCCCGCATCGCTCAACTCCTGGATCACCCGGTCGATTTCGGCCTTGAGCTGGGTTTCGCCCTCCGGCAGCGCGAGGCACTGGCCGGCCAGAACGGTTTCCGTGGTCACCAGGGCAATTTTCAGGGTTTTCATTTTATCGGTCAGGTCCTGGGCCGGTTTGTTCTGGATCAGCAGCAGGTCGATGCGCCCGGCGGCCAGGTCCAGCCCGGCGTTGTCCACACGCTCGTACTGAAACAGGTGGTCTTCGGGCGTCAGCCCGGTTTCAACCAGGTTTTTCCGGATCCAGCTTTCCTGGATGGTGCCCGTCTGGGTGCCGATCTTCTTGCCGGCGGCATCCCCGGGGGTGCTCATTTTGACGTCGGCTTTCGTGGAGGTGACAAAGGCATCCTTCACAAAATTATAAGGGATCGAAAAATCGACCGTTTTGTCTCGTTCGGCCGTGCCCTGCATGGCGGCGGCGACGAGGTCGATTTTCTTGTTTTGCAGCGCGGCAATGAGCGTGTCGAATCCCATGTCTTTGATCTCCACCTCCACGCCCATGCGTTTGCCGACTTCTCGCACCAGGTCCATATCGAAACCGACGAATTTACCGGAACTGTCCACGGACTCATAGGGCGGATAGTCGGCCGAGGTGCCGACCACCAGCTTGCCCCGCTGTTTGATCATGCTCAACTGGTCAGCCGCGAATCCCAGGCTGACACCGGCCAATACCAACACCAGAATTGTACTTGCCGTCCAAACCATTTTCAACCGCTTCATGTTCACCTTCCTTTGCCGATCCCTTTGATGTTATGCGCCGGGTAAGGCGGTCCTTGTCGACCGGCGCTGGTTCCTTAAATTGATCTGTTGATATCGGAACATCGATTTTATATTCGATGATCATGGCTTCCTCATCTGCTAACGTTCCTTTCAGTTTGAGCCCCCGTGGACGACCGGCGGCCTGATTTCCACCCGGTCTCCCGGTTTGATGCCATGAGATTGGAACCACCCCTGGTTGACTTCAAGCACATACACGGCGGGTAAATTGGAGCGGTATCTCATTTCAGATTGATCGGGCAACATGGTCTCCATATTGATAATGACTCCCGTGTCGTCAAGAAATGCGATGGATAGCGGGATCCAGGTGTCTTTCATCCAGAACGATCTCCGGTCTGCTTTCGCATACACGAACAGCATGCCACGGTTTTCATCAAGCGCGAAGCGCCGCGACAGTCCGCACGCACGCGATTGGGGTGTGGCCGCCACTTCCACAACCAGGCGGTGCCCGTTGATAACTACCGACAGGGTCGGCAGGTCGAACGGACATGCGATGGGTCTTTCGGTCAGGAGAGCTGACATGATCATGGCTGCGAAAAACGGTCTCAGAAAACCGACCGCGAATTGCTTTTGTTCCATCAGGAAAGACATGGACCGACTTGACCTTTCAAGAAAAAGACCACAATGCGTCCTGGCCGCTAGTGGGTGAGGATTTTGCTGATGAACTGGGCGGCGCGGTCGGTCTGGGGGTTGGCGAAAAAGTCGTGCGGGTTTCCGGTCTCCACCAGGGCACCATCGTCCATGAAAATGACCCGGTGGGCCACTTGCCTGGCAAAGCCCATTTCGTGGGTGACCACACACATGGTCATGCCTTCGCTGGCCAGTTTGACCATCACGTCCAGCACTTCACCGATCATCTCGGGGTCCAGGGCGCTGGTGGGTTCGTCGAAGAGCATGATTTTGGGGGACATGGCCAGGCCCCGGGCGATGGCCACGCGCTGCTGCTGGCCGCCGGAGAGCTGGGTCGGATGTGCATCGGCCTTGTCCGCCAATCCGACGCGGGCAAGTTTTTCACGCGCCAGTGCTTCGGCATCGGCGCGTTTCATTTTCCTGACGTTGATGGGCGCCAGGGCGACGTTCTGCAGGGCGGTCATGTGGGGGTAGAGGTGAAACTGCTGAAAGACGAATCCGATTTCGGCCCGCAGTTTGGTCAAATTGGTGGAATGGTCGTGCAGCGGTGTGCCGTCGACGAAGAGCTCCCCCTTCTGGAACTTCTCCAGGCGGTTGATGCAGCGGATGAGGGTGGACTTGCCCGATCCGCTGGGGCCGCACACCACCACCACCTCGCCGGGGGTGACATGCAAATTGACATCCCTGAGCACATGCAGTTTGCCGAACCACTTGTTGACGTCCTTGAATATGATCATGGGTTTCTTCCCGATTTCCGCTGAAACATCCGTTAAATCATCACCTGCTGGGTGGCCATTTTCTTTTCCAGCTGGTTGCTGAGCCGGATCAGGGGATAGGAAATGGCAAAATAGAGAATACCCACCAATGAGAAAACCATCAAGCCTTCGGGAATCCGCACCACGGTCACCCATCCCACGCGGGTCAACTCCACCACGCCGATGACCGACACGACCGAGGAGTCCTTGATCAGCAGCACATACTGACCCACCAGGGGCGGCAGGATGGTCTGCAGGCTCTGGGGCAGGATCACGTGGCGCAGCTGCTGGTAAACGGTCAGGCCCGATGATGCCGCCGCTTCCCACTGGCCAATGGGGACGGCCTTGATCCCGCCGGCCACGATTTCACAGATAAAAGCGGTACCCAGGATCGTCAAAGCGAGGATCGCCGCCGGAAAGGCATCCAATTGAATGCCCCATTCCGGAAAGATGAAAAAGACGATGAAGATCTGCACCACGAAGGGCGTTCCGCGGATGACGGCCACATAGGCACCGATTACGGCGACCAAAAGCTTGCTTTTGGAGGCGCGCAGGATGCCCAGGATCAATCCGAATATCGTCCCCATGACCAGGCTGATGCCCGACACGGCAACGGTCATCCACAGTCCCTTGAGAAAAAAAGGCAGGATTTCGACCAGCCGCTGAAAGTAGAATAGCATCATGGTCAGTAGGCCTCCCTGAAGATGAGCTTTTTCTGTGACCAGTCGGCCAGGGATTTCAGCACGAAGTAGATGCACAGGTAAAAGAAGGCCACGGTGAAAAAGGCCTCCGAGGGCATGAAGCGTTCCGAGGTGAGCGTCTGCCCGACGCGGGTCAGTTCCATGACCGAGATCAGGGAGAGCAGGGCCGAGTCCTTGACCAGCACGATGGCCTGGCCCAGCAACGGCGGCACCGTCACCCCCAGCGCCTGGGGCAGGATGATGAAGCGCATGCGCTGGAAATAATTCAGCCCCGACGAAATTCCCGCTTCGATCTGGCCGTTGGGCACCGAGGTCATCCCCGCGCGGACAATCTCGGCGATATAGGCCCCGCTGTTGAGCATCAGGGCGATGATGCCCGTCTGCAGCTCCGGCACGCGCAGGCCCAGGGTGGGCAGACCGAAATAGAGGAAGTAGATCTGAACCAGCAACGGGGTGGAGCGGATGGATTCGATGTAGGCGATGGACAGGCCCCTTACCAGCCGCCACCGGGAGAGCCTGCAGGCGCAGGCGATGATCCCGGTAATCAGGGCCAGAAAGAGTGAGACGATGGATATCAGGAAGGTGTTGCGCAGCCCTTCCATAAAAAACGGCATATACTCCCAGATGACTCTGAAATTAAACCCTTCGAGCATCAGTTATCCTTGGATGGTTTTGCATGGGAAGAGGGGGGCCCCTCTTCCCATGGTGTGATCGGACGCTGGGTTTACAGACACCGTGTGGTCGGACTAGTGGTCCTTTTTCCAGTCCGTGGATTCCATCCAGTACTTGATGTTTTTGTCGTAGGAGCCGTCGCTGCGGGCGAACGCAAAGTATAGATTGATCCACTGCCACAGGTTCACCGACTCATGGCGCACGGCAAAAGCCAGGGGATCTTTGCCCTGGCCCAGTCGGCGATCCAGCAACCGCACCGACTTCGGGGGGAAGTCGGGCAGCACGGTCAGCACGGCCAGGTCGTCGTTGACGCCTGCATCCACGTGGCCGGCCAAAAGGGCCTGAACGATCATGCGGCCGCCGCCCTTGTAGGTCTTGATCTGGGCGTTGGGCAGATATTGCTTGGCGATGGTCTCTCCGGTGGAGCCCAGCAGGACGCCCACGGTGACGTCCGGTTTGTTCACGTCTTCCGGCTTCAGAAAGGTGGCGTCGTTTGTCGTGAACACGCAGGGTTGTACGTAATACCACGGGTCGCAGAAGGTGATTTTAAGGTGGCGCTTGAGGGTGGGGGTCATGTCTGCAGCCAGAATGTCCGCCTTGCCGGAAAGCAGCGCCGGGATCAGCCCGTCCCAGTCAAAGTCCAGGATCTTGAGCTTGACGCCCATGCGGTCGGCCATGTCCTTGGCGAAATCCACCATGGAACCGGTGTGGTCCCCGTTCTTGTCCACAAAGGCATAGGGGGCGGCACCGGACTGCACGGCCACGCGCAACTCGCCACGCTGGACAATGTCCGCGAGGGTGTTGGCCATCGCAGTTCCGGTCATGATCATGGTCAATGCCAGCAGTACTGCCAGAACTCTTTTTTTCATCACTTCCTCCTTTTTTTAACTTCCGGTGTTGTAGATTTTACCAAACAGCCAAGGCTGCATTTACGCCAGCGTGATCTTCTCTTCGTCGACGATGATTCCGCGGGACCGCAATGCGTCGATAAAAGCGGTGTAGGGAATGTGTTTCATCGGCGACAGGATGCCTTTTTCGACAATTTCCCCCCTGGCAAGCATCTGGGCGACGATGCTGGCCGGGTAGCCGACGCCCTGGGCCATGGCCATGAGGCCCGTCTCCAGATTCCGCTGGATGAGCAGCCGGCTGATTGAACGAACCTGTCTGCCGCCCTGCTTGCCCTCGAATACGTTGAGCATGGCCACCAGGTCTTTTTCCGTGTGTTTATACTGGAGTTGAGGCCCCAACAGCTTGTCCATCATCTGGTAGGGGGAAACCGGGCAGGCGAGGCCGGCCACGGGATCCTCGCTTAAAAAACCCAGTTGTTTCAAAGGACGCCAGAAGGCGCTCCAGCCGGGCCAGCGCAGCGAGTAGCGGCCGGTTTCACGGATCGTCGGCGTCACCCCCAGGGCATCGGTGAAAAAAACGGCATCGCCGTTGGGGATGGCCTCCAGCGTCCCCAGGCCGGGAAACACCACCGTGTGGATGTAGTCCGGATCGTGCTGGCGGGCACCGGGGATGTCGATGACCGTGCCCTGGCGTATGAGCCTGCCGTCCCGTTTGGTGGAGGCAAGCACCCCTTCGAAAACCCACGACACCTTGTAGTTCAAGGGGTTGTCGCAGGCTTCGCGCTCCGGGAATCCGCCGCAGTATGAGTTGATCACGTTGAGTTCATCAAAGCGGCGTCCGGCTTCGCCGTAAAGCACCAGATCGATTCCCGGGTCCAGCCCGCATTCGGGCATGATGGCCACCCCTGCGTCGCGGGCGCTGTCGTTTAAGCCCGCGATGGGGTAGGCGTAGTTGGTGTTAACCACACTGACACCGCAGCGGATGGCCGCCTGGCAGACCGCTTCCATGAACTGCCGGGGGAGCAGATCAATCACCACATCGGCCTGCCCGAAAAGACGGTCCAGGCTCGCCGGGTCGCCGGCGTCCAGGGCTGCGGTGTGGACCTTGGTCATGTCGATGAAACCCGCGATCGCCTTGATTCCCTCGAGGTTGACGTCGGCACAGATCACGCGCTCGACGTCCGTACTCCCGGCCAGATCAAAAACGGCGGTTTTCCCCTGGATCCCACAACCTCCCAATACCAATACTTTCACGGTTTGTACACTCCTGTTTTAAGTGGGTTGATCAATCGCGAAATTCTCGCGCTCTCCCCGGATGTCCGCGCAATCCTTGCCGCGGCTGCCGGTCCTTGAAGATTTAAGCCGCCGCCACGCCCCGGCCTGCTCAGGATCGGCGGCACCTGTTACCAGTCATCCAGCCCGTCGGGGCTGCGCATCCATTTTCGGCTGGCGCGCATCACCACGAATGTCTCACAGTGAGCCACCCGGCCGATACCCTGGAAACGGCTATCCATACAGCCGACCCAGGAAATAGTTCATCTGCTTGTACCACCAGGGCCAGTCGTGATTGACATCATGGCCCCAGTAGTCGATCCAGGCGCCGATGCCCTTTTCCCGGAAGATAGCGTCCAAGGAACGGGTATCTTCGATGGCCGCCTCTTCCCAGGCCCCCTGACCGACGCCAATGATGATGGTGCTTTCCTGGTAGCGGCGCAGATACCAGGGATCGGTGAGTCCGGGCAGGTAGTTGACCGGTGAGTTGAAGTAGACGGCGCCCAGATCATCGGCACTGTTGCCGAACTCCGGCCGATCCAGCCGGTAAAGCCCGCTCAGCGCGATGGTGCCGGAAAACAGGTCCGGGTGGCGAAGAAAAAAATTGAGCGCATGCAAGGCGCCCATGCTGCAGCCGTTGGTCATGATCCGCAGATCCTCATCGTTGCAGTGGCTGCGCACGAAAGGGACCACCTCCCCGGTGATGTACCGGTCATAGCGTTCATGACGGGCGTTGCGTTCGGCCGGTGGCGCGTTGAAATCATACCAGGAGTACGCATCGATGCTGTCGACACAGAACAGCTTGACACGGCCGCCGTCGATGAACGGAGCAATGGCCGCCACCATGCCCATGCCTTCGTAATCGTAGTAACGGCCCCGGGAGCAGGGGAATACGACATAGGGCTGCCCCCAGTGTCCGTAGACCCTGACGGCCATATCCCGGTCGAGGTGGGGGCTGTGCCAGCGGTGTTCTTCGATATGCATCATGGACCTCTATTTGGTTGCCTGAATATAGCCGACGATCTCGTCAATCTGCTCCATGTCTGGCGATCGGAAGATATAGCCGAAATCACCCAGGGCGCTGCTGAACACCCCCGGTACACTGGCCGCCTGGACCATGAATGGTCTGTATTTTTCCATCACCTGGTCATGGCTGTTGCGGTAGTCATAGCGATTTTTACGGCTGGCATAGCAGCAGTGGTATCTGCGGCGATAGTCCAGCTCCGTCCGGCCATTGACCATCACCTGGGCCCACAGGTGGTAAACATCGATGTCGCAGGCGAAGTTGAACATGTCTGTGGTGAAGCCCCCCGGCGGGCGCATGTTCACTTCAAGGGCCACATATTTCCCCGGGGCGGTTTCGAAGAACTCGATATGAAAGAACCGCTCGCGGACATCGAACGCCTGGACGCACCGGCGTCCGGCCTTCTCCAAGGCCGGCGGGATGTCACGCAGGGATGTGTAGTGAATGTGCCGGGCCTGGTTGACGGTTTCCATGATGCCCTGGCTGAACCGGTGGGCGGTAAAAAAAACCAGGTTGCCGTCTGCATCAGCCAGGCCATCGAAGGAGACAATCCTGCCCACGATGAATTCTTCCATAATGTAGTCTTCTGCGGGTTTGGCGCAGAAAAAGGCCTCGAGGTCGGCCGCATTGTCCAGGCGGAACGTATCCAGGGCGCCGACACCGGCATCGGGCTTGGCTACCACCGGATATCCGGTAATCTTGACCAGGCCCCTGGCCTCGTCGACGGTGGAGACCACCCGGCCCACAGCCACGGGGATCCCGGCAGACTGGAAACGGCCTTTCATCATGGATTTGCGCTTGATGAAGTCGATGCCGCGGCCACGAATGCCGGTGATGTTGAAATCGTCACGGATGCGTGCTTCGGTGGCCAGCCAATACTCGTTTAGGGATTCGCAACGGTCGATTTTGCCGTAACGGTGGGTGTAGTAGCCGCAGGCACGCACCAGCTGATCGTAGTCGTGCATATCCGTCAACCGGTAATATTCGGTCAGGGCGTCTTTGACCATCGGGTCGAGTTCATCGAAGGGTGCGTCGCCGACGCCCAGCACATTAACGCCAAGCAGTTTCAGATTTTTGCAGAATTGATGGTAGTGGTGGGGAAAATTGGGGGACAGATAGACCAGGTTCATGTTCAGCCCTTCTACAAACGGTTAAGAATGGGTCAGTTGGATCTCGCGGGCCATTTTCAGCAGCTGTTTCCGGTCAGGTGAGCGGATGATGTAGCGGTGGCGGCTCATTGCTGAACGGAAAACGGGCGGATTTTCACCGAACTCCACCAGTGCGCCGCCCAACCGCTGCAACAACTGGTCATGTCGGAACACATAATTCCGGTCGCGCCGGCCCACGTAAGCACAAAAATACTTTTTTTCCGGGGTCATGGCTACCCGGCCCTGTCCGGTGATCATGTGGGCATAGGCGGCATAAAGGTCATCATCGACACTGTAGTTCATCATGTCAAGGATGGCACCCCCGGGGGGGCGGCAATTGATTTCGATGGGCATGTAGAGGTCTCCCAGGCAAAAGAACTCGAAGTGGAAGAATTTCCGGCGGATGCCGAAGTCCCTGACCAACTGAAGCCCAATGTCGCGCAGCGCTCCGGGAATATCGCGTTCAACGTAGAAGAAGGTGTCCTTCCCGTGGACATAGTCCAGCACGCCGTCGCCGTAAGTCAGGGAGTTTTCGAAGCGTACGCTGCCATGCCAATCCGTCAGCCCGTCGTAGCTGACGATGGGGGCGTCGACAAATGCCTCCATGAAGTAGTCTGTTCCCAGGTTGGGCAGCAAGGCTTCAAGCTGGGCCTGATCGGCCACCTTATGGATGTTTCCGGCCCCTACTCCCTCATCCGGTTTGAGGATCAGGGGGAAGCCGATGATTTTGGCCAGTGCCAGTCCGTGTGCCCTGCCCGTTAACCGTTCGCCACGGGCAGTGGTGAGGCCGCTGGCGCGAAATTGCCGCTTCATTTCGGATTTCTTTTTGATGCGATCCAGGTCCGCCGGTCGGATCCCGGGAATGTCGAGCATCCGGTTGATGTGCGCCTCGAGGCCCAGCCAGATTTCATTGTGGGATTCGACCACGTCGAACCGCCTGGGCGTTCCCAGCGCCGTTTTCGCGCAGAGGAGTTCCTCTAATGCGCGATCCACCGATTCCTTTGAAGTGAGATCGGTGCGCACGTAATATCGAACGGCCTTTCGGAGGGGGGCAGGCATGCTGGTGAAGTCAGCCTCGCCCAGCGCCCACACATCGACACCATGCTTTTCCAGTTGGAGGACGAAGTTGGCGTAGTTTGGCGGAAAATCAGGGGAAAGATAGAGCAGATCCATGCTACGCCTCGCATCGACACAGACAGTGGTTTCGTCACCAGGGGCCGGGCCGGCATCATCGATGACCCATGGCGCCATTATGGGCTTAAAACAAAGGGTTTGCAAGCGCGATCCGTCTGGCACAACGGATCCCGGTTCACCGTGAATGCCGATTCCGGGTGGATACTTGAACATCGACGGATCTTGTTTTATATTACCTCCTTTATGACTCATTCAATGAGGGAAAAATGATCAGGTCGATAATTGTGTCTACAGGATGCTACATCCCGCCCGAGACGGTATCCAATACCCACTTTCTGAGCAGCGAATTCTATGGGGCCGACGGCGTGCGGCTGCAAAAGCCCAATCCTGAAATTATTGAAAAACTGTACAACATCACCGGTATCCGTGAGCGCCGGTATGTCAGCGACGCGCTGACCACCACCGACATGGCCTTCGAGGCGGCCCTCAAGGCGCTGGAAGGCATCGACAAGGAGAGTCTGGACTACATTATCGTCGCCCAGAACTTCGGGGACACCCGGTCCGACAACCTGCGTACGGATATGGTGCCCACCATTGCATCACGGGTCAAACACCGGCTTCAGATCAAGAATCCCTACACGGTGGCCTACGATATCCCCTTCGGCTGCCCCGGCTGGCTCCAGGGCATGATCATGGCCGATTACTACATCCGTTCGGGAGACGCCAGGCGGGCCCTGGTTATCGGCGCCGAAGTCCTCTCGCGGATTTCGGATCCCCACGACGTCGATTGCATGATTTTTGCCGATGGTGCGGGAGCCACGGTTCTGGAGGCATCCGAATTCGATGCCGGTATCCTGTCCCACATCACCCGCACGGACGCGTTCGACAAGGTCTGGCTGCTGCGAATGGGGAAAACCTACCACCCGGATCGCCAGGGAGACGACCTTTTCATCAAGATGGACGGCCATGACATCTACAAATATGCGCTGAAAACCGTTCCCCTGGTGGTGAAGCAGTCCCTGGACAAGGCCGGGCTGATGCTCACCGACGTCAAGAAGATTTTGATGCACCAGGCCAATGCCAAAATGGATCACGCCATCCTGACGCGATTATTTCAACTTTGCGGGGTCCAGCCGATTCCGCAGGACATCATGCCCATGATCATCCACTGGGCCGGCAACAGTTCTGTGGCGACCATCCCCACCCTGCTGGACTTGCTGATGAAGGCGCAACTGGACGGCCACCAGGTGTCCTCCGGCGATGTGATCGTACTCGCATCGGTCGGCGCGGGAATGAACATCAACGCCATGGTCTACCGCCTGCCATGATCCGCTGATGTTATCCGTGAGCACCGCCCACATTGAGTGCATATTGAAGAATCACGTAAACGCCATAGACCGACAACAGCCAGACCCCCTGCCAGCGCCGGAAACTGCCCGCCTTGTTCATTGAGATGAAGGCTCTGAACGACCAGAGGATGATCAGCATGGTCGGGAAGTGGAAGTAAAAGAAGTTGGGCGGAATGGCCAGGGGCCGGGCCGTGGCTGCCGCACCGATGACAAACAGGCAGTTGAGCACATCGGCGCCGACCACATTGCCCACGGTGATTTCGGGATGGCCTTTGCGCAGGGCGGCGATGGCGGTCATCAATTCAGGCAGCGAGGTGCCGAAGGCAACCATGGTGGCGGCGATGACATCCTCGGGGACCCCCATGCGGGCTGCAATTTCAGAGGCGCTCGGCACCAGGATGCGCGCGCTCATGATCACCAGAAAGAGGCCGCCGGCGATCATGGCCCAGCAGATCCAGACATCCCGGGGCTGACTCAACCGCTTCAGTTCACCCTCCAATGCCGATCGACCGCCGGATCTGGCCCAGCTGTAGGTAACATAAAGATAAACGGCCAAAAGACAGAGCAGGCCGATGCCGATGGACCGGCCGATCACCGGTTCTCCGCTGGACGTCAACAACAAGACCACCGATATGACCACCAGCAGTGTCGCCGAGCCCACCTGCACCCAGCCGGTGCGGTTCAGTATGAAACGGTTGACCGGAACTGTCGCCAGGATGCAGGTCAGGCCAAAAATCAGTCCGGTATCTGCGATGATCGAACCCACGCCGTTGCCCAAGGCCAGGCCGGAGTTGCCCATCCAGGCAGCCATTACCGAGACAATTGCCTCGGGTGTGGTCGTCCCCAGAGAAACGATGGTCGCCCCGATGACGATCCGCGGCAGCCCGGTGCGCTCCGCCAGGTCCACCACACCGTCGATCATCCAGTCTGCGCCTTTGGACAAGAAAAGAATACAGACGACGATTAATCCGAGCAGTACGATCGTGGGCAACCCAGCCACCCAATCGTGCAGCAGCGATTCGCTCACAAACCATTCCCAAAGCGAGTGTTCCATCCAAACTCCTTCGTGTGATCCTTACCAGCCAGATGGCAAAGCGCTGGTTTCGGCTGACAGCAATCCTTGTACAGCGGGCATGGGGTTAAAAGAGGGGTGACGGCCGATGCCCGTTTAATGGCCCTCGGCCACCGGATTGTTGAACCGAAAGCTACTTTTTAAGTTGGGACATCACCTGGGGAATGATTTTGTCCAGCAGCTGGTTGTATTTGTCCGTGCCCAAACGCGCCACGACAGCCGCTTTGATTTTCTGGACCGGGTCGTTCTGGGCGGCAACCTGCGTTGCCTGGGGCAGGGCGTGGGAGGCCGTTGTTTCGACAGGGCGGGAAGGCAAGGCGCCGGGGGCGGAAGACCCGGTTTTCGTCCGGGAGCCGCCGGCCATCCGTGGCATTGCCGGTCCCTGGCGGCTGTTATCGGCTGGCTCCATCGGAATAAGCTGCATTCCCAGTGCAATGGCTTTTTCACGGGCCACGTCGGTCAGTACGACATCATCGTGGATGTCGATCTGCGTTACGCCAGATGCGTGCATATCTTCTATATCGCGAACGGTGTAGAATTGTTTCATGCTCTGCCCCCCATACAGCAGCCTGCAATTTGGGTATCCAGCGAATCAACGACGCCACATTTTGAAAGGCGTGCTAGTCTTTTCGCCCCTGAATGCTTTCGATCGCTGCGATGGCCGCCATTTTGGCGGTGACCATCTCAGCCTCGGTACCGCACATCCACATGCGGCCAAAACGGCCCACGGATGAAATGTGAATCAACTTGATGTTGGCCCGTTTCTCCGCCTCGTTGGCCGCGATGTTGATGTAGGCTGCCGGAGCCACCTCCAGCACCAGCAGGGTTTCGCCGGCCACGAGCATGCTGCCCCGCCGGAAACGGTTGAGCAGCTGCGCCTGGTAGGGATCCACATTGGTAATCAGTTGGACCGAAGCCACAAACGGTTTTACCCGGCCGGTCTCTTCCAGATTCAACCGATCCAGCACCATGGCACCGGCCTCGATCACGGCCTGCTGGGAGAGGGAGTGGATTTCGAACATACCGAATTCCCGCTCGACAACCTGTGCGCCGGGCCGGGCTTCGGTAGCCTTGACAGCAATGTCCACCAGACGAAAGACCTCGTTGCCGGGGGCCACTTCGATATACAACGAGGCCATGCCTTCCACCATCAGGTCGCCCTGGGTGACGGTGCCCACGAAGGCGGCGTATTGGGGTTGGGTCCGGTCCAGGTAGCAATACACGCGCAATTGAAATTCATCGGCCATAATTAACCTCATATTTTTCTGGAGTGTTATACATTGCCGTGCCCAGCGGCGTCACAAACAGGGGAAACCCGGGAATGGCCGTTTTGATGCCGGTCACTTGTTGCACCACCTTGTCGATGCCGGGAAAACAGGCCGTGCCGCCAACCAGGTAAATGGCCTCCACCGCATGCGCCGCCACGTGCCGGGCCACGATGGTTCCAACCTTCTCCATCACCGGACGCACGATTGGAAAGAGCCGCTGGTAATTCTGGCCGTTTTTTTTGATTTCCTCCGCCTGCTCAAATTCAATCCCAAGGGCTCCGGCGATTACCAGCGAAAAATGCGTGCCCCCGGTCGGCTCGTCAGCCGTGTAGATCACCTCTCCCTCCCGGAAAATGGCGATGCCCGTGGTTCCTCCGCCGACATCGACGACCGCACCGTTTCTCACCTGCAGGACCGCATTGGCCGCAGTGGGTTCGTCGATGGTCTGCTCGCATTCAAAACCGGCCGCCCTGACAATATGCTGGGTTGCCCTGACCTCGTTGATTGAAACCCCCGGCGGAAAGGTGGTCGCCGCCGAATGCAGCTGGAAGCCGATCCGCCTTTCTACGTTGCGCTTTAATTCCTGCACCAGGCTGATCGCACCGTGGTAGTCGACCACCAGTCCATCGCGGACAATTTGAGCGAAGCGGTACTCACCCGCCAGCGGCTGCAGGTGCGCATCGAGTACGACCAGCACCGTATATGCCGTGCCCAGGTCAACGCCGCAATGCACCCGAGGTGGTGGACCATCCCGGAAAAGGGCCTTCTCCGTCACCTGCAAATGGGGCAGAATGTCCTTTGTCCCTGTTTGCGCCGCATGCGCCGAATCGGTCCGGTCCCGACCTGAATCGCCAGCCGGTTGAACGGGGTCGCCTTGCATGACGGCATAGGCCTTGGCTAAAAATGTGTCGAGGACTGGATTCACTGAGTTTGCTCCAATGCGCCTGCATCCGGCCGGGCGCTTTTATCCGCATCGCCTGGGTTGCCGAGCCCCGCAGTCCACCGGAAAGGCGACCGGCAAGACCCTGGCAAATCCGGGGAAGCCTTAACATGTGCCGCTTCGCCGGGGATGAAAATGACATCACCGCTGAAATAATGGCCCATGGGGTTCTTCCCTGCCGCTTAGTCTGACGATGCTTAGGCCTTCCTGCCGAAACCGCCCTTGGTCTCCTTGGGCAGGATGATCTCCACATCGCTGTGGGGGCGGGGGATCACATGGACCGAAACCAGTTCGCCCACGCGCTTGGCCGCTGCGGCGCCGGCATCGGTGGCTGCTTTAACGGCACCCACATCCCCGCGCACCATGACGGTGACATATCCGCCACCGATGTACTCGCTGCCGATGAGATGAACGTTTGCGGCTTTGACCATGGCGTCGGCGGCCTCTATGGCGCCAATCAAGCCTTTGCTTTCGACCATTCCCAGAGCAATCATTTGAATGTCAACCATCGTGCGCTTCTCCTTTTGTTTTGGGGCGTTGGTTTTATTTTTTCGATTTTGTCTACTCGCCATGACGGACCAACTCCTCGATCACCGCCCGTACAATGGCTTTTAATTCAGCCGGATCCAGATCCCTTGCGGCCGGTTGAACCGCTGCCGCACCGACCATCGCCTGGGCCGGCGGGGGGTTTATCTGGTAAGCCAGCCTTTTGATGTTGAGCAGGTGGCCGGTGGTAATGTTATCACCGCTGATGGCGCCGCCGATTCCACCCGATCCCAGGGTCAGGGCAGGCATCAGCCCGGTGGTCACTCCCACCGACCCCAGGGTTCCCATGGTGTTCACCAGAAGGCGAAATACGGGTTTCTTGAGACCGAATTCCATGATGACGCCTTCATCGGCGGCATGGATCACCAGGCTGTGTCCCCGTCCGCCGAAGTGGATTAATTCGATGCAGCGTTCACAGCCCGCCTCCCAGCCATCGACCTCGTACCAGCCCAGAACCGTAGTCAGTTTTTCCCCGGAGAGCGGTTCATCCGCGCCCACGCGGTTTAATGGGGCAACCAGGATGCGGGTGTTTTCGGGGATGCGGATGTCGGCCATGCGGGCCAGCGATTGCGGCGTCTGGCCGACGCTGCGGGGATTGATGGCGCCGTTGGCAAAGAAAAGTACCCGGCTCAAGGCCGCCGCCTGGGTCGGATCGACGAAATAGGCGCCCAGGCGCGCCATCTCGGTGCGCAAGGCGGCGGCAATGGGTTTGTCTGCCACCACCGCCTGCTCCGTTGCGCAGATGACCGAATTGTCAAAGGCTTTGCTGGATACGATCAAAGACGCCGCCGATTTGGCGTCGGCGCTGCGATCGACATAGCAGGGGACGTTGCCGGGGCCGACCCCGTAGGCCGGCTTGCCCATGCTGTGGGCCGCACGAACCATGTCCGATCCACCCGTAGCCAGGATCACGGCGGTTTTCTCGTGCCGCATCAGCGCCTGGGTGCCGGGAAGAGAAATGCTGGACATGCAGCCGACCAGGCCCGACGGCATGCCCGCCGCCTCGCCGGCGTCCGCAATTACCCGCGTGGCTTCCAGGCAGCATCGCCAGGACGACGGGTGTGGGGCATTGACAACCCCGTTGCGGGCTTTGACCGCAATCAGGGTGTTGTGGATCAGGGTGGAGGTTGGGTTGGTGCTGGGACTCAGCGCCGCCACAACCCCCATGGGCCAGCCGATTTCGACGATACCGGCAGTCTTGTCCTCACGGATCACGCCGACGGTCTTGACCGCTTTGATGGATTCCCACACCCCCCGGCTGGCCAGCTGATTTTTAAGCGTCTTGTGTCGGGGGACGCCGAAACCGGTCTCTTCGGTCGCCATGCGCCCCAGACGCTCTGCCGCTTGATAAGCTGCATCGGCCATGGCCTCGCAGACGCGATCGACCTGCTGCTGGCTGAAATCGATAAATTTCTCCTGAGCCGTGTAACAGCTTTCGATCAACCGTCGCGCTTCCTGGATCGATGTCAGGTCTTTATCGAAACCTTGAGTCATGCCATCTCCTTACACTTGTCCTGAAAGCCTAGCGCGTAATAGGGTTGTTGGCGACGTCCAGCACTGCATCCCGGAATGCCTCGCAGGCGGCTTTGCAGGCGCTCTGGCTGCCGGTCAGCAAACCACCGGAAAAGTTGGTTTCCGATGGCGGCTCGAACCAGACCTTCAATTTCACATCGGCTGCCTTCAACGCCGCGTCAAGGCCGAAAGTGGCCTCCAGGGGGCAGGCGATCAGGTAAGCCAGCGGCTCGCCTTTGGGGATGTCGGCCAGCTGTGATAAATAGGACCCGGTGCGGGAGATCGTGTGGGCAAAAAAAGCGTTGGACCCGGCTTCATCGGCGGCGAAAAACCAGGCCTGATTTTCCGCGTAGGCCCGGGTTGCGGCCAACGCCGCACGCACCTCGGCCGGGTCCGGCCCCGCAAAAATGGCGATGATCTCACCGGACAGCGGTCCGGAGGCATGGGCGGCGCCGGCATAAAACGATTTGGCGTACACGACCTCCACATCGGCCATCTTTGTGCCTTCATCGATGGAAACATACAGTGCGTCGTCAATATTGCAGGTGATCAACCCCAGACTGCGCTGATCTGCACGCAGCTTCAATTTCTGCGCAAAACCACGGTCAACATTGGGAATGATCCTGACCGACAATACCTGCGGTTTGATTGGATCCAGTATGGCCATAGGGTTTACCCGTTGATCACTATTTGACGGCGCCGACCGAGACGCTTTTTACCCGTTCATCAACATTTCAGAAGGTTCCGTTTTCGCTTGCGGCGCTACACCCTGTTGCGTTCAACACCGCTGGTCTTGTCCCTGATCATTGTCTGGATGAGCTGGACCGCATGGGCGCCGGCTTCCAGCGGGTTGAGGCCGCCTGCATAGATGTTGCAGATCGCATCCCGGTTGGCGTCGGTCGCGTCCGGTTGGGGACGGTATCCCACGTATATGCTCATGCTTTGTGCACGGGCAAGGCCCGGTCGCTCCCCGATCAGGATGGCGCAAACCTTGGCGTCAATAATGCTGTTTACGTCGTTGAGCAATCCGACCCGGGCGTTCTTAACAAAAAAGGGTGTGCCCATCGACAACCCCGCGCTGTTCAGACCCTGTTGGAGAACGGGCATGATCTGCCGCAGGTTATGATCGATGGCTGCCCCGCTGAGGCCGTCGCCGACAAAAATCTGCACGTCGGGGTTTTTGGTGCAGCGATCGCGCAGAATCGCCTTGGACGCTTCGGTCAGCCTGCGTCCCATGTCTGGCCGCTTCAGATAGGTCTGGCGGTCCGCGGCCTGGCTCTCGACACTGAAAAGGCCCAGCTCCTCGAGGAGGTTGGCGTCAACCGCGTGCATCAGGGCGTCCTGGGTGACGCCATGGTCGGCCAGGAAAAGCAGGCTGGCGGCCGTTCGTGGTCGGGGTCCACTGCGGCCCACGCCGATACGGGCCGGGGTGGCCGCCATCAGGGCGCGCAATCCATCTGGATGGATCGGCTTTTCAATTCCGGGTCGTTGGCGGGCCGCCGGCAGGGTGGGGTCGTCCAGATCGATCCGCAGGCCGTCAGAACCGCCACCGTCGGGTCGATCGGTCTCGACCGTTGTCCCGGCGGCGTTTTGAACCGTTGAAGTGACCGGACTCCCCGTGGCTTGACGCGAAGAATCTTCAATCTCTGCCAGTACGGCTTCGATGATGGCTTGAATGTCCCGTTCCTGCATGGCTAATGTTCCTGTTTTGGCTAGCGGCTCAGGAAAAATGACGGATCACCGGCCTTGTCGGTGAGCAGGCCATTTCTCATCAGGCCCAGATCTTCCATCCAGGCCTCAAACTCCGGCAGCGGTCGCAATCCCAATGTCTGCCGCAGCGAGGGGGCGTCATGAAAGCTGGTGCACTGGTAAGCCAGCATGGCGTCATCGCCCATGGGCACTCCCATGAAATAATTGCACCCGGCCGCAGTGAGCAGAACCGCCAGATTCTCGATGTCGTTCTGGGTCGCGCGGGCGTGGTTGGTGTAACAGGCGTCGCAGCCCATGGGGATGCCGGTCAGCTTGCCCATGAAATGGTCTTCCAGTCCGGCCCGGGTGATCTGGATGGCGTCGTACAGATATTCCGGGCCGATAAACCCCACAACGGTGTTGACCTGATAGGGCTTCCAGCGCTTGGCCAATCCGTAAATCCGGGCCTCCAGGGTCAGCTGGTCCCAGCCGTTGTGTGCGTCTGCCGAAAGTGCGGATCCCTGACCCGATTCAAAGTACATGTAGTTGGGGCCCGTTGGCCAACAGTATTTCTGAGCCATGGCATAGGCCTCGTCCAGCATGCCCACATCGATGCCGAAACTTTGATTGCCCATTTGCGAACCGGACAGACTCTGAAACACCAGGCCCACCGGCGCCCCCTTTTTCATGGCCTGCATCTGGGTGGTGACATGGGACAGCAGGCAGTTCTGGGTGGGAACCTGCCAGGTTCGGATGATATCATAGGTCATATCGAGCAACCGCGCCACACTGCTCAGACTGTCATCCACCGGGTTGATGCCGATGACGCTGTCACCGGAACCATAGGAAAGGCCTTCGTAGATGGCGGCGCGAATACCCTCGGGGCTGTCTACGGGGTGATTGGGCTGGCAGCGGCTGGCCAGGGTTCCGGGAAGCCCGGCGGTATTGACGCAGTGGGAGGTGACCCGGATTTTTTTGGCGGCGTAGATCAGGTCGAGATTGGACATCAGTTTGGTCACCGCCGCCACCATCTCTCCGGTCAGGGCGTTGCTAACCCGGCGGATCATCTCAGCCGTGGTGTTGTCCGCGAGCAGCCACTCCCTGAAATCCCCGACCGTCCAGCCCTTGATCTCATTGTAAATCGTTTCGTTGACGGCGTCGTCGATCACCCGTGTGACTTCGTCCCGGTCGTAAGGCACCGCCGGGTTGGCCCGCAGGGTCTCCAGGGTGACCTCGGCCAGGACGTATTTGGCGGCTACCCGTTCAGCGATCGATGTGGCTGCCAACCCAGCCAGTTCATCACCGGATTTCGGTTCGTTGGCCTTGCCCATCAACTCTCGGACACTTCTGAATTCGATGGTTTTGCCAAATAGCTTGGTTCGCAGCAGCATGTACGATTTTCCTTGATGGCAGACGGGTCGATCTGCACCGACGATGGACGGCAACGTCCCCTTGAAGGCCTAATGGTAAAAGATCAGTGTCTTGACGCTCAACGGCACGGCCCGGCCGTCCAGCACCGGGCGTCCGATATCAATATAATCGCCTTCGCTCAGTCCCACCTGGTCGATGACCAGCAGCGGGCGATCCGGCATCCGATTCTTCAATGTCTGTCCCAAAACGCGGGCGTAGTCGTGCTCGATGATGATGATCAGCGGCTGGTCGGTTGCCGGATTTGCCGCCGTGAAATCAGCCAGGCCGCCGGCCAGTGCCGTCAGACACGCAAAATCGAGACTCCAGGAGAGTTCCAGGGCGATCGCAAACTGGGTGCCGGTCGGCGCGACGTCCCATCGGTCGACCGCATCGCGCACCGCCGTGGACACCTGTTGGCGCGATGGCGGGATCTGCGGCCAACGCGGCCGAATTACCGGTACATTTCGGATGGGCAGAATGTCATCTTCGGCCCAGATGGTGCTTCCGCTCAGGGTGACGGTCTGTGAACTGGCGCCCATGACGGTAGCCTGCAGGGTTTCAGGCGGCCTGCGAATGTCGTAATTTTCCAGACCGGGGTGCAGGCGGATCGATTCCGCCAGCAGAGGCCCGATGTCCCCATGCACGGTCACATCCTGCGTGGCATTGATCGCAATCGGCGCATAGATGTAGTGCCCGATGCCGCCCGAAAAGAATACGGTGGTGTTTTTCCCCGACTCAGATGACGGATCGGTCAGCATCAATTGCCTGGCCAGCGGGCTGCAGCGCCCTTCGATCAATTCAACGGTCAGGTCAGCCATACAATCGGTCAGCGCACGCAATTGTTCCAGGTTCGGTTTCACGCCGATCGACAATGGCAGACCCAGATGATCGATGAGGATCCGGGCCGGTTCGGCGATGTGCCCGATCTGCCCGCTGGACGGGTCTATTTCCAGAATGCGTCCGCCATAGTTCATTGCCGCGTCCGCAATCATCCTGCCCTGACGGAAAATGGCGCAGTTGGCGGAGCCACCGCCGATGTCCACGTTGGTGGCGGTGGTGAAGTGCTCCCGGGAAAACGTTTCGGCCCCCGAACCTTTTCCGGAGATCATCGACTCCAGGTGCGGTCCGGCCACGGTGACCACAAAGTCTCCCGCCAGGGCGGAGAGTGTGTCCAAAATGACATCGGCGTTGCGTTTTTTAGCGGTTTCGCCGGTAATAATTACCGCGCCGGTCTCGACCTGTTCGGGGGCAATGCCGGCTTGCCGGTACTCCTGACGCAGAATCTGTTCCAGCGCGGCTGCATCGATGGCCTCCGGCCCTTCCAAGGGGGTCAAATGCATGCCACTGCGGTAGACCACCACCTTGTCGACGATGCCGGCTGTGCGCTGCAGGTTTAGCGGCGATCGGGCCAGGGGCGTCGAACCGCCCATGACCTCCCCGGCCAGCGTCAATCTGGAAAAGACAACCTGGGTTGTCGTGGTGCCCACGTCAATTCCAACGCTGAGCATTTCATGGGTCTCTTTGCGCATCGGCAGCAGCTATCCGTTTAACGACCCTTGCGAAAGGTCACCTTGCCGTTCGACTGCAAGGTGTCGACGATGGCCATGATGACATTGTCCACCGGCCGGTCGAGGGTGATATCCGTCCGGCGTGCTCCGGACCCCTGAGTCACCAGCACCAGGTCCCCCTCCCCGGCGTCCACCGCGTCGACGGCAACCATGGGTCGGCCCACCGATTTTCCGGCAGCGTCGGCTTCCCGAACAATGAGAAGCTTACTGCCGACCAGCGATTCGTGCTTCATGGTCGCAACGACCAGTCCTGTTACCCGTGCGATGAGCATAACATGAATCCTTTTTTATTTTCCAAAATATAAATCAGGCAGCCACAGGGCGATCTGGGGAAATATGATGACGATGGCCAAACCGAGAATCATCACCAACACAAAGGGTACGATCGAGTTGTAGATGTCCATCAGGGTTACCTCCGGCGGTGCCATGGCCTTCATCAGAAACAGGTTATAGCCGAAGGGCGGTGTCATGTAAGCAATCTGGCAGGTGATCGTGTAAAGGACGCCGTACCAGATCGGGTCGAAGCCCAGGTTGATCACCAGGGGAACATAAAGGGGGGCGACAATGATCAGCATGGCCGTATCGTCCAGAAACATGCCCATCAGGATGTAGGAAAGCTGCATCATGACCAGCACGCCCCACGGGCTGAGTCCCCAGCGGTCAAGAAACAGAGACTTGATCGCATGCACGGCACCGAGGCCGTCGAAGACGGCGCCGAAGCAGAGGGCCGCCAGGATGACCCACATGAACATGCAGCTCACGCTCAGCGTGTTGCGCAGGGTGTTTTCCAACACCTCCCGGTTAAAGCGGCCTCTGAAAACGGCGGCGAGGGTCGTTGCGGCCGCACCCGCCGCTGAACACTCGACCAGGCTGGTTACCCCCAGCAGGAACAGCCCCGTCATGGAAAAAATAATAACCAGGGGAATGATTCCCGCCCGGAGCAGCCGGAACCGCTCTCCCCAGCTGATTAGCCGCCGCTCCTGCAGAGGCAGCGCCGGTCCCAGCTGCGGGTTCATTTTGCATCGAATCGTAATGTAGGCGATAAACAGGGCTGCCAGGAGGAGGCCGGGGAAAACACCGGCCAGCCAAAGCCGGCCCACATTTTGCCGGGCGATCATTCCATAGAGAACCAGAACGACGCTGGGCGGGACCATGATGCCCAGGGAACTGCCCGCCTGGATGACGCCGGTGACCATGACCTTGTCATATTTACGCTTGAGCATTTCCGGCATGGCAATACTGGCGCCGATGGCCATGCCGGCGACACTCAGCCCGTTCATGGCCGCCACGGCGGTCATCAGGCCGATCGTTCCGATGGCCAGCCCCCCGTCGAGAGGGCCCATCCAGACATGAAACATGCGGTAGAGGTCGCTGGCGATGCCCGACTCAGAAAACATGTATCCCATATAGATGAACAACGGTAAGGTCAGGAGCGGGTACCAATTCAACAAAACGAAGCTGGCGTTGAAGGGCATCTCTATGCCTCCCTCGCCCCACAGGAGCAGGGCGAAAAGGGCGGCGACACCCCCGATGGCGGCGAAGACGCGCTGTCCGGTGAGCAGCATGAGCAGCATGGAGGTGAATATCAGCAGCGCGATCAGTTCATGGCTCATTAAAGCGACTCCCCTCTGGCCGTTGCCAGGTCCTTGAAGAAAATGGCGATCGACTGCAGCAGCATCAACACAATTCCGATGGTCATGATGATCTTGATGGGGGCCAGCGGCGGGGCCCATGAGGTATAATTCACCTGCTTGTATCGCAGGGCATACTCAAGGCTGGAAATGGCGCCGTAAAGCAGAAGCACCAGGTAGAAGATCAGGACGATGGCGGTAAGCATGTCGACGACCGCCCGTCTCTTCGGTGACCAGCGGCCGTAGAGGAGATCCATTCTGACATGGCCGTCGAGGATCATGGAGTAGCCGCCGCCGAGCAGGTAATACGCGGCCATGGTAAACTGCGCGATCTCCACGACCCATATGTGGGGCTGATTAAAGAGCGTCCTGGAGATGGATTCGAACAGCAGCACGCCCATCATGACGAAGACCAGGTACTGGGAGAATTTGCCGACCACCTTGTTGGTTGCATCCACATAGTTCACGAAGCACTTGATTGCTTTGGGCATAACGACCCCTCTGCCTGGGTATGCGGTTTCGAATCACCGGACCATGCTGGGAATACGCGTTGTGCGGTGATCAAAGCCCACAGCCTCGTCCGGCCTTTACCGACCCTGTTTTTCAACACATTTGCAGCGGTTTGGCCTTCCCCATCCCGATCAGCGTCGTGACAGGGAAGGCCAAACCCGCCATGCTATACCAACGGCCTGGGACCGGTTCTATCAGTACCGGTAGGGTGGGCCGGCGGCTTCCATGGTTTTGGCGTATTCCTTGAGGATATTGACCACTTTGGCATTCCTGGGGCTCTTGGCGGCAATCTCGTCCCAGTATTTCAGGGCGGCGTCTTCCACGACCTTCCATTCCTCTTTGGGAATGGAGGTGAGCTCCAGTTTGCCTCCCTTGGTGCGGTAGTGCGCCTCACCCCACCAGTACCAATGCTGCCTGTAGTAGTGCGAACTGTCCATTGAGAGTTTGAATAGGGTCTTGAGATGCTCGGGCAGGGCCTCCCATTTCTTGGTGTTGGCGAAGTAAGAGCCCGCCCAGGCGCCGGATATGGGATTCGTCAGATAGTACTTGGTGACGTCGGCCCATCCCACCGTATAATCCTCGGTGATGCCGGACCAGGCCACCCCATCCAGTTCGCCGGTTTGAAGGGCCATCTGAACGTCCTCATAGGGCAGGGACATGGGGACAACGCCGAATTGCTGCATGAACTTGCCCCCGGTGGGAAACATATACATTCTCAGCCCCTTGAAGTCCTCCATGTGGCGGATCGGCTTGCGGGTGGCGAAATTGCATGGGTCCCAGGCCCCGGCGCTCAGCCAGGTGACTTCCGGTATCTCCGCATAGGCCTCCTCCCAGATTTTGTCCAGCCCGTACCAGTTCCACAACACGGGGACATCCAGCGAATAGCGCGATGCAAAGGGAAAATAGGCGGCAAAGACAGACACATCCACCGGCGCGGCAATTGAATCGTCGTCGCTTTGAACGGCGTCAATCGTCCCCTTGGAGACGGCCCTGAAAAGCTCACCGTGGGGCACCAGCTGATCGGCATTGTACAACTCGATGACCATCTCTCCATTGGCCGCTTTGTTAAACGCATCGATTGACGGCTTGATGACATGTTCGGCTAAAGCGGGACCGGCATAGGTCTGCATCCGCCACTTGATGGTGGTTTTCTTTTGCGCATGCACAAAAGGGGCGTTGATGGCTGTGGCAGCCACGGCCGCGGTCCCTACTCCTGCCTTTTTAATGAAATCGCGTCTTTTCATTCGATCTGACTCCTTTCGTGGGGTTGGGGTGAAAATCCTTCTAAATCGACTGATGGGATACCCGTTAAACCGTTCGTGAAGTCTCTCCGATTGATCCCGCACCATAACGATCATCGCGCGTAGAGGCAGGTGGCGGCGTCAGAAGCATCAAGAAAACGAAGAATAGGCAATCAACGTTTAACTTTCAATCCGCCTGATCGATCGTCCAGGCCCTTGGCACCTGGTCCGGGAGAGGAGATCAGACGGTCCTGTTGGTTGCGGTCAGGGTTGTTGATAGGTGCAGGCACCAATCCCAATCCAGGCTGGGGTGCCAGTGTTGGATGAAAGGATCAATACAAGCAAATGTCGAACGCCAGCGTGTTTCTCCATTTATAAATTCAGCGTTAGTCCAAGTCAATGCCTTTTGCCCGCTCCCGGAAAAAACGAGCGCGGCGGCCGTCGCGTTTGCCGTCGCAGGAGAAGAGCCGCCTCAGGGAGGGCCTCAGACAACCCCATTTCCCCGCAGCGCTTTGATTTCCGCCCCGCTGAAGCCCAGTTCTCCGAGAATCTGGTCCGTGTTTTCTCCGAAGGCCGCCGGCGCTGTGCGCACCGCTCCCGGCGTTTTACTCAGCTTCACCGGTACCCCCAAGACGGGTGTCGTCCGACCGGTTGACGACACCATCCCCCGTACCTCGAAAAGCGGATCCTGCATGGCTTCGGCCACGGTTCTGACCGGGGAAACGCAGACATCCAGACCTTGGAGTTCGCGTTCCCATTCGTCGAGCGGTTTATGTCTGAATTGCTCGCTCAGGAAGGCGATAAGGTCCTCCCGGCGGTTGTCGTCATACTGCAGCGGTCCGTATTCGGGCTTTCCCAAATGGCGGCACAGGTTCTGCCAGAAGCGGCTTTCCACCGCACCCACGGAGAGAAAGCGGCCGTCTGCGGTCTCGTAGGTGTTATAGCAGGCGTAGCGATGGGAGAGAAAGGCGTTCCCGCGGGTTTGCTCGGCGCCAAACAGGGCCTGGAAGAACTGCACCGTGGGCAGCAGGCCCAGCATGCCGTCGGTCATGGAGATGTCGATATGCTGTCCCGCACCGCAGCGCTGCCGGTGGTAAAGGGCCATGACGATGCCCAGGGCCCCGTTCATGCCGCCGCCCACCATATCCGCCATGGGGATGCCGGGAATGGTCGGTGCCCGGTCTTTTTCGCCCATCAGGTCCAGCAGGCCCGCGCGGCTCAGGTAATTGACATCGTGGCCGGCGGCATGGCGCATGGAGCCGGTCTGACCATAGCCGGTGATGGAGCAGTAGATGATTTTCGGGTTCACCCGGCAAACGGCGTCGTAGTCCACTCCCAGCCGCGTCACCACACCCGGCCGGAATCCTTCAACCATGACGTCCGCATCCTCGATCAATCGGAAAAAGATCTCGCGCCCGGCCGCGGACTTCAGGTTCAGGCTCATGTGGGACTTGTTGCGGTAGACAGGAAAAATGTACTCACCCCGATCCCGGCAGCGCGGGTCCTCGACCGCGATGACCCGGGCGCCGTGGTCGGCCAGGATCATGGTGCAGTAGGGTCCCGGCAGCAGGCGAGACAGGTCGATCACGGTGATGCCGGACAGGGCGCCAGTTTGGCTCATAGTTGAACGGTCAACGGTTGAAGGTTTACGGTCGAAGGTTGATGGCCTCGTAAAAAGTTCCCGATGTGTCATTCCCGCGAAGGCGGGAACCTATAACTATTTGAAACTTATGGATCCCCGCCTCCGCGAGGATGACAATAAATCTGAGATTTCGACTTTTTACGACTCCGTCAAGGTTTACGGTCAAGGGTCGAAGCAACGGGAACCCACTTTTGCCAGTTGGCACAAATTACAATCCCATGAACTTGGCGGCGATGCCTTTCATGATTTCGTTGGTGCCGGCGAAAATCGACATGACCCGCACGTCCCGCCAGGCGCGCACCAGCGGGCAGGACTCCACGGTGCCGAAATCGCCCAGGATGCTCAGGGCCCTGTCTGCCGTGCGGTTGGCCAGGTCCGTGGTCCAGAACTTGGCCATGGAGGTTTCGACCACGATGTTTTTCTTCTCGATGTGGTCGGCCACCAGTTTGTCCACGAAGGTTCGGCCGACCTTGACGTCGGCGGCCATCTCCACCAGTTCGAATTGAACGGCCTGGGCTTTGGACATGGGGCGGCCGCCACGGTTCGTTTTGCGGCAAAAATCCATGGTCCACGCCAGAATGCCTTCGGCCCCGCACACCGCTCCAACGGCACAGGTCAGCCGTTCCTGCTGGAGTTTTTCCATGAGCATGAGAAAGCCCATGCCTTTTGCTCCCAGCCGGTGGCCCACGGGGATGCGGCAGTTGCTGAAATACAGCTCGGCGGTGTCCTGGCTGTGCCAGCCCATCTTGTCCAGCTTCCGTCCGCGGGAGAAACCCGGTGTGCCGGCTTCGATTACATACAGGGACATGGCTTCATACTTGTTCTCCACGGCCGGATCCCTTGCGGCGAAAACCAGCAAATCGCAGTTGATGCCGTTGGAGATGAAGGTCTTGGCGCCGTTGATGGTCACAGTGTCCCCTGCTTCCACGGCCGTGGTCTTCATGCCGGCCAGATCGCTGCCCGCGTCCGGTTCAGTCATGCCCACCGCTGTAATGCATTCGCCGGAGATGCAGCCGGGAAGGTATTTCGCCTTCAATGCCTCGCTGCCGTATGCATCGATATAAGGGACCACCACGTCACTGTGCAGACCTGCGGCCAGACCCGTGTGGGCGGTGCGGGCGAGTTCTTCGGCCACGATCACCGAATAGCGGAAGTCGCCGCCCAGACCCCCGTACTTCGGGTCCACGGCCGGGCACAGGAAGCCGCCTCGGCCCATCTTTTTCCAGACGGATTTGGGGACGATGCGATCCGCCTCCCACTGGTTGACATGGGGGATCACTTCGGCGTCACAAAAAGACCTCAGGCGCCGCCTGAAATCCTCATGTTCCGGGGTATACGTCAGGATCTCCATGGTGGGCCCTCATTTTTCATACCTGCCGACAATGGCAATGCTGCAGATGTTCTGGAAAGGGAATCCACCCAGGTTGTGGGTAAGCCCGAAGCGCGGGTCCGCGAGCTGCCGCTCGCCGGCCCGGCCCAACAGCTGCAGGTACATTTCGTAGAGCATGCGCAGGCCCGAGGCGCCGATGGGGTGTCCGAAGCACTTGAGCCCCCCGTCCACCTGGCAGGGCAGGCCGCCGTCCAGGTCGTAGAATCCGTCCATCGCATCGTGCACGGCCTTGCCCCGGGCGGAAATGTGCAGGTCCTCGTAGGTGACCAACTCGGTGATGGAGAAGCAGTCGTGGACCTCCATCATGCTGATCTCTTCGCGGGGGTTGGTGATGCCCGCCTCCGCATAAGCCGTTTTGCTGCACCTGGTGGTGGTCATGAAATGGTCGCCGTCCCACTCGTCGTAGCCCATTTCTTCACCGGAGCTCAGGGCCAGCTGGAGCGCTTTGACCGAAACGATGTCCACTTTGCCCAGGCTCCTGGCGATTTCCGGCGTGGTGACGATGGCGCACGCCGACCCGTCGCTGACCCCGCAGCAGTCGAAGAGCCCCAGGGGGTGAGCGATGATGGGGGCGGCCATGACCTGCGCCTCGGTGATTTTTTTCCTCAGGTGGGCCTTGGGGTTGAGCAGGCCGTTGGCGTGGCTTTTGACGGACACGTGGGCCATGGCCCGCTTCAGATCCTGGTCCTTGACCCGGTATTTGGCCGCATAGGCGCTGGCCAACTGCGCGAAGGAGCCCGGGGCCGTCAGGTTGGGCCACCACTGCCAGACCAGCGTTCCGGCGTTGGAACCGAAGTTGGGCAAGCCGCCGTAGCCGGTGTCCTTGAGCTTTTCCACACCCTGGGCCAGGCAGATGTCATAGGCCCCGGATGCCACCCCATACACGGCCCCCCGAAATGCTTCGGTGCCAGTGGCACAGTAGTTCTCCACCCGGGTCACCGGGATCATGGGCAACCGCAGGGTGGTGGACAAGGGCATGGCGGTCTTGCCCACATTGATCTCCTCCAGGCACGACCCGAACCAGGCGGCGTCGATCTCTTTTTTTTCGATGCCCGCGTCGGCCAGGCACTCCTCGAAGGCCTCCACCATCAGTTCTTCGGCACCCATCTCCCAGCGTTCGCCGAACCGGGTGCACCCCATGCCGATGATGGCCACTTTGTCCTTGATTCCCGTTGCCATACTGATGCCTCTATGCGCCAAGTTTATATTGAAGTGGGTCTGTTCAGGCGGTGAAGCCGCGTCATCAATAATCGGAGACCGGTTTTAAAGTTTGAACAGGTCCATGAGCGCAAAAGTCAAATCCGGAAGCGCCTTGGCACCCGCGATGGTGTCGATCCGGTCCCAGTTCTCGTGGATCAGTTCGGGGGAAGGGGGGTGTTCCCGGCCGCCGATCGCCGCCCCCGGTCCGGTCATGACCGCCGCCCGGTTGATATATCCCATGCCCGTGCTGAAGATGGCGCCGTTCTCGCTGCAGCGATCACTGCACAGGTAGACCACCAGGGGTGCCACCAGCTCCGGCTTCATTTTTTGGAACATGTCCGGCGGCAGGATGTCTTCGGTGAGCCGGGAGGCGGCCAGGGGTGCGACGGTATTGACCCGGATGCCGTATTTTTCACCCTCCAGCTTCAAGGTGTTCATCAGGCCCACCAGGGCCATCTTGGCCGCCGCGTAGTTGGCCTGGCCGAAGTTGCCGTAAAGGCCGGCAGCCGAGGTGGTCATGACGATGCGCCCGTAGCCGTTGGCCTTCATCACGGCAAAGGCCGGCCGGGTGACGTTGAAGGCGCCGTTGAGGTGGACGGCCATGACGGCGTCCCAGACGTCCGGTTCCATCTTGGCGAAGCTCCTGTCCCGCAGGATGCCGGCGTTGTTGATCAGGATGTCCACGGTGCC
>NZ_JAWOHB010000109.1:0-6624 GCF_046496365.1 Desulfosarcina sp.
GGCTGGATTCCGTCCTTTCCGTTCCCGTTTGTCCTTCACACAGAATTTTCCGAAGCCAGAGACCAGGACGTCCTCACCGGCTGCCAGGGTGGATTTGATCAGTTCGAGTAGGGCCTTTGTGATTTCGACGGACTGGTTCTTGGGCAAGCCAAGGCCGGCCTGAATCTGCTCAGAGATGTCATGTTTCGTCAGGGCCATGAAGGAACTCCATAATTGTAATGGTGGAAATGAAAGGCGGGAACAAAAACACGTTCGCAAATATTCCTATTTGTGTCGAGGGGTTGGTGATTCTTGACAATATGGAGGTGGGACAGTGACTATACGTCAACTAGCTCACGGGTTTATTGCTCAGGATGAAAGCCGACTCCGCTATTACGAAAGCCGCATTGATGCGCTGGTATGTATGGTATGCGGTTTGATTCAGCACAAACAGCGATTATCTTTTGCTTACTGCACAACATAACAGTTCACTGACAACTTTTGGGATGATGTGAAAAAGGGCAAACGATGAGCAATCTTGAAGGCAAAAAGTTGCCTACCGTAGCACAGGTGGAAACAATAATTGCAGAGTACGGGTCGCGCTCAGTCGAAGAATTTGCTGATCGCTTTGAGCTTGAGAAGGTTGTAGTTGAGGCAACCATGGAGAGCCTCAAGCGCTTACGAAGAATTTCTGGTGAAGAGCCGGTTCCTGCTATTGCCTGTTATCGTGATGACAAGCTCGATTCCATTATTCGTTGTGCGGGTTCCAAACATGGGTATGTTTAAATAATAGCATCAGACCCTAGCACTCAACGATCCTCACCCGATGCGTCTCCTGTAGCACCTGCCAGATCCGGTGCATGACATCTGTGCCCATTTCATCATCTTGGCCAAGCTGGCTGCGAATGCAGGTTTCGAAGGCATACTGAAGATAGGGCACATCGGATTCGTCCATGTTGGCGATGGCGGCCTTTTCCTTTTAGGTTCGTATACCACGTGTCCCTCATTGCGGCTGGCTCCTATTTGGCCAAAATTCTATGATTGTCTGTTGTGGCAAAACAGCCAACCGGCTCACATTGTCTTAATCCCCTGATGACGTATCTTTTCCCCAAGAAAGACGCAACACCGACTTACAACAACCCACAACCCATGAAGTGATACCATGGCCGAGAATCAAGTTCAGGACTACTCCGATGACAAGAACGAAGGACACGTTGACACCCGTGAAGCCAATTTCGAGTGTGAAAAAAAAGATGCGAACCTGGGATGTGACCTGGGAATCGATGTCGCGGGATAACTGAAAGGACAGTGCCCTATGATAGGATTGACACTGACGCTCATTACGCTGGGTTGCTTCATCAACAGATATATAGCCGGCCGGACATCAGGAGCCACCTACAGGATTTAGGGCATGGTTGACGGCAGCGTTTCGAAAAATTAGACAACAGAAATCAAATCCGCTATCATGGCGGTAAATGGCAGCGTTTTGTGACCCCTTTTCAGGCAGGTTGGATTCCAGACCACCGCCCGCTGGATGTCCGCATCACTTTCATTGAAAAACCAATGTGTTCCCCATAGGTATTGACCCCAATCCCCTTCTCATATAGTATCCGTACGATTGCTCACGTATCCGATTTGGAAAGAGGTAACATCTTGACCCAATTTCACGTTTTTATCATCAGGGCAGTCCTGGGCGCCGGTTTTGCCGTTATCCTCTCGCGCCTGTTTTACCCGGAGGCCAACACCATCTACGTGGTCGGACTTGGCGTCATCCTCGTGGGCCTGGCCTACTTCGCCGAATACCTGAGAAACCGTAAAAAGCAGCAACTCTGACCAACCGCTGGAGCGCATCGATCGTGAAACAGATTATTCTCGGCACCGCCGGCCACATTGACCACGGCAAAACCAGCCTGATCAAGGCCATCACCGGCACCAACACCGACCGGCTGAAGGAAGAGCAGAAGCGTGGCATCACCATCGAACTGGGCTTTGCCGCACTGGACCTCCCCAGCGGCCGGCATCTTGGCATCGTCGACGTACCCGGCCATGAAAAGTTCGTCAAAAACATGGTTGCAGGCGCCACGGGCATCGACATCGTCTCCATGGTCATCGCCGCCGACGAGGGGGTCATGCCCCAGACGCGCGAGCACATGGAGATCTGCGCACTGCTGGGCGTCCGGCATGGCATGGTGGTGCTCACCAAAATCGACATGGTGGATGAAGAGTGGCTGGAGCTGGTCACCGAGGATATCCGCGAGTTCACCGTTGGCACCTTCCTTGAAGGCGCACCGATCGTGCCGCTCTCATCGGTTACCGGGGAGGGCATCCCCCGATTCATCGAGGAACTGGACAATTTGTGCAGGCAGGTCCCCGACCGTGCCACCACCGGTCTTTTCAGGCTGCCCGTGGACCGGGTCTTCTCCATGAAGGGCTTCGGCACCGTGATCACCGGCACCCTGATTTCGGGCAGGGTCAACGTCGGGGACAGCATCATGATCTACCCCGGAAAAATCACCTCCAAAGTCAGGGGCATCCAGGTTCACAACCAGAGCCGCGAGACAGCCGAAGCCGGCATGCGTACCGCCATCAACTTCCAGGGTCTGGAAAAAACGGCCATCAACCGTGGCGATATCCTGGCCCGCGAAAAGACCCTCATGCCCAGCTATATGGTGGACCTGGAACTCCACTATCTCTCCAGCAATAAAAAACCCATCAAAACCCGGACCCAGGTACGTTTCCACACTGGCACCAGCGAGACCATGGGCAATCTGATCCTGCTGGACCGGGAAGAACTGGCTGCCGGAGAGACCTGCCCGGCCCAAATCCGCCTGGAGGAACCCGTCAGCCTGATCCGTGACGATCGCTTCGTGGTCCGCAGCTACTCCCCGGTGCGCACCATCGGCGGCGGCAAGGTCATCAACCCCATTCCCGGCAAACACAAACGCTTTCAACAGGAGATCATCGACGGAATGAAGAAACTGGTCGATGCGGCGCCCGAAGGCATCATCGACTATCAGGCGCACACGGCCGGTCCGGCGGGCATCACCTTTGCCGACCTGCTCCTGATGACCAACCTGCCGGAAAAGGCCCTGGAAACCACCCTTGCCGGCATGCTCAACAGCCAGGCCATCGTGTTGATGGACAAGGAGAACCGCGCCTATGTCCACATGGCGGTCTTTGATCGACTGAAGCAGCTGGGCCACGACGTTCTGGCAACCTACCACCGCAACAATCCCCTTAAAACCGGTATTTCCAAAGAGGAATTGAAGTCGAAATTTCCCCGGCAGGTCAGCGGCAAGCTCTTTACCCTGATTCTCAACCGGATGATCAAGGACCATCAACTGGTCCTGGAAGACGACACGGCGCGGCTGGCTGACCACAAGGTATCCCTCCAGGTGGACCAGAAGGCCCTGAAGCAGCAGATCTCGGACATCTACCGGCAGACCAGGCTGACGCCGCCCTATTTCAGGGATATCGTCAAGGAACTGGACGTGGACCCCAAAACGGCCAAAGGCGTGTTGGAACTGCTGGTCGCTGAGGGCGTGCTGGTCAAGGTCAAGGAAGATCTCTATTATGACCGGGCAACCGTTGAAAAACTGAAGGCGGAACTGGTTGCCCATATCCTCGAAAAGGGCGAGATCTCCACACCCGAGTTCAAGGATATGACTGGAGCTTCCCGTAAATATGTGATACCTTTGATCGAACATTTCGACGCCACCAATGTCACCATCCGGGTGGGGGATATCCGACAACTCAGAAAGCGCCAATAGGACCGGCTCCGGCCGAATACGGACGACGGCCGGGCCGGGACCGAAGACGGAGCAGCCATGGGAAGCAACGCCAAGGGATTCGAGTTCAGTAAGTTTGCCACGCCGCGCATCATCGGCGGAATCGCCATCACCATCATTATCCTGTGGGCCCTTTCTGTCATCTTCAGTTCGCCGAATGGGCGTTCCTTCACAAGCCTGGACGCAGGAAGGCCCGACCCGGTCATGGCCACCGGCACTCCCCGGCCCGCCGGTGAGACCGGCCCCCTGGACACCCGGGACTCATCTGCCGCAGCGACAACTTCGGCGCCTGTTGAAGCGCCGTCATTGCCCAAACATCCGCTGACCGCCTCGCGCCCGGATACCCTGGCAATCGACCACGGCAGCGACGGCCATATTGCGGCTCCGGCGACCACCACGGTCCGACCGGACCTGCCGGCCACCGCCGTCGTCGCACCGGTTCACCAACCCGCGCCCAAAGGCGTGGCCTTTACCGAGGCCGCCATCGAACCCATGCGCTACGAACTGGAAGATCGCTGGTGGGGGTGGCGGCCCAACGATTTGATCAACCTCACGGACAACATCAACAACTTCCAGATGGGCGTGCTGGAGGTAAGCCGACGAACTACCGTGGCCCTGGCGGAACGCATTTCCAGAACCGGCACCACCGCCTCTTTTGACGAAGACCTGGAGCAGGCCATGAACTGGTACATGGTCAAAGCCAGCAGCTACTGGTTCCCCTCGGCGGAATCCAAATACCACGACAGTCTAAGAGAAATGCGGGCCTATCTCGCAAAACTCAAAGCGGGGAAAGCCGCATTTTATACCCGGACGGATAACCTGATACCGCTGCTGGCTTCCTTCGAGGATCTTTTGGGCAGCTGCGACGAAAACCTGGTCAAAGAGGCCCACGAAAACGGTTCGTCGGTAAGCTTTTTCCTGGTGGACGACTACTTTTATTACGCCCAGGGCGTGGCCAATTCCATGGCCACGGTACTGAAGGCCGTGCACCATGATTTTAACCAGACCCTGGAGTCCCGCCACGCCACCGAACTGCTGCACCACGCCATCCTCTCCTGCGAACGGGCCGCGGCAATCGATCCCTGGATCGTCCTGGACAGCAACCTGAGCAACATCTTCGCCAACCATCGCGCCAATATGGCGGCTCCCATCAGCCATGCCCGGTTTTACCTGGGCCAGTTGATCAAAACCTTGTCGACGTAAACGCAGGACGGAGGGCGGAAGACAACCTCGCCGGCCTCAGGCCGGTTTGATCGGCAATGCAACGGTATTCCGGGAATGCATTTCCCGGACGCGGATTGGAAAAATGAACATCGAACGTTCAAGGCCCAATACGGGATTGTTGCGCTCCTCTTGACCCCTCGAAGCCCTCTTTTCGTTGGGTGTGGGCGTTGGCCGTTCAGTTTTTTTCCCTCGACCCCTCGAATCATCGGTCCTTTTTTTCATCAAGACAGCAGCCGGTCGACGACGCTATCGAAAAAACGCATGCCCCGGTGGGTCAGGCGTATCCGCCCGGATCGCTTTTCTACCAGCCCTTCTCTGACCATACAACTCAATGCCGGTTCAAAACAGTCGCCGAAACCCGCCTTGAACCGTGATGAGAAGTCCGCCGGGTCTAGTCCTTGGGTCTGGCGCAGCCCGAGGTAAACGAATTCCATGATCTGCTGTTCACGGGAAAGCGCTTCCTCCCCCGCAACGGGAGGTTTGCCGGCCTCCAGGTCCGCGAGGTAATTGGCCAGGGAGCGGTGGTTCCACCAGCGCGTGTTGTCCAGGAAGCTGTGCGCGGCCGGACCGAACCCCAGGTAAGGCGCCAAGGTCCAGTATTTGAGGTTGTGCCGGGAGCGCCGGTCGGTGCTTGCCCCTTCCGGATGCCAGGCAAAGTTGGATATTTCGTACTGACGGTAACCCTGACCATTCAAATAAGCAGCGGTTGCGGAGAACAGCCGCCCGCAAGTCAGTTCATCCAGCGGTTGGAAGGCTGCGCTGCTTACCTTGCGGGCCATCGGTGTTCCCGGCTCAATGGTGAGCGTGTAGCAGGAAAGATGATCCGCTGACAGTTGGACAACGCCAGCCATCTCCGCTTCCCAACCGGTTGGCGTTTGGCCGGGAATCCCGTATATCAGATCCAGCCCCACATTGTCGAAGCCCGCCCTCCTTGCCCAGCGAAAGGTGTCGACGCCATTTTTGGCAGTATGAATCCGCCCGAGAAGTCGGAGGGTTCGATCATTCATCGATTGAAGACCGATGTTGAGCCGATTGATGCCACTTCTCCGGTATTCGGCCAGCATTTCACCGTTGACGGTGCCCGGGTTGACTTCCAACGTCACCTCGGCTTGGGGGGCAATCGCGAAACAGCCATTGATAAATTCAAGAATGCGCGCAATCTGAAGGGGCGTAAGTACGGACGGCGTACCGCCGCCGAAATAGATGGAATCCGCGCGCGGAACCCGGTGCCGCTGCAGCTTCAATTCGGCAAGCAGTGCCTCGATGTACGCGGGAATAAAATCCAGGTCGGTAACGGAGTAGAAATCGCAGTACGGGCATTTGGCCCGGCAGAAAGGGACATGGATATAGATCCCTGCCGACAGCGCAGCCGTTGACGCCCCGCCAGTCATTTCAGGAAGATCATTCCTCAGGGGTGAGAACTTCTTGTTTATGGTTCGCTGCGTCCCGGCCCAGTTCCAGCCCCAGTTCCAGGGCCTGCCGGTTCATCTCGATAAATCCCGGCGGGATGCGCTGTTCCAGCACCTTCATGATCGACTCCGCCTTGACCAGCTGGGTCAGTCCCACCACTGCACCCAGCATGCAGATATTGAACACGATCGGTTTGCCGATCCGCTCCATCACCGCCTGGTAC
>NZ_JAWOHB010000119.1:0-3304 GCF_046496365.1 Desulfosarcina sp.
ATTTGGTCCGGTACGACATGCTGTTCGATATAGGCATCGACCGTCCGGCGACGCGATGGCGTGGACACACCGAGAAGCGAGGCCAACACATTGGCGAATCCATCAAAGCGATAGCCATACCCATGGGGTGAGAAAAACGGCAGCCAGTATTGGCGGGTACAGTGGTTGGCTGCTTTGCGGCCTTTTTCAAAAAGAATCTCGTGGTAGACATCGTCGGGAATTTTTTCATCCGAACCGAACCAGTAGTTGGCCTGAATCCTATGCTTCAACAGGCTGATCCGGGTACGCAAGTCGTGGTCATCGAAGCCGGCGACCCGTTGCCGAATGTGATGAAGCGTTCTCAAGGCGTACAGATAGAGCAACTGATCGTAGAGAATATAACCGTTGTGGACGTACTCGTCCGCCCAGTCACCGGTAGCGGGTACATACAGCAGCCCGCGATTGTTGAATTCCCAGGCGCCCAGCAGAAAGACCACCTTCTCGATAACCGGCATCATGCGTTCGATAAAGGCGTCATCTTTGATGGCCTGCCAATATTCACCGCATCCGATGACGAACCAGAGATCCGCATCCACCCGTCCGGTCATACCCCCGTAGCTGACGCGGCCGCTGCGCACGTCCACATTGCTGGGAATCTCGCCATGAGGTCCCTGGTGTTCGGCCAGTGTCTCCAATGTGCTGCCAAGCGCTGCAATCAGGTCACGATCGCCGGTCATCAATGCCGCCAGCCCGATGATCACTCCGTCCCTGCCCCAAATGCGCCGGTAATTGTCGCTGTCGGTGGGGCTGGCCAGGAAGCCGTGGCCGGTCGTGCATTCTTTCAGCAGCGCCTGCGCCCGGCTGACGGCTTCTTGAGCGTCGGATGATTTAAGGTCCATTTTTTCCTCGAATGCGCTAGTGGTCATGGTTGTGTGGGTCTCTGACGCGGATGGACCGGGGCAGTTATTTTCGTTCGAGGGCCTTTTTTATTCGATCGGCCTTGTAACCGACGACCACCTTGCCGCCGATCACCGTGGTTGGAAAGGAGACGCGTTCGTTGTACTGTTTGACTTCTTTTATGGCAGTCTCCCGGTCACCGGCTTCCAGGTCGTCGACATCAACGACGTCAACATCGATGTTGTGACGCGCCAGCAGTTCCTTGACGGCCTTGCAGTGACTGCAGGTGGTCAAAGCGAATAATTTCACTTTTTGAGAGGTCATGCCCGCTCCTTGTTTTATTTCGACATGTCTGTCGAACGCGGTTTTTCCGCCGGTGCAAGTGCGAAGTCCTCTTCCGATTTTTCAGGCACCGCTTGATCGCGTTCCAGTTTTGCATCAAGAGAGATCTCGACGCCGGCCAGTGCACGGGATACCGGACAGTCGTTCTTGGCTTGCTCGGCCAGTTTCGAGAACATCTGTGCATCCATGCCGGGAACGTCCGCGGTCGTATCCAGTTCCACTCGGCTGATGGCGAAGCCTTTTTCCAATTTGTCCAGATGGACGCTTGCCCGGGTGTGGACACTGCTTTGAGTAAATCCCGCCTCTCCGATGAACAGCGACAGGGCCATGGAGAAACAGCCGGCATGTGCCGCACCAAGCAGTTCTTCCGGATTGGTCCCGCTGCCGCTGTCAAATCGTGAAGGGAAGGAGTAATCGACTTCGAACCCACTGCTGCCGATTCGCATTTTCCCCTGCCCGTTTTTTAATGTACCTTCCCAAATTCCTTCGGAATGTCTGACTGGCATGGTCAATCTCCTTTCTTTGCCCGGCAGCGATGTTGCCGCCGGTATTTTGGAAAAATCAGGGGCGCACGATGCGCGATGAAAGTGGCGTCACCTGAAGGGTGGTCCTATTCAACGGATTTTCAGAATAATCGATCCAACCCGTCCTATCCATGGGTTGTGCACCCTATTTTTCTCGAACCTGGAATATACGGGATTCACCTGATTGTTTTTCGTCTGTCAAGGCTGTAAGGTGGCGCCAAGGATAACGCTGAATTTTAATTTATACCCAGAGGCTGCAACACTATAAATGTTCTCCAGGACCGTTCTCACAGTCATATGGACCCTTTTCGTTTTCACACCGGAATTGACTACAGCCAACCCAGTTTCCTTCGCAGAAAGTTCTCCCCGGGATATTGATATCAGTGGATCGAATCTTCCCGGAGATGATTGGGCAAACGGAGGATCTTTCCCATGGCCCCATTCAACGAGACAGGGAAACCATCCGGATGTACGAACAGGATCCGATGGCTATTCGCGAGCTCCTGCAAAAAAAATGGTTGATGCGATCCCATGGCAATCGCGTATAGGCGCTGAAAAAGATAAACTGCCGACAATGTGCGGTGTTCCGCGAGGCGCTGGAGGTGACTTATGCATATGCTGCGAAGCGTAAAAGATATCCATGGGTATGTGTTGAGTGCGCGGATGGTGAAATCGGCCGATGCAGTGATCTTCTGCTTGACGACAAGGAGTGGACGATCCGTTAGTCGTTCTCATCTTCTTGCGATAATCCATACAGCATGAACAATACCCGGTATATAACCAAGCAGCGTCAATAGAATATTGATCCAGAATTGCCCACCAAGCCCGACCTGCAGAAAAACGCCAAGGGGTGGGAGAAGAATCGCCAAGAGTATCCGTAACAGGTCCATTTTACCTCCATATTGAAAATTTTCCATGCTAAGCCTATACGATTATAGGTTTTCCAAAGCGACGGCACAATACATTCAGTACCGTATATTTCAGGTTGAGCACGGCTACCGTTTATACGGGATACCGGGATCATCCGTTGCCGACCGGCCATAGGAAAAAATCTTCGCCTAGCTTGAACCCCACACCGACAATTCCGTCGCGGCTCTAAAGTGTCCAGGCGTAGCGCGGTTCATAGACACTGGTGGTCGATGACCAATAGGCATCCTGCACGTTGACAAACGGGTGACCGAGGGTCAGCGCCGGCGAATGCGCGTTGAGATCGACCAGGCTCTCCAATTCCCGGATGTTGGGCAGGCGCCAATCGCTGCAGCCGCCAAAGTGTTTTCGGTTTAACGCGTCGACCATTGACAAAGTCCCCTGCCAGGTAAGCGGGTGGTCAGCCGGATTGGCATCTTTGTTCCAGATCAAACCGGTGTGCGTGTCGCGTACCCTGGCATCATCGGCGCTAAAGCGCACCTTTTCCGTGTGCCCCGGAACATCCGGTTTCTGGTTTTTCAGGGACATCGGCCAGACCAGATACGATCCATGTTTCATCCCGCGGTGGACACGACCGCCCCCCAGGTGGACATACCAGGCCTGATCGGGAAGGCGGCAACAGGAATCGGCGGTCC
>NZ_JAWOHB010000014.1:0-6740 GCF_046496365.1 Desulfosarcina sp.
GTACGGTCGGCCACCCGCTGCTCCATGTCGCGGTAAGCCTCCTGGAGGGCGGCCTCGGAGCGCTTGCGTTGGGAGATGTCCTGGAGAAACCCCTCGATCAGCCAAAGCCTTCCATCTTCGGCTCGCACCGCCCGTGCGCGCACCGCGGTCCACACGCGGCTGCCATCGCGACGCTTGAGTTGACACTCGAAGTCCGTCACCACGCCTTCGTTGGTCAGGCGCGCCATCAGCGTCCGGTGATCCTCCGGACGGACATAGATGTCTTTGCCGATGGTTTCCATGGCCTCCTTCAGGGCCTCGGGGGAGGCGTAGCCCAGAATGGTTGCCATCGACGGACTGGCGCTGATCATACGCCCCTCGGCAGTGATCTGGAAAACGCCCTCCGGAGCGTTTTCGAAAATGCTGCGGTACTTGTTTTCACTTTCGGCGAGAGCCGCCTCGATTTTCTCCTGCTCGGCGATGCGCAGCTCCAGGGCCCTGCTGTACTCCTGAAGCTCGGCGGCATGGTTGGTCAGCAGAATCTCCTTTTCGTGGTAATAGTCCAGTTTGGCATAGAGTTCCTCGGGGGAGATGCGAAGCCTGGCGAGCACGTCCTTGTAAACTTCACTGAGTTGCCGGGACTCTTCGGGGGTAAAAATCGTCGAGCCGGCCAAGGCCTTGTGAGCGGCGGGGGCGCCGATGGCCCCGGCCAGAGATTTTTCCACTTCACTGTGCAGGTTGATCAGGTCGACGATGGTGATGCGCTCCCGGCCCTCCAGCCGGCAGGTCGCCATGGCACGGGTGAGGATGGCCCGCGTTTCGGTTTGGTCCAGGTAGCGATGCAGTACTTTTGCGATTTCCAGGCTTTTGGCCGTCGGATCGATGGTGGCCGAGTGCTGGTCCACATTAGATGACAGGGGCACAGCCCATCCATCGTCACTGAAAACCGCCGCCAGACGTCTTTCGCTGGGGCTTTGGTTCCACCAGATTGACACCAGCACGAAAGCCCCGACATTGAAAATAAAGGACCAAAAGAGGGTGTGGGTGAGCGGCGCAAACCCGTGCAGCCCGAAAAGGCTTTCCGGACTGAGGGCCCCGACCGCCCAGGGACCGGCGTCCAGGATGCTGCGCGAAAACCAGCCGACCTGGATCAAAGCGGGCAGCAGCAAGCTGTAGAGCCACACGCCAAACCCCGCCGAAAGCCCGGCCAGTGCTCCCCATTTGTTGGCCTGACGCCAGAACATACCGCCCAGGATGATCGGAGCGAACTGGAAGACTGCCGCAAAGGAGATCATGCCGATGTTGGCCAGCATGAAGGTTTGACCGATCAGGCGCTCGAAGCCGTAGCTGAGCACCAGCACCAGGGCTACGGCCACCCACTTGCAGCGCAGCAGGTGGCGGCGGAGGAAGCCCAGCCACGGCACCCAGCGCACCAGGGGCAAAAGCAAGTGGTTGGTGAGCATGGTGGACAGCGTCACCGAGCTGATCATGATCATGCCCGTGGCGGCGGAAAACCCGCCGATAAAAACCAGCATCACCAGCCAGGGTTTGCCATGGTTGCGGGGCAGGTCTAGGACAAAGGTATCCGCCCCGGCGACCGGCAGGCCCTGAAGCAGACCGCCGGCGGCGATGGGCAGCACAAAAAGATTGATCAGCAGCATGTAGACCGGAAAGAGCCACATGGCCGTTGAAACGAAGTCCGGGTTCGGGTTTTCCACCACGGCGACATGGAACTGGCGGGGCAGAAACAGGCTGGCGGACATGGCCAGCACGAGGTAGGTGCCCCAGAGCAGGTAAGGCGCAGGGGCCTTTCCGCTGAGGGCGAACAGGTGATGATGAGGACTTTGAGCGAGCCGTTGAAAAAGATCCCCGAAGCCGTCGTAGAGAAAATAGGTGACAAAAACACCGGCCACCAGCAGGCTGATGAGTTTGACGATGCATTCCACCACCAGCGCCATCACCATGCCGTCGTGACGTTCGGTGGGGTCCAGGCGGCGGACCCCGAACACAATGGCGAAAACAATCATCATAACGACCACTATGGGGCCCAGATGCCCTCCGATCCAGGCGGAAAAATCCCGGCCCGGAGTGGTGATGAGCTCAAAGGTGCTGATGATCGCCTTGAGTTGCAGCGAGACGTAAGGGATGCTGGCGCAAAGAGCCAGCACCGTGGCCAGAGCGGCAAGCGTTTCGGATTTGTCGTAGCGGGCTGAAATGAAGTCGGCGATGCTGGTGATATGATGCCGGGATTTGATCTGCGCCATCCGCCGCAGCACCTTCCACCAGAGGAAAATGCCCAGGGTGGGGCCCAGGTAGACCGCCAAAAAGAGCAGCCCCGAAGAGGCTGCGATACCGACGCTGCCGTAGTAGGTCCAGGCGGTGCAGTATACCGCCAGGGAAAGCCCGTAGACCCAGGGATTGTTGACCGGGCTGCGGCCTCTGGCGGCGCCGTGCTCCGCCCACAGGGCCACCAGAAAAAGGGCCACGACATAAAAGAGAAACACCAGCATGGCGACCAGAGGATCGAACATGCCTATTTCCTCGTTGTGTCCGTGACCGGACCGGCCGGCGATGCAGGCCGCACCTGGCGGGCGATCACCGCCAGCAGCACCACCAGCAGCGACCAGACCGCGTAAAGGTAGAGAAAACCACTCGCGGGGCGGGTCCCCTCCAGCAGGGTCAGCAGGGGCCAGTTGAAGAACAGGAAAAAGAGACAGAAGAGAAAAAGATGGAATTCCGTTTTGCCCAGCATGTTTCCGAGGTGAGCCATAACACCTCCTGCCGGCGATCAGATCGCCGATAGCGCCAAGGGGTCCGGCATCTATTTATAATGAATATGAAATAGGGTTGGCGCTGTCAAGGAATACCGCCTGCAGACATCTTTTTACTCGCAGCACAACTTGATTTCGACAGGGAATCAATCTCTTACAGTCATCCCGGTTCCGCCCGGCACAATGGGGCGCCAGACGTCTCAAACAGTTGCCAACCGCCCTACGCAACCTCCCGGCACAGGTGGCGTGTTTTTACCCGCATGAATCAACGAAGAGCCAAATTTATTGACATAAATTCAAACATTGCGATAGATTACAACTATTAAAAAATGCTGAGGCCAACACCCGAAAGGTGAAAATGAAAATAAAATAGGAAGGAAAAAACAATGTTGAAAATAAAGCAAATTCAGCAGTTATTGGGAAACGATGCATCTTTGCTGGAATTTTCTACGCCAAAAATTGCACAAAAGGAGATAACCATTCCGGCCAAGGAGATGGTGGATAAGATATTCATCCCCTCGGACAGGAACAATCGTGTGCTGGGAAACTTATACCGATTATACACCACCGGAAATCTCTCTGGTACGGGTTATCTTTCCATCCTGCCGATTGACCAGGGAATTGAACATTCAGCAGGCGCATCATTCGCAAAAAATCCTATGTATTTTGATCCCGAAAATATTGTGAAATTGGCCATGGCTGCCGCTTGCAACGGGCTGGCATCAACACTGGGGGTACTTGGATTGGTGTCGCGAAGATATGCTCACAAAATCCCTTTTATCGTAAAGCTTAACCACAACGAGCTTCTTTCATCGCCGAACAGCTACGATCAAATTATGTTTGGCACTGTTGACCAAGCTTATGAAATGGGCGCTGCCGGTGTAGGTGCAACCATTTATTTTGGTTCGGCAGAATCGAATCGGCAAATTATCGAAACAAGCAAAATGTTCGCCTATGCACACCAAAAGGGATTGTTTGCTATTCTTTGGTGCTATCTGAGAAACAATGATTTCAAAAAGGATAAAGATTATCATGTATCCGCCGACTTAACCGGCCAGGCAAATCATTTGGGGGTCACTATTGAGGCCGATATCATTAAGCAAAAGCTTCCTGAAAACAACGGCGGTTACCGCGCTCTAAACAGCAATGGGAAAAAATTCGGTAAATACGATGAGCGAATTTATACCGAGCTGGCTTCGGACAATCCCATTGATTTGACCCGCTACCAATTGCTAAACAACTATGCGGGAAAAATTCCTCTGATCAACTCGGGTGGTGCCTCGGGCGACAATGATATGGCAGACGCCGTACGCACGGCTGTGATTAACAAACGCGCGGGCGGCAGCGGCTTGATACTTGGACGCAAAGCGTTTCAAAAGCCTTTTGATGAAGGCGTGAAAATTATTGAAGCGGTTCAATCTGTGTATCTTAACCGGAAAATTACAGTCGCATAAAAGAAAAATCGCTGTTTCATAGGGCTGAAATGTACGCCACAGGTGCCGGAGGGGGGAAACGATCATGCCACGAAAAATAAAACCTGCCAAAAGCCAGCCGCCGGACCATTCATTTGATGATTCAGCCGAGGCCATCCGCAAGGAGATCATTGAAAAACTGTTTTCCATGCGGGCGAAATTTCCCGAGGTGGCCACCCTCAATGATTATTATCTGGCCTTGGCTTATGTGATCCGGGACCGGGTCCTGCATCGCTATATTCACAGCGCCCAAACTTATTTTGAAAAGGAAAGCCGGACGGTTCTCTATTTGTCGGCCGAATACCTCATGGGGCCTCAGCTCGGAAACAACCTGATCAGTCTGGGGCTTTACGATGAAACAGCCCGGGCCGTGGAAAGCCTGGGGATGAGCCTGGAAGCGGTGATGCAACAGGAGGAGGAGCCCGGCCTGGGAAACGGTGGTCTGGGGCGCCTGGCCGCCTGCTACATGGATTCTCTGGCCACCCTGCAGATTCCGGCCATCGGCTACGGCATCCGTTATGAATTCGGCATCTTCGATCAAGCCATCAAGGACGGCTGGCAGGTGGAGTTGAGCGACAAATGGCTGCGGTTCGGCAATCCCTGGGAAACCGCCCACCCGGAGATCCGTTTTGAGGTGAAATTCGGCGGGCACACCGAATCCTTTACGGATGAAAAAGGCAGGTATCGGGCCCGCTGGATTCCTGAGCACCTGGTGCTGGGGGTCCCCCATGATACGCCGGTGCTGGGATACGGGGTCAACAATGCCAATTTTCTACGGCTATGGTGCGCGCGGGCCTGTGAATCCTTTGATTTTCAGGCTTTTAACGTAGGCAATTACTATAAGGCCGTTGAACAGAAAATGGTTTCCGAGAACATCACCAAGGTCCTTTATCCCAACGACCAGCCCGAGGTCGGGCGCCGGCTTCGCCTTCAACAGCAGGCTTTTTTTGTTTCCTGTTCCCTTCAGGACATGATCCGGCTGTTTTTGCAGCGTGAATCAGATCTGACCAAAATTCCCGACAAGTTTGTGGCCCAACTCAACGACACCCATCCGGCCCTGGCTGTGGCTGAATTAATGCGACTGCTGGTGGATGAGCACTTCATGGAATGGGAGCCGGCATGGACGATCACCACGCGGGTGTTCGCCTACACCAACCATACTCTGCTGCCCGAAGCGCTTGAAACCTGGTCGGTACCGTTGATGCGGCAGCTTCTGCCACGACACTTGGAAATCATTTTTGAAATCAACCGCCGGTTTTTGGACGACGTCGTCCGGGTCCACACCCGAGACGAGGAAACCATCGCCCGGCTGTCTCTGATTGCCGAATCCGGTGAAAAGCAGGTGCGCATGGCGAATCTGGCCTGCGTGGGCAGCCATGCGATCAACGGCGTGGCAAAACTGCACACCGATCTGCTTAAACAAACAGTGTTAAAGGATTTCCATGCGCTCTGGCCTGAAAAACTCAAAAACGTCACCAACGGTGTCACCCCACGTCGGTTTATGGTGCTGGCAAACCCGGGCCAAACCCGGCTCATCTGCGAAACCATCGGCGACAAATGGATTCGCGACCTCGATCTGCTGGCTGATCTGGAACCCTTCGCAGACGACCCCGAATTTCGCCGGCGCTGGAACGGGATCCAGCGGGCCTGCAAAGAGAGACTGGCACACATGATCCTGAAAACGACGGGAATTTCCATAGATCCCGACAGCCTGTTCGATGTTCAGGTAAAACGCATCCACGAATACAAGCGCCAGCATTTAAACCTTCTCCACATTCTCACCCGCTACCACCGCATCAAGCAGGGGCTGGCAACGGATGCACCGCCGCGCACCTTCATCTTCGGCGGGAAGGCGGCCCCCGGCTATACCATGGCCCTGCTCATCATTCGGCTGATTCATGCCGTAGCGGAGGTGGTCAACCATGATCCGGAGGTGAATGATCGGCTGAAAGTGGTCTTTTATCCTGATTTCAATGTGAAAAACGCCCAGGTCATCTATCCGGCCGCAGATCTTTCTGAGCAGATTTCCACGGCCGGAAAGGAGGCTTCGGGCACGGGCAACATGAAGTTTTCCCTAAACGGCGCGCTAACCATCGGCACGCTGGACGGCGCCAACGTCGAAATTCGGGAAGCGGTGGGGCCTGAAAATTTTTTTCTCTTCGGCCTGACGGCTGACCAGGTGGTCAAAACCCGGCAGGAAGGGTACTGGCCTATGGACCTGTATCATCGCCATCAGGAATTGCGGGCGGTGATTGACACCATCTCCAGCGGCGCGCTGTTCCCCGCCGACCCGTCCCTGTTCCGGCCGTTGGTGGATTCCCTGCTCTACCAGGACTTGTTTATGGTTCTGGCGGACTATGACGCCTATGTGCGGTGCCAGGAGACCGTTGACCGCCGGTTCAAGGCGCAGGACGACTGGCAACGGATGTCGATTCTGAACACGGCCCGCATGGGAAGGTTTTCATCCGACCGTTCCATTGCGGAATACTGCCGGGAAATCTGGGGCGCGCAACCGGTG
>NZ_JAWOHB010000060.1:0-33763 GCF_046496365.1 Desulfosarcina sp.
GCTATACCTATTTCACCAAGCAGGCCAAAAACGAGGGCTTCGTTCAGATTGCCGACATTTTTGAAGAGACCGCCAACCAGGAGAAGGAGCATGCCAAACGGCTGTTCAAACTGCTGGAAGGGGGTGAGGTTGAGATTACCGGCGCATTCCCCGCCGGCGTGGTCGGCAGCACCGTCGCAAACCTCCAGGAAGCGGCCGGCGGCGAAAATTATGAGTGGACCACCATGTATCCCGGTTTTGCCGAGGTCGCCCGGAAAGAGGGCCTGGATCACGTGGCATTCATTTTCGAGGCCATCGCCGTGGCTGAAAAGCAGCACGAAAAACGCTACCTGGACCTTAAAGCCAACATTGAAGCCGGGCGGGTATTCAAAAGAGAGCAACGTGTCACCTGGCGCTGCCGCAACTGCGGCTACCTTTTTGAAGGCACCGAGCCCCCCGAGATGTGCCCGGCCTGCGCGCACCCCCAAGCCCATTTTGAAATTCTGGGTGAGAACTGGTAGTCGGCATTACCCCACCATCAACCGTTTTTTCAGGATAAAGGAGAAAAAAAAATGGCGAAAAGATCCGAGGTTTACAAGTGCGATCTGTGTGGCAACATCGTCCAGGTGCTGGTTGGCGGCGACGGAGAGCTGGTCTGTTGCGGGCAGCCCATGAAAAAGCTGGCCGAAAACACCGTTGACGCGGCCAAGGAGAAGCACGTGCCGGTCATCGAAAAGATGGACGGCGGATACAAGGTCAAAGTGGGCAGTGTCGCCCACCCCATGGAGGAGAAACACTGGATTCAGTGGATCGAGCTGGTTGCCGACGGCAAATCCTACTTCCAGTTTCTCGATCCGGGCAAGCGGCCCGAAGCCGTGTTCAAGATCGATGCGGCATCGGTTTCCGCCAGAGAATACTGCAACCTTCACGGGCTGTGGAAAGCATAAGCCTGGGGGCATTAGAATTCCGGTGACGGCGGTCATTCACTCGACCAGCGCCTCCGGATAGCCGAAACCCCGTCCCGTCCACCCGGCTGGGACTGCATGTGACCGGTGTTTCCAAGCAGTAGTTAACGCAAAGCGGTTGCATGCTCAACATCCACAAGGAGGCGCCCCATGAGTAGCTGGAAATGCGGAAACTGCGGCTATGAGTTCGAGGCGGATGCACCGCCTGATACATGTCCATCGTGCAAGGAGAAGTGCGAATTTCTGGACAACACCTGTTATACGCCCGACTGCCAGTACGAGGGCAAGGATCCCCGAATCAAATAGAACCAGAAGGAGCAGGAAATGGCCAAGACATTGATCGTATATGCCACTCGTACAGGTGAAACCGAAAAAATCGGCAATCTTATCGCCGAAGGGATTCGCTTCTCCGGCCATGAAGCCGAGGTTGTCAACGTGACCACCATCAAAAAAGAGGACGATCTGAGAGGATATGATGCCGTCGTTTTCGGCTCTCCCACCTACCACGGAGAGATGGTTCAAGGGATGAAGACCCTGCTGTTCATGGCTGAAAAGGCCGTCCTTGAGGGCAAGGTCGGCGGCGCCTTCGGCTCCTTTGGATGGAGCGGCGAAGCCCCGGACCGCATTTTTGAAACCATGAAAAACATCTTCAAAATGAACATGGTGAGCATCCCCTTGCGGCTCAAGTCGGCCAATCTGGGCGGCGGCATGAAAATGGCCCAAGACTACGGCCGGGAGATCGCTGAAAAACTCGCCTGACAATGGGCGCCCGTCGTGCCGAAACCAAACAACCCTACCGATCTGAAAAGGAGACCATTATGTCAACCCCCCAACATTGTCCAGGTTACGAGACCTTCAAAAATTTGAAGTCGTTTGTCTGCAAGTGCCCCGAATGCGGCGAAAGCAAAGAGATTTTCTCCGACGAGTTCAACAAGGATCACGTCTGTGCAAAGTGTGGTGAGCCCATCGATTTTTCCCAGTGCACCCTGGATGGCGGCGCATAGCCTTTCGCCACGCGCCGCTGACTGCCCGGTATCGCCGCGGCTCCTGCGACCAGGAGCGGTGGCGCCGCACCTGAATCGCGGGAAGCTGCCTGACGTAAATTGCGCCACCAGAAAACACACATCCACCACGAAGCTGTCTCATTTGAGACAGCTTCGCGTAGACCGGTTCAGGGCGGCCGGGACAGTGAGTCGGCTGCCGGTATCTGTTCAAGGAGGAATCTGTATGGATGTTGTCCTGTTATCCCGGCTTCAGTTCGCCGCTGCCACCATGTTTCATTTCCTCTTCGTCCCCCTGACATTAGGCCTCTCCGTGCTGGTGGCCTATATGGAAACCCAATATGTGCGTACCGGGGACGAAACCTATCTGCGCATGACCAAATTCTGGGGCAAGCTCTTTTTGATCAACTTCGCTTTAGGGGTGGTAACCGGGATCACACTGGAGTTTCAGTTCGGCACCAACTGGTCGCGCTACTCCGCCTATGTGGGAGACATCTTCGGATCCCTGCTGGCCATTGAGGCATCGGTGGCGTTCTTTCTGGAGTCCACCTTTATCGGCATCTGGATTTTCGGTTGGGAGAAGCTGTCCAAAAAGGCCCATGCCACTGTCATGTGGCTGGTGGCCGGGGCCGGCAACCTATCAGCGGTCTGGATTCTTTTGGCCAACGGATGGATGCAGCACCCCGTGGGCTTCACCATCCGCAACGGCCGGGCGGAACTGACCGACTTTCTGGCTGTGATCACCAATAAATTCGGTCTACTGCAGATTGCCCACACCATCCCCTCCGCCTTTGTTCTGGCCGCTTTCTTCATGATGGGTATCAGCGCCTGGCACCTGCTGAAAAAACAGCACATCGATTTCTTCACCCGTTCCTTCAATATCGGTCTGGTGGTGGGGCTGGCGGCATCCATCGTGGTGGCCATCACCGGTGACATGCACGCTGTACACGTCACCCAAACCCAGCCGGCCAAGCTGGCGGCCATGGAATCGCACTGGGAGACCCAGACGCAAGCCCCCATCGTCATGTTTGCGATTCCAGACCAGGCAAACGAACGCAACCGGGTCGAAATCGGTCGAATCCCTGGTGTCCTCAGTCTTTTGGGGCACCACGACGTCAATGCAGCGGTAACCGGGCTCAAGGATATTCCCAGGGATGAACGCCCACCGGTTCTACCGACGTTTATCTCATTTCGAATAATGGTAGCCCTGGGGACCCTTTTTCTCCTGCTCACCGTCATTGGTTTGTTTTTAAAAAACCGCCTGCTTGAATCCCGGTGGTACCTGTGGGTCATGCTCCTTTCGATTCCGCTGCCCTACCTGGCCATTGAAATGGGATGGGTGCTGGCCGAAGTGGGCCGCCAGCCCTGGATCGTCTATGGTCTGTTGAAAACCACCGATTCCGTCTCTCCGGTGGCGGCCTCCCAGGTAATGACCAGTCTGGTGGGTTTTATTCTGGTTTACGGTTTGCTGGGAATCGCCGGTTTTTACCTGATCGCCGATTTCGCTAGAAAAGGCCCGAAACCGGCGGCGGAAAACGCATAATCGATCCATTGCGCAACGCCGAATGTGCAACCATTTTTAGATCTAGACGAAACACGAGGGTGTAAATGCTATTACAATCCGTATGGTTTTTTCTCTGGGGCCTGCTCTGGGCGGTATTCTTCATGACGGACGGTTTTGATCTGGGCATCGGCTCGCTGTATCCCTTCCTGGGCAAATCGGAACGCGACAAACACATGATGATCCACGCCATGGGGCCGCTGTGGGACGGCAACGAGGTATGGCTGATCACTGCTGGAGGCGTAACCTTCGCTGCTTTTCCGCTGGTCTATGCGGTGATGTTCTCATCCCTGTACTCTGCCCTGATGCTGATTCTCTTCGCCCTGATCCTGCGCGGGGTCTCCTTTGAATTCCGCAACAAGGTGGATAGTCCGGCATGGAAAAAGGTGTGGGACACCAGCATTTTTATCGGCAGTTTTCTGCCGGCGTTTTTGTTCGGTGTAGCCTTTGCAAATATATTCAAAGGGATACCAATCGACCAGCATGGAATCTACCTGGGTAATCTGTTGACCCTGCTCAATCCCTACGGCCTTTTGGGCGGCGTACTCTTCGTGTGCCTCTTCTTAGTCCATGGCGCCCTTTGGCTCACCGTCCGTGCCGACGGCGAGCTGGCCCAGCGGGCCGAGCGCCTGGTCGGCAAGCTGTGGCCGGTGTTAACCGGCGTAGCGGTCGTTTTTCTGGTGGCGTCGTACATCTTCACCCCGCTATACAACAACTATCTGGCGAACCCGGTCCTCTTCCTGGTGCCGGCCATCTCGGTGGCCGCCATCATCGGCATCAAGTACTTTCTGATGCAAAAAACCTTTTTCAAGGCTTGGCTCGCTTCGGCCGCCACGATCGTCTCCTGTACCTTTTTCGGCGTTATCGGTCTGTTTCCCAATCTGTTTCCTTCCAGTATCGATTCCGCCTACAGCCTGTCGGCTTATAACGCCTCGTCCAGCCCATTGACCCTGAAAATAATGCTCATCGTCGTATTGCTTTTCGTCCCCGTGGTCCTGGCTTACCAGATCTGGGCATACAAATTGTTCAGCGTCAAGGTGACCGACGATGACCTGGCCCACGAGGAAATGTACTGATTGCCAACCATGCAGCCACTGTACCGACCGGGCGGCCTGTGCTGTGGATGCGACGGATGATTGAAGATTCCCCGCGGCAAGCCGCGGGGAATCTTCACCGTAAGGACCGTAAGGATGAGAATCGATTTCCCGTTCGCTCGCTAACCCCGCCGCAAGCAGCGGGGCATGCACTCACTATCGCGGTTCATAATTAAAAACCAATCGCCGGGAACGGAGTTCTGCATGAGCTGCAACACAGTTGGCGTCGCCCTGGCCACGTTGGCCCTTGGTGTCTGTGTGACCCTGGCTGCTGCCGTCAGCCAGGGGCCGAGCCATATCGACATTTTCGGTGGTCAATCGGGCAAGGTGCCATTTCCCCACATCCAGCATCAGGAGCGTCTCAAGGACTGCAATGTCTGCCACAGTGTCTTTCCCCAGGCAACCGATGCCATTAAAAAGATGAAGGAGCAGGGTGCGCTGAAACCCAAAAAAGTCATGAATGTCCAGTGCATCAAGTGCCACAGGGAGGAAAAGCAGGCCGGCAAGCCCCATGGACCGGTGACCTGTTCAACCTGCCATGCCAAATAAAGGCCATTTAAAACCATGTTGATCTTAGGACTTCAAGGCAGTCCCCGTAAGGGCGGCAATACCGACCACCTGCTGGGCGCCTTTCTGGACAAGGCCGCCCAGGCGGGTGCTGCCGTCAAGACCATCCAGGTGGCCCGGGCCGGTATCGTCCCGTGTAAGGGCTGCGGGTACTGTGAAACCCATGGCACCTGTGTCATCGCCGACGATCCCATGTCAGCTGAGGTATACGGCCTGCTGCGGGAAGCGGATCTGGTGGTTGCCGCCACGCCGGTATTCTTTTACGGCATCACCGCCCAGCTCAAAGTCCTTATCGACCGCTGCCAGACCCTGTGGTCGCGAAAATATGTGTATAAATTGAAGGATCCGCTGGCGGCCACCCGCAACGGCCTGCTGCTAAGTGTCGCGGCTTCCCGGGGGCGTCAATTGTTCGACGGCATCCACTTGACCGCAAAATACTTTTTTGATGCCATCGATGCCCGCTTCAGCCATGCCCTCGTCTATCGGGGCGTTGAATCCAAGGGCGCCATCCGCAAGCAGGACGGTCTGGCCGCTGACCTTGACGAGGCCATCCAAAAAACCGTGCTGCCGCTGGTCAGACGCAAGCAAGTGCTTTTCGTCTCACCAACTGGCGCCTGCCGAGCGCCCATGGCGGCGGTCATGGCCCAGCAGCGTTTCGGAACCCGAATCCGCACTGGTTCCGGGGGATGGTCTCCGGCAACCGCCCTGCACGATCCCATGGTCCGGGCCATGCAGCGCGTGGGTGTGGACATGGGCTTTCGCAGGCCAGCAACCATTGAAAGGGCGCTAGCAGGCGCTGCACCCGACCTGACCATCGTCATCGGCCAGCATGCTGCTGAAACGGCGGTTCCCGGTGTAAAAACGGTGCGATGGTCTCTTCCTGAACCGGCTGCGTCGGATGATGAAACCATGGACCGGCTGCGCATGGAGATGGAAGGCCGCGTCGAAAAGTTAATGCAGTCGTTTGAATGACCTTAAACAGAAAGTAAAGGAGCACATAATGGCCGAACCCCACGAGATGTATCAATGCCAGACCCCAAGCTGCGGATATATCTACAACCCCGACAAGGGCGACCGCAAGGGCAAGATTCCCAAGGGTACATCATTTGCCGACCTTCCGGACGACTGGAAGTGCCCCATCTGCGGTGCGGGGAAAAAGATGTTCAAGCCCCTGGGATAACCGGCAACCATCGCCGGACGGCAATTTCGATTAGACACGGCAAGGCCCTTCATGGTATTGAGAATCACGGTTTGGCAGCATGGTGCGGACCCGATCGGAGTTTTCAGGGCATACTGCCCCTGGCGGTACATTTACCCATAACGCACAACATTACGGAGGTATCAATGGACAGGTATGTTTGTACACTCTGCGGCTATGTTTACGATCCTGAGGCGGGCGATCCCGACAATGGCGTGGCTCCCGGAACCAAATGGGAAGATGTACCCGGAGACTGGGAATGCCCGGTCTGTGGCGCGGGTAAAGACGATTTCGAAAAAGAAGCGTAGTCCTTTTCATCCGGACGCAATTTTTCTTTTTCACCCACTGGCAGCGGATGCCCTTTTTCTGCAGACGGGAAAAGGGCATTTCGATGTTTGGCCGTCGACACAAAACCAGAATAACCGGCTGATGGGGCCCTGCATAACCGGCCTTATCAACCAGCAAAGCCCCGCATTGACGCCCAGCAAGGGCGGGCGATGACGGCAACAGGAAGACCAACATGAAACCGACCAAAATTGCAGATGGCATCTATGATGTCGGCGTCATCGACTGGAATATCAGAGATTTCCACGGCTATTCCACCGACCGTGGAACCAGCTACAACGCCTTTCTGGTAATTGACGAAAAGGTGGCCCTCATCGACACGGTAAAGGCGCCCTTTGCCGACCAACTGATCGGCAATATTTCCCAGATCATCGATCCCAGGAAAATCGATGTGGTTGTCAGCAACCACACCGAGATGGACCACTCAGGCTCCCTGCCGCACATCATGCACCGGATCGGGGAAGAAAAACCGCTTTACTGCTCCAAATTGGGGGCTCAGAATCTGGTCAGTCATTTTTCCAACAACTGGAACTACCACCCCGTAAAAGAAGGTGAGGACCTCCGGCTGGGAGCGCGAACCCTGACTTTCATGGAAACCCGCATGATCCACTGGCCGGACAGCATGTTCACCTACCTGAAGGAGGATCATATCCTTTTTTCAAGCGACGGGTTCGGTCAGCACTATGCCGGCTTCGACAAATTCGACGATCAGGCCGGTGCCGATCTCATGGTGCAGGCTAAAAAATACTTTGCCAACATCCTTTTGCTCTATGCACCCCGCATCCTGAACCTGATCGAAAAAGTAGTTGCCTCAGGCATCCGCATCGACATGATCTGTCCGGATCACGGCGTGATCTGGCGCAAGGATCCGGGAAGGATTATAGACGCTTACCTGCGATGGAGCCGACAGGAAACGGAGAAGAAAGCGGTGGTGATCTATGATACCATGTGGAAAAGCACCGAGACCATGGCCAACGCCATTGCCGAGGGCATTTCATCCACCGGCGTCAACGTCAAACCAATTCACATCCGCAGTTCTCACCGCAGTGACATCATGACCGATGTACTCGATGCGGCCGCCGTGGTGGTGGGCTCACCCACCTTGAACAACCAGATGTTTCCCACCGTGGCCGATGTTCTGATTTACATGAAAGGGCTCAAACCAGCCAACAAGATCGGCGGCGCCTTTGGATCCTATGGTTGGAGCGGCGAGGCCGTAAAACTGGTTGCGGAAGAACTGGAGGCCATGAAATTTAAAATGGTCGCACCGGGACCCAGGCTGCAATACGTACCCGACGATGCGGGCAAGGCCGCCTGCATCGAATACGGCAGGCAGATCGGAGAGGCCGTAAACGCCGGGTAAGCGCCAACGGACCCTTTGAAGAGGCTCACTTAAAGGCTGTGGACCAAAAGCGGCATTCGTCCCGATGCTTCCACAGCCCGGGATCAACCCATGAGAGTACCCGTAGTCGATATCAGCACCTGCACACGATGCATGGGCTGCGTGGCTGTCTGTCCGGAAGTGTTTCGCGAAAACGATGCCGGATACATCGAAGTCATTGAACTGACGGTCTATCCGGAAGCATCGGTCGACGAAGCCATCAAGTACTGCCCTGAAGATTGTATCAGCTGGGAAGAACAGTAGCAGTCATTGCTCAACATGAGGAAGGAGACACATGCAAAAAACAGCTCTTTTCGTTTTCAATGGCGATCCGGCCTGTTTCATCCACGTCCTGCTTAACGGATTGGACATGCAGGAAAAAGGCATGCAGGCCCAAATCATCGTCGAAGGGGCAGCCACCGCCCTGCTGCCCAGTCTGGCCGATACGGGCAATCCGCTTCACAAGCTCTGGCAAAAAGCTAAAACCTTAGGCATCGTGGATGGTGTCTGCAAAGGATGCGCCCACAAAATGGGCACCCTGGAGGAGGCAGCCAATCAGGGCCTGACACTGCTGGACGATATGTCCGGCCACCCCGCCATGTCCCGATATATTGAAGCGGGGTTTGCGGTCATCTCTTTTTAAGGGTTGGGATCATGGGCAACCGTCAACGCAGGGCCCTGATCGGGCAGCTGCTCGCCCAGGATGACTTTCCCGGCGCCCTGGAAACCATCCGGCGGATGCCCGGCCGCCAGGCGGTTAATCCCCTGTTCTCTTTCTTCTATTCGGGAGACGAGCAGATCCGCTGGCGCGCCGTCACCGCCATGGGAATCGTGGTCGGTCATATGGCCGACAGCACCATGGAGTCGGCAAGGGTGGTGATGCGGCGCCTCATGTGGAACCTCAACGACGAGTCCGGTGGCATCGGCTGGGGATCGCCTGAAGCAATCGGTGAGATAACTGCCGGTCATCCTGCTCTGGCCGACGAATTTGCCTCTATTCTGATCTCCTATATCAATCCCGGGGGCAACTTTCTGGAACATGAACTGCTTCAGCGGGGATCCTTGTGGGGTGTTGGGCGGCTGGCCCACGCCCGCCCACGGCTGGCCAAACCGGCGGCAGCCTGTCTGCCTGCATTTTTTAATTCCCCCGACCCCTACCTTCGTGGAACCGCAATTTGGGCGGCCGGCCCCATACTGAACGCCAGGATACGACTTTTGGTAAAGGCCAGCCTGTCCGACAGCGCTCCCCTTGGCCTTTACCGGCAGATGCAGATAACGAAGACCACCGTTGGAGAACTGGCCAGCGAGGCGCTGGCCGAACCGGATTTGGCCCATGGCCGGTGAACCTGAGCCCTGGGCGTGAACAGGGTTGATCCGACTGTTGCGGCCGGGGCGCTTGTGTGCCCGACGCCGTTCGATCAGCTGTAACCGGCCGTTGGAATGGGGCTCTAAACGAAAAACGGCGCAACGAACATCTCACCATTGAGAAGGAGGAGGGAATGCCCAAGGCCCCAATTTCGCTAATGCCGGCCTTCACCCTGATGGTAGCCGCCACGGTTATCGGATGTGCATCCAAGGATGCCTATCGCTACGAGACTATCCAAACGCAGTACGCCGATCTAGCCTTCAACCTGGACCCATCCCAGTCAGCCGGCACCCCCCCGGCCACCTGTGTCGTCAATAGCAGCCTGACCTTGCAGGATGTGCTATGCATCGCCAAGACGAATAATCCGGATCTGCGCATGGCCCTGGCCCGCATCGAACGGGCCCGGGCCATGCTGGAAAAATCAGCCGCTCCCTTCTATCCCCAGGTCAATGTCACCACCGAATACCTGCAGGGTGACGCCCCGTCGGCCTACCTGTTCAAATCCATCGACCAGCGCAAACTGCCGCCAGGCACCGATTTCAATGATCCGGGGTGGTTCGAGGATTTCGAAAGCGGAATCAGCGCAGACATCAATTTGTTCAACGGCGGCAGAGACAGCCTCAACCGGGAGATGGCCAAAACCGGCTTGACCATTTCTCAACTGGAACGGGACGGCATCGAAAACCAGGTCATGGCGGCGGCCATCGGCGCCTATTACGATATCCTCGCCGCCGCCAACTTCACCACCGTTGCTGAAGAGTCGGTTGCATCCACCCTTTCCCAGCTGCGCATCATGGACGTCCGGTTCCAGTCGGGCGGGGCCCTCAAGACCGACCTGCTCTCGCTTCAGGTGCGTGTAGCCGAAACCCAGGAAATTCTTCTCCAGAGTCGCAACCGGCAGCGACTGGCCAAAGCCGCCCTGGCGGAAATTCTGGGGGTCGCGCCTGATATTCCCTTCGGCATTGTCGATGCACAGGCCCATGCCCTGGCTGTTCCCGATGACCCCATTGCAGCCCTGAACTACGCCCTGGCCCATCGACCCGAACTGGCCAGCGTGCGTGAAAAAGTGAGCCAGTCGAAGATGGCTTTAGATGCCTCCCGTGCCGGTTACCTCCCCCAGGTGGATTTCATGACCCGCTACTATGTCAACGACCCCGAAATGAAGTACAGCACCGACAGGGACAACTGGATCGCCGGCCTCTACCTTAACTGGAAGATATTCGATGGATTCGCCACCCGAAGCGAGCGGGCCGAAGCCCTGGCCCGGCTGCAGGAGACCCTGGCCGCCGACCGCAAGACCCTGCTGGCGGTCAAGTTCGATGTCAAGAAAGCCTACCTCAATCTCGACGAAGCCCAGGAACGGCTGAAGGTAGCCACGGCCAATGTCCACACCGCGGGGGAAACCTATGGGCTGGTCAAGCGCCAGTTCGAGGGCGGATCGGCGGATATCACCCGCTACCTGGAAGCCGAACTGGCTTACAACCGGGCCCGGATGCGTGAAACCACCGCTTACTCCGATCGCGAAAAAGCCCGTGCCCAGATCGCCCGGGCCATCGGCTACTGGACCGGCAGCCACGCAACCGGTATCAAGGAGGGCTAACCGAATGCAGAGAAAATCACGACTTTTGGGCCTGCGAACCGGCCTGTGCCTCGCCGCCACCTGGATGCTGCTCGGCGGATGCGACAAGATTGAACCCGGCGCATTCAGCGCCGTTGAGAAGGCGCCTTTCACCCCCGCCCAAACAGCCGTCGCACAGGTGCAGGAAATCGATCAGTGGTACGAAGCCGTGGGCACGGTCCGTCCCAAAACCGAAACCCGCATCGAAGCCCGGGTGACCGGCCAGGTGCTGGACGTGCGGGTCAGCCCCGGGGATCCGGTATCCAAAGGCGCGCTGCTGGTCACCCTGGACAACCGCCAGATGACCTCCCGGCTGGACCAGGCCAGACAGGCCTTGAAGACCGCCGAAGCCGGCCGTGAACAGGCACGGCATGCGCTGGATGCCGCCCGGGCGGGTTTCAAACAGGCCCAGGCCAACTACAACCGCATCAAAACCTATGTGGAATCCCAGGCGGCCACGGCCCAGGACCTGGAAATGGCCGAATCCAATTTCCGGCAGGCCCAAGCCGGCGTCCAGCAGGCCGAAGAGGGACTGGCCGGAGCCGAGGCCGGCATCCTGCAGGCCCGGGCGGTGGTCAATGAGAGCGCCATCTCCATCGAGTACACCCGCATCCTGGCCCCCGAGGACGGCGTGGTGCTCCAACGCTTTGTGGAACCCGGCGACCTGGCCCTTCCCGGCAAACCCATAGTCGCCCTGCGCACCACCGGGGCCCTGCGCATGGAGGCTTATGTCCGCGAAGGATTGATCACCCGCGTGGCACCGGGAGCCTCCCTGACCGTGCACATCGAGACGTTGGACCGGCTGGTCGCCGCAACCGTGGAGGAAATTGTCCCCTATGCGGATCCCGACTCACGCACCTTTCTGGTGAAAGCGGCCATGCCGGTCGTGGAAGGCCTCTACCCGGGCATGTTCGCCAAACTGCGCATCCCTGTGGGCCGGCAGCGCATCGTCACGATACCCTGGTCCGCCGTGCGCCGCGTGGGTCAGTTGGAACTGGTCCACGTGCAGGCCGGCGACGGCTGGCAGACCCGCCATGTGAAGAGCGGTGTGCGCCTGGAGGATGCCGTGGAGATCCTCTCCGGACTGGACGGTACGGAAACCATCGGCTGGGAGGTGACGGACAATGGCTGATCAACCGTCGGCGCCCCGGGGGTTCCTCACTGCGATGGTTCACCGTTTCCTCACCTCGCAGCTTTCCATCATTCTGATCATCTTCTCCCTCTGCCTGGGTGTGGCCGCCATCCTGGTGACCCCCAGGGAAGAGGATCCGCAGATCGTGGTGCCCCTGGTCGACATCTATGTCAGCGCGCCGGGGGCCAGCGCCGAGGAGGTCGAAAAGCTGGTGGCCACACCGCTGGAACGGCTGCTCTGGCAGATCGACGGCGTGGAGCACGTCTACTCCATGTCCAGCCAGGACATGGCCGTGGTGACCGTGCGTTTCTATGTGGGCGAAGATCGCGAAAACTCCATCCTGAAGGTCCACAACCGCATCGCCATGAGCCAGGACACCGCGCCGCCCATCGTGCGCGGATGGGTGATCAAACCCGTCGAGATCGACGATGTGCCCATCGTCAACCTGACCTTCTTTTCGGACCGCTATGACGACCATGAACTGCGCCGCATGGGCGAAGAGATCCTGGCGCGACTCTCGGCGGTCAAGGACATCTCACGCACCCAGATCGTCGGCGGCCGGAGCCGGGAAATCCGCGTGGAGCTGTTGCCCGATCGGATGGTCGGCCTGGGCGTCTCCCTGGCCGACGTGCGCCAGGCCCTGACCGGTGCCGATGCATCCGTGACCGCCGGGACCCTTTCACGGGCCAACCGGAGCATTCCCGTCACCGCCAATGCATTTCTGACCTCTGCCGGCGAAGTCGGCGGCCTGGTGGTGGGCGTTCACGCCAGCCGTCCGGTCTACCTGCGCGACGTCGCCACAGTGATCGACGGCCCCCAAGAGGCCGACACCTATTCACGGATCGGCTATTCCCACTATTTCAGGGAGGCCAACCAATTGACCGGGACACCGCTGGACTACCCGGCGGTGACCCTGGCCCTGGCCAAGAAAAAGGGCACCAACGCGGTGAGCGTGGCCGACAACATCCTCAAGGAACTCGACACCCTCAAAAAGGAGATCATCCCTGCGCACGTGCGCGTGGAGGTCACCCGCAATACCGGGGCAACCGCCCAGCAGAAGGTCAACGAACTGCTGGCCTCGCTGGCCTTTGCGATTGTCACCGTCGTGATTTTACTGGCCTTCTTCCTGGGATGGCGCGAAGCCCTGGTGGTGGCCCTGGCCGTCCCCCTCAGTTTCTCTTTGGCCCTGTTCGTCAACTATCTCTTCGGCTACACCATCAACCGGGTGACCCTTTTCGCCCTGATCCTCTCGCTGGGCCTGGTCGTGGACGATCCCATCACCAATGTCGATAACATCCAGCGCCACATGTTTAGCGGCATAAGGGGCCCCATCGACAGCGTGCTGTTCGCCGTCAACGAGGTGCTGCCGCCGGTGATCATGTCCACCATCGCCATCATCCTCTCGTTTACGCCGCTGTTTTTCATCACCGGCATGATGGGCCCCTATATGGCCCCCATGGCATCCACCGTGCCCATGACGGTGATCTTTTCCACCCTGTGCGCCCTGACTGTCGTCCCCTGGATGACCTACCTACTGCTCAGGAACCATCCCGCCGCTGCCCAGGCCGGCAGCAGCGATCCGGCGCCGGCGGCCAGCAATCTCATCCACCGCATCTATCGGGCCGTGGTCGCGCCCTTCCTGGTTTCCCGCGCCCGGCGCTATGCGCTGCTGGCGGCCATCATCATCCTGCTGATCATTCCCGTGGCCCTGGCCGTCTTTCGCCTGGTGCCGCTCAAGATGCTGCCCTTCGACAACAAGAACGAATTCCAGATCGTCGTGGACATGCCTGAAGGCACCACCCTGGAGGCCACCGATGCCGTGGTCCGGCAGTTCGAGGATTACCTGCGCACGGTGCCCGAGGTGACCCATTTCGTGACCTACACGGGCGATGCCTCGCCCATCGACTTCAACGGCCTGGTCCGCCACTATTACCTGAGAAAGGGACCCCACCTGGCCGACATCCGGGTCAACCTGGCCGACAAAGGCCGGCGGGCGCAGCAGAGCCACGCCATCGTGCTCAGATTGAGAAAGGATCTGGAGGAAATCGCCGCCAGAAACCGGGCCGCTGTCAAACTGGTGGAAACGCCTCCCGGTCCGCCGGTGCTTTCAACCCTGGTTGCCGAAATCTACGGCGATAAAAATGTCTCCTACCGGCAGTTGATCAGCGGCGCCGCCCACGTCAAAACCATCATGGCGGCTGAACCGTTCGTCACGGACATCGACGACTCGACGGAAGTGGACAGGGAGAAAATCGATTTTGTGGTGGACAAGGAAAAAGCCGCCCTGCACGGCGTCTCCACCCAGCAGATCATCCAGTCCCTGCGCATCGCCCTTTCCGGCGACAAACCGGCTACGGTGCACCTGCCCCTGGAACGCCAGTCGCTGATGATCAACACCATCCTGCCCCGCCAGGAGCGTTCCGGCGAGGTGCAGCTGAGCCAGATCCCCGTGAAAAGTGCCACCGGGGCCATGATCCCCTTGGCCGAACTGGTTACCCCGGTGCGCATCGCCCACGCGCAGCCTATTTACCACAAGAACCTGGAGCGGGTGGTTTTCGTCACCGGCGAGATGGCCGGCCGGGCCCCCGGCGAAGCCGTGCTGGATATGATGCAACAGCTCAAGTCCGATCCCCTTCCCGCGGGCACCCGGGTCGAGTGGGCCGGCGAGGGCGAGTGGGGCATTACCCTGCGGGTCTTCCGCGACATGGGGATCGCTTTTGCCGCCGCCCTGACCGGCATCTACATCCTGCTGGTCGTGCAGACCGGCTCTTTTTTCTTGCCGCTTTTAATCATGATGGCCATTCCCCTGACCCTCATCGGCGCCATGCCCGGCTTCTGGCTGCTCAACCTGATCACGGGCAAGACCGTCGGAGGCTATGCCGATCCTGTTTTTTTCACGGCCACGGGCATGATCGGCATGATCGCCCTGGGCGGCATCGTCATCCGCAACGCCATCGTATTGATCGAGTTCATCCAGGACGCTCTCAAACAGGGTATGCCCTTTGACGAGGCGATCCTGCAAAGCGGCGCCATCCGCATGCGGCCGATCCTGCTAACCGCCGCCACCACAGCCCTGGGAGCCTGGCCCATCACCTTGGACCCCATTTTCTCCGGGCTGGCCTGGACCCTGATCTTCGGTCTGCTGGCCTCCACGGTCTTCACCCTGCTGGTGGTTCCGGTGACCTACTATGCCCTGTACCAAAAAAAACACGCCGGGGTTTGAGGATTGAGGATTGGGGGATGAATTCAGGAGAAGAGGAGTCAGGAGTCAGGAGAGCGGAAGTCAGCGGCGCAGCTGAGTCTTTGACCGTTTTTTTTCTGGACCGCTCCAGACAAGTCCATGCCCGCAAGGGCATGGTTTTACCGGTTTCCATTGGACGTTGAGCGTTGGACGTTCATTTTTTTCTTAGCCCCTTGACCCCTTTTCCGGACCTTGAGCCGTTTACCTTTCCGCCCGGCACTTTCCGGCCCAGGTAGACCACGTGGCCGGACGCGCCCCGTCCCGAGCGGTGATGGGTGGACGCAAAACCTGCCTCTGCCAGGCGCTTGGCAAAGCCGGCGTCGTAGTCTTCGCCCCAGACGGCGAAGACCCCGCCCGGCTTTAAGGCCTCGTGCGTTTTATTGATGGCAATACTTCCGTAAAGCGGATCATCACGCTTGTGGCTGCGCACGTAGGGGCCGGTATACAGGTCAAGGATCACCGCATCCAATTTCTCAACGGATGGGTCCCGCGCATAAAGACGAATCAATTGGGCAACGTCGCAGATTTTTACTTCGACCCGTGCGTCTGCCACGGCGTGGTTGGTAAGCGCCGCCAGCGGCCCCCGGCACCACGCCAGCACCACCGGATTCAATTCGGCCACCACGACCCGGCCGCTGGCAGGCAGGTTGTCGAGTACCGCCTTGAGGGTAAAGCCCATGCCCAGTCCCCCGACGAGCACCAGCGGACCGGCCGCCTCCCTGAGGTGTTCGCAGGCCAGTCGACCCAGCGCCACCTCGGACCGATTGGCCATGCTGTTCATCAGCACGCGGCCACCCAGGGTGATCAGAAAATCGTGCTCCCCGCGCCTGCGCAGTTCAAGGAAGCCCTCATTGGTGGAAACACGGTCAATGGTTTGCCAGGGCTGCGTCATAGCCGCCATCATCTTTCCGCAGGGCTCATCCCTTTTCTGCATTCAGCTTGAAGCTGTTTTGCTGACACCGGTACGATGGCTGTTATATTAAAATCCATGCTGAAAATAAAGCCCGTCAGCGGGCGGTCAATTTGATCTCAATCCGCCGGTTTTTACGGTAGGCCTCCGGGGTATCGGCCGGATCAAGGGGATGGAATTTGCTGAAACCGGCAGCGGCCATATGCGTCTCGGGGATCCCCTGGCTGGAGAGAAAGCGAACCACAGAGACGGCACGGGCGGTGGACAACTCCCAGTTGGAGGGAAATCTCCCCGAGGTGACCGGTACGCGGTCGGTGTGACCGTCGATCCTCAGGATCCAGTTGATCTCCGGCGGAATCTTGTCGGCCAGTTCTTTCAGGGCGGCTGCCAGTTGGGTGAGGTGGTGGATGCCTGTATGGCCCAGCTCTGCCGAACCGGTGGAGAACAGCAATTCGGCCTGAAAAACAAACCGGTCGCCCTCGATGCGGATAAGGGGGTTATCGCCCAGCACCACTCTCAGTCGGCCGAAAAATTCCGAGCGATAAGCTTCCAGGTCATTGATCCGCCGTGCCAAGGCGATATTCAGTCGTTTTCCAAGGTCCTTGATTTCATTATCTTTGATCGCACTTTTTCCTTCTGCAAGGTCCAGGGCCCGGCTGACCTGCTCCAGACGGGCCCTGAGAACGGTGATACTCTGGTTCAATTGAGCGATCTGGGCGCGGGCGCTGGCCGACAGGCGACGCTCCTCTGCAAGGGCATGCTCTTGATCTTCGATCAATGCGGAAAGTGCCTGGATGCGAATCTCCCGGTCTTGGATGGATTTCTGGGCCAGCAGGGTGCGCTCGTGTGCATCGGCCATACCGGCCTCGAGGGCTTTTGAACGGTCCCGCAGCATCCCGATCTCCGTCTGACCGGACTGCAGTGCAGCCGTCAGGCCCCCGATTCGCTCCTCGAGCTGCTGGCGCATCTGCCGCAGCGCGTTGATGTCTTCCTGCAGGCTGCCAATCAGCAGCAGGTGTTGCTCGATTTGCGCCTGATCATGCTGCGCACCGGCCGTCAACGCCAGGACTGTATCGTCCAGGGTCGCGTTGGTGTCGGTAAGCGTGCCAACCGTAGCGGACAGTTCGGTGATCGTGGCCGCCAGTTCCCTGTTGCGCCGATCTTCGAGTCCCAACTGGGTCGTCAATTGGTTGACTTTGCGCTGCAGGACTGCCAGCTCGCTCTCTTGTCCGGAAAGGACCTGGCTCAACAGGAACTGTGCGATGGAGAATATCAGCACCAGAAAAATGACCACCATGAGAAGTGCGCTGAGCGCATCCACATATCCGGGCCATACATTGAATTCACGCTGGGAACGTCTGGCGATGGCGGACATGGTTCAGGCGCTCATGGCCGCGGCAGGCCGCTTGTCGGATGCAGACGCGGCGGATGGCCTAGCGGACAACACTTGCGCGACAATACGGTTGTTTTCGCGCAGTTCGCGCGTCATCAGAATCAGCTGGTCTTTGATATCGTAAGATCCCAAAGGCGCCGGCAACGCCTCAAAGCCTGTTGTCTGGCCTTCTGCCTTGTCGATCAGATGGGTTACCTCGGTCAACCACTCCTCCAGTTCATTGAAAAAGCGGTTTTGGGCGTGCCCCGCCTGGAGATCGATAAACCCCAGAACCAGCGACCCGCCAAGACCGAACAGGGATGAACTGAAAGCCGTGCCCATGCCTCTCAAGGGGCCCTGGAGGCCGGTTTTGAGATTCTCGAACACCGCTGCAAAATCGTGACTGGCCACTTCCATTCCCTCAATGACACGCCACACCGAAGAGATCGTTCCCAAAAGCCCCCAGAACGTTCCCAGAAGGCCCAGGAAAACCAGCAGTCCGATCATATACCGTGAGACTTCGCGGGATTCTTCCAGACGTCCACGAATTCCGTCCAAAACGGTGCGCATGGAAAAGGCCGACAGGGAGAAGCGGTCGCGTTTGAGTCCCTCCAACTGCTTGGCCAGGGGCTTCATCAGGCGGGTGGGCGCGGCAACCGAGATCCCGATATTCCCCGTACGGAACATCTTTATCCAACGCAACTCGGGTTCCAGCGCAAAGACCTGACGGATGTTGAGGGTTATACCGATAACCAGCGCTGCCATGATCAGCAGGTTGAATCCCCAATTGGCCATGAAGGCCATTTTCAGAGGCACAACCATCAGCAGGCAGACAACGGCGACAATCGCCAGATAGAGGGTCATCCAAAAAAGTTGGTGGCGTGGATGGTTCATCAGACTCCCTTAATGGTGTATGATCCTTCTTCGGACGGACCTGTTCGTCTTGACCATGGGAACGCCCGTTCAATTCAACACTATCAAATAGCGTGCCACTTCTGAATGACATTATATCCTGAACTATATCAAATCATTGTGTTAAATGCGGGTTCAAAACCGACAAGTGCTTGACAACTGTCGTCAAAAAGCGGTCATTTTTTAGCGGGAACCGATCTAAGATTTCCACCTAAATATTTCAGCGTAAATGCCGATGTATCCGACAAGCACCAAACAAAAAGAATCGATTGGTCGAAAAACCGGAACTGATGAAAATGACCCTTAAAAACAAATTCTTAGTTATCGCTGCCCTGATTTTGGCCGCGCTGCCGGCTTTTGCCAACCAAGCGGCGGTGATCCCCGCCTATGCGCTCGTATCGGCATTTCAGTCGTCGATGCAGGAGTACCAAACGTTGATGCGCAGCCAGAACCGGGTCGCAGCAAGGCAGCTGCTTAATTCCGAAAAAATCTTTCTTGCACCCAGAGATGTCAGGGTCGAAATTGTAACCGTTGACGCGTGCATCGCCAAGGTGAGATTGCGTCGGTTGAATGAAAACGCCGAGCCGGTCACGCTCTATTTCTGGACGCTGACCGAACAGTTGAAAATGCTGCCGCAGGAATAACCCCGACCCACACCCCCTGTGCGACCCTGAAAAGCCCGCCGGCCAGGGAAAACGAAGTTAGAAATCACGCCGAAGGCAAGGCGCAATTCGATAAGAAAACGGAAAGAGGGTCAATCCATGGTGAAACCCCAATGCAGGTATTGGTTTCCAAGGGTGGGTCGTGCAAAGCGACGCTAAGTGACAACCAAAAGGTGCATCTCCCGGGGGCCGTGGGCCCCGTGCACCATGACCAGCTCGATATCCGCCGTTTTGCTCGGGCCGCTGATCAAGGTCATGCAGCGGGTCAGGCCTTCCGACCGCAGCTCGGGATCGGCCCGGAACAGCGCATAGAGCTCGCCCAGATCCGCCAGGATCTGGGCGAGCCGGACAACCGCCACGTGAATCGAAGGCACCAGAGAAACGCTTCGGGCCTGACCCGGCCGGGTTCTCATGACCACCGTGGCGGTCTCGGCCAGGCAATAATCGGCCGAGGTCACCCCGATAAACGATTCCGCCACCTGGCGGCGGATGGTCGCCTTGCGCTTTTGCAGGGTATCGGCCCCGGCACCTTCCATATCGCTGAAATACACGGGAATGGACAGTCGATCCATTGCCGCAGGCAAGGCCAGTGCATCGATGAGCGGATGCCGCCAGGCACAGATTGCTTTTTGGGAGCCCCATTCCGGAAATTTTTCAGCGGCGATCTCGACGATCTTTCCCGCCGCCTCCCGGAGGTCGGCAACCGGTGCCACGTGAAGCTGCAGCGGCGCCGCCTGCGCGATCAGCCGGTCCAGCAGCGCGAGCCGCTCCTGTCGGCTGCGGCTCCCGGCAAGCCCGGGCATCGATCGGGTCGCCACCGGGGCGAACAGCTCCGCAAAGGACCGGCTGGTGACCCGATCCAGGCCCAGGGCGTGGCGCACGTTGCGAAGAAATCGGGTCTCATCGGCACTGGGCATGGCGAGTCCTACGCGTTCTCGTGTTGTTTTTTCCATCGGCGCACGAAACTTCTGGACGCCACGGGACGCAGGTTGCGAGCCCGGGTCCACCCCGCGGCCGGGGCTGGCAGCCACCGGACCATGCCTCGCTCAAGGGGCAGCAGCCGCTGGCCCAGATGCATCCCGGCCAAGGCAATTTCGTAGAGACGCCGGTCCCTGACCAGACGGGCCCATAAAGCGAACAAGGCCTTCTGGACCCGCCCCACCGGTTTCACCCGCCATCGGGAATCGCCCTCGGCCAGTTTGGCCCGAAGTTCCAGGAGCATTCTGGGAATGTTGATATCGACGGGACAGGCATCGCGGCAGGCACCGCAGAGGCTTTCGCCCAGGCACAGATCCTTGGCCCGGTTGATGCCGACCAGCAGCGGTGTGACGACCGCACCCACCGGACCCGAGTAGGGGTATCCGTAGGCATGACCCCCGATCTTTCCGTAAACGGGGCACACGTTGAGACAGGCGCCGCAGCGCACGCAGCAAAGCATCTCCCGAAATACCGGGTCCGCCAGAATCCGGCTGCGACCGTTGTCCAGAATGACCAGATGGAACGCTTCGGGGCCATCGGCGTGCGCGTCCAGCGCCGGACCGCCGACATAGGAGACGTATCCGGCGAGACTCTGCGCCGCGGCTCCCCGCGACAGCAGCCGGAACAGCACGTCGTGGTCCTCCAGACGGGCAACGATGCGCTCCATCCCCATGAAAGCGATGTGCACCCTGGGCAGCGTGGAAGCCATGCGGATGTTGCCCTCGTTGGACAAGGTCGTAATGTGCCCGGTTTCGGCGCAGGCCAGGTTGCAGCCGGAGATGCCCATGTCCGCGGCAAAGAATTTTTCCCTGAGCGCTTTTCGCGCCGCCTGGGTGAGTTGGGGCGGGTCGTCGGTATAGGCGATCCCCAGCCGCTCGGAAAAAAGCCGCCCGATCTCGACCCGGGTCTTGTGGATCGACGGAGCGATGATATGCGACGGATGCTCGCCTGCGAGTTGAATGATGAATTCTCCCAGGTCCGTTTCCGCCGCCTCGATCCCGGCGGCGGCCAGCGCCTCGTTGAGTCCGATCTCTTCGGTGACCATCGACTTGCCCTTGACGGCCAGCCGCACCCGGTGCGCCTTGGCAACCTTCAGGCAGTAGGCCACGGCTTCCCCGGCGTCCCGGGCGAAAAAGACCTGCCCCCCGTTTTGCCGGACCCGCTCGGAAAGCGCTTCGAGCAGCACGTCCAGATTCTCGATCGCGCGCCGGCGAATTTCGTGGCCCACCTGCCGCAGTGCGGGACCCTCGGGCAGATTGCGGTAGGAAGCGGCGGTGGCCGGTCCCAACCGGCTCTGAATGCCGGCCAGAGCCCGCTGGAGCACCGGATCGCGAAGGGCCTTGCGGCTCTCCCGCCGGTAGTGCTCGGTCTGGATGTGGGCCATGGCTATCCTTTCGCCTGGCTGGCAAGGATCCGGGCGATGTGCAATACCCGCAGCGGCAGGCCCCGCCGGTGAACGATACCCTCGATATTCATCAGACACCCCATATCGCACCCGGTCACCGTGTCGGCACCCGATGCGAGGATGTTCTCCACCTTCTGCTCGACCATGGCGGTTGAAATCTCCGGGTACTTCACTGAGAAGGTGCCCCCGAAACCACAGCAGCAGTCCGAATCTTTCATCTCCACCAGCGTCAACCCCCGGACCTGCTCGAGCAGTTTGCGGGGCTGATCTTTGACCCCCAGACCGCGCAGCAGATGGCAGGAATCATGGTAGGTCACCCGGCCGGCAAAACGGGACCCCAGATCGAGCCTGCCGATCACGTCCACCAGAAACTGGGTGAATTCGAAGGTGCGCCGCCCGATGCGTTCGGCCCGTTCGAGCCAGACAGGGTCGTCGCAAAAGAGTTCCCGATAGTGGTGCCGGACCATATCGACGCAGGAACCCGAAGGGCAGACCACTGTCTCGGCCCTTTCGAAAACCTCGACGAAGTGCCGGGCGGCAACCGCGGCATCCCGGCGATACCCCGTGTTGAAGGCTGCCTGACCGCAGCAGGTTTGATCGACCGGGCAAACGACCTTCAGGCCAATTTGCTCCAAGACCCGAACCATGCTTTCGGCCACCTCGGGATAAAGCGCATCGACAAGGCACTGCACGAACAGCGTGACGGTTCGACCGTTTGCATCAGTTACCATCGTGCGTCGCTCCTTGACTCCTTTGGATTACCGGGGATTTTTATTTCAGCATCAGGTTCGGCAGGTAGGTGATGATCTGCGGAAACAGGATGCATAGCGCAAGACCAATAATCTGCAGCCCCACGAACGGAATGACCCCGCGATAAATGTCCGTCGTTTTGATCTCAGGAGGGGTGATGCCCCTGAGGTAGAAGATTGAATAGGCGAACGGCGGGGTCAGAAACGAAATCTGCAGGTTGACCATAATCAGCAGGGCGAACCAGACCGGATCGAAGCCCAGCGACGCGCCGATGGGGGTGATCAGCGGCACCACGATGAACACGATTCCGATCCAGTCGATGAACATGCCCAGAAAAATCAGCAGGCCCATGATCGAAAAGAGGATGCCCCACTTGCTGAAAGGCAGATTCAGAAACAGGTCGCTGATCACGTCGTCTCCGCCCAGGGCCACGAACACGGTCGAAAAGAACGAGGCGGTCACGGCGATCATCAGGATCATGCTCGTAATCTGAAGCGTCTGCAGGCAGGCCTGTTTGATGGTTTCCAGCGTCAGCCGGCGATAGGCGGCTGCCAGGGCCATGCTGGCGATTACTCCCACGGCCGCCGCTTCGGTCACCGCGGCGATGCCAAAAAAAATGCTGCCCAGAACGGCAAAGATCAGCACGGCCGGTGGAACCACGGAGGTGACCAGCAGATACAACTTGTGCTTCAAGGGCACATCGCGCTCGGCTGGCGCCATGGGCGGGCCGTCCTGGGGGCGAATGTAGCAGCGAAGCGCCAGATAGAGGATGTAGAGCATGACCAGGAGCAAGCCCGGAAAGATCGCCCCGAGAAAGAGCTTGCCCACACTCAAGCCGGCAATCGGCCCATAGACGACGATCATGACGCTGGGAGGGATGAGAATTCCCAGGGTGCCGCCGGCACAGATGGTTCCGCAGGCCATCGATTTGTTGTAGCCTTTGGCAAGCATGGCCGGAAGGGCCATCAGGCCAATGGTGATTTCCGATGCACCCACCACGCCGGTTGCGGCCGCAAACAAGGCCGAAATCACGATGGTGGCAATGCCTAAACCGCCGCGAAGCCCACCGGCGAGCAGATAGAGCGAATTGAACAGGCGCTCGGCCATACCCGATTTTTCGATGAACACGCCCATGAAAAGAAACAGGGGCACAGCCAAAAGGGTGTAGTTTTTCATTACGCTTTCAAGCTGCAGAATGAAAAAGCCGAAAATATCCGGACCGACGAAGATCAGCCCGAAGATCATGGCCATGCCCCCGAGTACGAAGGCTGTCGGAAACCCGAAGAAGACACCGGCGATCAGGCCCACGAGCATGAGGAATATTATCACTTCGTAACCGATGGCCCACCTCCTTTCAGCACGCAGAGAAGCGCGCGGGTGAACTCGGCCGCCCCCTGCATCAGCAGCAGAAACACACCGATGGGCATCACGGTTTTGAAGGGATAGAGGATGGGCATCCAATAGCCCTGCATGGAACGCTCTCCGGTGATCCAGGAGAGGTGGACATAGGGAATCAGCGCGTAAAACAGTCCTCCCCACAGAGGGAAAAAAAGCAGCACATAAAAGATGCAGTCGATCAGCGCCTGGCCCCGAGGGGGAAACCGGCTGTAGAAAATATCGATCCGGACCTGACCCTTGCGCCGCAGGGTGAACGCCTCGCCGAGCAGGAAAAAGGACCCGCCGAGCATGTAGCTGATGTCGAAGACCCACTTGGTCGGTGCATTGAACAGGTAGCGCATCACGATCTCGTAGCCCAGCGCGGCCGTCAGGACAAGCACCAGCCAGGAGACCGCTTTGCCGGTCCATTCGCTGAAGACATCGACGGCATCTACCGCTTTTTCCAATCGCACCATGTCACTTCCCTCGGATCCGGGAGCGGCGTCCGATCGGGCCGCCGCTCCGTGATAGACGAACGCCGCGCTACTCGTACTGAGGCGTCATCAGGGAATCGTAGGCGTTATACCGCGCCCGAAACGTTTTCTGGGATTCCCAGACCTTGGAGAAATAAGGATCCTTGGCCGCTTTGGCATCGAGCAGCGTGACCGCTTTTTGGTATAGATTCTTCTGAATCTGCGGGTCGAGGTAGTTGATGTCGATCCCTTTATCCTTGAAAGACTCCAACGCGCCGATGTCCTTGGAAATGCTGTTGGTCAGCATGCGAAGGGTGGTGACCTGGGCCGCAATCTTGACGATCTCCTGCAGGTCCGCGGGCAGCGCCTCCCAGGATTTCTTGCTCACGAGAATATCCAAAATGGTGCTAGGCTGGTGAATTCCGGGCACAAGCAGGTGTTTGGCAATTTCATGGAACGCGAGGGTCTCGTCCATGCTCGGGATACTGAACTCGCCGGCATCGATGACATTGCGCTGCAGGGCCTCGTAGATCTCGCCGGCGGGCAGCATCACCACCGAAGCGCCGGCTTCGGTAAGGATCTCGCCCCAGTACCCGGAGGTCCTGAACTTAAGCCCCTTGAAATCCTCCATGCTCTTGATCGGCTTGTTGGACCAAGCCAGATCCTCCGGGGGAAGGATGCCGCAGGGCGCGGTGTAGCCGAAACCGTACTGGGCGTATAATTCCTGGTACAGATCGAGCCCTTCGCCGTCGTACATCCAGGTCAGATAGGGAACCGGGTCCATGCCGAAGGGCAGATACCCGAACAGCGCTCCGGCGGGAATCTTGCCGATCCAGTAGGCCGGGGAGGCGTGAGCCACGTCAATGGTCCCCATTCGGGCGGCTTCGAAAACCTCCAGGGGTCCGATCAGCTTGCCGCCGGGGTAGCTCTTGATTTCAAAGCGTCCCGCGCTGAGCTGGTTGACGGTATCGGCAAAGAATTCCGCAGCCCACTGGATCTGCGTTCCGGAGGGCCAGGCCGAAGCCATTTTCCATTGAATCGTCTTGGCAAAAGCGTCAGGTCCGACAAGAAGCACCGGCACGACCGCCAACACGCATACCATTGCCCGCAGTCCCTTCATGTTCCCTCCTTAATGTTGTGGGGTCATTGAGGCAACGGGCGATGGGAGCCCATTGCCGTTTGTGGATTGGTGTCCATACCACCGAATTTTAGGCCTGTCAAGATCCATGAAATCGAAAATTACACAATTAAACAATGAGTTGACATTTTTCATTAATTTTATTATTGCTGGTCTGACCAAGCGATAAATAACCTTATCGACGACCATCTCGGAGGAACTTGTGGCGGATCTTTTCACTGAAATCAAACCGGAAAAAGTTTCCGAAGCCATCGTTGCCCAGCTCAAGGGTTTGATCGTGGACGCCAGACTCCAGCCGGGCGAAAAACTGCCTCCCGAGCGTGTGCTCGCCGCCCGACTGGGAGTGGGCCGGTCCTCGCTGCGCGAAGCGATTAACACGCTGGAGGCCTTGGGCTTCGTTGAAATCCGCAAGCGCCAAGGGGTGTTTGTCCGCAGCGTCGGTTCGCTTCTCGCCCCCGATCCGCTTCGCCGGATCTTCCAGGAAGACCAGGCAAAGCTCCCCAAACTTTACGAGGTCCGCAAGGACATCGAACGGGCCGCCGCATTTCAAGCCGCCTCCTGCCGCACCACCCAAGACCTCGAGCGGATGCAGGACATCTTGTCGCAGATGCAGCGGGGGACCGAAAGCTCGAACCTCGACATTGCCGACGACACACGCTTTCACCTGGCCGTCGCCCAGGCGACCCACAATTTTTTCCGAATTCACATCCTGAAGAGCATTTTCGATCTGGCCAACGATTATCTCAGCGGGGTGTTGGATCGCCTGCTGCTGGACCCGGCCAACGCGCCGGTCATTTTCAGGCAGCACCACGATATTTTCGAGGCGATTCGGCTGCAGCAGCCTGAGCGCTCGCAGCTCCGGATGAACACCCACCTCGAATGGGTCGAAGCCCAGTGGGGACGGTTCTCCGGTTTTTACACCCCGGAACCGGACCGCCCGCCGGACCCGGCTCCGCGCCTGCCGTGAACGAAATTCTTGAATAATTCCAAACCGGTTGCGCAGGAGAATCGATCTGGATGCCCCTTTAAAAATGCCACGACGCAGGCAAACCAACCGCAACGCGATAGGATTCAATCCAGCAGTTTTTTTAATTGCTTGAAGATGGAAGACACAAACAGCCAGGATGTCAGGCTGAAGAAATGCAATGGGTCGACGGATAAAAACAGCGGCCGCCTGTGGACCGGTGGGTGAATGGTTTCCGGTTGCGGCTCAAACCGGAACCCGCAGGTGTCGGAAGTCAGCCATTCCGAGGGGGTTCGCGGGTATTTACGGCAGTTCAGGGGCCGGGCTGGATAAATCGCGCAAAAACTGAGGCCGTCTGCGCCGGTTTTTAAAAAAAGGCAGGGGGTCGGCAGCTTGCAGCATGCACCACACCCGATACAATGGCCGATGCGGGTTTTTGAGACCGGAAACACACACGTGAGCGTTCTTTTTATTTTGGCGTTCAACGCGACACCTTTTTGTGGGCGGTTTGTTTCAAGTGAGGGTTTTCAATTCGTACCGATACTTATGGTTCTTTAAAAGCGGTCAGATAAACACTACCAGGCATCACGCGCCAGTTCGGCGGTCAACTCCGGCGTTGTAAAAGTTGCCATGTCGCCCAGCATCACCTCGAAGCCGGTAAAGTCGCTGCGCACCCAGGGGGCATAATTGCCGCGTACGGTGAGGATGACCCGCAGCTCCAGGTCCTTTGATCCGTCCTCAACCAGCAACAATCCCAGGTTGTAGGCGTTGCGGCAGAGGCTGCGGTAAAATTTCTGGGCGTTCAATACGCCCTGCGAAAGGGTCAGCCAGTGATCATCCGTGGTTTCCCGCAGGGAAGTGACACCGGGCAGGATGCCCCAGATTTCAAAAAAGCCTTCGGGTGCAAAAGCGGCCAGCCATTGCCAGGAACCGGTAGCGCCGATGAAGCGGTGGCCGGTCTGCTTTTCCAAGGCCAGGTAGTCGCTGAACAGACGCGTGCCGGAATGCCGACGGTGTTCGGCGGCGAAGGCCTGCAGGTAGCGCTGGTAATTGGCCGGGATGCGGTCGGCCTGCACCTGCAGGTGGGGGTGCAGCAGCGATCCACCGGCCGATGGCAGGTGGTTTTGGGTGATGGCCATGCAAACGGCTGCGGGATCATGGGCCAGCACCCGCAAAAGGTAATCCCGGCAGTTGAGGAAACTGTCCGCGTAGGATTGCAGGCGGGCCGTCCCAATCGGAACGAAGTGATCGTCGTCGAAAAGACTGACCGCGGAATAGCGGCCGTAAGGAAACAGGTTGGGAAAAATCGTCGAGCTACCACGGATCATGCGTCCTTGCGGCCATAGTTCGGGGGAAAGCCGCGGAGTCCATGTGTCGCGCTGGGCGCGGCAGAACGGGCATCGACGGCGGTCCGCGGCAAAAGGAGGCGGTTCAGGCAGGGATTCGGTGCCGGGCTCGCGCTCTTCCCCGCGGCTGCTGGTGATCCTGCAGGTGCGGCCGGTGACCGGGTTGGTTCGCATCTCGATGGGACGTTCGGCGCGTTCACCGCTAGGCAGCACAATCCGGGAGTAAACGATCTCTTTTTTAAACCGGAGCACGCGTGAATTCCTTTCAATCGGTTCTGCCAAAACCGGTCCGCAGCAGCGAATCCCGGCTGATCATGCCCTTGAAACGCCCGTCACCGTCTACAACGGGCAGGCGTTTGAGCCCCCTGTCGATCATCAACCCGATGGCCGCTTCGATCAGCATCTCCTCGTGGACCGTGGTCAGTTCGGTGGTCATTACCGCACCGGCAGTTATTTCGGCCAGGCGCCGGCGCAGGTCCCCCAGTCGGCAGTCATCCTGCTTGAAAGGGAGTTTCACTTTGGACAGCAGATGACAGACAAGCGCTTGCTCGGGTTTGAAATAACGCAGCAAATCGCGGTCCGCGATCAAGCCCAAAAGCTTACCGTCGGCATCGACCACAGCCACCCGTTGAATATCGTTTTCATCGATGATCCGAATCACTTCGTCAAGGGCGGTTTCAGGCGCCACAATGTGCGTATCCCGGCGCATGATGTCAACGACACGTCTTAACTGCTCAACTTCGATTTTTTGCGCCTTGAAGGCATTCCAGTCAGGCGCCGCATGCATGACCGTACGGAAGATATCCAGCCGCGACAGCATGCCTGCAAGTCGCCCGGTGCCATCGACCACCGGCAAACGTTTGACTCCCCTGGTCAGCATCAGCTCCACGGCTTCGGTCAAGGGCCGGTCCTCGGCGATCGTGACGACCGGGGTCGTCATGACCTCGGCAGCCTGCCGCGAAGCCAGCAGATTCATGACCGCCTCGCGGCGTTCGCGACCAGATTCCGCCAGCAGGCTCAGACGCAGGGGTAGCCCGCCTTTTCGGATCAAATCGCCCTGGGTGATCACCCCAATGGGCCGCCGTTGGTTGTCCAACACGGGCAGTCCCGTGAAAATCGAAGAGAGCAGCAGCCGGAGCGCATCACTCAAGGGGGTGACCGTGGTGACGCTTTTTGGCTCATGGGTCATCACATCGCGCACCATCAGCTGCCGGGGGAAAAAGGCGTTCTTTACACGGTGGCTCAGAACGTTCAGGTCATGCAGGGCGACTATGCCGTCACCGACCATGCCGTCAAGACCGTTCAGCACGCGTTCAGCCTCCATGGCCGGAAGGACAATAAAAATTCGAACCGGGAGGTTAAGCGAAAGAATTTCCAGCCGTTTGGTCGCCAACTCTCCACCTTCGTAACAGCCGGCAACACCGCGGGTGACGATGCAGCGGGCGGCAATCTTCAGATCGCGGACATACTGAATGACGGCATCCGCCACTGGCTTTTTCCGGTAAAGCGCGGCTTCGCTGGTGAAGATTTCGATCCCTTTGTAATCCAACATTGGGCCCCCTATTTAAGACCGCCAAGCCGCATTCCGATGACCGTCAGGGCCAGGCCGCCGATATTGTTGACCAGGATGTTGGCCAGCGGTTCAAGTGCCAGGCCGGCGCGACCGGCATTAACGGTTTCCAGGGAAAAGGATGAAAAAGTGGTCAATGCACCCAGGTAGCCGGTAATCAGCAGCAGGCGCATGTCTGGGGTCAACAGCCTTACGCGATCGGCCAGGGCGAAGAGCAGGCCGATAAAAAAGCACCCGATCAGGTTGGCCAACAGCGTGCCCCAGGGAAATTGGGGCCCCCAGGCTCTGGCCGAAAGCAGGCCGATGCCATACCTGCTTGCTGCACCAAGGCTTCCGCCGCACATGACCAAGGCAATTTTTTTCAGTGCGGGTTGCAACATACGGCCGCCTTCCAAAAACATTTGCCCAACATCCGACAGCGTGGCTTTCAACTGAATGAAAACCTGAACCCATTCTCCCATTGTCTTTGAATCTCCCTTTTCCAGATAGTCCGGTGCGTCCATGGGTCGGATAATTATTGTTGAAGCGCGCCTTTTGACGCATCCAACACGCTTTTAATTTTTTGTGAAAGCTCAGAAATATTCGAACCCGTTTTTTGCTATCTTCTGAATATGCGCTTCGGATTCTTCAACCGTCTCCTTCGCTTCGATATCCGACAATCGCAACCGGGCAAACTCATCTCGCGAATAACCTAACTGCAGACAAACCTGATCATTGAATTCGATCGGTTCGACGGTTATGGGATCCAGGACGACCACGCCATTTGCCCCGTTCAAAAAAAAGGCCCGGTAATAATTTTCTGACTCCTTAAGCGCCTTCTCTCTCTGATTCGAGGATTCAATTTCTTTGGATAAGTCCCTGACCTTTTTTTCCAATTCCTCATAGGTCGGTTTTTTAGCCACCAGAAATATCTCCCTTTTTTCAAAAATTGCGACCATTGAACCCTCCCCGCGGCAAGCCGCGGGGAACCTTCACCGTAAGGATGTAAATCGATTTCCAGTTCGCTCTAAGATACCGCTTATCAAGTTTGTCGCGTGCTTTATTCAAATTTTGCCGCCTTATTTGGGTTGGGATAATCCGTTTTTCCTTATTATTTTTTACCCATATGATTCCTGCGGAATTTTTATACCCACGACCTCCGATTTTGTCCACCTCCATTTCATCCCCCCTTCATTTCTGGAATCCAGAAATATTGATGAACCCGTAAAAAGTCACAAACAGTGTCACTCCCGCGGAGGCGGGAGTCTATAACTATCTGAATCTTATGGATCCCCGCCTTCGCGAGGATGACAATAAACCTGAAATTTCGACTTTTTACGAAACCATCAATATCAGTGCGCTAATCAAGGTGTGACCCCATGGCATTTCACATGAACCGGTCAGCCCTGCCGGCTGACACAACCAAAAGGAGGCCATCATGGCCAAAATCGATCTACAGCCGTACGTGGCTCAGCCACACCCGGCAAGAACAGTGCTGAAGAAGCACAAGGTGCCAATGAGCACCGTGGCCAACTGTTTTTGGGAAGCCCGGTGGTAAGGCTGCCTGGATTGGCCGAAACCTTATCTGAGTGGTGCGGTGTTGCCGCGTCTTCAATTCTGAAATTTCCGCGAGATTTAACGAATATTCGTTATTTCACGAAAGAAACGTTTCCCTTCGCTTCGATGACGCCATCGATCCAAAAAAAAGGCGATTCCATATCAAGCACTTAAATGACATTTGGACGGAACGGCCACCTTGGCATACATTTTGGAGATTTTTTGTATGTCTTCCGGTGATCCAATCGTTTCAACTACCAGGAAAGGAGAAGCCGCATGACCTTGATCGCGATCAACGTACTGCTGGATCCAGATGCCGCCACGGTTGAGAGGGCACGGGCGGTGAACGCCCGGCTGCGAGAGAGCTATCCGGACGGTTTCGCCCTGGATGCCAACCACACGCCGCACATCACCCTGCTCCAGCGGTTTGTGCGGACAGCGGACCTCGACGAGGTCGCGAATGCCGTGGCCGCAGTGCTGCGTGCAGAGCAGTCGATGAATTGGGAATGCCATGCGACCGGCTATTATGCCCTGGCCGACAAGGATCTCCGGTTGGTGGGCATCGTCATCGAGCCGACCGAGGATCTGCGCCGACTTCAGCAACGGATCATCGACGCTGTCGCCCCGTTCGCCGTGGAGCAGGGGACCGGCGAGGCCTTTGCGCCCCGTCTCGACGGCGGGGCGATCAGCCAGCCCACCGTGGATTACGTGAACAACTACGTCGGACCCCGCACCGGCATGAACTACCACCCTCATCTGACCGTCGGTATAGGGACGCGTGACTTTGTGGACGCTCTGAAAGCGGAGCCATTCGAGACCTGCACCGTCCGGGCCGTATCCGTGAGCCTCTACCAGGTGGGGGATTACGGTGTCGCACAGAGAAAGCTCTATGACCTTCACTGTACTGATCCGCTGGCTTCCTGGAACGATGGCCCCGCCAAACAGGGTATCCTCGCGTTCATCGCCACGGTGACAAAGGAAGAATCACCCGACTTCTTGCCACTGGCGGAACGCATAGCCGTGTTCGACAACGACGGCTGTCTGTGGCCGGAGAATCCAATGCCGTTTCAGGCGGCCTTTGCCATCGACGAACTGAACCGACTCATCCTCACCGAGCCCAAGCTCGCTTCGGATCCCATGGTGCAAGCCGCCCTGGCCGGCGACTTTGCAAAACTCCTGGAAGGCGAACACTTCGATGGCCTGATGCAGGTCTTGGCACTCACCCATGCTGGGATGACGACCGACGAGTTTCGTGAGGCCGTGGAGGCCTGGTTCGCATCGGCCAGACATCCGCGATATGGCAGGCCCTATGACCAACTCACCTACCAACCCATGCAGGAACTCCTGCGCCTTCTGCGGGCAAATGGCTTCAAGAACTTCATCGTTTCCGGCGGCGGCGCGGACTTCATGCGCGTCTGGGTGGAGCGCGTCTACGGCATACCCCCGCAGCAGGTTGTCGGCTCGACAGCGCGCACGACATTCGAGCTGCGCGACAGCGGGCCGGTGCTGACAAAAACCCTCGACTATCTGTTCGTCAACGATAAGCAGGGCAAGCCGGTCGGCATTCATCAGTTCATCGGCCGACGACCCGTGGTATGTTGCGGGAACAGTGACGGCGACCACGCGATGTTGCAGTACACCACGATCAACAACCCGCGCCCAAGTTTCGGCCTCATCGTCCACCATACCGACAGTGAACGCGAATATGCCTATGACGTCGAGACGAAGAGCACCGGCCAGCTTGTCGACGCCCTCAAGGAGGCCCCCAAGCGCGGCTGGCTCGTTGTGGACATGAAGCGGGACTGGAATACCATCTTTCGGCCCGAGTAGGAGGTAAATCGTGGAAGGGTGAATTATCTGAGTGGTGCGATGTTGCCGCGTCTTCAATTCTGAAATTTCCGCGAGATTTAACGATTATTCGTTATTTCACGAAAGACACGTTTCTCTTCCCTTCGATCACGCCATCGATCCAAAATAAATGGCAAAACAATATCAAACACTTAAATGACATTCGGACGGAACGGCCACCTTGGCATACATTTTGGAAATATCCTGTATGGCTTCGGTAAGCGAATAGATCTAAACGATCGTCCAGGTATGGTTGGGAGGGGATCGGTGACTCTTTTGTTTGTCAAGATGAACGTTCTGGCGGAAAAACGCAAAGAGGTTTTGCAAACCATCAATTCCCTGTCTGCGGACACTAAAAAGGAGGAAGGCTATGTGGATTCGAAATTTTTCCATAATGCGGCAGATGAAACCGAGATTCTGTTTTTGACCACCTGGACAGACCGTAAAGCCTTGGATGCTTACCTGAAGTCGGTTAAATTCACGGTTCTGTTGGGGATTCGAAGCCTTTTGAGGGAAGAACCGACGATCAATATTTGCGAGGGTGAATCATTTTGCCGCCGCGGCGGCTGACAGTCACCCCGGCAGCGGCGAAGACCGCCGCAGGCAGCCGGTAGGATGGTCTGGCTGTGAGGTTTACATCACAGGTAAACCAAAATTCTACGCCTAAATAAAGAGTATAGTCATAGAAAGGAGGACATAATGAGGTCCACAAGATGATGTTCGTTCAACGAATCGACCACAAGCTCATTCTTCAGGGTGCCGAAGAGGGGTATGAAAATATCCCGGACGGCTTTGGCTGGACCATCGCCATCATGGAGGATACAGGCCGGATGGTGTTGACCGCCTCGGGAGACCTTGTCGGGAACGTCGCCTTTGGGGTCTGCACACCCTACTGAAGAAAGAATTTTTCTGCCACCGAGTCGGAAACAACTGGATAATTTCAGACAACGAAAAAAACGGAGGAAAACGACATGGCCACATTTTCCGCATTGAAATTCGAAACCCCGGACGGCGCAGAACAGGCCTTGATGACAATAAAGGATCTGGAGCGCAAGCAGTTAATCAAACTGATCG
>NZ_JAWOHB010000150.1:0-5739 GCF_046496365.1 Desulfosarcina sp.
AATATATCATCGATGCCGCCGACGGCCGTATTCTGGACAAGACATCTCTCATCCGGCATTAGCCGGCCGGTTTTTTGGTCCGTTGCCTCAATTAAGTGGGCCAGGAGAAAAATCGCACCCTTAAAAGAAGGCAGACAATCAAGATCCCCGCCAGAAACGCCGTCAGGGTCAGGCTGCCCATGCCCTGAGTCGGTCCATCGCCCAGACTGCTGATCATGCAGCCGCCGCCACCACCGCCGCCGCCACCATCGTCGTCTGACGACGAGGACGTGGCACGGCCGGAAATAGAAATCAGATCCGTGGGAACATCGGCGTCGCTGGTAATGGAAAGCATGGCGGATTCCGAGCCCGCCGCAGTGGGGGTATAGGCCACGGTGATGACCATCTGTCCGTCGCGCGGCAAAAGACCGTTGGTGCCGTTATGGGTGAAGCGGGCGGCGCCACTGAGAGCGATGTTCAGGATGCGGATATCCCGCGCGCTGGCATTGCTGAGGGTAATATTTTTGGTTGCCGGGGACCCCACGGCGACGTTGTCGAAATTCAGATTGTAGGTGCTGAAAGTAATGACGCCGGACACCGCCCTGGACGCCAGGCGATGCATCACGGGCATAGCCACGTCAAAATCGTTCAGGCTGGTGACGGCGCCGCTGCCCTGATACTCACTGTCGGCCGGCCCGGCCCAGTTGCCGTCGATGGGGACGCGGTCGGCACTGCCGTTGTCGCCGTTATACCACTGGATAGTAATGGCATCGTCATCGCCCCAGAAGGTGGGCACCCCGTAAACCCCTATCTGGGCGCCGCTCCGATCGGGATTGATGACCCAGCGGCTCTCTCCATCACGGCCGTTCAGAGTCAACACCATGGAATCGACACTGCCAGAGGTGCTGTAGTAGCTGTAATCATTGAAATCCAGGGCCAGCACGAAGCTGTTGTTGGCAGCGAATGCCGGATAGCTGACATCGTACTGGGGAGATTGGTTGGGGAAGGGAAAGGAGAGGGTACCCTGGACGGCTGAAGCATCATTCGGATCATCGGCAAGGGAGAGGAAGCCGATGTACCAATAGCGAAACCCCTCTCCCTCGACACAGGAGCTGTCAGCGGTGGAGACGCAGTTGAGGGCATCGAAGGCCAGGGTTTTGCTGGCGAAATCAAAGGCCAGGGAATCCGCGTATAGAATCGTGTTGAAATAATTTGTTTTCTGTTGAGCATCACTGAAGGGCTCGATGACAAAGGCGCCGGTGCGATCCCCGTCCAGATCCAGGACATAAATATGATTATCATCGGCGTCGGGCCGAGTATAGGCAAAATAGCGCCCGTCGGGGGACAGGGCGATACTGTAAAATTCCCCGGTACCCAGAACCTCCTGGCCGAAGTCATAGCTGCCGTCGGCATAGAGATAGGCCGCATGCAGATTGTGGGCTTCGGTGGCATAGAAAATCACCGTAGCACCTCTGCCGTCGGTGTACGCGGCGGTTTTGGTATAGCGTGGCCGGTTGGCGTGAGACGAGGTGTCGTTCAACGGATAGATGTCATTGGCTTCGTCATACCCGCTGCCGGCGTTCAGCAAGGCGCAGAGGTGATAGTGCTCATCGGCCGCATAGGGATTGTGGGTGCTGTCCAGGGGGTAAAGATAAAGCATGACGTCATCGCCGGAAACCGGGTCACCGGGCGTGGGCCGGTTGCCGCCGGTGGCGAACACCTCCACCATATCCCAGGCTGCCTGCACGGCGGCCACCTCAGCAGAAGCTGCACCGTAGAGATCTTCGGCAGCTTGGGTCATGGTGCTGCGGGCATCGGCAAACTGGGCATAGGGGGTCAGGTAGGTTGTCAGGGCGCGGTACCAGATGGCGGCGGTTTTTTCCCTGCCGATGCTGCTGCTGCCCAATCCTTCGGCCATTAAGTAGCCGGCCCGGCTGCCGATGCTCATGTTGATATGCACCCCTCCCCAGTCGCCCTCTTCGGTGTTGGGCAGATTGCGGTATTCGCTCATGTTCCTGGGCAGGGAGCTGAGCCCCTTGGTCGGATCGGCCAGGTTGCGCAGGTATCCCGGACTGGGTAAGGTGCAATCCTCGCCCACCGTCCAGTTGGCATCGTCCACCATGCAGGCGAACAGGTCGGAATAGGCTTCATTCAGGGCGCCGCTCTGATTTTCATACTTGAGATTCGCCGTGAACTCGGTGATGCCGTGCTGCAATTCATGGGCTACAATATCCAGTGAGGCCGCCAGGCTGGAAAAGGTTTTGTTGTCGCCGTCGCCGAAAACGATATACGTGCCGTTCCAGAAGGCATTGGCATAATTCTGCCCCAGATGGACCACACCCATGTAGTTGCGGCCATCGCCATCCAGGCCGTCGCGATTGAAATTGGTTTTATAATAATTGTAGCTTTTTTCAATGTAGGCCATGACGCTGACTCCGGCCGCATCCCAACCGCTGGTGCTGGAGGTGCTGGTGATATGATACAGCTTCGAGCCGTCGCCGTTATTGGCCGTAATCACATAGGTATTACCCGGGCTCTGAACTGCCGCCACCGGATCAGCGCCGGGAATCCCGACTGAGGGCATGCTCAGATCGATGAGATAATGGTTGTCGCCTTGAAGCCAGGTTTTAAAGGATTGCTGTACGCCGTTCAGATCCACCCCGCTGGCGCTGACCACAGTATTGTGAATGCGGGTCATGCGGTGGACGATTGTGGCGTCTATGGCATCGATGAAATAGGTCCAAGCTTCGGAAAGTCCGGGCGTCACCTCGAGCCGGTAGGTCAGCACCATGGCGCCGTCCGGTTGGGTGAAAACAACCAGATCAATCGTGTCGGCGTCAATACCCGGCAAGCCCAAATGCGCTTGTACAGCTTCAAGAGCCTCGGCCCGGGAAATGGCGGGCGTGGTGTCAAGGTCATCGGGCGCCGGTTCATACCGGCCGTTAAGCAGGTAAACCGCATCCGCATCATCCACATGAACGATGAGCTGCTTTCCATAGACCGGAATACCGTGCACCACCTGCTGGTATTTAAAATGCCTGGCGCCCTGGCGGTCCGACCAGGAAGCTTCAAGGGCCAGGTCCTGATCCGGGTCCTTCAATTTCAACAGCTCCTGATGGGTGCGCAGAAACTGGCCCGCCAGGGTGTCGGTCAAAACAGCGGGCGCTTGCCGGCGTTGCCCGGTCCTTCCGGAGAAAGTTTTTACCTTCACAAAAGTGGGGGTCCCATTTTGCTTGTCAAAGACCACCTGTACTGCCTGTGCGTCCGGGACATCATCGATCAGCCGCAGCAGATTGTTCCGCTGGGCCGCAGTGACGGGGCTTTCCAGAGAGCCGATGGACTTCATTTTCGACTGAATAGCGCCGATCCGGTCCGGCACCGGCACTGCCCCTCGCACCGCGGCGTTCCGAATGGCCTTTTTCAGGGACCGGGCCGTTTCGGCACGCGGCGGATCGGCTGTTATGGCATCGGCATCCCACACTTGCAGTTGGGATGTCAAATTTTCATCGACAAGAAATGCAGTCCCGGCCGATGCCTGCGCTGCAACGGAACCAGCCGCAAAAACCGCCCACATCCATAGCAACACGCTGATCAATATCAGTTTTCGGCCCACTTGGAATGATCGCTTCATTTGCTCCCTCCTCATCTGCGGTTTTCATACAATAAATGCCACTGGCTCTGCGTATGCAATGCTGAATAATGGCACGGCTAAAACTTTATCAATCAGATGGGTATCAAAATCAACAACGTAAAAATTCCAGGAAAAAAGGCAGAGATGTAGCACCCGCCGGCTGGCCCCTTCTCGAAGAACCGCCTGGAATTTCCATAACCGTTTGACACCCCGCATGACCTATAAAAAAACTATTCATTGGTCACCTGAAGAGATCCGATGCCGATATCGCAAAACACTGAAGCGAGTTTCAAGTTCCAGGACCAATAAAAACAGAGCAGGCGGATGGTAATACGACAGTCCAGTTGAACCATTATTGGACCATCGGTTCCGTCGAAAAAAAGGATTACAAAAATTCATCACCAATGAATTCATTCCGGCAGTAAGCCGACTCGTGATGCACACGGTTGCAGGATGGTCCGTCATGGTCGGGTCATACAGCGAAATTGTGGTCGAAACCCTGGCCAATGACCTGGATCTGATTGAAATCGCATTGCGTGACCCCGGTTAGCAGCAGATCAAATCATCGCTGCTCAACTTCATTCGCAAAAGGTGAAGGGCTACAAATCGGCCAGCTTCCGCATTATCGGGGATTAAAATGGCATCCTCCATTTTTGTTCGCGGGATTTGCTTTAACCGGCATCAAGTATGCCAAAATGTTGCTTGTGCGTCAACACGTTTTTGAATACAGCATCTTGTGTGACGGAAAAAAATAAGTACCTGTCCCCAGTTAGTTCCATTGATCAACCCAGGCATGATAGAAGCGGTCCTGTTGCATGCATCATCTTTCCAACTGCAGCGTTGAAGGCGTCAAAAGCAGCTTTCTCGGGTTCCCGTCAAAACCCGAAGAGAAGTCCGCCGATCTGCCGAACCACCTGGCCGTATCCCTTGTCGACATACAGGCCGATCTGGGCAATGCATGAATTTCGGCTTTGCCGGATACATGGCGCCGCAGTTGGGGCAGGTATAGGCCTGGTCGCTTACCGGGTGTTTGCAATCTCTGCATTCCTTCATGGCCTCACCCTTTCCCCTTTGCGCAGCGGCCGCAAGCAGGGCTGAATCCCTGCTCTGAATTTACTTAATGCTTTGTATTCTCTATCTTTTATCGTTTATCCGTTTTATCCCTTATTTGTTGTAGCACAGGGTTTTAATCCTGCTGAAGCCGGTCACAGGACAGCCCGTCCATACCCATTTCCCGAATGGTTTCCAGGTCCCCCGGCCGATTCCGCTGCCTGAGATAGGCGGCGATTTGAGCTTTCACACGTGTTGATTTCCCCTGGGCCAGATCACTTTTGGCGGATATTCGCTCCGGGTGTATTTCAACAACCTCGCAGGCCTTGTAGTCCGCCATGTCCGCCTGCACTTTTTTAAGCAGTCCGCCGCGTTCATGTTTTTCAACCAGCGCGTTCAGCGCATCGGTTTTGAGCTGCTCCTCGGCCACCACCCTGGCCCTTCCCCGCAGGATGACGCAGTGGTAAAACTGATGCAGGTTGCAGGGGGAGGTATGATTTGTAAAGCCGGCATCCAGGTAGGCCAGCGGAATATCCACCTGAAAACAGACCTTTGTATTTCTTTTTATGTTTTCCAGTTTTTCGCCTTTGGCGGCACAGTGAAAATAAATGTTGTTCTGGTAATACACAAAATTGACCGGTGTAATGTAGGGGTAGTTCCCGGCATCCACCGTAGCCAGCCGTCCGATGGTTGCCTTTGAAAGAATTTTTGCAATCTGCTCAGGGTCGGTGATTTCGCACTGCTTTCGATTCATACAGGATTCCTTTCTCAATGATTGCCTTCTGCTGAAAGCGGATACCCTTCCGGTAAGCGCCCCTGCCGGCAAGGCAGCTTTTGTGGGGAGGATCGTTTCGCCCCTTCTATAGATACCGTTGCGCCCATACCGCGATCATGGCGCCGACATACTGCGCATCAGCTTCATTCATAAGCAGATGATCGGCTTTGTCCAATGATATAAAGCTCTTGGGATGACGTGCCCGTTGAAATATTTTCGCGGCATTGTCAATGCCGACGATATGGTCCACCGGCGAATGAAAAATCATGATGGCTTTTTTCAGGTTGCCGAAAACCTTCGCCAT
>NZ_JAWOHB010000036.1:0-9687 GCF_046496365.1 Desulfosarcina sp.
ATTGTTGCCCGGCAGCGAACTGTTGGTCCTGCCGATCAAAACGCCTTGGGCGGCCACCAGCCCCATGATGCGACCCATTTCCGCTTCGGTGATGGGTTCTTTGGTGGCCTTGTCCTTGACCAACTCGAGGCCGCAGAACAGCCCTTTGCCGCGCACATGGCCCACCAGCGGCATGTCCGACAGAGCCTGCAGGCTCTCCAGCATGTAGTTGCCTACCACCCGGCTGTTTTCCACCAGGTTTTCCGCTTCGATAATGCGGGTGCTTTCCAATGCGGCGACGGTGGCCCCGGCGCAGCCGCCATACGTGCTGATGTCGCGAAAGTAGTTAATGCCCTTTTCGGGATCGGCCGGATCACAGAGGAACTTTTCATAAATCTCCTGGCGGGCGACCGTGGCGGAAAGGGGCATGTAGGAACTGGCCAGTCCCTTGGCCATGGTGACCATGTCCGGATCCACCTCGTAGTGCTCAAACCCCCAGAATTTTCCGGTACGGCCGAATCCGCAGACCACCTCGTCCATGATCAGGTAGATGCCGTACTTGTTGCAGATCTCCTGGAGGATCGGATAATACTCCGGTACCGGCACGATGATGCCGCCGCCGGCGGTGATCGGTTCCACGATGCAGCCGCCAATGGTGTCCGGCCCTTCCTTGAGGATGACATCTTCTAAACTGCGGGCACAATCGATGTCGCAGCCCGGGTAGGACTTGCCAAAAGGGCATCGGTAGCAAAGCGCGTGGGGAAATTCTGCAAACCCCTCGGCAAACGGACCGAAATCCTGTTTTCGCTGCAGTTGTCCCGTTGCGCTGAGTGCACCGATGGTCGTCCCGTGATAATCCCTATCCCGGAAGAGGATTTTGTATTTGCCATTGCGCTCGGGGTCGATGTTGGACAACTGGCGGACAATCTTGAAAGCCTTTTCATTGGCCTCGGACCCGCTGTTTGAAAAATAGACCTTGCCGAGGTTCGGGAGCAGTTCGATCAGCTTGGCGGCGAATTTGATGGTGGGGATATTGCCGACCGAACCTGCGTAGTAACCCAGGGTAAGGAGCTGATCGTAAATGGCTTTGGCGATACTCTCCCTGCCGTGGCCCACCATAACGCTCCAGACGCCCCCGGATGTCGCATCGAGGTATTCCTTGCCTCTGATGTCGGTCACCCGAAGGCCCTTGCCTTCGACAATAATCATCTGCTCGGCAGCCTGAAACACCTTGTGGGGTTTAATGTGGTGCCACAGGTAGTCCCGGTCGCCACGAACCATCTCTTCGGTGTCGTACGCGTTCCAATTGACGGTCGATTGCATGGTTTTTCTCCTTAAAAAACGAATCTTCGTTTATTGAATGACCTCGGTTTTAAGCTGTTGCACCCTGCTGCGGGCGCATATCGTCAGGATTGATCCCCGCAACGGCAACCGGCTTTTTCATGGCATCGCGGCGGAACGGTTCGCCCAGTTCCTTATTGTTCAACACCTCGATGAAGGTGGTCCTGCCTTCCTCCATCTGGGCCTTGACGGCCGCGCTTAACTTCTCAGTGAGATCCTCCGGAGAAGTTACCTGAACGCCTTCCATACCGCATGCTTTGGCGATGCCGGCGTAAGAGACTTTTGAATCCAGCTCGGTTCCTACGAAGTTGTCATCATACCATAAGGTCGTGTTTCGCTTCTCCGCTCCCCACTGGTAGTTGCGGAAGATGATCATGGTGATGGCGGGCCATTCTTCACGCCCGCAGGCGGTCATCTCGTTCATGGAGATCCCAAAGGCACCGTCACCGGCAAAGCCGACCACGGGAACATCGGGCCTTGCAATTTTTGCTCCCAGGATGGCTGGAAAACCGTAGCCACAGGGTCCGAACATGCCCGGAGCCAGGTATTTGCGACCCGCTTCGAAGGTTGGATAGGCATTGCCGATGGCGCAGTTGTTGCCGATGTCGGAGGAGATGATGGCATCGACGGGCAGGGCTTTGATGATTGCCCGCCATGCCATGCGAACGGTCATTTTTTCCGGCTCATTATTGTGGGCGCGCTGATTCCAAGTGGTGCCGGGATCGTCATCTTCATGATCCATGGTTGCTAATTCCTGTTCCCAGTCTGCCTTTGTTTTGGCAATGGTCGCTTTTCGCGCCTCGCGGCCCTCATCACCGGCAGTCTCGGTAAGCTGGGCCAGAATAGCGTTGGCCACTTTCTTGGCGTCTCCGGCGATGCCTACGCTAACGGGTTTGGTCAGCCCGATGCGGTTGGGATTGATATCGACCTGGATGATGGCAGCGTTGGCGGGCCAGTAGTCGATGCCATAGCCCGGCAGGGTGGAGAAAGGGTTCAATCGGGTCCCGAGGGCCAAGACCACGTCGGCATTGGCAATCAGCTTCATACCGGCTTTTGAGCCGTTGTAACCCAGCGGGCCGGCGAACAGCGGGTGGCTGCCTGGAAAGGCGTCATTGTGCTGGTAGCCGCAGCAGACCGGGGCATCCAGACGCTCGGCCAGGGCCATGGCGTCCTTGATGGCACCACCGATGACCACACCTCCACCGTTGAGGATCACCGGGAATTTGGCCTTGGATAGAAGATCCGCGGCCCGGGCGATGGCTTCCGCACCGCCGGCCGGACGCTCGAATTCGACAATCGCCGGCAGTTCGATCTCGATCACCTGGGTCCAGAAATCGCGGGGCACATTGATCTGGGCAGGGGCCGAGGCACGCTTGGCCTGCAGGATAACCCGGTTGAGCACCTCGGCCATGCGGGACGGATGCCGCACCTCTTCCTGGTAGGCCACCATCTCCTCAAACACGGCCATCTGGGGGACTTCCTGAAACCCTCCCTGGCCCATGGTCATATTGGCTGCCTGAGCGGTGACCAGCAGGAGGGGCGTGTGGTTCCAGTAGGCAGTTTTGACCGGGGTGACAAAGTTGGTGATGCCGGGGCCGTTCTGGGCAATCATCATGGACATCTTGCCGGAGGCTCGGGTGAACCCGTCCGCCATCATCCCGGCATTGCCTTCATGCCCGACATCCCAGAACGTGATCCCCGCCTTGGGAAACAGGTCGGATATGGGCATGAACGCCGAGCCGATAATGCCGAATGCGTGTTCGATGCCGTGCATCTGGAGTACTTTCACAAAAGCCTCTTCGGTAGTCATTTTCATTTTAGCCATTTGTTAATCCCCCTATAGATATATGTTGCCTTAATAGGCTCAGCGATCTGATATCTGATACATCACACATCAGTTGTTCCGTCAAGAATATTCTGCGTCATCTGTTTTATTCAAATTTACTCGAAAGGGACGTTTAACAATTTGCTGAAGGTGTCTTTAATAATTTCAAGCCCGCTTCTAATATTGATTTCAAAGGCCGCTTTAACGTCTTCAGGATTTTTCCGTTTAAGCGCATCGAGAATTTCCCGGTGCTGCTTATTAAACTTAATGCAATGGTCTTTCTCCCGCCGATATATATTCAGTACGCTTTCCACCGACTGAACCAATGCCTGGGCAATGTTGCATAAATGGGGAAGCTTGGATGCATCGCAAATTACACGGTGGAACTCCCTGTCCAATTGATAGTGATTCTGGGGAAGCTCTTCCATGCGCGCGATCAATTCTTCCAGCCTGAGAATATCGGCATCCGTCAAATGTTTTATGGCCTCAACAGCCAGCTTGGCTTCTAAATCCGCCCGCAGATCATATATATGCAGGATCTCTTTTGGGGTTGGCGGCGTGGCGACGATGGCACCCTTGTAGGGAATATTTTTAACGAGTCCCGATCGGTCCAGGCGCATGAGGGCTTCCCTGATCGGACCGCGGCCGATGCTCAGTTCGGTTTCGAGTTCAGACAATACAAGCCGGGTTCCGGGATGCTTGAAACCGCTGAGAATCATGTCCCTTATCTTCTCATATGCTCTCAGGGACTTCATGTATGATTTGTTGTCAGCCAAACTAGAAACTCCTGTGCATCACCTGACGGATGGATAGCTGATCGATATGCCGCTAAGCAAATATTTTATAGAATCCTTAAGAATTCATGCATTTATTACGAATGCCCAGGTTTGTCAAATTGTTGCGATCTTGATATCAACCCCGATTGACATTACCAGACGGTGTGATTTGTCTATATTTCAGCAGGTCGCTGTAATATTGGCTTTCAGGGTTGTTTTCTGTTTTTCGCCACACGAACGATCTCCAGGGCAAGAATCTCGGCTGCATCGATGGCCTTGATAGGCAGCGTCCCCCCGAGAGCACTGAGTTCGGTACAGGCGATAAGCACTAGGGTTGCTCCTTTTTGAATCAGATTGTCACATACCTTTTGATAGTCATCCCTTACGGTTGCACCGCTGTTTCCTTTTTTAATCTCTTTGATGACGCTTAACAGGCGTGCTTGATGATCAGGATCAGGCCATACATCCTCAATCCCCAATTTGCCGAATCGCTTTGCGTAAAGACCGGTCATGGCAACCGCAGGAGAGGCTAATATTCCGATTTTGCCATGGTCCGGGAAATCATTGTTCACATGATCGGCCACCAGATCAATCAGGTTGATCACCGGAATGTTGACCGCATGCCGCACCGCATCATAATAGTAATGGGCGGTATTGCAGGCAATCACCAAAAAATCCGCCCCCCATGATTCCAGTCGGCGGCCCATATCCGCCATGCAAGGTCCGGGATCTTCGCCATCTCCTTCGATAATGGCTTTGATTCTGGATGGAACCTTGGGGTTATTATCCACAATACAACGGATATGATCGGCGTCATCCAAAGCGGGTGTCAGGCGAATAATCCGTTGCATAAGATCAACAGTGGCTTCCGGGCCCATTCCGCCTAAAATTCCAACGATTCTCTCTTTTGTTTCGGTCATCTGGTTTGATACCCTGTCGCGAAAATAGGATTGAGAGCCCCTGTAAAGAGAGGCCCTCGTCATCAACAACCGTCTTGAACACAATCACCCTTGTCTGAAGGTATCCATATAGGCGTACAGGGCTGGCGATCCACCGGTGTGAAGGAACAGCACATTGGAACCGGCGGGAAAATGCCCCTTGCGCACCAGGTCGATCAATCCGGCGGCTGCCTTGCCTGAATACACAGGATCGAGGAGAACAGCTTCGCTTTTGGCAAAGAGTTTTACGGCTTCGACCATGGACTCGGTCGGCAGGGAGTAGCCCGGACCGACGTACTGATCAAAACAGACAATATCTTCACGCGCAACACCGCCCTTTACCCCGATCTTTTCAGCGAGTTCAACCGCCAGACGGTAGACGATCGCTTCCTGAACATCTTTCGGCCGGGAAACATTGACCCCGCTGATGGGGATTCCCCCGTTGACGCCGGCCATTCCCACCGCCATGCCGGCGTGGGTCCCGGCAGAACCCGAAGGTACAATGATGTGATCGATATCAAGACGCATCTCGTTGAGCTGGCCCATGGTCTCTTCGGCACAAACCGCGTATCCCATGGCACCGATGGCATTGGAAGCGCCGCCGGGAACGATGTACGGCTTTTTGCCGGCACCTGCGAGTGCTTCGGCCTTTTTGCTCATCCCGGCCATCATGTCGGAACCGCCTGCAACGACGCCAATACTCTGCACATCAAGCAGTTCAAAGAGAAAATTGTTTCCGCTGGCATCCGCCTTGTAAGATCCCTTTACGCGCTCTTCGAGAATCAGGTGACAATCGAGGCCTTCCTTGGCTGACCAGGCGGCCGTCAGCCGGCAATGGTTGGATTGGACGGCCCCGCAGGTGATAATTGAATCCTTACCTTGATCAAGTGCATCGGCAATGCAGAACTCCAGCTTTCTGGTTTTATTGCCGCCGCCGGATCCCGGAAGAAGGTCGTCACGTTTGATGTAGAGGTTGACCTTGCCGCCGAGCGCCTTGCTCAGGGAAGGCAGGCTCTCGATGGGAGTCGGCCCCTGAAGATAATTTCTCCTGGGAAATTTTGTAAAATTCATCGGCTGTCCTTTCCTCGATTGATGGTTTGGTTAGAGTTGAAAGATGGCTTCCACCTCAATATCCGCACCCAGCGGAAGCGCTGCCACCTGGAAGGCGCTGCGCGCGGGATACGGCTCTTTGAAGTAGTGGGCGTAAACGTTGTTGACGGCCTGAAAGTTGGCGATGTCGGCAAGATAGACAGTCGTTTTGACGGCATTGTCCAAAGTGGTCCCGGCCGCCGTGGCAATGGCTTCAAGGTTCTTGAAAACCATGTGGGCCTTGTCTTCAATGCTTCCATCGGGAATCTTTCCGGTTGCCGGGTCAATGGGCAGCTGGCCGGAGGTGAAAAGCAGTCCGTTTGAAACCACGGCCTGGGAATAAGGGCCGATGGCAGCCGGGGCTCGATCCGTTTTAATCGTTTTCTTGGACATGACGGTTTCTCCTTATTTTAGGACTTGTGCTGAGACGTCTGCGATGATCGCCAGGATAAGCCGGCAATCGTCCAGGGTAAATGTCAGTGGGATGCGCATGTCGCACATCACGGCAAGGATGCGCTTGGTGTTGGCAAGATAGGGCAATTTTCCAAGATATCGCCAACTTTCATAAGCACTCGTAAACCCGACCGGCTCCTTGTCGCCGAACCATTTCAGTTCGACACCCCGATTCTTGCACTCGGCAAGAAAATGTCTGATGGTTATCTCGTCCTGACCAGTCAGGGAGAACTGGATGGAGCTGCCCACGTAGTTTTCACGGGGGTCCCGCCGGGGGCAGGTGATCCCCGGGATCTGGTTCAATCCCTGCTCCAAAAACCGGTAGCGCTGGTTCCAGCGCACGCACTGCTGGTCCAATATGTTGAGCTGGGGTCTCAAGATGGCTGCCCGAAGATTGTCCATGCGGCTGGAATAATTGGGGACCATGGTTTTGATGCCCTCAAAGACCTCCATGCCGGGCCTTGACGTATGGCGTTCGTAGAGCATGTAAGAACCCGAATAGATGATGGCGCGGCCGATCAGGTCCGGGGCGTCGGTGACCAGCAGCCCCCCTTCCCCTGAATTCATGTGCTTGTAGGTCTGGGTGCTGAAGCAGGCGGCGGTTCCGAAGGAGCCGGACTTTTTCTCGTCCCAGGTGGCACCCATGGTGTGGGCGCAGTCTTCAATCAGGACAAGGTCATGGGCGGCGCAGATGTCCATGAGCCGATCCATATTGGTTATGTGTCCGCGCATGTGGGAGAGCATGAACCATTTCACGTCCGGCGCCTTGGCTTTTTCTTCGAGATCGTCGAGATCGATGGTGTAGTCATCTACAATATCGACCAGTTCGATAACTGCCCCCGTGTTTTCAATGGCACCGGGAACCGGCGCAAGGGTGTAGGCATTACACAAAACCTTGTCGCCCGGTTTTACGCCGGCGCTTTTGAGCGCCAGATACATGGCACTCCCGCAGGACGCGCAGGCCAGACAATATTTTTTGCCCATGTAAGCGGCAAATTCTTCTTCCAACATGGCAGCTTCACCTTTTTCTCCCGGATCGACATTATAGCGGTGAAGCTTGCCGGACTTTAAAATCTCAACGGCCTTTTCAATCCCTTCATCACAGATCGGTTCCTGCAAGGTAAAATCCTTGGTAAATTTTTTCCCTTCCGTGTTGGCCATGCCCAATGCTCCTGTGAGAAATTCACTTCCAGCCCTACCCGTTTTGATTCCAACGCATTCAGTAATTAAGCGGATCAATATTTAGTTTGCTCGTAAACATCAAAATCCCAACTCTGATCAGGGAAATATTTTCTCAACCGCCAGTCGCATGCCCGGGCATGGCCTTCCATGCCCTCGACCCGCGACAGACGTGATGCCGCGCCGCTGATCACCTTGTTGGCCGCTTTGCTGATCTCCTGATAGGTATAAATTTTCAAAAATTTTAAGACATTCAGTCCACCTGAGTAATGGCCGGCCTTTTTGGTGGGCAGGATGTGATTGGTGCCCGAGCACTTGTCGCCGTGGGGAACCGTGCTGCCCTCGCCAAGAAACAACGATCCATAGGATTGGAGATTTTTAACCCACCAGTCCAGGTCTTCGGCCATTACCTGGACATGCTCGGCTGCATACGCATCATTGACCCTGCACATTTCTTCCCTGTCACGGCAGAGGACGATTTCGCCATAGTCTCGCCAGGATGCTTCCGGTACTTCAGGATTGGGCATATCCGCAATGATTTTGGGGATCACTTCAAGTACTTTTTCACCCAGCGCCCTTGAGTCGGTAAAAAGCCATACCGGGGAATCATATCCGTGTTCAGCCTGGGATACCAGATCAACGGCGACAGTCATGTAGTCAGCTGTTTTATCGGCAATGATGGCCGACTCCGTCGGACCGGCGAAGACATCGATCGTGCATTTACCCGCCGAGGAAAGGATGCTTTTTGCTTCGGCCACATAGGCATTTCCCGGGCCTGCAAGTATATTGGCCGGCTTTCCGGTAAACAGACCGAATGCCATGGTGGCGATGGCCTGAACGCCGCCCATTTCAAGGATGATGTCCGCTCCGGCCACATGCAGGGCGTAAACCACCGCAGGCGCGATGCTCTCCCCGCGGGGCGGCGAGCAGGCGATCACAGTTTCGACGCCGGCAGCCTTGGCTGTGGCCACACTCATGATGGCAGAACACGCGTGGGCAAAGCGCCCTCCGGGGATGTAACAACCGGCAACCTTCATGGGGATGATCCGCTGGCCCAGGCGGACACCGGGGAGGGTCTCCTTTTCAAATTCGCGGAGGCTTTCCCGCTGCGCCGTGGCAAACCCGTGTACCTGCTTGTGGGCGAACCGGATATCCTGCTTTATCGATTCAGGAACGGAATCGATGAGGCGCTGCTTTTTTTCCTGGCTGAGGATAAAATCCCCTTCCCAGCCGTCAAACTTTTTTGCGAGTTGGATGACGGCCGCCTCACCGTTTTGCGCGATGTCTGCAAGGATTCCCTGCACGACGCTTCGAATTCGCGCAGTGTCGGTTTCAGCCGTTTTAGCTGCTTTCTTGAGATATTCCATGACCGCCTCCACATATTATTAAATATTTCATAAAATTTAATCGTAAACCAGACAGCCAATCCAGATCATATTCGTTTCGCTATAGTTTTCTATTTAATCAGCGTCCCTAGCAGATCCGGCAACCACAGGGTCAGGATCGGAAAATAGGCGATCAGAAACACCACAAGCACACTGACGAATACAAAAGGCAGGGCATTCACCGAAATATCTTCCAATGTGGTCCTGGCTACACCCGAAGCGACGAACATGTTTTCGCCCAGAGGCGGTGTGGCAAATCCGATCTCGCAGCAGCACACGAGAACAACGCCGAAATGGATCGGGTCCACGCCGAGAGACACCATGACCGGCAGCAGTACCGGCGTCACTAACATGATGGTTGCCAGGGTCTCCATGAACATCCCCATGAACAAGAGAAACACAATGACCAGCACCCAGATCAGATAGAGATTTCCGGTGAAATCCAACAATGCCTGCGCAATCAGGTCGGGAATTTTGTTGATGGTCAACAGTTGACCGAATGCCAGGGCCGTAAACATGATGATCAAAACGCGACCTGTGATCCAGGTGGTGCTCTCGAGGGCTTTCATGACACCTTTGAGCTCGATTTCCTTGTAGATGAAGATACCCACGAAAAGTGTATAGAATATGGAAACGATAGCGGCCTCGGTGGGCGTAAAAAACCCGGTGTAGATCCCGCCAAGGATAATGACGGGTGCCAGCAGCGCCCAGAAGCCCTCCCG
>NZ_JAWOHB010000090.1:0-10190 GCF_046496365.1 Desulfosarcina sp.
AGCCTGATCTGTGTGGTGGAGCAGCCTGCCGATATGGCGTCCATCGAAAAGTCAGGCGCCTTCAGGGGACGATACCATGTTCTAGGGGGTGTCCTTTCCCCCATGGATGGCATCGGTCCCAAGGATATCAAAATTGCGGAACTGGTGGCCCGGGTAGAAAAAGAAGGTCTGCGCGAAATTATTCTGGCCACCGGCACCAATGTGGAGGGTGAATCCACGGCCGCCTATATTGCCGGGATCCTGATCTCTCTGCCGGTGAAGGTTACCCGTATCGCTTCGGGCGTACCCATGGGTGGAGATTTAAAGTATGTGGACCAGGTGACCCTGAAACGCGCGCTGGAGAGTCGACATGGCATCTGACAACCAAAAGGCCTGTGAGGAGGTGTTTGTCTGCACCCGGTGCGGCGACTGCTGCAAGGGGTATGGCGGCACCTATCTGTCCACGGCGGATATTGATGCAATCGCCCGTTATGTGGGGGTGTCGGTGCACAGGTTGTTGGCCCACTATACCCGTAAGTCCGGGGGCAGACATCTGATCGTGCAGGGCGACGACGGCTACTGCATCTTCTGGGATAAGGTGTGCACCATCCATCCGGTAAAGCCCAAGATGTGCCGGCAGTGGCCCTTTATCAACAGCATTCTGGTGGATGTGGACAACTGGCGGGCCATGGCGGTGTCCTGTCCGGGTATGAACGCCGACGCACCGGATCAGACGATCATCACCTGCGTGAAAAGGGCCTTGATGCAATAATTCCAGTGGTCAGCGCCACTGCTTCTCATCCATCACCCGATAAACGGACTCCCCTTGCATCTTTGTGTCGTCCCGGCATAAGACGCCTCTATCTTCCAGCCGGCCCAGTTCCCGTTCAAGGGTGGCCCGGGTGCCGTTCCATTTAGCCTGCAGGGTCGTCCGGGTGATCGCTGCACCCGCATCGGCCACCGCGCAGCACAATAGATACAGTGACACCGTCTCGACGCCCAGATTCATCGAAAAAATTTTCTGGCTCATGGCCGGTCCTGCTGAATTGCGCTCCATGATTTTCTCCCGGAAGCTATTCCGTTCGCCTGGTTTCTGCTGACAAATGGAGCACAATCGATGCGGATATGCAAGCGGTTTCCACCGGTTGAACACGGTGCCGGCTGCGTGCATCGCGGTGCCGCGACGGGCTTCACCCGACCATGGTGTACTTGGGACCGGCTATGAGCAGGTTGTTGGAGATGGTGGACTGGATTTTTTCCATCATGCTGCCGAACATGATGTCCTTGATAATTCCGTGGCCGTAAGCTCCCAGTACGACCAGCGCATCGTGGGGCACCTCGTACAGGTTGTCTTCAAAACGGTTTTTTTCGAAAAATGTCCACTGCCTCAGAACATGTTTCAGTGCTTTTTCCAGGTCTCTTTCCTGGACAACGGCCCGATATTCAGACGGCGATTTATTACCCACCTGGGTGTAGATGTCCAGGGGCATACCCGTCTCTCTGGTGATCCGGATTCCCAGCCGCAAGGCATTGACCGCATTGGCGGATCCACCAAAAAATACGGCGACGCTGTGCCAGGGTTTGTAAATCGGACTTGAAATGAGCACCGGGAATCGGGCTGCCTGGACGATGCGGCGAACTCGCGGGCCGATGTACCCCAGGCCGATCTTCGAGGAGAGATCGCTGATGCTTCGCGGACAGCACATGAATTCAAAACTGGTGGGAATGTCGGGCAAGGTCGAGGCAGTATAGTTTTTAGGCTCGAAAAACTCAGGCTTGATCTTTGCGGTCTGGAGCAGATACGCCACATGGGCGACGGCGGTCTCGGGATCGTTTAGGTAGGATGGATCCAGATCGACCTGCACCACGTCATTTTCGAAGTACATTAAAAACTTCGTCGATTTCGGAACATAAACGGTCGGCAGTACGCTCATTTTCTGGCAGAAATAGATGGACTGGAGCAGGGTTTCTCTGCCCAGGGGGGTGTTTCTGAAAATATGAAATAATTTCTGCGTCATGCTCCATTCTCCTTCCTTCGTTCTTGGCTCCTGATTGCCGCCGGCAGGTGATATTCGTTCAAAAGCGGCCGGTCTGCACCATCAGTTCTTTCCTGTACTGGTCCAGCAAGGTGGCTTTGGATATCATGCCCAAAAAACGGTTGTCCGCAACCACAGGCATACTGAAAATGTGGCCTTGATCCATTTTCTGCAGCACGTCGGACAGATCATCATATAGGGACACCGTTTGAATGTGGGTGTTCATCAGCTGGCCGGTCAGCACCGCATGGTGCATGGCCGGATCGAAGAGGTAGGGCCTGATGTCATCCAGCTGAATCATCCCCAAAAAGCGGCCGGTTGTCGGGTCCTCCACGGGGAAGTAGTTGCGGTGGGAGGACTTGACAATATCGATGAATTTTACCAGACGCATGTCGGGATGGACGCAGATACAGTCTGTCTCGAGCAGTTCCTGAATGCTCAGGTCGGCCAATACGCGGGCGTCTGTACCGGGCCTTAGCAGCTGCCCCTGTTCCACCAGATCCTTGAGGTAGAAGGATGCCGGTTCCACGTAATGGCAGAGTGTGGTTGAGATAGCCGATACGACGATCAGCGGAAGGATGACCTCGTAGCCACCGGTAATCTCAATCACCAGAAAGATGCCCGTAAGCGGTGCCTGCAGGATGCCGCTGATGAGGCCGGCCATCCCCAGCAGGGCAAAACAGCCTTCATTGACCCATTGGACGGAGGACCAGACCGATGCCAGGAAGCGGTGGAAACTCAGTCCCACGAATGCACCGATTACCAGGCAGGGGGCAAAAATTCCTCCGGAACCGCCCCAGCCCAATGTCAGTGCGGTGGCCAGAATCTTGAATACGGCGATGACGGCCACCAGCATCAAGCCTCCCGTAAAGCCGCCTTCGATGGCTGTCCGTATGGCATGATAGCCTTCACCGAGAACATAAGGCAGGAAATAACCGATGACACCAACCATGCAGCCGCCGATGGCGGCGCGAACCCACAGGGGCAGGGCGACGCGCTTGGACACATGATGCATGGACCGCAGTGCCCGGGTTAACAGGATGGATGCCAGCGCGCATATAATGGCCAGCCCCACGCAGGCCGCAATATCGTTGTAATGGATGTTGAAGGCTCTATGCGCAAAGGCGATCTGGTTGCCCTTGAGCAGGCGGCTCACCTCGGTTCCGGCCACTGCGGCAATGGCGATTGGGATGATGTTCATGGTGCGCCACTCACCCAGAATGACTTCAATGGCGAACACCATGCCGGAAATGGGGGCGTTGAATATGGCCGCGATGGCGCCGGCCGCACCGCATCCCACCAGCGCCACCCGCTGGCGGTCGTTGAGGGAGAAGGCCCTGGCGATGTTCGATCCAATCGCCGCGCCGCTCATCACCACTGGGGCTTCAGGTCCGGCCGACCCGCCGCTGCCGATGGTCAGGCAACTGGAGATCAGGCGCGAAAAACTGGAGCGCAGGCGTAACAGCCCACCGTAACGGGAAACGGCGTAGATCACTTCCGGAACACCGTGGCCGGCGCCTTCGTTGACGATTTTATCCAGAAACAGGGAGGAGAGAGCCGCCCCGACTGCCGGTAGAAAGATGGCCCACCAGTACACCCGGTAGGGATGCAGCCATTCCAGCATGGTTTCCAGGCTGCGGTTTAACAGCAGGGCCGCCAGCCCACTGCAGATGCCCACAAGGACGGCAAATACCATCAGCAGAAGCCGGTCATCGGACCTGAACAGCGACCAACTCCCCGGGTATCTCATTTTTCTAAAAAAGCGTGACATGAGGATCAGAGGTTGTCCAACTGCTTCTCAGACGCGGCAACATGCGCATAAAGCGTCACCGAATCAGGCTGCCGGCGCAAGAAAGCGACAAATGCTTTATCCCGGATGCAATAGGAGAGTCTTGACAGCAGGTGCAGGTGATGTTTGACCGTCGGGCTGATCAATAGGAAGAAAACAAATACCGGTTGATCGTCAATGGCGTTGAAACGGATTGGTTTTTCCAGAAAACAGGTGACAATGGCCGCTGCCTCGGGAGGTCGGGAGAGTGGATCCCTGGGGTGGGGAATGGCAATACCATCGCCTATGCCTGTCGAAGCCAACCGTTCGCGTTCGATCAGTTTTTCAAACAGCTCATCCCGGATGTCCGCCGGGAGAAAGTCGACGCAGCCGACCGCCGATTTCAAGGCATCGGCTGCATGCGATCCGGTGATCCGATGACAACCCTTTCCCCGCTGCATGGCCGAAATCAGCGAGTCGTGTGTTTCGGGTGCATGTTCGTCTGACTGCGCACCGTTCAGAGAAAATGATAAATTATGTGTGGCGGACCATCTTTCCAGCGCCGCATTTGAAAAAACGACATCGTCCCCGCTGCGCTGGATGGGAATTCTTCCCTGCCGGATCCACCGTTCCAGGGTAGATGCGGGCAAGTCTAAAGCACTGGCTACCGTTTTGATGGGTAGTTTCATGATGGTACTCCGCCGAACGATTTGCAAAACTTTTAAAAAAGATGAAAATTACGCTGATTGTGCCTATTAATCAAGGGTTGGTGTCATCTTTTTTCTGTCGGCGAAAAGGCCCTGGCACTCAAGTGCCAGTTGAATGCGTGTCTGCGCAGCCATGTCCTCTCTAAGCAGGGTGGCCCGGGTTGCTGCCAACTGTCCGTTTAGCTCGGCTACCCGGATTTCGAGATCCTGGATTGTCTCTGCGGATGTCTTCTCGGTGACATCCATGGCTTCACGAAGATCGCTGGCGTTTTTGATAAGCATTTTCAGGTTGCGTATTTTATCCAGCCGCAGGAACAGCTCGTCGAAATTGATGGGTTTTTGCAGATAATCCACGGCGCCCTTTTTCATGGCTTCAATGGCATTGGCCACGGAAGCGTGGGCCGTGATCAGGACGACCTCGGTTTTGATGTTGATCCGTTTGGCTTCCTCCAGTACGCCGATGCCGTCCACCCCGCCCGGCATGATCAGATCGGTGAGTACCACATCGAAAAATCGCCGGGCGATTTTTTCGATGGCCACCAAACCGTCTTCAGCGGTATCCACGCTGTACTCCTCACGGATCAGTCGTTTGCTCAACAGGGTCCGGGTGACCGGATCGTCGTCGACTACAAGAATTTTCAGGTTTTTCATTGCTGTCTCTCCCTGGTGAAGTCGGCCAGGCCATGGGGTGGCACCAATCAGCAGTGCCCCGTCATCAAATCAACTGATAGTAGATCGATCGCAGGTGACGCTTGGGGATAAAACGCGGACATATGCCGGTCAGTGATTCGGTTGAGCCGACGAGGAGATAGCCGTCGGGCTCCAATGCATCCGCAATTTTATCAAATAGTTTTTTCCGATCCTGAAGGGTGAAGTAAATGGCAACGTTCCTGCAAAAAATTATATCGAATTTGCCCAGTCCTACAAACGGCTGCATCAGGTTTATGTGCCGGAAAGAGGCCATGGCCCGGATCTCGTCCTTGATTTTCCAGTTGCCGCCAGCTGGTGTGAAGTAGCGCTGGAGCTTCTCCTGGGGAAGGCCCCGTTCGATTTCAAACCGGTTGTAGATGCCGGCACTGGCCTGGGCAACAGCGGCATCGGAAAGATCGGTACCCATCAGCGCTATTTTCGGGTTGCCGTTATGGCCTAAAAGTTCTTTGATAACCATGGCGATGCTGTATATTTCCTGGCCGGTGGAGCAGGCACTGCTCCAGATTTTGAGGGTCGCGGCACCCGGCCGGGACCCTTGGGCGGAGCGGGCGTCGATGAGATCAGGCAAAAGCTTGTATTTCAGGAGGTCAAATGGTGTCGTGTCCCGAAAAAAAAGCGTTTCGTTGGTGGTGATGGCATTGATGATCTTCTTTTGAATAACCATGCGTGGGTCTGATTTGGCCTTGTGGTATAGTTCACTGTAAGACTTGCAGCCCTCCTCCACCACCAGTTTCCCCAAGCGGGTCTCCAGCAGATAGGCTTTTGAAGCATCAAGGTTGATGCCAGATACATGGTAGATATAGGTGGAGAGAATTTTAATTTCTTCCGGACTGATTTTTACCATGATCTTCCCTGAGGCATGGGTGGGTGATCCCGTCGGGTGTTTCTCGCGGTTGCTAACCCACACGGACGGTTCTGACGATCCTGTCGGCGATCTGATTCAGTGGCAGGACCGCATCCGCCAAGCCGGTTTCCACCGCCGCTTTGGGCATGCCGAATACCACACAGGTGGCCTCATCCTGGGCGATGATTGTCGCGCCGCTCTGTTTCAGGAGTTTGAGTGCCTGGGTGCCATCCGATCCCATGCCGGTCATGATTACGCCGGTGGCCCTCCCCACATAGTGATGTGCAACGGATCGAAAGAGATAATCCACGCTTGGCCTGCAGCTGTTTTCGGGCGGATCGTCTGTGATTTTGATGATGCGGTTTTTTCCATCGGCTCCGGCGACGATTTTCATCTGTTTCCCACCGGGTGCAATCAGGGCGGTGTTGGGCAAAACCGGCTCGCCTTGCGTGGCTTCTCTCACGGCGATGGCGCACTTGCCGGCCAGGCTGTTGGCCAGGGATCGGGTGAACATGGGTGGCATATGCTGAACGATCAAAATGGGGACACCAATGTCCCCGGGGATCATGGGCAGCATTTTTGCCAGTGCGTTGGGGCCGCCGGTTGAGATGCCGATGGCGATGATTTCCGCCTTGGATCGATTCAGCGCTGCGGTGAACGGGCGCGCTGCGAGGGCCTGTATTTTCCGGCCCGCCGGGATGGCGGCCGATTTTCCCTGACCGGCTTCAGGCTTTGACAGGCCCATGATCCGTGTGCTTCTTTGAAAGGCACGGATCATGGGGGCAATGGCGGATTCGATTTTGTGGCGGTTTTCCGCCATGGTGCCGGTCTGGGGTTTTGGAATGAAGTCAAATGCACCCAGTTCCAGTGCCTTCATGGTCATGGCCCCGCCCTCTTGGGTCAGGGTGCTGAGCATGATCGCCCCGATATGCGGGGCATGCTGTTGGATATGCGCCAGTACCTCGATACCGCTCATCTCGGGCATTTCGATATCCAGCGTAAGCAGATCGGGCTTCAGGGAGGTTAGTCTGCTGATGGCTGCTTTCCCGTTGTGGGCGCTTCCGACCACCTCCACGCCAGGGAGGGTGGCAAGCACATCGCTGACGATTTTGCGGTACAACACGGTGTCATCCACCACCATGACCCGCAAGGGTTCGCGATTCGTCATTGGCGTGCCGTCCTCATTGAACCGCGATAGCCAGCGCATTCCCCGCGGCTTGCCGCGGGGAGGGTTCAAGGCGGACATCCGACGCTGAAATCGCCAAAGCAAGGCCGGGGGATTCTTTATTTATCATTTTCCAGCACCTTTTCGACATCCAGGATGCCGATGAGCCGCGCTTTGGTCTTGAACACGCCCTTGAAGAATTTTCCCTGGACGCCGCCGATATTTGCAGGCGGTGGCTCGACCTTATCCAAATCCGCCTCCACCACATCACTGATGCGGCTGACGAGCAGACCGATATATTCGTCTTTGGAGTTGACAATGATGTTCCGGCTCATGTCGTTCATCTCGGTTGCGCCCAGATCTATCTTCTTGCCCAAATCGATGATGGTGACGATCTGCCCGCGCAGATTCAGAATCCCCATCACATAGTCCGGTGCCTGGGGCACCGTGGTCATGTCCATGAGTTTATTGATTTCCTGTACCTTGAGAATGTCCATGCCGCAAAGGGCTTTTCCTACGTAAAAAGTGGCCATTTCAATGGTTCGGCTTGCCATTTTTTTCCCCTCGTGTGGTTTGGTCCCATGTCTGGTTGTCCAATCGACCCCCGCGGCGGCCGCAGGTGCGCCGGAGTCGGCGCCTGCACCCAACCGGGCCGGTTATGATCCGGCCGCTTGCATGCTGGTTAAAAAACCATAAATGCTGCGGATCAATTTCTCCCGGTCAAGCTTGATCTGATAGTCACTGATTCCGGCCTGGCGCCCTTTCTCGATGTCTTCCTCACCGGCAAGGGTGGTCAGTGCGATGACGGGTAGGTGGGCGTATGCAGGGGCCCCTTTGATGCGACGGGTCAATTCGAATCCGTTCATGTTGGGCATCTCGATATCGGTTACCACCAGTGAAATCTCGTCGGCGTGCTTCTGCAAAAGTTCCCAGGCGATGGCCCCGTCTTCTGCTTCGATAACCTGGTACCCCTCATCCTCCATGTAGCTCTTCACCTGGTTGCGGAAAAAGTTCGAATCTTCGGCAAAGAGGATTTTGGCGGTTTCACCGTTTGGATTGGTTGCGGCGGTCATATTTTCAAACCATTGCGGATTCAAGGTCTGCACAATCTCGTAGACGTCCACCATCAAGGTGGTGTGGTCATTGATGATCGCGGATCCCATGATCCCGGGCTGCTTTAATGTCAGGCCGTCCACGTCCAGCGAGAACTCAATGGCGTCCACCGGACCGATGGCCAGCAGGCCGATCTCCTTGCCGCAGATAATAAAGACGATGACCAGCAGGTCTTCAACGTCGGCAATCGGTTTGACCCTGGCCACTTCGTCAACCGAGAACAACGGCAGACTGTTGCCGCGGTAGCGGATGACGCGCCTGCCCCCGACCGTTTCAATATCGGTGGCCTTGATCTTTTCGATTCTTTCGACCACGTTCAGGGGGGCGGCGAACTGCTCATTTTCGGCGCTGCGAAAAACCAGCAGGGACTGGCGGTCTTTCTGCTCGCGGATGGCCTGCAGGTTTGCATGGGCCACTTCAGCCGCACGGGAAGAGCCTTCGATAGAGGTCAGTCCGGCCATCTGGGCCAGGTTGGCCACATCGAGAATGAGTGCGACCCGGCCATCCCCCATGATGGTGGCGCCGGCGTAACCCTTGCATTTTTTGAGATCCCTGCCCAAGGGCTTGACGACGATCTCTTCCGAGTCGTGGAGTGCATCCACCACTAGTCCGTATTTCATGGCACCCGTGGATACAACCACGATATTCAGGGCGCTGGCTGCGTGATAGCGGCGCTCTTTGGCCTGTCGCAAAACAGTGTCCGCGCTTTTGGCTTGGGTCGTTTGGTTTGGGGACGCGTCGAAATCGTCATCCTTGAACAAAGGACTCTTTTTTGATCGTCTGTCGGCCAGGGACTTGCGCCGGTCCCCTCGATTGCGACCGGTTTTGGGATCGATAAAGATGGATTCGGTGTCGATCACCTCCGCGAGCTTGATCAGCGGCAGCAGGTTGCCCCTCAGGCGCACCACTTCCGCATCGCCTACCCGTTCAATTCGGTCCTTCACCTGGTCGGCGGGGATGCGCAGCAGTTCCTCCAAGTTGACCTGGGGAATGGCATAGCGCTCGTGACCGGTCATGACAATCTGGCAGGGGATAATGGCCAGGGTGAGTGGAAGCTTGATCCGTATGGTCGATCCTTTGCCCGGTTCCGAGTCGATGTCGATGATGCCGCCGAGTCTGTCCAGGTTGGTCTTGACCACGTCCATGCCCACCCCGCGGCCGGACACGTCGGTGACCTTTTCGGCCGTGGAAAAACCGGGCAGGAAGATGAGATTGGTCCGTTCCTTGTCGGACATGACCTTGGCCTGGTCTTCGCTGATCAGCCCCTTGTCCAGTGCCTTTTGGGCCAATACCTGACCGTTGAGCCCTTTGCCGTCGTCGGAAATTTCGATGTTTACCTGGCCGGCTTCGTGGTAAGCTTTCAAAACGACTTTTCCCAGTGGGTTCTTCCCGGCGCCTCTGCGGGTTTCCGGCAGCTCGATGCCGTGGTCCACGGCATTGCGCACCAGATGCGTCAGTGGGTCTCCGATAGCTTCGATGATGGTTTTATCCAGTTCAACGTCTTTGCCTTCCAGCTGCAGATCCACCTTTTTCCCCAGCGATTGGGAGAGGTCACGGACCACCCGCGGGAATTTGTTGAACACGTTGCCGATGGACTGCATCCGGGTCAGCATGATTGCTTCCTGGAGTTCGGACGTGATCAGATCGATCCGTTGACCGGCAATTTCAGCCCCCCGGTGATCTTCTGAACTCATGGATTGAAGCAATTGGTTGCGGCTGAGCACCAACTCGCCGGCAAGCGTCATCAACTGATCCAGGAGGCTCACATGGACGCGCAAACTGGTTTCGGTTTCTGTTTTTTTGCCTGTGGCTGCCTGCTGCATGGGTGGGGGTATTTCGCCAGGGGCAAGGGCTGCCGCCGGTTTCG
>NZ_JAWOHB010000127.1:0-5172 GCF_046496365.1 Desulfosarcina sp.
GGGGTTACCAATCCTCTAGGATCCACGATGGGATAATACGGCAGATCCGGATGCCCCACGGCTGTCCAGTTGCGATGGGTCAGGTTGACGTGGCTGAAAGCGAACCCCCGGAGGATAAAGGATATATCACGGGGTTTTTCATGATTTCCACCATTGTCACGGAACTCGCTGTCCTTTTTCGATGTATGCAAAAATTTGGTCTCTCAAATCCAGGGGGCGCATCCATGAAGCATCGTTTTTCATACACGGCGGCAGCAACACGAACCCCCTGGTTTCCTCTTTGCCGGGCCCGCCATGGGCGCCGCTCTCGATATTGAAAGAGATGGGCGCCCCACCCGGTTTCCACCCGGAGACCACCAGATCGCCTGCATTGGGATGAAGGCACAGACGGCTTAGGTCTTCGGCCGTTTGATCTAAAAAGGGGTGATCATTGCCGAGGATCGTCTCACGGTCCTTCGAGAGGGTAAATACGCCCGAATCGTTGACGGCAGCGATACTCCCTTTTTTCTGAAACAATACCAGCGGAATGTGTGCCTGACGATTAAGGCGGCGGGCGAGCTGTTCGAGCGCAGGGGAAGGATCGACCGGATCGAGCTGAATGCGGGTGCTGTGCGGCAGGTAGACATGCCCCAGCGGCCCCATGGTCGTAATCCGCACACGATCCGCAGACCCGGCGGTGAAGAATTTCCGGTGCCCACGCATTGGCCCGGATTGTCCGAAGAGAACATTGCCGGCCCGCCGGTAGAGGTTGGCCAGTATGTCGTCCGCATCCCGCTCGTCTCGAGAATCTTCAGGGCCTTGCTTCTCTGCGATCACCTCGCGAATGGCCTGTTTCAATGGCTTTCCGGCATGGCGGTGGTAGCTGTGGACCGACTCCTGGCCATGATCGGCATAGATGACGACCCGGTAATCCCGGCATTGCGAGCGCATGGCGGTCCGGTATATATCCCGCGCCACCCCGTCGATGCCTTTCAATGTCCAGTGGGCGAATGCGGATCCGGGTCCACGGCGGTGCGCCTGCTCGTCGTAACCGAAAAAATTGGCCGCAATAATCGGCACACCCCGTGTGGCATCCATTTTCACCCGCAGACGAATCAATTCCCGCAAAATGATGCAGACGAACAATCGGGTCGGGATGAATTTCAATTCTTTGACGATGTTTTTTCCACTGACCATCCCTTTGATAAAATCATAGACCCCCAAAATCAGCTCAAGGCATGCAACCCCCAGAATCCTGAACAGCTTGCCGGCCTGAATCACAACAAAGAGAGCCAATTTTATCGGATTGACGGCCCTGATCAATGATTCGAGATTCATGGTTTCGGCGCAGTAGCGGGCAGTAGCGGCGCCACCCGAATAGATATTGGAATAGCTGGACCCTCCCGCGAGAAGCGGCTGCCCGGTCTGTTGGAGTTGACGGGCAATGGCGTTGGCGGATGCCGGTAAAAACATGGCGTGCCGCAATCGGGTGCTGTTGTCGATAAACTCAAAGGCGGGGACCACCGTCTTGATGCCGTAAAACAACTCTCCCTGAACGGCCGGTGTGGAAGACGGCAGCCCTGAATAAAAGGGTTTCTCTACATACCCGTTTTTTTCCAGCAGCTGGCGGATAAACGGCAATCGGTCGCGGTTCAATGCCCGCTGAAACTGGGTGTAGGAGAGCCCGTCGATTTGAATCAGGATCAATCCGGGTTGGTCACCGCTGCCGGTACAGCGCGGCAATCCCAGCAGCCGGCTGAAACGCTCCTTTCGAAACAGCCATGTCGACCATAATTGGAAACTATTTTTGAGACGATCAATCGGATTCATCGAGACCGATCACTTTCGATTCTTCATCCACGGTTTGGATAATGCTTTCGGTCTTCCCGACGACCAGATCCCATTCCGCCCGGCAGGCCAGCAAGAATTTATCCCAAATATGCAGCTCGTTGGTTTTATAGGTGCCTTTTTTCTTTCGGGTTTCCACCGCATCCGCATACAGATCCTGCAATTTTTTCACGGATCGTTCCCGAGCGAACGATTGAACGCTACTGCGGGCCGCCTTGGCCCATTGTGCAATTTTATGGGGATGGGCGATACTCCAGGTCAGCATCTCGGCAAATTGCCTTTCCGATGATTGGCTGTCCAGCAGCCGCCCGTTCAACCCGTCTTCAACCACTTCTCTGACGCCGGACGCATCCAGCGCGATAACCGGAACACCCGCCGCCATGGCTTCGGTTAAAACCATCCCCTGGGTTTCGGAGTGGGATGCAAAGGCAAAAATATTCATGGCATGGTAAGCATTGGCCAGGGTCTGACCGGTGGCCGTGCCGGCCAGGATCAATCGCTTCTGCAACCCGGATTCGGCAAACGTTTGCAAAATGGTTTGCCGGCTGAGCCCTTCTCCCACAACCAAAAAATAGACATCCGATTTTTTTTCAATCGTTTGGGCTGCAGCGGTCGCCAGATAGTCCAGATTTTTTTCCGGTGCCAGTCTGCCCAGATGGCCAATAACAAAAGAATCCTGCGGAATACCGTGTTTCTCACGGAACGATTCTCCACTACCCTTGGAAAAAAAAGAAGTGTCCACACCGGTCGGGATGACGGTGACCGGAACGGTCACGCCGCGTTTGCGAACCAGGTGCCGAATGCTCTGGCTGGGCGCCACGACCCGGTCACACATATCGGCATAATTGGTCGATAGAAACGCGGCAAACCGTTTCATATTTTCGGGATTTCTGGCGATATAATGCGTATATTCCTCGTACAGGGTGTGATGCGTGAAAATCAGCGGCAATTGTCTTCGCCGGGCGGCTCTCAGCGCTGCATCCCCCAATAGATAGGGATGGTGGCTGTGAATGACATCCGGTTCAAATAGATCGATTTTTTCATCCACGAGAAACGGCGAAGGAATGCGGACCGAGAAATCACTGCCGTTAAACTTTTGAATGGCAGGCACACGGAAGACTTCCGCTTCATCGCGATCATGTTTTTCACATCCGGCAAACGTGGGGGCAACGACCAGCACCCGGTGGCCGGCATCTCTCAAATCCTGGGAGAAAAAAGAGACCGACCGGGCGACCCCGCCCACATGGGGAAGATAGGTATTGGTAAACATGCATATTTTCATGCCGGCATCCTTCTTCGATGGACCCGTTCACATCAGACATCGATGTTACGCAACCGCAGGGCGTTTCCCACCACCGACACCGAACTGAAACTCATGGCAGCTGAGGCGATCATCGGTGAAAGCAACAGCCCGAAGTACACCCCCACGGTCCCGTCTTCGATAAATTTTTCCATTTCAACGGCCCCATCCGAATTGGTGTGGAGAAAAAACCCCAAAATGGGCAACACATCATCCCACCCGGTAAGTTCATCGTATTATCTATCGATGAGGTATGGGGCGGTATGGGGGATTCACTCTATCGTACTGCCCTGAGATGTGCATTTTCGATTGGCGCAATCTTAACCCGGACCGCATCTGCGGGTTGCGGCGCTATCCAGCAGCATTGAAAATACTGAAATGAACCCATATGCAGAATTGATCAACGGTGGTAGTTGGTGACGAGACAAACGCTCATGAGAGGGTATGCTGGAAAGGAGATTGAAGATGATGCATTTTTCAATTCAACCGATCGTGTCGATTCTTGCCGGGCTGCTGATTCTGTTGGTTCCCAGGTCGTTGAACTATATCGTCGCCGTCTACCTGATACTTATCGGGATCCTCGGTCTGATGCGTTTTTAGCAGCCTGCCCCATCGGCTGTAACCGTTTCGGTTCAGGCGCTAAATCGGATGAACTCGAAAAAGCCAGATTTACGAATCCGTCAAATGGGGAGGATGGCATTAATCCGGGTTCCCCGACCAAGATGCGACTCGATGTGAAAGGAGCCACCGAAGATTTCACAGCGTTCGCGCATGGCGGTCAGACCATATCCGCTCAAGGGGTCTTTTTCGGAGAGGACCTCTTCGGCGTCGAAACCCCGGCCATCGTCTCCAATGAGCAGGGAGATCGAACGATTCCCGTCGGAAAAACCCATCTGCAGCCGAACCGCACCGGCCTCGCTGTGTTTGGCAGCGTTGCTTAAGCGCTCCTGTACAATGCGGTAAATAATGATCTTCATCTCTTCGGGGACATCTTCCTCGGCGATGTCCTTCCGGTATTCAACATGAATGTTCCCATAAAGTCGTCGAAACTGACGCAGGTACCACTGGATGGTGGCCATCAGTCCCAGGTCATCCAGCGTGGTGGGGCGCAGGTTGGCGGAGATGCGTTTGGTCTCTTTAATGGTCGCCAGGAGATAGGCAATCTCCTGATCCAACGAGTCGTCCAATCGGCCGTGATTCTGCTCGCGCTGCATCTCCTTTTCTTCCAGACTGAATTTAATGGCCGCTAGGCCGGCACCGATGCTGTCGTGCAGCTCCTTGGATACGGTTCGCCGATCCGCCTCGAGAACATCCAAAATACGCCTGGACATGTTTTTAAGGCGCTCCCGTGAAATGCTCAGTGGATCACCCATGCGTTTTCGCTCGGCAATCTCGTTCTCCAGCCGGTTCATCGTGGATTCCAGATACCGTTCATAATCGATCAGTTGGGTGACATCCGATGCGACAATGATGACCATGCGCTGGCCGTCTGACGTCCGGCCCAAAGGTGCATTGAAGAGTTCCCAGATCAAGGATTGACCCTTTTTGTTTCTTAACGAAATGCGCAATGGCGTCAGTGCTTTTCCCGGTTCAAACAGGCCATTCAAATCGGTTTCGTTTCCATTGTCCGATTCAGTTAGAATGTGTTCGACCCATGCGTGGGCGGTGGGGATATCTGCATGGGAAAACCCGGTGGCCGCTTGAAAGGCGTGGTTGGTCATGAGCAGTCGGCCATCGTCACGGACGATGCGGACCGGTACCGGTGCATGCTAGAGCGCCTGAAAGTACGGCACTTGGATGCGGAAATCGAGAGCGTCGCAATCATCGGGCTGTGTTTTCTCGGACATCAAGACTTCCTGGCTATTTTTTCATTTCAACGAGGCCGTTTTCAATGGCAAAGGCGGTCAGCTGGGCGATGTTGTGTAAGTCAAGCTTGCCGATCAGGTTGGCGCGGTGCTTTTCCACGGTTTTGACGCTGATGTGCAGAAATTCGGCGATATCCTTGTTGGTGTACCCTTCGGCCAGCAGCTTCAACACCTCGCGCT
>NZ_JAWOHB010000147.1:0-57644 GCF_046496365.1 Desulfosarcina sp.
CTGCGTCAATCCGATCGTCCCCTACGATGCGAACCTCGCACCCCCGGGGACCGACAAGCGGCATGACTCCCTCGTCGAGGGCGGCTTGCCGGTCGTGCTTTCGCAGACTTTCCGGTCGCTGATCCACTCGCGCATGAAGGTGGGCATGGCGAAATACCCATTCTTGTAGGGGCCTCCGCGATCAACCTGCTGCTTGGCATCGGGTTGGTAAGGGTCGGTAAAAGGGTTCAATCCATGACCCTTATCGCCGATGGCAAACATGTGCTCACCGATGTATACACATCTGCGGGGGTGGTTGCCGGCCTCTTCCTGGTTTACTTTACCGGCTGGCTCTGGCTGGACGGGGCGGTGGCCTGTCTGGTCGGTGGCAACATTCTGCTGACGGGAACCCGGTTGGTCAGGCAGAGTTTTTCAGCGTTGATGGATGCATCCGACCCCCAACTTCTGGACGAGATATCCCGGCTGCTCGAAAACCACCGCAAACCGGTTTGGATCGATATCCATCAGCTGCGGTCGTGGCGCTCCGGCAATTTCGTTCACATCGACCTGCATCTCGTGTTGCCCCGGGACTATCTGCTCGACGATGCCCATAACGAGGCAAAACATTTGGAACAACTGCTCATCCATCACTTCAAAGGCCATGCGGGGGTCCTGGTTCACATGGATCCCTGCCAATCGCCCGAATGCCCGGTATGTCGACAGTACCGCTGCAGCCTGCGCACCACTGCACCCACGCAGACAACCGTCTGGCATCGCCACCGGTTGACGATCAACAAAGCCAGCCGGGAAAAACAATAAACCCACCAGCGGTCATTTTCTACGCGGTGGCCGTGGCGCCCTTCCAGGGCAGGGTAAAATAGAAAGTGGCCCCCTTTCCCAATGTGCTCCTGACCTTCAGTTCGCCGTGGTGGTGTCGGATTATTTGACGGGTGATGGAGAGCCCTAAGCCGGTGCCGGCTGGGCGTCCCCGTGACGGATCGACAACCTGCTGGAATTTGTCAAATATATGTTTTTGGTCGGCTTCGCTTATGCCGATGCCGTTATCCGAAACCGAAACCATCAGCTGATCGGTAGCATATTCCAGCTGGATATCAATTTGTCCCTGGTTCGGGTCGCAGAATTTTACGGCATTGGAAATCAGGTTCACCATGGCTTGAATCAACTGGTCGCGATCCCCCTCCACGGGTACTGACCCGTCCGGCAGCAAGACCTGCATTCGGATTTGCTTTTCGGCCACCAACTGGCCGGTGGCGCTTACCGCCTCTTCCACCACATCCTTCAAATCAAAAAGGGTGATCGTCCAGCGCATGCGACCCGATTCCAACTTCTGGAAATCGAGCACCTGGGTGATGAGCCGGGTGAGCCGCTGAGTCTCTCGGATGATAATGCCGGCAAACTCCCGTTGGCGCTCGGGGGTTGTTTCCGGGTAGTCGTGCAGGATTTCCGCAAGGGAACGGATGGCCGTCAGCGGGGTTCGAAGTTCATGGGACACCGTGGATATGAATTCGTCCTTCAACCGATCCAGTTCCTGAAGACGCTGATTGGCCGCCCGCAGTTCCGCCGAAGCCCGTTCCAGTTCGTGGCTGTACACAATGGCCTGACGGGTTTCATTCAGAATATCCATTACCTCTTCGATACCCAAGGGTTCTTCCTTGACCACCGAAGCGACCATGACCCGTGCCGATGCTGATCCGATGGCACCGGCCAGCAGCTTTTCAATGTGGTTGACCAGTCCGGGATCCCGGGTAAGGGACTGGTCGCGGTTGATGCCATAGGCCATGGCATAATGGTTCAGCGCCGCTTCCGTGCGCTCTCTGCCCAGAAATCGCTCCAGCATGGACACCAGGTCCGGCAGGTAGGCGGTGCCGCGCCAGACCGAAGAGTCATGGACCCGGCCCACGTAATTGTATACATTCACAAACATGGCCGCCTGGGTATGTTCCATGACCGAAGGCCTGCTGAACAAGGACCCGGCCACATAACACCCCACGTTGGCCAGCATGCTCCAGAATACCGCATGCGTGATGCTGTCGAAACCATCCAGGCCAAACAGTTCAAAGGGCTTTAAAAAGGCAATGCCAAAGGGTCCGTGTGCCAGAAAATCCTGAGGTATCAGTCCTGCTGCGGCAAGGGAGGGCAAAAAAAGCGTATAACACCAAACCAAAAAACCGGCCACCAACCCCAGCAGGGCGCCGGTGCGGGTGCCGTCTTTCCAGAATATCCCGATCAGCAGCGCAGGCGCAAACTGGGCCACGGCGGTGAATGAGACCAAACCAGTTGAAACCAGGGTGTAATATTCTCCGGCGAAGTGAAAATAGGTGTAGCCCATCAGCAGCACCAGCACGATGCCCAACCGTCGGATGGAGAGCAGAATGTTGCTCAAATCTTCGCGCTGGGCCAGTTTCAGCGATGGCAGGTGCAGCAGCATGGGCATCACCAGATCGTTGCAGATCATGGTGGAAAGGGCTACGGTTTCGACGATGACCATGCCGGTGGCCGCCGACATGCCACCGATAAAGACCAGCAGCGTCAACAAGGCCTGTTTGTCGGCCATGGGAAGGATCAACACGAACATGTCTGCATCAAGGCCGCTGGCGCCGAAGGCGAGCATACCGGCAAAAGCGACCGGCAGGACGAATATGTTAATCGCCAGCAGGTAAAGGGGGAAAAGCCAGATCGCCTTGTTCAGGTGGGCTTCGTTGACATTTTCAACCACCATGACCTGAAACTGGCGCGGAAGGAAAACGATGGCCATCATGGAGAGGAAAATGTGGGCAAACCAACTGGAGAAAGCGCCGGCATCGGTGGGCAGGGTCATCAGAAGGCGGAGATCGGGGGATGTCATGGCTTTGTGGCCGAGATCGGCAAAACCATTGTATATAAAAAAAGTGACGAATATCCCTACTGCTAAAAACGCCACCAGTTTAACGATGGATTCAAAGGCAATGGCCGCAACGAGGCCTTCGTGGCGTTCGGTGGCTTCAAGATTGCGGGTGCCGAAAAGCGTGGCGAAGACCGCCAGAAAAAGAGCCACGTAAAACGTGGTGTCGTTCCAGATTCCGATGCTGCTGATGTGGGACAGCGGTTCGAGGGACGGGTATCTTTGAATCAAAAGAAAACTGGTGGAAATGGCTTTGAGTTGGAGCGAGATGTAAGGAATGACGCCCAGCACGGCGATGACCGTGACGACGCCCCCCAGCGTCATGCTCTTGCCGTAACGGGAGCCGATGAAATCGGCAATCGAAGTAATTCGGTGGATTTTTGAAATGCGGACGATTTTTTTTAATACGAGCCAGCCCAGCGTGGCCATCAGGGTGGGGCCCAGATAAATGGTAAGAAAGGCCGGTCCTGCCGAGGCGGCGCGGCCTACACTGCCGTAGAACGTCCATGCGGTGCAGTATACCGCCAGCGAAAGGGCGTAGATATAGGGGTTGCTGATAATGCTTCTGCCAATGTCGGCGCGTTTGTCACCATAATAGGCGATGGCAAACAACACACCAATGTAGCACAGGGAGACGAAGATGACGGTTTCCGTTGCCAGCATTGGGCGATCCTCTAATCGCTTTGGTTCGCAATGGGCGGTTCCGGCCTGGAGCGGCTGATTGTCAGCATCAGAAAAATGATCAGCGACCAACCGGAAAAGAGGTATAGATATAAAACGGGAATGCCCCAGACCAGGCCAGGTCGGTTAAACAGTTGAATCAAAGGGAAGTTGAACAGCAGTACGCCCAGCAAAAAAAGCCCTACCAGTCGTCGGCCGTTAATTTTGTCACGGGTCACGGTTGGGCTCCTTTCGACTGCAAGAAATTACTGGCGTGCGCGCTTATCCTCCTCCAGGATCAGTCCGGCAGGCAGGTTTTCACCGAAAATGGCATTTTTTTCACTTTGCCGGCGGGGCGATGGCCGGGTGATGCGCATCACGGATTCGGGAAAATCGCCCGCTGAATGGATCCATTCGAGAACCGTATCACAGGTCTCAGGAGGCACATCGCGCAGCGGATCGCCGGTTTTCCGGCAGAGTTGCGACAACATGTCGACAACCGGTTTCGGATTTTTCCAAATCCGGGCAAGAAGCGTCTCAACCCAGCCGGTTACTTCAAAAGGCGGTATTACGCGGTCGATGGAGCCGTAGAGCAGTTCGCGGGCGCCGATTCGGGACAGGGCCCACAGCAGTTGAGGTGGTGGTTTCCTTGCTGTGAGTTGGTTGAGCAACTCCCTTCCCAGGGTAATTTTGTCTTTGATTTGCAATTTTTCCATGTTGGCTGTGGCCATCCACATTTCGGTCAATTCCTGGCGGGGAATACGTGATCCTTTTTTGATTGTCAGCGCGGGTAGAATGTCCTGGAAAAACTGGCGCTGCTGGCCGGGGTTGAGGCCGGCGGCCACCCGCCGCCACATGATCCACCATTCGACGCGAACCTGTTGGGCATTGGCTTGAATCGGCCCTTTTTTGTAGATTTTCCATAGTTTTTTGATGCGATGGGGATCAAACCCATCACCCATGCCTGGCCTCAGGCAAAACCCAAGCAGGTTCATCCAGCGGCTTTCGGCTTCGCCGGATGCGTTTCTTGCAGGCAGATCCGCGATCAGGGTATCGGACAGATCCCGCATCAACCCAAGCGGCCACCGCTCCCGGGGACAATCAAGGACTGCGGCGATGTCCGACATCAGCCGGGGCAGCTTTGATTTGTCACGTCCGGCTGAAAAAGCCGATAAAATCATTTTTTGGGCCTGTTCGACCAGAGATGCTTCGAATATTTCTCCTTCGACGACTTCATCAGATGGATCAGGCCCCCGCAGCTGAAATCGCAGTTGCCAGCGATGCGGTGTGTTCAGAGACCGACACCAGATCTCAAGGGTACCCGCTTCCGTATAACTGGCCTCCAGTCGAACGGGTATTTCGGATTGTATGCCCTTGTCTCCGAACTGGATGACGGTTTTCAACGACGGCAGTGACGTCAGGGTTTCATCCACGGCAAGGATATCGCCGCTGCGATCGCCCGATCGAAAACTGGAGCTGAACAGATCGATTGCCACCGGCTGGTTGGCCACAACCTTGAACACCCGGTCGGGAAGCGTGATGGCGCTGCCTTCCTCCAATCCACGCTCCACAAGGCACACAGCCTGCTTCCCACCACCATTGCCATGGCTGTCGTCCGCTGCTATGCCAATATAAAAACTGCGCGGGCTTCCACTGCCCACGCGGACGCCGATGCCGGACTTGACCATTCCATAATAGGCGGCGCCCAGGGAAACGGCAAGGTCCATCTCGCTGTTTTCAAGGGCCATGGGAACCTGGTCACAGGTAAAAAGACGGCCCACCGCCTCCCTGATGCGATCCCTGAGAACGGGTGCCTTCAATGCGCCTCCGTTGAAAAGGATCAGGTCGGGGCAGGGGTTAAAGGCACCGATGGCTGCTTTGACGTCCGCCTGATGACGTTCCAGAAAGCGGGCTAAATGTCCGGTGATGGCGGTGTTTGTTTCATAGGGAAGCCCCCAGGATGCGTTTCCGTCCGATATTTCTGTCTGCGCACAGGAACCGGATAGCGGAAAAAATTGTTCCAGGACGATGGTTTCAATTTCCTGACGGTTGATCTGTGTGGTCACGGTTCCGGCAATCAGACTCGAACCCGTGCCCGTCAGGGTGATCCGGCCGCTGTCGGCAATCCCATCCAGAATGTTCTCTTTGATCTGACGGCACTGGTGGCAGAGGGTTTTCCAGGCATCCCTGCCCATGGTATCGGGAGATTTACCCAGTCGGCGGGCAACCCTGCGAGCGATGGCAAAGTCCATGTTATCGCCGCCAAGGATCAGGTGATCACCCACGGCAATTCGCTCGAAACGGGGGCTGCCGTCAACCTCCCGCAGGGAGATCAGGGTGAAATCCGTGGTGCCGCCGCCCACGTCACAAACCAGGATCAGTTGGTTGGCGGCCACTTGATCGGGCCAGTCCTTTTCGTGCCGGATCAGCCAGCTGTAAAACGCCGCCAGCGGTTCTTCAAGCAGAATGACGCGGACAAGGCCGGCCAAGCGGGCGGCCTCCAGGGTCAGGTCCCTGGCTATCTCGTCAAAGGAAGCCGGAATGGTCACGATGACCATCTGGTTTTCCAGATAAAGGTCTTCCTCCGGCATGGCCACATTCCACGCCTTGCGAATGTGTTTGAGAAAGGCGGCCGACGCGCTGACGGGCGACACTTTGAACACGTCCTCCCCGGCACCCCAGGGCAGGATTCTGGCCCGGGTGTCCGCACGTTTGCTGCAAAGCCAGCTTTTTGCAGAAGAAACCAGCCGCGCCGGAATCTTGGCGCCATGGTCACGGGCAAATGCGCCCACAAAGTTCCGATCATCCCGACTGCGTTGATCGATGGTCCACGGCGCGTTCATATCCTGAGGGGTGATATCATATTGTCCGGGAATGTATAAAAAGGAGGGCAGAACGGAAAGGGGAGTAAATTCACCGGGACCGGTCAGTTGATGAATCGGGAACTTTCGGATAACCGCAGGTCCATTCTCCAACGCATCTAAGTCCACGTACGAGACCGAACAGTTGGTGGTCCCCAGATCAATCCCGACGACAAAGCGACTATCTGAAATCAAGAACGACTCCTTGGGGTTGAACCCTGGCGATTGGTTCAGTCCAGCTGTCCGACACCCAAAATCAGCCGAGGTAAGGTGCCGGATGGGGCTGGCGCGTGGCTGCGGATTGAAGCGCGGTTATTGGATTTCGATCTCTGCGGGCGCGATGATGTCCGGATTTTGCGCTTCCGACAGTTTCGGCATGACAAGGGTCTTCATTTTCCATCCCCGGTGGCGCAAGATGCCCTTAAAGGGCGGTTGACCCACCACGTTGCCCACCAGTTTGAGCGCATGCGGGTCGAATCCGGCGGCAACCTCGACGCACTCCCCCTCGGTCTGCTTCATGACCGGTTCCGGAGTAAGATAGCGCTTCAGAATTTTTCTGCAATTTTCATGGATACTGCGCGCCGCGGCTCCGACCTGACCATCCTCATATCCTGAAAGGTCCTCCTGAAGGAAGTCCATCAGCCGACCCTCGCGCTGGAGCACACAAATAAGATGCATAAAGAGGCGTTTTTCATGATTTTTGCGTTTGGTCCGGTCCACTTCGTTTTCCCGCATCTGCGCAGGGGCCGGCGTTGACTTTCCGGCGGGTATGGCCGGGGATTGGCTGCCCGCTAACCTGGAAAGGCTGTTTTTTAAGAACATCCACTGTAAAATACCGTAAAAAATAAAAAAGACGAACAACGACGCATACGCTCTGAGATTCAGGGGTGCTCCCAAATCCTGGGATCGCCAATAAAAACAGCCAACGATGGCAAACAAAAGCATTGAAAAAAAAAGCGTCTGCAAGAATGTACGCAACAAAAAGGACCTCAGGCCCAACGAACGTTTCATTTGTCTGCCACCTGTCAGATGGGGGTTTTGCGGGAAATTGGTCGGCAGCGCAAATCCGACCCGGCAGATTTGTCGAGACCGTCACCCACCCGGTTTAGCCTTGTGCGCAATGCCGGGTTATGTTAAGCGTTAACTACCAATATGGCAAGCAGCAACGCACGGCTCGGCCGACCCAACATAGGCACTGCCGGCCAATGGAATACTTGAGCATTCGGTTGACAAACATGTCAAATAATTACAGACATCGCTTTGACTTTGATATCGGCTATCTGGTGAAAAGCCCCTGCCGGGAATGTGTCGACCGACCCCTTTTTCCCGGTTGCATGGAAAACTGCCTTCCGCTGGACAAAATCCGCACGGTGCTCGCCAACAGCATCTCCTGCTCTCGGTCCTACTCGGCACTGGAATCCAAGGCCATTTTTCATGATTCCCGGGACGAAGGGTAAAACAGCCCCCACTGAACCGATGCCTTTCATACCCCAAATCGATACAGCACTGCTCCCCAGGTCACCCCGGCGCCCAGCCCCAGAAACATGACGGTGCTGCCTGCTCCCACGACACCCTTTTCTATCGCCTCGTCCAGGGCCAGGGGAATGCTGGCCGCGGTGGTGTTTCCATAGCGCTGTATATTGTTGTAAATTTTTGATTCCGGAATGTCCATGGCCTTGGCAAACGCCTGGTTGATCCGCAAATTGGCCTGATGGGGGATAAACAGATCCACCGCTTCCAAAGGCATGCCAGTCTTTTTCAGGACCTCTCCGGCTACCTCGGGAAGCCGCCGGACGGCATTTTTAAAGATATTTTTTCCGTCCATGGTGGGAAAATGTCTGCCCTCAGCAAGCATCTTTGCATCCAGTCGCGGGTTTTCCCGGGATGCCGGTGCAAAGGTCATGAGACTTTCGGCGAGGGAACCATCGGCATGCATGCAGGCGGCAAGAATGCCGGCCTTGTCATCCGTTTCCATTCGCTCCAGGCAAACCGCGGCAGCACCATCTCCGAATATGACCGCCACGTCCCGGCCTCTGGTCGAAATATCAAGGCCGGTACTGTGCACCTCGGCACCTACCAGGAGTATACGCTTGGCCAGACCACTGCGAATATAGGCGTCAGCGGTGGTCATGCCATATAGAAAGCCGGTGCACTGCTGGCGGATGTCCAGTGCCGGAGTGGATGTGAGGCCAAGTTTGTGCGCCAGCAGACAACCGGACCCCGGGAAAAATAGATCCGGACTCAAAGTGGCAAAAATGATCAGATCAATATCATCCGCTTTCCACCCGGACCGTTCCATAGCGATCTTTGCGGCTTCAAATCCAAGATCGGATGAACCGACGCCGCCCTGCTCGGGAACCCAATAACGCTGTTCAATGCCGGTGCGCTGAAGAATCCAGTCACTGGATGTGTCCATCCACTGGGTCAATGTGTCATTGGTAACCAGGCGGGGGGGTAAGTAGCGGCCGGTTCCCTTGATAATGGTTTTTTCCATGCCTGTGCTCTCCTTAATGCAGTTCCTCCCAATTTCACGACAGTCCGTAAAGTCGTTGACAATGGCCTGAAAATATACGCTGAGTAAAAAAAATGATCAAGAAATTTATTTAGTTATCTCCGGGTAGGGCCTGTTTCAAAGGATTGTGAAACGATCCGTCAAACCCAACTTTCGGGATACAGGTCATCCATTTTGGGCCTAAGCATATCCCAAATTTCCCGAAAACAGATAAAATCCTCAAGTCCGCTGGACATATCGTCGATATCATAACTGAAAACGAGACACCAAGCTTCTGCCGAGCGAATTTTCAGGCCGGACCAGATGCATACAGTCCAGCTGGTTTTTATGATCGATACGATTACCATGAGTTGTGGCGCATGAAAGGTAAAACCAAAGAGTCGGACTCGGAAAATCGGATCATCGATACCGATCAAAGCCCGACGCACGCAGAACCCGTTATTCATGCTGCCGCCAGGATGGAAACGACCACCACCGCAAACGACGACGAAAGCCTGGACGCTGAGCAGCAAAAGGCCTTTGAAAGCATCATGGCCCAGATCGAAGGCGGCGGTGCGGATGCCGATACCGAAGCACCATCGGATGACTTTTCTGCGGAATTGGAAATGGTGGTCAACGAAGCCGCTGCCGCCGAGGCCGGCGGCCCAATGGATGAAACCGGCAATGAATCGGACCAAGGGCTGGATGCGGATCAGCAAAAGGCCTTTGAAAACATCATGACCCAGATCGAAGGCGGCGGTGCGGATGCCGATACCGAACCACCATCGGATGACTTTTCTGCAGAATTGGAAATGGTGGTCAACGAAGCCGCTGCCGCCGAGGCCGGCGGCCCAATGGATGGAACCGGCAATGAATCGGACCAAGGGTTGGATGCGGATCAGCAAAAGGCCTTTGAAAGCATCATGGCCCAGATTGGAGCCAAAGCGCCGGAAAAACCATCATCAGAAATATCGGAATCCGATTCAACCGCTGTCGGTGCAAACGAGCAGGAAAACCATCCAACCGACGTCATCCGAGACCAAAGCGTTGCGGAAGCGGAAGCACAGGATGTTTCCGATGACATAAATCTGATTTTAGATGCGATCACATCCAGTAATGAACCCGTCTCGGTGTCGGCAACGGATGCCGATTTTCCATCCCCGCCGTCTGCCCTCCAAAGCGGTGAACCGGCAACGTCCGAAGAAAATCCATCGCCAGGATACCCGACCCTGCCTTCGACAGCCGACGTGAACAGCGGACCGACGGCAATAAAAAATGTCCGCCCCGAGGCCGAAACCGTAGAAAAAGCCACGACATCTGTCGGCGGTACGCGCAAGAAAGCCTTCATTGCTTTGGCCGTTGCCATCGGGCTGCTTGCTTTGGCAGGTTATGTTCAATGGAGGCTTAAAAATGATGTTATTTCCAAAGCACCCTTATCGACTGCCGATATGCCTCGTCCGGATGGGGTGGCTGCAATCCCGCCGCCTGCGCAACCCAACGGACCGATCACCGTCGACTTGCCTCCATCCGATCACGCGCAATTGAAAACGGCTGCAGAAAAACTGCACCGGTTGCGTGGTACACTGCTCGAAAAGCAAACTGAGATCCAGGCATTGCGGGCCTATTACCAGGCAGGAATCGATGCTGAAATCGCGGGGATCGTCGAAATCCTGCACAAAACGAGCCCCAGCGAAGTCGCCTTTGGCGCCGCGATGGACCATCCGCTCATCAGCCTGGGACTCTCGGCGATCCAACGGCGTGACAACTACATCACAAAACTGGCCAATCCGTTAAATGACCTATTGTGGAGCAGTGAATCGCTGCTGTTTTACGCCCGCAAATCAGAAATGCTGGCCCTGATGGTCGGCAAAACCAGTGATCTCGACATCGATGGCTTCCTCAAACAGGTCGATGAGATCAGCGCCATGCACGGCAGGGTGCTCGCTCAACTGGATATCGACGCAGTTCCGTCATCGCCGTTGGAACTTGAATCCATCTGGCAGCAGATTGTGAAACGGCTTCAGGAACCACCGCACCGTGGTGGAAAAGCGCTGCCCGTCCGTTCGGCAGAGGATGTGGCCATCTGGAAAAACATCTGTGCAGGCGATTTCTCCCAGAAACACAACCTGACCGAACTCTCCCCGGAGGCTGCCGGCTGTCTGGCCCAATGGAAAGGCAAGGATCTGTTTCTCAATGCGCTGACCCAGCTTCCAGCGGATGCAGCCCGGCAGCTGGCCGCCTGGGAGGGGGACTGGCTGGGTTTGAATGGACTCAAGGAGCTGTCGGCGGATGCGGCCATGCAACTGTCGCGATGGAAAGGCAAAAAACTGTCTCTGAACGGCCTTTCCCGTCTTTCGCCCCGGGTCGTGGCGATCTTGTCCGAATGGCAGGGAGATCAGATCGAACTGGTCAATGTCAAACAGATGGCCCACTGGGAAAACCCCAACACCCGGCTTTTTCTTTCTGAAGATCTGCACCGCGGGCAAAACACCACCAGGAAATAAACCGTGAAGAGACCGACGATCATTCAACGAGCCCTTTTACTGACCGTCGTCCTGGCTTTGACGGTCTTGCCAGTCTCGGCGACCGCCAAGGCAATCGGAGATCAATTGCGGCGGACCATGGCGGAAATCTCTTTGCTCAACAGCCAGATGGCCCAGCGCAAAACGGATGCTGCCCAAACCCGCGATGCCCTGGCGGCAAGGTTGGAAGAGCTCAAAACGGAAGCACGGAAAACGTCACAGGAGCAGGGTATCAAGCTTGCCGCGAAAGCTTTGAAGAACCCGCGGATTTATTACGATCTGATGCTGATGGCTGAAATCCAGGCATACATCGACCGATACACACAAAAGATAAGCTATTACCGTATCGCCTGCGACCGCCTCAGTTATCTATATCAGCAGGCCGACGATGACCTGAAACTAGTAGACAGCCTGTCCGGGATGAAAATCGATGCGCTGATCGCTCAGGCTGAAAAGATCCTCGACGGCTACCTTGCCGACGCCCAGACCATCACCATCCAGCCCCACTCCCTGAAGGTGGATGCGCCGCAAAACATGTGGGAAGCCCTTGAATAGTAAACACCTACACCATCAGGTTCATCAACTTGTCGTGGAGCACTTCGTAGGAATAGAACTGCCTGCCTAAAGCATAGTTCGTTTCTACCATTTTACTGCGTATTTTTTCATCCTGGAGCAGTTGACGGGTGTGATCGACCGCTTCGCTGGTCACATACCCGTCGATTTCAACTGCTCTGAACCCTTTGGGTTTGATATCGAAGGTGTAAATCGAGTAGCAGTTGACCAGGATCGGTTTGCGAAAATAGACCGCTTCCAGGAAGGCGTTGCCGAACCCTTCGACCGTGGAAGGATAGGTGATGAAATCGGCGTGGTGGTAGATGTCGTTAAGGGTGTAAATTTTGCGACCGTCCGCAGTCGTCCCGCGGCGGTCATGGATGATGTCCGAGACGAAGAGGGTATTGACCTGCATCCGCCGGGAGTAGTCGATGATACGTTGTTCATAGTCGTGTCCCTCGTCTCCGGAAGCATGGGAGATGACCAGGCGGGCTTTGATTCCCAGCTGGCTGACCAGTTCGATGGCGTTTTCGATGCCCTTGCGTTTGACCACCCGGGTGGGCTGGAGAATCAGGCGTTCATCCGGATCAAGCCCCAGCGCCTGCCGGACGTCGCCGGCGTAGTCATCGGGCGGCGGCGGCGGATTCTTGAAGTCCATCACGTTGGGAATGATGGTGGCGGAAATGCCGGTCCTGAGGGAGAGCTGGTTGTCTGCCGATGAACTGATGACCACGTGGCGGATGGGCGGCAGGTGAGGGGGAAATGCCATGTTGATATAATCCCAGACCGAATTGGTCTTGAACTGATGGCGTTCCCAGAAAAAATCATGATGGTGCGCGATGGTCGGCAGGCCGACTTCGGCGATGACTTCAGTAATGGCCAGCCCTAAAGGGATGTTGAGGGGGATGGTCAGCGCATTCTCGGACACCAGCAGATCGATGTTGAATTTGGCAATAAAATCGTATAGCCGATCCTTGAGGTGCTCCTTGATTTCATGAATCAGGTTGGTCAGTTTACGATCACGCAAACCGATGGCGGTGGAACCGAAAGCGGCATTGAAGATCGTCCGGATTTCCGGATCCATGAAGTGGGCTTTGGGAACCAGAAAGGCCTGGGCCGGGTCGCGGTCCAGTTCTCCGGCAAAATAGAAGCAATGAAACCTTTCTTTTTCGAACACCCGGGCCCATTTTTCCGTTTCAAGGGAGACGCCGTCGGTCCCGGCGAAGCGGGTGGAGACGAATCCGATATTGTGTACATTGTCAAAAGGGATGTACATAGCCACTCCGCGCGCACAGATGATAAATTGGCAACCGAGGCAAACGGCTCAGCATACCTGTTTGTGCAAACAGACATCAAAAGGTCGCGGATGTCAACGGCTTAATCCCCTACCGGGAGGAGCGGCCGACAGCCACCGCCTATCTGAATGAAACCGATTCTTGAAAAAATTTATGGTCGTAAAAAGGGCGCTGACGCCTTTAAGCGGCTATCAGCAGCGATCGGTGACTTTTCGCTCGAGTCACCGGCCGCCAAGGAAGCGCTTTACAGCCGGAAAGATGCCATTTTGATCAGTTATGGTGACGCGCTTTTACGAAATGGAGAGCGGCCGCTGCAGACGCTGCGTCGATTTTCCAGAGACCGCTTCGCGGGCGTCTTTTCAGGCATTCACATCCTGCCGTTTTTCCCTTATTCTTCCGACGACGGCTTTTCGATCACGGATTTCCAGGCAGTACGCTCAGACCTGGGCACCTGGAGGGATATTGAAGCCCTCAGCAGGGATTTCAAACTGATGGTCGATCTCGTGGCCAATCACGTGTCGTCCCGAAGTCGATGGTTCTCTGGCTATCTGGCGGCTCTCAAGGGGTTTGAGGACCTGGCTATCGAAGTCCACCCGGCGACGGACCTGTCGGGTGTGACCCGTCCCCGGTCACTGCCGCTGCTGACTGCCTTCACCAAGCAATCGGGACACCGGGTGCTTCTATGGACCACCTTCAGCGCCGATCAGATCGATTTGAATTACAACAGCCTCGATGTGCTGGAGAACATGGTGCGCACATTGCTATTTTACGTAGCCCGGGGAGCACGGATCATCCGGCTGGACGCCATTGCCTACCTGTGGAAGCAGATCGGCACCGCCTGCATCAACCTGCCGCAGACCCACGACATGGTTCGGTTGTTCCGCCGAATTCTGGAAACAACGGCTCCCGGTGTAATTCTGACAACCGAAACCAACCTGCCCCACCATGAAAACATCAGCTATTTCGGCAATGGGACCGACGAGGCCCATATGGTGTATAATTTCACCCTCCCGCCGCTGTTGCTTTATTCACTGGCCGTCGGGCGGGCGCACGTGCTTTCCGATTGGGCGCAGGCAATAGCCGCCCCCTCGGAACAATCGGCCTTTTTCAATTTTACCGCCTCCCATGACGGCATCGGCGTTCGACCGTTGGAAGGGCTATTGCCTGAAGCCCGAATTGCCTGGCTGGCGGATCGGGTTCGTCAAAACGGCGGACTTGTCTCCGAAAAGAGGAATTCGGATGGTTCCAACAGCCCCTATGAACTGAACATCACCTATCTCGACGCGTTAAAAGATCCGATGCTGGTGAACGATCCATTTCATGTCTCGCGCTTCCTGGCCTCACAGGCAGTGGCCCTGGCTCTTCCCGGTGTTCCGGCTGTATATATCCACAGCCTGCTGGGGTCACGCAACTGGACCGAAGGCGTCCGGATGACTGGGAGGGCACGGACAATCAACCGCCAGAAACTGGATGCCGACGCCGTCTGCAGGGAACTGTCCGACAGACGCAGCTTCAGATCGCGGATTTTTTACCCCTACCTGGACATGCTGCGCATCCGTGCCCGGCAGCCTGCATTCCATCCCGCTGCCGGCTCGCAGATTCTTCACCTGAGCGACCGGGTATTCGCAGTCAAACGATTTTGTGACCAACAGACCCTGTTTGCCCTGACGAACTTTTCCGGCGACCCGCTGAGGATCGGCCTGCCGGACGTCCAAGCTGCGTCGATGGCAATGGATATGCTCAGCGGCAAGCTTGTGGATGCCGCATCGATTCCCTTGTCTGCCTACCAGACCGCCTGGTTGGTGCGGATCACATCGAACACCCATTGACGCCGAAGAAGTTGGCCATCAGGTTGTGCAATTGACGCCCAAGCGTGGCGTATGAGTAGTGGCGGGAGGCAACGGCATAGTTGTGGTCCGTCATCCGTTCCCGAAGTGCGGGCTGTTCAAGCACTTCTTTGACTTTCTGGACGTTTTTCTTGGTCAAGAAACCATCCATGACAATCAGATCGAATCCCTTGGGTTCGATATCACGCACGAAGATCGCGTAGCGGTTGATGAGAAGCGGCTTCCGGAAATAAACCGCCTCCAGGAAAGCGTTTCCAAAACCTTCGTAAAGGCTGGGGTAGGTGATGAAATCGGCATGGGCATACAGGTCCCACAGCGTCGGCCGATTGGGGTCACCCGGTACACGGGTAGCGATCAGGCGAAGATCCACGCCCCGATCCCGGGCGTGTTCGGTAAGCCATTCGGCGTACTCGAAACCCTCGTCGCCGGCTTCGTGGGAGATCAGGAGTTTGAAATGCCGATTTCCAAGTTCGTGGACCAGATCGATGGCGTGTTCGATCCCTTTGCGCTGAACGATGCGCGTCGGTTGAAGAATCAGGAAGTCTTCGGGAGTCAAACCCATGGTTTTGCGAAAGGTCCGGGTATCCTTCTCGTCGGATAGTGGCGGGTTTTCAAAGTCCAGTACATTCGGGATGATCACCGACGAGACACCCGTTCGCAGGGCCAGCTCTTCCTGGGCCGCCGAGTTGATAACCACATGCTCGATGTTGGGCAAATTGGGTGGAAAGGCCATCCGAAGGTAATCGCCCACAGCGTTGACTGAAAAACGGGGCCTCTCCCAGTAAAAATCGTGGTGGTGGGCCACGGTGGGAATCTGGGTTTCGGCAATGACTTCGGTCATGGCCAGACCCAGCGACAGGTGCATGGGGATGGTCAGCAGGTTCTGCGCGACCAGCATCTCGATGCGGAACCGGTCGATGAATGCATACAGCTGCTTTTTCAAGCTCACCCGCAGATCATGAATGGCTTGGGTGGTTGCCGGGCTGCGCCGTTTCCGGCCGAAGATCGCCGCATCAATCGCCTTGTTGGTTTCGTGCTGGAAAAAAGCCTCAGGAACCTTGAGGCTTCGCTGCGGATCACGGTCAATTTCACCGGCAAACCAGAAGCAGTGGTGTCCGTTTTTTTCTAAAATATGGGACCATTTGGCGGCCTCCAGGGACACCCCGTCGGTGCCTGCGAAACGGGTGGCGACGAAACCGATGCGTTTTTCCATCGTGCCTCCTTCGGATACGACCCTCAGCGGTTGACAAACAGCTGCTGTTCATCAACTATAACGGTACACGCCTTGTGTGTTCCCTCACGCGGATGCTGAGCATCGGTTCCACCGGGGAGGCACCATGAAGATCGCTTTTGTTCACTACCATCTCAAGACGGGAGGGGTTACTTCTGTCCTGAAACGCCAGATCAGCGCTGTTCAAGGCGTTTGTGACACCCTCGTTTTGACGGGTGACCGGGCGTCCACTGCGCTGCCCTGCAGCGTAATTGAGATTTCAGGACTGGGTTACGACCAACCGGGTGTCTCCCCTCCGGATGCGGAACAGGTAGCCGATCGCATGCTCAGGGCATTGTCCGGAACATGGCCGGGCGGATGCGATATCCTGCATGTCCACAACCCCACGCTGGCCAAAAACAGAAATTTTCTTCAGGTCATTAAACTGCTGCAGCAGGCCGGGGTCAACCTTTTTCTGCAGATCCACGACTTTGCCGAGGACGGGCGGCCCGATCTTTATTTTCGTGCTGAGGCGTATCCGGCAGATTGTCATTACGGCGTTATCAACGCCCGTGATGCGGGGTTTTTATTGGGGTCGGGGCTGGATTGCGCTGGCCTGCACCATATTCCCAATGCCGTCTTGGGTATGCCGGCCAACGATTTCCAAGCTAGGCAACGACAGGTTCTCTACCCGGTGCGCGCCATTCGGCGCAAGAATCTCGGCGAGGCCATCCTGTTGTCCATGTTTTTCAAGGAAAACCGGCGGCTGGCCATCACCCAGCCGCCGAACAGCCCAGCAGATGCCGCCAGCTACCGTGACTGGACCCATTGGGTAAACCGAAATCGCCTCTGCGTCGATTTCGAGGTCGGGAAAAATACCGACTTCACCAGCCTCCTGCAACGTTCGTGTTCGGTGGTCACCACCAGCATCGCCGAAGGGTTCGGGCTCTCCTTTCTCGAGCCCTGGACAGCGGGCAAGCTGCTGTGGGGCCGTCGACTGAACCATATCTGTGAGGACTTCGAGAAAAGCGGTATTCGTCTGGACCACCTATATGATCGGCTGGATATCCCCCTTGTGTGGATCGACGCGGCCGCCTTTTCGCGCGACTGGCATGCAGCGGTGCAAAGGGCGGTTAGATCCTATGGGCACCCGGTCTCGGAAGAGATGGCAGGATGTGCATTTGCCCGCATGACCAGCGGAGAAATAGTGGATTTCGGCATGTTGAGTGAAAAATATCAGCGTCAGGTTCTCACGCACCTGATCGCCGCGCCATCGGATAGAAACCAACTGACCGCCCTGAACCCCTGGCTCTCCTGCCCGGGTGCGCTTCCGGATCCAGAAGCAGGGGCAATCATAGAAGAAAACCGCCGTGCCGCACTGCAGCACTACGGCATGCCGCTCTACCGCATCCGTCTGCTGAAAATTTACGATCAGGTGCGCAGCCATCCGGTATGCCAGCGCATCGACAAAATCGCGCTGTGCACCGCTTTTTTCGATCTCGATCGATTCTCTTTGCTGAAATGGGGTACTTATGACGGTTAAAAAGGCCCTATTTAATCATCCGGTTCAACCCCTTAAACCAATTCCCACCGGTGTGCTCCCAGATCTGGCCAACATGCAGCATTTTTCGGCAATGCTTTTTGACGTATACGGCACCCTTTTAATCAGCGCAGCCGGGGAGATCGGACGCCATCCATGGCCGGCCGGGCGAATGGATGCCATTGAGGAGCTGTTGAAACGCTACGATATGGACCCTTCGGCACAACCGCTTCTGCATACCTTGGTCCAACGCATCGAACATTGGCATGGCATGCTGCGGAACCAAGGGGTCGACTGTCCCGAGGTCGATATTGTGCAGATCTGGCGGCAGGTGCTCGGCATGGATGACGTGTCCGTGGTAAAGGCATTTGCCGCTGAGTTTGAATGGGTGGTCAATCCGGTTTTCCCCATGCCTGGATTCAAGGAGTTGGTGTCTGCCTGCAATAGCGGCGGTATAAGGATGGGTCTGATCTCCAACGCTCAGTTTTACACCATTGATACCCTGGAGCGGTTTCTTGGCGCAAGCCTTGAAAAAAAAGGCTTCGATCAGCGCCTGCTTTTTTTCTCATGGAGGGAGGGGCATGCCAAACCATCGCCGGTAATGTTCAATCGCGCCAAAGCGGCCCTCTCCGACATGGGGATTGCCGCCACGCGTGTGCTGTATGTGGGCAACGACCTGAAAAACGACATTCTGCCGGCCATGGCTGCCGGGTTCAAGGCAGCTCTTTTTGCCGGAGATCGGCGCTCGCTGAGTCCAATGGTATTCGATGACCGCTGCAGCAAACAATCACCCGATCTGATCGTCACCGATCTGCGTCAGTTGATTGCCGCAACCGTAAACCCGCAACCGTGAGGAAGAGATGGAAACGTATCTCGATCTGCTGCCGGCGTTCGTCGATCTTATCCGCCAAATCCGCGAAATCATCATCAGCAACATTGTATTGATCGGTCAGGTACCGGCACCCACCTTCCACGAGCAAAGGCGTGCGGCGTGCCTGGTGGAGCGCATGGCCGAATTCCAGGTGGATGAATGCATCATCGATGATTTCGGCAATCCCATCGGCGTGATTCGTGGTGCGTCCGCGGAAAGGCAGTCCATATTTGTCGTCGCCCATCTGGACACGTTTTCAGAAATCGAGTCCGATGAGAATTACACCGTAACCGATAAAATCATCAGCGGCGTCGGGGTTTCGGACAATTCGGCTGCCGTGGGCATCCTGGCCTCCCTTCCGGAGGTATTCCGCCGGCTTGGGCTGACGTTTGCGTCGGACATCGTACTGGTCGCTCCCACCCAATGCCTGGGGCAAGGCAACCTGAAAGGCATTCGCCGGCTTTTAAAAAATTGGCCGGGACCGATTCGGGGCGCCATCTGCATGGAAACCGTGGAACTGGGCAGACTCAATTATTACTCTGACGGCATGATCCGGGGCGAAATCGACTGCAGCATCGCTTCCGAAAAGCAGTATGGCCGTCACCATCAACCCAACGCTATTTTGATCATCAACGAGGTGATCAACCGGATCCTCAGACTGCGATTGCCCCAGAAGCCGAGAACGCAGATCGTCATCGGAAAAATCACCGGCGGGTTCAACCATGGCAAGGTCGCCTATGACGCCAAGATCGGATTCGAGATTCGAAGCGACTCCGATGACATGGTCAAAGCGCTCTATGGCGATATCCGAGATGTCGTCGATTGCATCAACAAGTCGTTCGGCGTCAAACTAATGCTCAACCGCATCAGCAATCTTAACGCCACGCGCCTGCCATACAATCATCCGCTGGTCAAATGCGCCTCGCGGATCATAGACCGTTTGGGGGTGGAGGCCGTGAGCGAACCGAGTGAAACGGCCCTGTCGATATTCCTGCAGAAAAAGATACCGGCAATCACGCTGGGATTGACCCGCGGGGACAGTTTTCACCAAGATGGCGCCCTGATCGAGATCGAACCCCTTTTTAAAGGCCTATCACAGATTCCGGCGCTGCTTATGGCCATGGACAGTGGGGTGTGTGATGAATAAAAACTGGATCGAATCGAATACGTTCCATCATTCCGAATTCAAGGACCTTCATGGGTTGGTCGCGGCCAAACAACGTAAACGGCTTACCATTTCCCTGTGCCTGCCCACGCTGAACGAGGAAAAGACCATTGCCAAAGAGATCGTCATCCTGAAATCGGAGCTCATGCTCCGTTATCCGCTATTGGACGAAATCATGGTCATCGATTCCGGGTCGACGGACAAAACCCGTCAGATTGCCCGATCCTATGATGTGACGGTTCATAAGGCGGATGACATCCTGCCCCATCTGGAGAAGTTCAAGGGCAAAGGCGAAAACCTCTGGAAGGCACTCTTCGTAACGCGGGGAGACATCATCATCTATATCGACGCGGACATAAAAAATATTCACCATCGTTTTGCATACGGGCTTCTGGGACCGCTCCTGCTCTCGGATCGTATTCGGTTTACCAAGGCCTTTTACGACCGTCCCATCGCGGTGGGAGAGAACAAGCTGCGCCCCACCGGCGGGGGGCGGGTCACCGAACTGGTGACCCGCCCGTTGTTCTCACTGTTCATGCCAAATCTGACCCAGTTTCTGCAGCCGCTCTCAGGAGAGTACGCGGGCTTTCGAAACATATTCGAGGCCATCCCCTTTCACATCGGCTACGGCGTGGAAACCGGCATGCTCATCGACATCCACGAAAAATGGGGCCTGGATGTGATGGCCCAGGTCGATCTGGACAGACGTGTGCACAAGAATCAGGATACCAAGGCGCTGGGGCGCATGGCGTTTGTGATCATCAAGACGTTCCTGGACCGGGTCCAGAAGCTGCAACGGGTCGACATCAAACAGGAAATTTTTGATGAGATGATTCAGTACCACCTGGTCAGAGGCGCACTTCAACCCGAAATGCATGTATTGGAGCAGCATGAGCGCCCACCCATCCTTCAGGTTCCAGAATACATGCAAAAATTCCCAACCAGAAAATCGGGGCAGGCGCCTTTGAATCCCTGAATATCATGCTTACCTATAAAAAATAAACGACGCGTGCACACGGTAGGCGTCGCGCCCGGAATAATCTTGATGGGGACATGCCGTCGCAGGCATGTCGATTCGGCACCGGCAGCCGGTCCATCACCCGTCGTTGATTGGCGGGTTGCACGATCACAAAGGACAGATATGGGTGAAAAAAAAATAAGCGGAACCGTCAAAACCGAAAATGTCATCTGGTTTGTCGTGGCTTCTCTGGTGGTCGGATTCATCGCGGGGGTGGCGTTTGGCGTCTATAAGAGCCAAACGATAGTAGATCCCCATCAAACAGAACCCTCTGCAGGCATGGAGGAACAGCGGCAACAAGCAATCGACACGCTCAGGACCCGCACCGAAAAAAATCCCCAGGATAGCGCCGCATGGATTGACCTGGGACATCAATACTTTGATGCCAACCTTCCCGACGAGGCCATCGCCGCCTATGAGAAAGCGCTGGCCCTTGAACCTGAAAATGCCAATGTCTGGACGGATCTGGGGGTCATGTACCGCAGAAGCGGCAGCCCGGAAAAAGCGGTGGATGCCTTTGACCGGGCCATGAACCTTGATCCCGGCCATGAGATTTCACGGTTCAACAAGGGCATCGTACTTTTCCATGACCTCAAGGATGAAAAGGGTGCCCTGATGGCCTGGGAATCGCTGCTGACCATCAATCCAAATGCCAAGTCGCCCGGTGGTCAGACGGTGAGGGAGCTGGTCGACCACATCAAACAAAACCACACGGATAAAAAATTGGATCAAAAATGAACCCAGCGGTCTGCAACCGGTCCACGCTGATCAGCAAGGGCAGGGTCTTCGATTTTTACGCGGAGAATATCACCCTGCCAAACGGCGTCAATATGGATATGGAGATCATCCGGCACCCCGGTGCGGCTGCCATTGTACCCTTAATCGATGACGACACGCTTTTACTGCTCAAACAGTATCGTCATGCGGTCGGCGGTTTTATCTGGGAAATTCCGGCCGGGACACTCGATCCGGGTGAAGACGCCCGCTGCTGCGCCGAACGCGAATTAACTGAGGAGACCGGTTATGCGGCCCGGCATTTTGAAAAACTTGCTGAAATAATACCGCTTCCAGCTTATTCGGATGAACGCATTCACCTGTTTCTGGCCACCGGTCTTACCCGGCGGATGCAGAACCTGGATGAGGACGAATTGCTCTTTGTTCATCGGGTAGGCTTGCACCAGGCACTCACAATGATTGCTGAAGGTGCAATCCAGGACGCCAAAACGATCGCCGGACTTCAGTTGGCCGCCAATCGAGCGGCCGGATTTAAAAAATAATACCTGCGACCACCCTCTCATGGTCAGATGCCGGCCTGATCCCATCCTTTCAGTCCGCGCATCAGGCACAGCAGCCCCAAAAATGTCAATATTCCTGATATGCAGCCCGTGGCCAGGATGCCCCCGGTTTGCCAAACCGCCCCGCCCATCAGTGCCCCGAACACCCGTCCGATACCTGCTGTGGCGAAAAAACCGGACATCATGGTAGCCCTGAAGCCCGGCAGCATCTCCGTGCAAAGGGAGAGACTGGTAACCAGGGTGAATTCGTAAATGAAAAAAATCACCGCCAAACCGGTCAGCGCCGCAGCCAGGGAGGTTTCCAGAAAAGGCAGCCCAAAATAGCTCAGCACGGAGAGACTCAATCCGGCAACCAGTGCATGCTTCAACCCGAATCGGTCGGAAATTGCTGCCGTGAAGCCTTCTCCCGCCAGTTCAGCCGCACCGATCAGGCTGGTTCCCAGCCCCAGGGCCACAATGCCCAGGCCAAAGCTTTTCTCCAGCCATGCACCGTAAACCACAAAGAGGTTGTCGTTGGCCGCACTGACAAAAAAAACATAGCCCAGTGCACCCAGTGCGGGTCTGCTGGAAAACAGACGCGAATAAGCGCCAAGGTATTCTGATGGTGATATGTTGTGATGCGGGCGCTTCGGATCTTTGGGAATGATAAAAAAAAGGGCCGCGGCGCCGATGCATCCCAACGCCCCCATAACCAGAAACGGGGATCGCCATCCATACCTCTCAATGAGAACTGCAACCAGTGGAATACCGATCAGGGTGGATGCAGACCAGGAAATTTCCATCAGGCCGATCACCAGGGCCCGCCTGTTATACGGAACCCGGCTGCTGGCCCAGGCCTGCACGGCCGGATCGAACAAGCTTTTGCCCAGCCCTGCCAGGAACAATGCCAACAAAACGACTGCATAAAAAGGGAAAAACGCTGCCGCCAGCATGCCGGTTCCCAGCATGACCATGCCGGCAATCATCATTTTTCGGTACCCTATTTGGTCGGACAGGGGGCCGCTAAGGGCGCCCAAAAGAGAGGTCACCTGGTTGACGGCGATCAACGACGTGATCGCCGACAGTGAGACGCCCAGCCCACGGCTCAACACCGGTGCAAAGGGGTAGGCGAATCGTCTGGCGGTATTGAGCACCAGTCGGAAAAAAGTGGTGCCGACGATGGGCACGATAATTGTGGATTGTTGTGGTGATTTTGGCGGATGCATTGGGTTCCACTCAGAATGGCGCCGATGGCGTTGGCTTCGACCACCCGGCCTTTTCAGACCGGACTGTCCGGGTTTGTTCAGGTTGTCGCTTTTGCATGGGGCTTTTTTTCTTCCAATGAAACGGGTTATCGTAACCGCACGGCTTTTCGCGCACGGTCGATGCGTTTTTTGACCAATTCAATGTCGCGTATCCGCGACAGATTGGTGAGCAGACCCGACGCTTCGGCCGGCGACTCATTGCGGCTGTCCAGCAGGAGGCGATACCAGTAGGGGATACTTGCGCCATAGCAGGAAAACAGGTCCATGGCATGCGTGCGGGCTATTCCAAGTGTTTTGTCGGCCAGTTTTTCCGATCCTGTCGGTGCATTGATCTGCTCCAAAAATCGAGTGAGTTCATGGTCAAGCCTGCGCTTGGTGATGTGGTAGCGCACAATGGGCCTGATCCATAAAATGGCGATGATATATCCCAGCAGGCCGGCAATAAAACTGGCACCGGCGGCAATCAGCAGGGTTGAATCCATGGGTATCCTTTTTAACCGGCGTGCCGTGCACGAAACCGCTGATACTCGACCATGCGGGCCGCTGCCTTGACTGCCCGTTCCGGCGTCTCGTAAAACACACCCTTCAGATGGTGGCCTTTCACCCGATAGACCGTGGCATCCTTTTCATCGGTGAGCAGGCTGACTCCAAAGACCGGTTTGCCATATTTTTCCATCAGGCGGACAATCTGTTCGATGTAGCTGCTCTCAAAATCTGAAAAAGCCTTGACGGCGTCATCCAGAATTTCCCGCGTATAGGTTGCGTCCACCTTTCCCACCGAATCGGCCAGACGCCTGAGAAAGATTCTGCGCCCGAGGATGCCCAGATTGATGACCGCATCGCAGCCTTCCCATTGAAGCAGCGCTTCCATGACCGTCAAAGGAATGGACGGGTCGTTTTCCCCCACCAGGTCGATGGGGTTGGAACGGCTCCAATAAGGCGGCAGGATTTTATCGATGACACCAATCAACGCCGGGGAAAGCGCCGGTACATCCAGGCCGAACTGGTTGCAAAGATCGGCGGTGACCACGCCCCACCCACCGCCCAATGTCATGACGGCGATGCGGTTGCCTTTGGGCAGGGGCAGCGAGGAGAATGCGGCGGACAGGTCCAGCAGTTCCATGGGTTGGTCCACCTTGACAATGCCCGCCTGCTGGCACACTGCGTTGAACAGCCGGTTGTCGGATGCCATGGCACCGGTGTGGCTGGATGCTGCCCGACTGCCTGCCCGGGTCTGGCCGCCTTTGAGCAATACGATGGGTTTTTTTTGGCTGACCCGCCGCGCGCTTTCGAAAAACCGGCGGCCCTGCTTGACGCTTTCGATGTAAAGCATCACAGTTCGGGTAAGGTCGTCGACTTCAAAGCCTTCCATATAGTCCTCGATGGTGATCATGGCTTCGTTGCCAGACCCGGAAAAGGCACGGATGCCGATGCCCTGTTCTTCGGCAAAAGCCAGTAACTGGGTTCCCATGTTGCCGGACTGGGCCACCACTGCCGTTGAACCGGCCAGGGGACGGACCGATGTCCCCGTGCAGAAGAAATTGATATGCGGATTGCAGATACCCATGGTGTTGGGCCCGAGGATAAGAATCCCGGCAGCCCGCGCTTCCCGGGCCAGTTCTCTTTCCAGGTTTTTACCGTCGGCTCCGGTTTCACCGAAACCGGATGTAATCAGGACCACGTTTTTTATCCCCTTGGCCTTGAGCTGGGGAATCAGGTCCATGATGCTGGCGGCAGGTACGGTTACCACCGCGAGGTCGATTTCCCCCGCAATATCAACCACCGATGCAAAGACGGGTTGGCCGGCGATCGTGCCCCCCTTGGGATTGACGGCATAGACCTGGCCCTGGTACCCGCCGCTGAGCGTGTTGCAGATCAGCATATGACCCCATTTACCCATTTGAGCGGATGCGCCGATGAATGCTACCGAGCGGGGATAGAAAAGTGAGTGGATGGCCGGCGGTGGTACTGGATGGGCCTGGCTTGCCTGGAGGTCAGGTTGGGTCAGGGTAATCAGGGCATCGACGGCCGTGGGGTTTCCAGTTGCCGTGACAATGAGCGGATTGATGTCGATCTCGGCAATTTCGGGAAATTCGGCAGCGATGGCGGAAAGACCCATCAAGGTGTCTGCAAGGATTTCAAGATTCACCGCCTTTTCTCCGCGAAAAGGCCCCAGCAGTGAGCGGGATCGGATGGATTCGATCATGTCGGTTGCATCTTGACGGGTGAGCGGTGCCAGTCGAAAAACGACGTCGGACAAGGCTTCGGTCAAGATCCCGCCCAATCCGAAAAGAATGGCCGGACCAAAATGGGGATCACGGAACAGCCCGGCAACGAACTCCCGTTTGCCGGGAATTTGCGGCTGAACCAGAATTTTTGCACCGGGCGCAGCCTTGAGGATTCGTTGGGCCGCAACCGATACGGACTTTTCATCGGCCAGGTTCAGGTGAACCAGGCCGCCTTCGGTCTTGTGCAGCAGCCCTTCATCGATCCCTTTGAGCACCACGGGGAAACCGAAACGAGCGGCGGCGATGACTGCGTCATCGCCTGCAGCGACGATCATTTCAGCGACAACGGGCACGCCATACCGCCCCAGAATCGTTTTTGACTCCACCTCCGTCAACGCGGTGCGGCCGGATTCAAGGTTTCTTTTCAAAAATTCATGCAGCTCCACGATGTCATCTCCTCAATATTGAAGTGGCTGACTGATCGCCACGGGTTTGTCGACAAAAGATTGATAGCCGAAATCGTCGAAATAGATGTTGCGTGATCCTTTTCCGAAAGTGTGCAGACCCAGTGTGGACCCGCTTCCCATCAATACGCCTGCTGAGTTTCGCAAGAGGGTGTTGGGTTCATCAGCTGAATTAACCAGATCGATGTCAACGCTGGTAAGGTTAAGTTCATCCCATTGGATCAATTGAAAATAATCATTTTCGGCGCCCCATTGGCTGCCTTCGTCCGGCGGCCAGTTCAACGCTGCCGGATCGAGTGGACTGGGACGTTTATCACCATCAAGGGGGTTGCTGTTCGGGGTGCCACATCCCGATTCGGTGCCGAAATAGCCCTTGATGTAGTGATCCTGGGCGCGGAAAGCCCTTAACGTCGCCAATGGGGATTTTCCCGCAACGGTAATCTGTTCATCGAGTCGAAATAGGCCATTGACGTTGTCCAGCAGCAGGCTGCCGGCGGCATTGTTGGCTGCCCAGCTGCCGCTTTGAAGCACCGGTGCGCCATAGACCGTTGCCGAGGCGCTGCTGCTGATGCCGATGATTCGATCGCCGGGTTCAATCATATCCGGCCCACCCGTGTCAAAGGTAATTGATGCCGATGCGTTGAAACGGGCCACAAGGGTGGCATTCTCAACCTTGAACGCGTCGGCAGTGAATCCAAGGTTGAATATATGCCAGCCGATCGCACCTGTATTGATGCGAAACTGGATCCCGCGGATTGCCTGACCGGCAAAGGAAGTTAGATCGACTTCGCCGTCCTGGGTCAAAATCCAGCTTTCGCCACCGTCGATAGAAACTTCCAGCATCGTGCAATCGGACTGGTCCGGGTCGCATGCACGCGAAAATTTCAGCTTGATCCTCCGGTAGTCACAGGGCAATTCAGGAACGGACGCAATATCGGTGATCGGGTCCGAATATTGTTTTCCGAGATTGTCAACCCATTCAACCGCGCTTATTTCCTCGGCGCTGGAATCCAGGCTGACATCCGAAAGCCGTTTGTAGGCCAGCCATTGCTTATCGGTGCCATTGTTGGTCGCCTGCCACAATACAACGGCGAGCATGTCGTTTGCCGGGATCAGGTTGTTGTCAATATTGTCGGGCGGTGAAACCGAAACATTGCCCCGCTGAAATGACAACCCATAGGTATTGCCGTTACCCAAAAGACGGAAGCAGAGCCCTGCCGAAAAATATTTGGGAACGGGCTGGGGATCATAGCCATGGGTGGGCGGTGACGCTGTGGCGACATAGCCGATTTTTACTTGGGTGTCGAAGTGTTCGGGGTTGAATTGGACGCCAGCGGTATTCAGAGCGATCAAGCTGACGCTGGGGACGTTGACGCCGGGTTGGAGAACCCCGGTAACCCTGAGTACGGGGTTGCCGTTTAAATCGACGATTTCATGCGTGCCGGCCAAAGACGCGGACCACTTTTCCAGGTTGTCAAATTTCTCATGGAACGTGATGCGGCTGGGTTCTTTTTCTTCGGGGATCTGGATGTGATACACAATTTGGCGGGAAGCCAGCATGTCGCCGCTGCCCACGGCGCCGGTGGCGGTTGCTTTGACGAATTTTTTTAGACGGATATCGGTGTTCAGCAATAACTCAATATCTGCAAAGGCGGAACCATCGCTTCGTTTGATGCCCCTGAGGCGATTGATACCGCGGCTATTCTCCCGATAGGTATAGGTCTCCCCGTTCAAAACGAAAGCGCCGTTGTGCTCCGGAAAGATATGACCGGTACCCGGCAGCAGAGAGAGATCACCGCCGTTTGAAACCGTCTGCGGGGCTGATGCCCGGGCGACCGGGTAAACCGGTGTATCCGCGGAGGTCGACACGGCGGAAGACAGGTTGAAGGTGAGCTGATTCCCGGTGAGAATGGCTGAGGTAAACGGAAAAACCATGCCATCGACACTCAGGCTGCCACCACCTGTAACTGCATCCACATCGGCTAAATCACCATAAAAACGCGTATACAATGTCATTGTACTTGTGGCGTCAACGTCGACAAGAAAGTAATAGGGGCTGACGGATACGGTGAATACACCCCTGTTATCCTGCAAGCGATGGGTAACGCCATGAAGATTGTTCAATAGCGTGTATTTGGCAGCTTCGGTGGTGGCGTTTAGATACCGACTGGCTGCGTAGCGCATACCGGATTCTGCCAGATAGTAGGCCTGAGCGGATCTGCCCGTGGCGGTGCGATGCAGCTGGGAGGAACTGATCATCGGCACGATGGCGGCACCCAGGGCTGCAAATACCAGGATGACGATAATAATTCCAATCAGTGCACTGCCTTGCACCTGATGGCTTGACTGCCCGCTGGCTTTGACTGGATGGACCCGCTTTTTTATGAAAACGCCTTGCAACACCCAGCCAAACGGCAGCATGAAAAGCACCCAGCCTATTGACGGTCGGGTGGCGGTAAAGCCGACACCACCCGGGCCAGGCAAGAGGGTCGCAATGAAGCAGGTGTATTGACCACCGCTGGGCGGGGCAGCGGGAAGAGAGGCAACGCTGCCGCCATAATTGTCATTGTTTCTCAGGTGAACCCATGTGGCCACATTCACGGTCCCGCCGGCGACCGCTTCGTGGAACAGATTCAATGAAAATTGAATGGCGGAAAGCTCGCGGATGTCATTTCCGTCCCAGTCGTTGGGGCCTTGAAAAAAATTAAGGGTAAATGACGCAACCCTGTCGGTCAGGATGTCACCGTTATCGGTCAGATAGGTTTCCGACATCTCCGGCGGATCGGTGTACAATTTGATTGTATCAGCGACTTTCGCGATGGCCTGACGTTGACCGGTGGGGGAGTCGTAAACGATGTATGGCCGCGTATCGTCCCGGTCGATGATATCCGTCAACTCCAGCAATTCCCGATGTATTCGTGTTGTCGCGAGTTGAATTTTCTGGGATAGGCTGATATTTTCCCTGACAAGGGCATAACCGCCCATGGCAGACACAATTCCCATGCCGGCGATGGATGCGAGTACGCCTGCAACCACCAGCGAAATGATGATTTCAATCAGCGTAAAGCCGGCATTGCATCTCAGCCGGTGCCGTTTTAGAATTGCATACACTGCCGGTTTCACGTGATTCCTCAACCTGTTAGCGGGCAAACAGCGAGGTCAATGAATGCTTGCCCGTCGAAATGGTCACTTTCAATAGCATGCAATTTGTGTCGCAGGCGGCTTCAGTATGATCGGTTTCGTCGAATAGGATATATTGGCAGTCGTTTAAGGTGTAGACGCCGTAATAACCACCCTCAACCCTGGCTTTAAATGTGTCCAGGGGGGTGTTGTCGGTGAGCAGCAACAGTTTGTAGTCGGCATGCATGTTTTCGAAGATACCCTGCAGGGCCATGCCTTCCTGGATGGATAAAATCGGTTCAGCGCTTCTGGATATACTGGTTCCCATGAACTGCACCAGCATGACCGATAACATGGCGGCAATGGCGATCGTGACGATGATCTCGATCAGGGTGAACCCGGATTGGCCCGATGGTTTCCGTCTCATGGAACAAAGCCTGTATTGGGGGTAACGCGGATGGTTGTCATTGCGCCTGCGCCTGTCGAGAGTGTCAGGAACAAATCGTTTTCCAGCAGTTGGGTTCCATCTTTATCGTCACAGGGGCGGCCTCGATTATCAAAAGAAAGGGTTGTGGTTGTCAGGGTCAGCTTATAGCGCATGAGATCCACGCTATCGGATTCTTCGCCGGGAAGCGTGTGTTTAATATCGGGGTCGCCGTCGACAAAAAGCCAGTAGGACTGCCCGGCGGCATCGCTGCGTATTCCCCAGATACGATCAGAATTCATGGACCGGGCCTGGGTGTAACGGATATGGGATTTGATGACTTCGGTCTGGGCCAGAAGGTCGGTCCGGCCGATATCGCTGCGGCCGATAATCATGACACTGATCATTCCGATGATCACCAGCGCCACCAGGACTTCAAGAGGGGTGAAGCCGCTGATCCGGTTTTTTTCTGCACTGTTGGCCATGGTTGATAAATATCAGATCTAAGGTCTTAATAAAAACCTTAAATACAGGCAATCAGAATATCGGCTCACTTTACCGATGTTGCTCCAACGCTTTGAAGTTGCTATCGATTCATCGAACCGTCCGGACATGGCTGTCAAGCACTGTGTTTGCGCCAATCCCGGGTCGATCATTTCAATGGTACCGCATCGATGCGAACAGGCAAACAGGGGTACGGGCTTAATCTGAAATCGACATGGGTTCGGATGATTGTGGTGGGGCTGTTGTTTCTGGCTGCCCTTTCAACTGTTTATTGGCCGGGTTTTTCCGGAATGTGGCATTATGATGACTACGTTAACATCTTGGATAACCCGAATGTGCAAATCGCGTCGCTCGGCGTCGCATCCCTTAAAAAGGCTCTCTGTCTTGGCAATCCGGGTAACGGCGGGAGCCTGAATCGACCGCTGGCTTATTTCAGTTTTGCGATCAACTACTATTTCGGCCAATACCGGGTGGTCGGATACCATATCGTCAATTTCGCCATCCATCTGTCAACCGCTGTTTTCCTCTATCTATTTATCGAACGCACCTTGAATCTACCGCGCCTGATGAAATTCAGGCGCCTGGCCCATCCGGTGGCCTTGCTGGCCGCTTTTGTCTGGGCCATTCATCCTATCCATGTCACGTCTGTCACCTATATCGTACAACGCATGGCGTCCATGGCCGGGTTGTTTTACATCATTGCGCTGTATGGTTATGCAAAGGGCCGAACTGCTGAATCGGGCCCTGGCAAATGGCCATGGCTGGCAGCAGCGGCTGTGAGCGCGCTGCTGGCCTTGGCCACCAAACAAAACAGTGCCATGATACCGCTTTCCATTTTTTTCTATGAATGGATTCTGGTTCAGGGTGTTGATCGTTCAAGTTTCGGGAAAACACTGGTGTTCGGATTGTTGGCCTTGGCGATTTTAGCCCTGGTGGGGTGGATCTATATCAATCCCGCTACGTTTTTAGACAACTACGCAAAAATCAGACCCTACACACCCCTCGAAAGGATGCTGACCCAGCCGCGGGTGATCTGGAAGTATCTGTCGCTGCTCATTTATCCGACCCAATCCCGCTTGACCCTCCTTCATGACATTGATTTTTCCCAGTCACTGCTGACTCCCTGGACAACCTTGCCGGCCATGCTCGGTTTGATGGGCATCTTTATCGGCGCCCTGTTCTGGGGTGCACGCAGGCAGCCTTTGGCGGCGTATTGCGTCATTTATTTCATGATCAACCACGCCATCGAAGGTTCATTTCTCAATCTCGAACTGATTTACGAACACCGCAACTATATTCCGTCCATGCTGTTTTTTGTCGTTCCAGCGATTCTTGCAGTCCGGGGGCTGGCATATTTTGCATATGCCCAACGCCTGCAACGGGTTCTGGCCGTTGGAACGGGGCTGATTTTTTCTGTAGTCGGTCACACCACCTATGGCTACAATGCCATTTTCAGCAATGACCGCCTGATGTGGGCGGATAACATCGCCAAGTCACCGGGTTTGAGTATTCCGTACAACAATTACGGAAGCTGCCTATGGGATCAGGGGCTGTTTGAAAAGGCTCTGGAAGCGTATACCAGCGCAAAGAATCAGGATCGCTACTTCAACCTGATCCAAAAAGGCGTGGTGTACTATAACATAGGCCTTTATTACGTTCGTGTGGCCCAAGACCCTGAAACCGCGTTGGCTTATCTTGAAACAGCGCTGGCGATTGCGCCCGGCATCCGCAAAATACGGCGAGAATATGCAATCGCGTGCAAGTTGATGGGAACACCAATCAAGGTGTGCCTGGGCGGGGAATAATTTTGCTTTGTGTTTTGCCTGCCAGTGTTCCGGTTTTTCCTGTTACGGTCAACGTGATATTGGTGCCGTCATCCACTGTCTGCAACGTGAAATCTCCAAGGTCGGTACCGATTGTGGCGTCGTTGTAGGTTATCTCAGCTGTGGTTGATCCGGCGAGAATCTGTTTGCCGAAATGCTGGTTCACCCTGCCGACGCCTTCACCGATGGCGGCGTCCAGGGCCTTGGTTTGCGCCTCGGATTGAAGGTCAAAATAGCGCGGAATGGCAACAGCGGCCAAAATACCCAATATAACAAGCACGGCTATGATTTCTATGAGGGTGAAACCCTTCTGGTTGTCGAGAAGCTTTTTCCTTTTTTGATCAGCTGTCATAAAACCTCATTTCAGTGTCGAGCGTGGTTAAGTAGGTGAAACTGAACTATCTCACAGTTTGTGCCAACTAATCAATCTGGTTGCCAGATAATTTCAACTATTTTAAAATAAAACATAAAAAATGATCCGGGACCCATTTGACAGGGGAGTTGACGACTAGTCCCTGGCTTAGAAACAGTGACGATACTACAAATTATGTAGTTCCAGCTACAATTATTGTCGGTTTTTAAGTCAGGCTCAGTGTTTGAATTCCGCGATATTGATGTGGTGTTTTTTTATCCTGTGCCACAGACTTCGCTCCTTGATACCAAGGATGCCGGCTGCATTGACCTGGACGCCGCCGGATTGTCGAAGGGCGTCGATGATGATCCGCCGTTCATAATTCTTGATCCGCGCATCTAAATCCGAATCATTTTCCTGTCCGTCAAATCTCAACGCCAATTCTTTGGAAGCGTTTCCTGGAGCGTTATCAATTCGACTCAACGATGCCGGCAGGTTGGCGGGTAGAATTTTATGGTCAGAAAGAACGGCCGCCGATTCCAGTGCATTTTTGAGTTCCCTCACATTTCCGGGCCAGTCATTGGTCGTCAGCAATTGTAGGGCTTCCGATGAGATGTGTAACTGTTTGCCCATTTCATGCAAAAATTTTTCTACGAGCAGGGGGATGTCTTCACGCCTTTGCCTGAGTGGTGGCAGCACCATGGGAAAGACGTTGAGCCGATAAAACAGATCCTGGCGAAATCGACCCGCCTCGACCATCTTTTCAAGATTGCGATTGGTTGCGGCAATAAAACGGACGTTGACTTTTATCGGTTTGATCGCCCCCACGCGTTCAATGGTATTGTCTTCAATGGCCCGCAGCACCTTGGCTTGGGTATCCAGCGGCATATCCCCGATTTCATCCAGAAATAGGGTGCCGCCATCGGCCAATTCGAATTTGCCCGGTTTTTTTGTGTTTGCACCGGTAAATGCCCCTTTTTCGTGGCCGAACAATTCACTTTCCAACAAGCCTTCAGGAATGGCGGCGCAATTGATGGCCACGAAGGGATGGTCCTGCCGCTTGCTGTGCTGGTGGATGCTCCGCGCAATGAGTTCTTTACCTGTGCCGGTTTCCCCGGTTATCAACACCGTCGACTCTTTCGGCGCCACTTTAACAATCTGGTTAAAAACGCCGCGCATCACCTTGCTCTGTCCGATGATGTCCGGAAACAGCTGTTGGGCTTCGACTTTGCTCAACAGCTCCGTAACCTGGTCGAACACCCGGGTAAACTTGCCCATGTCGTCGTTGATAGCAGAAGCACTTGCCGGCGGTTGAACATTCTTGACAACCCCCAGATCCTTGGCTCTGATCACGAACCGTTTTACCGGATCGATGATCAACTTGACGATGAGGATGCCGCATATCAGGGTAAATGCAATCAAAAGCCCACCCCACAGGGCAACCGGTCCGCGCGGGTTGATCGCTTTGGCCAGGTAATACGTGGTCGTGTTGTAGGTGACAATGATCGACAAAATGGCAATTCCAGCGAATATAACCGGAACGATGATATACAAACTGATATTAAATCGAATATCTTTCATTATTTTACCATTTTCACGAGGTCCCACATGGGCAGATAGACAGCCAGAGCAAAGAACAGCACCACGGCTGCCAGGCATACCGTCAACAGTGGGCCGATGGAATCGGAGATCCGTTTCATGGCGAATTCCAGCTCAGCGTCGTAGTGCTCAGCCGCCTCGTGGAGCATCTCATCCAGATTGCCGGACTCTTCGCCAATGGCAACCATATTGATAATGATCGGTGTAAAATAAGGCGATGTGGCCAGCGGCCCGGCGATTCCACGACCCTCCTCGAGGCGTTCCGTGATGGTGGCGAATGCCCTGGACAACGCGGCGTTGTTGATGGTCTCAGACAGAATGGACATGGTTTCCAGTACGGAAATGCCGCTGGTTTGAAGAATGGCAAAAATACTTGCAAACCGCGCCATGGCCGCCTTGCGGACCAGCACGCCCAGCAAAGGCAGATGAAGAAGGAGTTTGTCGCGTCTGAATCGACCGACATCGGTCTTCAGGTAGATTTTAATCAGAATTGCCAAACCCACGCCCATGAGTATCAATATCGGCCAGTATGCCGTCAAGATGGCGTATAATTTCAAGCAGATCAACGTGGGAAGGGGCAACTGGAGTCCCGATTTCAGAAATATGCCGGCAAATTTGGGGATGACCAGCGTCAGTAAAATAAAAAAGGCCGCCAGCAGCGCCATGATCACGATCGCCGGATACTGGAGTGCCGAACGGATATCGGTCCGAATTTTATGGTCATGGTCCAAAATATAGATCAACCGGTCCAGAATTTCGGGCAGGGCTCCGCTGGTCTCCCCGGCACGCAGCATGCTGCAGTAAAGGGGGCTGAAAACTGCAGGGTATTTCCTGAATCCGTCATGCAGGCTCCCGCCTTCCCGGATATCCTGGGAAATAGAGACGATGATGCGCTTAAGCTTGCTATTTTCGCTTTGATTTTCAAGGACCTGGAGGAGTTTGAGCATGGGAACGCCGGCGCGGATCAGGGTCCTGAGCTGCTTGGTAAACAAGATCAACTCAGGCAGTTTTACAGGTGTCAGCCTTTCTTGAAGTTCGGTCAGGAAAAAACCAAGCCCCGATTTTGATGCGTCGCTTATCTTTTGCGGGATGTAGCCCCGGGAGACGAGGGCACTGGTGGCTCCTTCGGCGGAATCGGCATCAATGGATCCGGCTACGGAACTTCCGTTTTCAGTAATTGCCTGGTAATAATACTTGGCCATGGAATTTTCTGACTCGCACGGGTTGCTACATCATCACTGCAGATACGGCTTCGTCGAGGGTGGTTTCACCCTCGATCACCTTTCGTATGGCATCGTCTTTCAAGCTTTGCAGATGGCCGGACTCCCTGGCCGTGCGCATAATTTCCTGGGATGACGCCCGGCGAAGGATCATCTCCTGGATCATTTCGTCGATGACCAGGATTTCGAATATTCCGGTGCGCCCTTTATATCCCTTATCCATACAATTGAAACAGCCTTTGCCTTGAACAAAATCGGCACCCTGGACCTTATCCAACCCCCAGTAGGAAAGGGCGGCGGCCGGGGGCTTCCAGGGTTTTTTGCAAAAGGGGCAGACTTTTCGCACCAGACGCTGGGCGATGGAAACCAGCATCACGGAGGAAACCAGAAAGGGTTCGATGCCCATGTCGATGAACCGGGTAATGGCCCCGGCAGCATCATTGGTGTGAACCGTGCTCAGCACCCGATGGCCGGTGAGGGCGCTCTGAACGGCGATGCCGGCCGTTTCCGAATCGCGTATCTCTCCCACCATGATCACATCCGGGTCCTGTCGCATGATCGAACGCAGGCCGCTGGCAAAGGTCATCCCCGCCTTGCGGTTGAGCTGGATCTGACGGATTTTGTTGACCCGGTATTCAACCGGATCTTCAATGGTGATGATATTGATGTCCGGTTGGTTGATCTTCTTGAGTATGGAATACAAGGTGGTGCTCTTGCCGCTGCCCGTGGGTCCCGTACTCAGGATCATCCCGTAAGGCTTGTTGATGATGGGCTCCAGCTTGCGAATATCTGCTTCACGCATGCCCAGGTGCTCCAGCGAATAGACCCCGCCGCTGGTGTCGAGCAGTCGCAGAACCAGGTTTTCGCCATAAATGGTGGGAATGGTCGACGCGCGGATATTGATCTCCTTTTTGTCCATACGGATGGTGAAACGGCCGTCCTGGGGGATCCTGGACAAGGAAATATCCATGTTGGATAAAATCTTGATCCTTGAAATAATTAAAAGAATTAATGACTTGGGTGGAGCCGGGACCTCATGGAGTTTTCCGTCGACGCGAAAGCGCACCTGGACAAAGTCCTTTTCCGGTGAGATGTGAATGTCACTGGCCCCCTCGCGTACAGCCTGGGAGAGAATTGAATTCACCAGGCGTATGACCGGCGCCTCTTCCGCCATGTCATGCAGGGAGCTGACTTCCACATCTTCCGTCATGGCCGCCGCTTCGGTATCCTGGGCGCTTTCGATCTGCATCTCGCTCATGCCGTCCAGCACCCCGCCGATGGCGGAATAGGTGCCGTACAGGCTGGAAATGATATGGTTGATTTCCTGATAGGTGCAGATGACCGCCTCTACCTCGATATTCGTATACACTTCAATGGCATCCAGGGCATTGATATCCATTGGGTCGGTCATGGCGATCTTGAGCAGGTGGTTCGTTCGCTCAATGGGTATCAATTGATATTTCTGGCACATCTCCAGCGGAATGACCGCGGCCAGGGAGATGTCGATAGGGTAGGCGTCAGGGCGATATTTTTCGATGGCCAGCTGCCGGGAGACCAGCTCCACGATTTCGGAGCTGTTGACAATCCCCTCGCGCACCAGGTATTCCCCCAGCTTCATATTGCTGCGCTTGTGATCGACAACAGCCTGCCTGAGCTGCTCTTCGGTCAGCAGACCGCCGTCAATGAGCATTTCACCAAGCTTCTGCTTTGCTTTCACGTTTTCACCCGATCGAGTCCGACATCATCAATATCCTCGCCCCACCAAAGGGTCGCAATAAAGGATGGTATCGGCCGGCCAGCCGGAAATGATTTCGGCGGATCCGGAAAGTCCGGCCGGCAATTCGGCCCGCATGGCTTCCGCAGCCGAGGGATTGAAAAAATAGCCGAAAACATAGATCCCATATTTGATGCCGGATAGATGGCTCCACTGCGAAATAATCCGCATGGTTGGCCCGTCGTTGTTTTCTGAAGTTTTAATGGCCCGTCTGTATGCCGCTTCCAGTGATTCGCTGTCTCCCACCTTTAGCCACCACAACGGGTACGATCGTTTAACCATCCTTGCCGGAATTGCCGGAAAGGCAATGGTGTCGCCCACGCGAATGGCATCGGCATGGCCGATGTGGGGGTTGGCGTCCAGCAGCGCCTCGAGATACCGGCTTCGAAAATCACCATAGACGACCTTGATCATTTCCCCCAGGGTGTCGTTTTGCTTCACCCGCAGCGCACCGATCAGAGACGGGGGGGGCGATTTCACGGCGGACGCTTTATCTGTCCGCGGATCGGTGGCGGCTGCCGCATGAACCGGCTCAGGGCCGATCGGTGCGGCCGAATGGGTATCCACACTGACGGCTGATGGTGATGCTGTAGGTTTATCGCCGGCGGCCATACGATCGATCGGCTGAGCGGGAGCGACAGCCGGCCGGCCTGCGGGATGCTGCCGGAAGTGGTCCACCGGTATTTCCGGTTGTGACGCTTGAACGGCATCCGGCTGCGCCAGAAGTTCTTTCTGCGGCATTGCCGCAAGGTCACTGCCGCCCACTGACCTGAGAACGGATTGAAGCCCACCTGGAGCGAAAACGTACAGCATCACGGTGACCGCCAAAACGGCCAGCGTCGGAATGAAAAGCCGGCCTGATTTCTTCTGGTGGCCCCGGTGCTGGGCCAGCGAACGGTCCGAACAGGTCCGAACCAGGCGCCAGTTGACACGGCTGCGATTCTGGACAATCAACGCCAGCATGCACTGATGGCACAAATTGATGATCTTCCGGGGGTATCCACCCGATGCACGGTAAATCGCGCGCAGGGCCGGACGGGTGAACAGATCCGGCTGGCGGGGTTGGCTGCTGGCCTGCCTGATCCGGAAATGGATCATCCGGCTGGTATCGGCCAGGCTCATCGGCCCCAGGCGGTGGATCAGATTGACCCGGTCGGCCAGATTGGCGTGGCGATCCAGAATTTCCTGCAATTCCTCCTGGGCGAATAGAACGATTTGCAGCAGTTTGTGATCGTTGGTTTCGTAGTTTAAAAACTCCCTGAGGATTTCGAGGCAGAATAGCGGCAGCTTTTGGGCTTCATCGATGAGCACAATGACCGATTTGCGATCATCCACGCCTTTTTTAAACAGGTGATGCTTGATGTGTTCCTTGAGTCGGTGTGCATCACTTTCAGGACACGCCTTGCCGACGATCATGGCGCAGATCTCTTCCAGAAAGGCAACCGGTGTGTTGAATGCGGGATCCAGAATCAGGTGGGATTCAATGGCGGTGTCACCGGATAGTTTTTTCAGCAGGGTTCGGCAGAGCGTGGTTTTGCCTGAACCCACGGCGCCGATCACGATATTGAGCCCCCGTTTCAGACGAACGGCCAGTTCGAGCTTCTGCAGGCAGTCCATATGCTGCCTGGACTGGAAGAAGAAATCCGGATTCGGGGAGTTGGAAAAAGGTTCCCGGTCCAGATGCAGTATGGTGAAATAATCCATGGAATATCCACTGGCAGCACCGGTGTTATTTCCGGCGGGCCTTCTGCTTGGGTCGCTATTGAACCGGCGCCGATTCGATCTCTACCTGGGGAAGCATTGCCTCCGGTGGTCTTCTTTTCAGGATGTGGGGCGTAATAAAAATCAATAGATCCTGCATCTGGTTGTTTTTCGATTCCCCCTTGAACAGGTAGCCCAGGCCGGGAATTTCGCGAAGCCAGGGAATACCATAATCGATGCTCCGGTCGGTCTGTTTGTTCAAGCCCCCGATCACGGTCGTCTGACCGTCAAAAAGAACCACGTTGGTCTGGGCTTTTTTCGTGATCACGGTTGGATTGCCCGACACGGTGCGGGTAAAATCCAGTTCATCCTTGTTGGTGATGATATCCATCTTCAACGTGTCGCCTGCGATGACGTGCGGTGTTACTTCCAGTCGAAGCACGGCCTTTTTGTATTCGATCTGAACGTTGTTGTCGTCTATCGTCTGGAAGGGAACCTCATCTCCGCTTTCGATTATGGCCGTCTGGTTGTCCAGGGTGGTAATCGATGGATTGGACAAGATATTGAGTTTGCCTTCTTCTTCCAGCGCATTGAGCTGAGCCGCCAGAAGCAGATCGCCGGACTTGATGATCATGCCCAGGGTAAATCCAGACCCGGCGACCGCGGCGCCGGACAAATCGGCGGGAAAGTTCGCCGCCAAACCGGACGACGGATTCAGCGCATCCGCAGCCGTCAAGCCGATGGCATCGCCGGCATTGGGGGTGACCCAATAGTCGCTGCCGGTGTAAAGCCCCCCCCACTGCACACCCAGCGCTCTGGCGGTTTCACTGGTGGCCTCAATGATGTGGGCTTCAATGAGCACCTGGGCCGTGGGTTGATCCAGCTGGGTAATCAATGCGATCATGCGTTCCAGGTCGCTGCGGGCGGCCTGGATAATCAACGCATTGTTGTGCTCATCCAACAACACCGATCCAAGGATTTTCCCGTTATCCGCTTCGGTAAGAAACTTCTCCAGGTTGGTTTTCAGCTTGGCGGCGTCAGCGTAGTCCACGTGGACGATCTTGGTCACCAGCGGTTCAGAAAGCTCCATCTGCCTTCGTGTGGACAGGATCTTCTGGTCCGCCTCCAACTGGCGGACGATATTGGCTTTGTCGTCCAGGCTGACGATGCGCAGCAGGTCGCCCTCCCAAGCGTATGAGAGGCCGTGCGTTTTCAGGATGCCTTCGAATACCTGATTCCATGGTATCTTATCTGCGTTGAGGCTGGTGACTCCCTGGACCGAGTTGTTGATGAGAATGCTGATGCCCACGGAACGCGCCAGGGCCCGCAACAGCACAGTGATATCCGCCTGGTGAATTTTCAGGGTGACCGATTTGTCAGGCAGCGGCTTATCGTTTCTGGGTCCCATGGCAGCGGTTTCATCCGCAGGCGGCAGACTTTCCGGCATATCGATGATACGATGCTGTTCGGGCGGTGAAAACCCTTTGGATTCAGCTGCCCTGGCCTGCCACTGGTCGAAAACGGGGTTGTTTTTCTGAGTTTTCGGCTGCGCGCATCCTGTTAAACCGCTCAACAGAAAAATGGCTGCCAAAGCTGACGCTGCCCATTGGTTGCGATGATAGGATGACATGGGGCTCCCTGATGGTCTATTCCTGTTTGCCGCTGATGGCTTCGTACTCCATGTATTTTAATAGGACCACGTCCGGCGTGTTTAGCCTGCCGATTTCAACCTGATGTGGAAAGATGCGGCGAACATACCTTCCCTGGTTGTCGATGGCTTCCCCCAACGCGTACTCAATTCCATTGATAATCGCCAGGCGCCTGGTCCCGACCTCGAGGAAGCCCGAGTAAACCAGGTCCAATCGGGCGCCGACAGCGTCCGCCGCATCGGCTGGACTGTCTTGCCGGGTATCCGACAGCAGCGCCTCGTTTTTTAAAAACGGACTTTTATCCCATTGGCGATCAGCCATGCGGATGGTGTACAGTTCCTTGGCCAGCGACGTGTCTTCCTTGAGTTTCTGGATCACCTTTTGGGAAAAATCGAGGGCCGCTGGGCCGGGTTCGGGTTGATTGTCGCCGCGACTGCCCGCGCCCCATGGCATGAAATAAATATACCCGCCCAGCAAAACGGTGGCCGCCATCACGGACACGATAATTTTTTCCCGTTTAGACATCGGTAGGTGCGGTCCTTCTTGGGCGTCCATGTGGGTTCAACGGTGCAACAGCGCCACGGAAAGTTTGATCCATTTGTTCTCTTGGGTGCTGTTTAGGTGAATGTTTAGAATCCGCTCCACAAAAGCGTGTTCGACGAGGGTGTTGATCAATGTTTGGATGTTTAGAAAATCACCGCGGAAAACCACGTCGACCTGCAGACGGCCGTCGCCCTGCGCAAATGCCTGTGCATCCGGGACCACACTCTCCAGCGTCAGGCAGGCGCTTTCTGCAATAGCTTCAAAAATCTGGGTCAGACGCCCGGTATCGGCCCTATCCAAGCTTGATTTTTCCACCACCTTCAACCGGGTTGCGGGCGCGAGGCGCACCCGTTCAATCAGTTCCCGGTAGATGGGGGCAAGCGTCTGTCTGAGGGCAATTTCTGCGTTGGTTGTCGCGATCTGTCGGTCGTAGGTTTTCAGAGCGCGATAGTTCGGGTAGATGACCACCAGCAGAAACGCCAGCAGACCCAGGGCGCAAATAATCACCAGAACGGGGCTGTTTTGATTTTTACGATCGGCCATCATGTCAGTGTATCGGCCCTTCCATCCATTCAACTGCCCCGGTCACACCAGTTCCAACTGAATCGAAAATCGCAGCACCTGCTGTTCACCCAGAAATTGAAGGCGCTTGTTTTTTAAAACGGGCTTTTTAAACAGCAAAGAAGCCTCCATGGCGAGCATATAGCTCGCCAGATCGGTTTCGAACCTGATCGTTTCTCCCGTGATGATTCCGTCCAGCGTCAATGTCGACCCGAGTCTGATCTTTTTCGCCTCTGCCGGTGCATTCATGTCGGCGCGCAAAGTGATCAGCTGAATATTGGCCGCGGTAAGCTGGCTGACTTCTGCAATGACGGCAGAGCAGTAATAGCGCTCGCTGAGGGTGGTGATGCGGCTTCTTTTCTCGTTGACTTTGGCATACAGGGCCATGACCAGTTCCTGGGTCAACGGCACATTGAATGCATCCCGTTGGCGGGTTAAACGAGCCAATTCGGCGGCCTTGGCCGCCATGCGGTTTTCCTGCCAGATGTAACCGCACAACAGCATCACCAAAAAACCAACGCAGGCGGCTGAAATGCCGATCCTGACCTTGCGCGCCCGGTCCCTGCGTTCGCGATGGCGATGGGTGAAAAGAAAATTGGGCGTCAGGTCGTTTGAGGAGAGACCGATTCCGATTGACGGAACGAAACTCTCCTTCACCGCCGGCAGGTCCGGGATTTTTACCTTGCTGGTAAATGGATGCGGCTGCGGAAAAGGGTTCAGGCTGTTGACGGGTATCCCCAATTGAGATCCAATGTGGGCGATGATGGCTGAGCTGCCCGCCACTTTTCCGGAGAGCAGAATTTCGCTGACCCCGCTGCGCTGGAAGTGTATGCAATAGTGGGCGATGGTACGCTCCACCTGCTTGACCAGTCGTTCGACAGCAGGAAGAATGGCCTGGAAGCAATCGATCCTGCACTGGCCTTGCGGCCGTGTGCCCGTGTCGGTTGTATTTTCGTCCAACAAAAATCGATGCAAGTCCTCCTGGGCGGCAGCATAATGCGCATCTTTTTCAGTGGGATGATCCCCGTCACGGCCCTCCATGACCCGCATGGGCGAATGGGCCGTCGGCGAGCAATGGCGGTGTTGCTCGGCAATGGCATCGATCATGCTGTGCAAGCCGGCCTTGATTCCACGTGAGAGAACCAGGTTTGCGTTGGCGTAGATGGTAATGCGTGACCAATCTTCGCCAACGAACAGGCAGCAGACATCGTGCCCCTTCGGGGTGACAATATCGGTCTTCAGCAGGTTTTGAATCGCAAAGGGGACGATGGAAATGCCGGCAAGTGGATAACCGGTCCTGACAAACAGCCTTTTCAGGGCCTCCGTTTCAGCAATGGGAATGGTGAACGTCATCACCCGGGTTTTAGTCATGCCGTTTTCATTCACATCGCCCAATATCCTAAAATCCAGCAGCACCTCTTTGTCGTTGAACGGCACTTCCTTTGAAAAGGTCCAGTACACCGCATTGGGAATCTGCTTTTTTGGCAACTTGGGGATGCGGATGCACCGCGTTTCCACTTTTGCCGAGGCCACGCAGCACCAGATTTCGTAGCGTTTCAGCCCCGCGCAGAACCGCGACAACAGGGCAGCCAGATGTTTGGCCAGCTGGGGGGCATGATATTTATCACCCGGCTCGACGGCAACGCTGGCGTAGTCTATCAACTCGAAGGATTTTTCGGAAATCCGGTTTACCCTGGCGATTCTGATATCATGGGCACCGATCTCAACACCGATGCCGATGGCCTTTTGAAAAGGCAGGGCCTTGAACAGACCCGTTTTCAGTGACACGGGGGCGGGTTGGGCCGGATCGGCGGAAGCGGGGGGTGAAGTGTTGTCACGGATCAGGTCGAGCAGTTTTTCAGTGGAGGAGATCTCGTCCTTGCGTACCAATTCAATGCTCCGTGTCGATATGGCGATTGTCGGATGAAGATAGTCAGGATTTGCCTACACGCACGGGATTCTATTCCGGCGAAGGACGTGCAAGGCCGGGCATGCATGCAAGCGGCAACGATGTTGACCCATTCCGGCGGTGTTTGTCAAGACTTAAAAGCCGGTCGAGTAAGGCTTATCGTTTTTTTATTATTAGATATTTGGGGAATTTTCCGGGAGAGATCCGACAGGGTCCGGTCGTCTCCGCAGGCTGGTTGTCAGGCGTCAAATGCTGAAAAACCCGCCCGTCATCGCAATAGAGCTTGAAAAAAAGCGAGCCAGCCTCTATTTTCAGTCAATTTTGTTTATGCGTGTTGGCAGGTTGCCATTTCGACGCGGTTGCCGGTACAACCATGGATGTTCAGGCGTTGCGTTCAAACAGGTCAAGATGAAAATTCGTGATATTTTTTCCCGGAGCGCCGCCCATGAAGGCAGGTAAGCGCACCGACCGCCTGGCCGACCATATGATGCTGATCGGTTTCTGCCTGGCGGTGGTTTACTGGGTTCTCGATTCCATCCTATCCATTTTTACCAGCTACGACAATTGGTTCGAGCAACTGCTTGGCGTCAACCTGGACGAGGTGTGGACCCGCATCATCGTGCTGTGCCTTTTCGCCATTTTCGGTTCCCATGCCCAGTACACCATCAACGAACGCAAAAAAGCCGAAGCCAAACTGGAGCGCGATGCCGCCACCCGTGAACGCTTTCAGCGGTTGCTCTCACCGGATCTTGCCGAACGGGTCGTTTCCGGTGAACTGAAGGTTGAAAAGGGAGGCAAGGACCGGGTGGCAACGGTCCTTTTTGTGGACATCCGCGGCTTTACCACGATCAGTGAAAACAACCAGGCCTCGGCAGTGCTGCGACTGCTCAACGAGTATTACGAAGTGCTGGTGGAGGTGGTGTTTCGCCATGAAGGTACGGTGGACAAGTTCATCGGCGATGCCATGATGGTAATTTGGGGAGCTCCCGTTTTACACGACAACGATCCTCACCGGGCCGTAAGGGCCGCTCTGGACATGCATGCGGCACTTGCCGAATTCAATCGCAAGAGCCTTGAAACGGGTCGGCCAAAAATCACAATCGGCATCGGCATCAACACCGGCAATCTCATGGCGGGATATATCGGCTCCTCCCACACCATGAGCTACTCAGTCATCGGCGATACCGTTAATACAGCCTCCCGGCTGTGTTCCTCGGCCCAGCCCGGTCAGATTTTGGTCTCGGATCATACGTGGCGCATGGTGCAGGACCGTTTTGAGGCTTCCCCCATCGGCAGAATTCAGACCAAGGGAAAATTCAAACCGGTCAACGCCTTCGCCGTCACCGGCGAAAAACCACCGGCCCTATGATTGTCCGCCTGGGTCGGTCGCCGGCCGGATTCTATTTCCCCCATCTGCTGTGGCTTTACGGCAAAAACCAATTGTGCTATGGGAATCATCTGGATAACGGCATGCAGTCATAAACGGCACTTATGCAACGAATCGGTTCAGGGTATGACATCCATCGGCTGGTGCCCGGCAGGAAGCTGGTGCTGGGAGGCGAAACCATCCCCTTTGACAAAGGGTTGCTGGGGCATTCAGACGCCGATGTCCTGGTGCATGCCGCCTGCGACGCGCTGTTGGGCGCGGCGGGCATGGGAGACATCGGCGAACACTTTCCGGATACCGATCCCCGCTACCGCGATGCCTATAGCATCGATTTATTGACGACCGTCTACCGCCGGGTGAAGACATGCGGATTTGTTCTGATCAACATGGATGCCACCGTTTTTGCCCAGGAACCCCGGATTTCCCCGCATAAAAATCGGATGGCCGCCCGGATGGCTGCCGGCATGTCCGTGGACCACCGGTTGATCAACATCAAGGCCACGACGACCGAAGGCCTCGGGGTCATCGGTCAGGGCGAAGGCATCGCCGCCATGTGCGTGGTCATGCTGCAGTCCACGACCCCGGAAACCGGGGAATAACCCCAGCGCAGGAGATTTTCATAAAGATGGCTGTGCGTATCTACAACACGCTGACAAACGTCAAGGAAAGACTTGAACCGGCAGTTCCCGGACAGGTCGGAATATACGTATGCGGTCCGACCGTCTACGATTCCTGTCATGTCGGTCATGCCCGTTCGGTGGTGGTGTTTGACGTGGTGGTCCGCTACCTGAGGGCCATGGGTTATCGGGTCACCTACGTGCGTAATTTCACGGACGTGGATGATAAAATCATCAACCGGGCCAGGGAGGTGGGCATGGACGCCCGCCAGCTTGCCGATAAGTATATCCGTGAGTTCCACCGTGACATGGATGCGTTGAATGTGATGCGCGCGGACCGTGAGCCGAAGGTCACCGACCATATCGATGATATTATCCACTTCGTTAAGGTCCTGGTGGAGAAAAAGGCCGCTTATCTGGCCGATGGCGATGTGTTTTACGCGGTGGAGACGTTCAAGGAATACGGGAAACTGTCCGGCCGCAATCTGACCGATATGGTTGCCGGAAGCCGGGTCGAGATCAACGTGAACAAGCGCAACCCCTTTGACTTTGTTCTCTGGAAAGGCGCCAAACCGGGCGAACCGTCATGGCCGAGTCCGTGGGGTGAGGGACGGCCCGGATGGCATATCGAATGTTCGGCCATGAGCAGCCGCTTTCTGGGTGAAACCTTCGATATTCACGGTGGGGGCAAGGACCTGATTTTTCCCCACCATGAAAATGAGATCGCCCAATCCGAAGCCGCCCACGGCAAACCCTTTGCACGCTATTGGATGCACAACGGATTTGTAAACATCAATAACGAAAAAATGTCAAAATCCTTGAATAATTTTTTGATGATCAAGGATATTTTGCGATCCCACCATCCCGAAACCGTGCGGCTGTTCCTGCTCTCCAGCCATTATCGCAGCCCCATCGATTTTTCAGATCAGAATCTCAAGGAATCGCAAAAGGCGCTGGAGAAACTCTACGGCCTGCTGCAGCGCCTGGATCAGGAAATTGGAATCGTCAAACCGGATGATGGTCCATCCCCAGGCACCCACTGGCGCGCCTTCTGCGAAGCCATGGACGACGACTTCAACACGGCCAAGGGCATCGGCACACTCTTCGGCCTGGTTAAAGAATCCAACCGGCTCATGGACGAAGGCGCCGACGCGGCACAAAAACATGGCGCCTTGCTCACCCTGACCGCTGACCTGTTTCGAATGGGAAAGATCCTGGGAATTCTGCAGGATCCCTGGCAGGCCTTTTTTGAGACGCGCACTGCCAGCCAGCTTCAGGAAATGGCCATCGCCAGCGAAACCATCGACGCGCTGGTGGCTGAACGCAGCGATGCCCGCAAAAAAAAGGATTGGCAACGGGCCGACGAAATCAGGCAGCAGCTTGAAAAATCGGGAATAATTCTCGAAGACAAAACCGACGGCACCCATTGGAAAGTGATCACCTGATTTCGCATGCCATCATTTTCGCTTGTATCGGAATTCACGCCCTGCGGTGACCAGCCCCAGGCCATAGAAGCCATTTCCAAGGCCATCCTCGACGGAACAAAGAGCCAGGTGCTGCTGGGCGTCACCGGTTCCGGCAAGACGTTCACCATGGCCAACATCATCGCCCGGATCAACCGCCCGTCGCTGATTCTGGCACCCAATAAAACCCTGGCCGCCCAGCTGTACAGCGAATTTCGGCATCTGTTTCCGGATAACGCCGTCGAGTATTTTGTCAGCTACTACGACTATTACCAGCCGGAAGCCTACATCCCCACCACGGATACCTATATCCAGAAGGATTCGTCGATCAATGAATTGATCGACAAAATGCGCCATTCAGCCACCCGCAGCGTACTGTCGCGCAGTGATGTGGTGGTGGTGGCCAGCGTCTCCTGCATTTTCGGTCTGGGTGCACCGGAAGATTATCTTTCCATGCGCATCGACATTGCACCCGGCATGGATCTGCCCCGGGAACGGCTGCTCTATCAGCTGGTTTCCATTCACTACCAGCGCAACGACATGGATTTTCACCGTGGTGTATTTCGGGTGCGGGGAGATCGGGTGGAAATTTTTCCGGCCTACGAGGAGGACAAGGCCCTCCGGATCGATTATTTCGGAGATGAGATTGAAAATATCTTTGAATTCGATCCACTGAGAGGCACCACCCACCGACGTCTGAACCAGGTGACCCTTTTTCCGGCCAGTCACTACGTGACCCGCAAAGCAACCCTGGAGCGGGCTACCCGGAGCATTATCGAAGAGCTCAAGGATCGCGTCGATTTCTTCCGCAATGAAAACAAACTCATCGAAGCCCAGCGGATCGACGAGCGCACGCTGTTCGATCTTGAAATGATTCAGGAAATTGGCTACTGCAACGGGATCGAAAACTATTCCAGACACCTGACCGGCCGCCTGGCCGGCCAGCCACCGCCGACGCTGTTGGACTACTTTCCCGGAGAATTTCTTATTTTTGTGGATGAAAGCCATATTGCGATACCCCAGATTCGGGCGATGTACAAGGGGGACCGATCGCGCAAGACAACCCTGGTCAATTATGGTTTCAGGCTGCCGTCAGCGCTGGACAACCGCCCGTTGAAATTCGAGGAGTGGACCCAGCGCACCCGCCAGATCGTGTATGTGTCCGCCACCCCCGCGGAATATGAAATGGCCGCCTCGAAAGACCGGATTATCGAGCAGATCGTCCGGCCCACCGGTTTAATCGACCCGGTGGTCCATGTTCGCAGCGCCCGCAATCAGGTGGATGACCTGTATGGGGAGATTCACGATCGGCAGCAGCGCGGTGAACGAATCCTAGTGACCACCCTGACCAAAAGAATGGCCGAAGACCTCACCGAATACTACACGGACCTGGGCCTGGCCGTACGCTACCTGCACTCGGATATCTCCACCATGGAACGCATGGACATCATCCGGGACCTCCGCCTGGGTAAATTCGATGCCTTGATCGGCATCAATCTGTTGCGCGAGGGGCTGGATATCCCCGAGGTGTCCCTGGCGGCCATACTCGACGCGGACAAAGAGGGTTTTCTGCGTTCGGCGCGGTCATTGGTTCAAACTTTCGGGCGTGCCGCCAGAAACATCAACGGCACCGTCATTCTTTATGCCGACAGGATGACCGCCTCCATGCAACAGGCCATCGACGAAACCAACCGGCGCAGGGCCATCCAGCAGCAGTACAACCAAGCGCATCACATCACCCCGCGAAGCGTCCAAAAGACCATTACGGATATCTTCGATATGGCCTATGAATCGCCGGCGACCTTACCGCATCAGACAGCCGAAACCCCGGTCGGCTTTGGCCCCGGGGGGGACATCGAATCCGCCATCATCGATCTGGAAACCCAAATGCAGGCCGCAGCCAAAGATCTGGCATTCGAAAAGGCGGCCCAACTGCGTGACCGGATCAAGGCGCTGCGAAAACGTCTGCTGTTTGAATCCTGATCGTCAACCATGATACTGTCCAATCGGCGAGCACAATCGTCCATGGGTTCAGTTAGCGTCGGATACCGCCATGCAGCCACCCCCTGACCGATCGAATTCATCCAGCCCCCTTGCCGAGGCCATCAAAGGTATTTCCGAGCGCTCCGGTGTCTATCTGATGAAGGACGACAAGGGCGAAATCATTTATGTGGGCAAAGCCATCTGCCTGCAAAAACGGGTGGCGTCCTATTTCAAGCGACAGGAAAACCAAAGCGCCAAAACCGCGCTGATGGTCGATCGGGTGGCCGACATCGAGACCGTGGTAACCGCCTCTGAGAAAGAGGCCTTGATCCTTGAATCCAACCTGATCAAGCGACATCGGCCCCGCTACAATGTGGTGCTCAAAGATGACAAACGCTATCCCTCCATTCGCATCGATATCAAGTCGAGTTTCCCGAAAATCGAAATCGTTCGCCAAACGCCCAGGGATGGGGCCATCTATTTCGGCCCGTTCTCATCCGCCCATGCCGTGCGGCAGACCGTCAAACTGATTAACAAGACCTTCCCTTTGCGAAAATGCAGCGACCGCACCCTGGGCAGCCGGACCCGGCCGTGTATTCACCATCAGATGGGCCAATGCCTGGGGCCATGCTGTCTGGCGGTTGACCCGAAGACCTACCGCGGCATTGTCCGGGAGGTGGTCCTTTTTTTGAAAGGGCGTACACCGGAGTTGATCAGGCGCATACGACGGCACATGCTGAATGCGTCCGCTGCGCAGGATTATGAAGCCGCAGCAGTGCTTCGGGATCGAATGGTCGCTTTGGAAAGGACCCTGGAGCGTCAGGTGACGGTAACCACCGATTTTCTGGATCGTGATGTACTCGGCATCACTGGCAGCAGCGACTTTCGGCTGGTTACCGTGATGACCATCCGTCGCGGTTATCTGCAGGGCGTCCGGCATTTTGAACTCATCCAGGCCGCACCCGAGAAGGGAGAACTGGTGGCCCAGTTTCTGGGACAGTATTACCAGCAGGCCCATGCAATTCCAGTTGAGGTGCTGGTTCCGGAATTGCCGGAAAATACGGCGCTGCTGGAAGAGACCCTGTCGGAATGGAAACAGCGCCGGGTCAGGATCCGTCAACCCCAGCGGGGTGAGAAGCACCGCTTATTGGTAATGGCCCAAAGCAACGCTGAAAACACACTGCGTGAACGGCTCCAGAAAGCCAGTCGCGAAACGGCAGTCCTCGAAGGATTGAAAGGGCGGCTGCACATGGCGCGCCTGCCGGCACGCATCGAGTGTTTCGACAATTCCAATCTGGCCGGCACGAATCCCGTGTCCGCCATGGTGGTTTTTGTCAACGGCCGTCCCCACAAATCCGGTTATCGTCATTACACCATTCGCACGGTCTCCTGCCCGGACGATTACGCCAGTATGGCCGAGGTGCTGTTTCGTCGTTACGGTAAAATCGGACCGGCCAATCCCCAACCGGACCTTCTGCTGGTGGACGGTGGAAAGGGGCAGGTGAGCATCGCCGTCGCGGTCCTGGATCAGCTGGGTTTGAAAGGGCGGTTTGCCATCGCCGGGATTGCCAAGAGAGATGCGCAGAAAGGGGAAACGGCGGACAAGATCTATCTGCCCAACCGGGCCAACCCGGTCAATATGGGTATGGACGGTCGGTTGTTGTTACTGCTGCAGCAGATCCGGGATGAAGCCCATCGTTTTGCGGTCACTTTTCAGCGCGGGCAAAGAAACCGTAAAATGGTTAAATCCGCACTCGACAGCGTCAACGGGGTGGGTGCCAAACGCAAGGCGATGCTGATCAAGCATTTCGGGGGCATCAAAAAGATCCGGGCAGCCACCGTGGATGAACTCGGTGCACTGCCCGGCATCAACAAGTCGATGGCCGAAGCCATCAAAAAAGCGTTGGATTAATACGGGTTCAGGCCAAGGGCGGTAAAACGCCGGCCCCGACCGAAAGATGCCGTGTACGGATGATCGCTATCCTAATTTGGCGAGGTCCTCCTTGAGTCCCTGGACAGCCGCGGCGGATTTCATCAGCGCGGCTTTTTCCTCCTCGGTCAGGGTGATCTCGATCACCTGCTCCATACCGTCTTTACCCAGTTTTACCGGAACACCGATAAACAGGTCGTTGATGCCATATTCGCCTTGGAGGTAGGCGGCACAGGGGAGCACTTTTTTCTTATCCTTCAAAATAGACTCCGCCATCTCGACAGCGGCGGACGCCGGTGCGTAATAGGCGCTGCCAGTCTTCAGCAGACCGACGATTTCGGCGCCGCCATTGGCGGTGCGTTTGACCAGCGCATCGATGCGCGCTTGGGTCATCAGCTCCGTGATTGGAATACCGGCAACGGTGGAGTACCGGGGCAGGGGAACCATGGTATCGCCATGACCGCCCAGAACAAAGGCGTGGGTATTTTCAACGGAGACATTCAGTTCCATGGCAATAAACGCACGAAAGCGTGCAGAGTCCAGCACGCCAGCCATACCCAGCACGCGGTTCCTGGGGAAGCCGGAGGCTTCAAAGGCCACATGGCACATGGCGTCCAGCGGATTGCTGACGATAATCAGGATGGCATTGGGAGAATATTTGACGATCTGCCGGGTGACGCTCTTGATGATACCCGCGTTGGTGCTGATCAGATCATCGCGGCTCATACCTGGTTTGCGGGGAATCCCGGCGGTGATGATGACAATGTCCGAATCCGCCGTCGCTTCATAACCATTGGTGCCTGTCAGCTTGGCATCGTGCTTTTCAATGGGCGCGGCCTCAGTCAGGTCCAGGGCCTTGCCTTGGGGGACGCCCTCGACGATGTCCACCAGCACGACATCGCACAGCTCTTTTTCAGCCAGCCGCTGGGCAGCGGTGGCGCCGACGTTTCCAGCGCCGACAACGGTAACTTTTTTGTCCATAGCATGCTCCTTTACGGGTTAATGGGTGTATATGTAAACCGCCACAGCGGATGCACGCCCCGCCGCTTATTGCGGGGCGTGTGCTATTTCAACTGGGGCTGAAAAGGTGAAAAAAACCTGATAACATACCGCCGGTCAAAGTCAATATGTTTGTTTTATAAGAAGTTAGTTCTCAAATGTTGACAATAAAAGGTCAAACAGGATAAAACACAGGCCGTGGCAAAACATTAGGTTCATTGGGAATCATTTCACGCCGAATGATTGGAAGCCCGGAAAACGAAAAAACAAACCTATTCGCTTTGCAAGCGATCGGCGGCCCTGACGCGACGGGGTCTGCTTAACCCCGGCCGGACTGTCAGAGAAAAACAGGATCGTGAATGGACATCAATCTGCAAATCAAATCCCTGTTGAATGAAGCGGAGCTGTACCGCGCCCAGGGGCTGTTTTCTGAAGCGAAGGACAAATACCATGCGGCGTCTGCCTTGATCCACCGCATCGACAGGCTCAAAAACAAAGCTGGCCTGCTCAAGGCGATTTCGGGAAAAATAGAATCCCTGAAAAAAAAGACCGAAAAAGTGGAAACCGGACCTGCCTCTCCTGAATTGTCTGAAAAAGGACAGAATCTGATTAAAAATCTGTTTGGTGATAACGACCTGCAAAAAGCGGTCGCCCTGGCCAAATTCGGTCAATTCGAACGCGCGATTGTGGAATTGGAAGCACTGCTCAAAGACGACGCCTACCGGGTCGATGCGGCCAAGAATATCATGCGCTGCAAAATGGCAGCCGCTTCGGTGGACGATGCCGTCGATCAGTACGTTAAATGGTATTCGACGGACCTTTTCACCGGAAACCAACTGGAGTCCATCCGGGCATATCTCCAACCGATTCTGGACCAGAAGGGCATCGACAAACCGCTGCCGGTTCCCGTCGGTGAAAAGAGCCAAAAAAATGTCTCGACCGAATCCGGTGGTATAGCGTTCAGTATGCCCGAGCCGGAAGAGGAAATCCTGGATATCACCTCCATCGGCATTACGTTTACCAGCGGTTCCCACAAGGGCAAAATGGTCGAGTTCGATGTCAATTTTCAGTCCGGAGGCATGTTGAGTCTGATCATCTCCAAAAATGACCAAGGGCTGATTGAGGAACTGAAAGATGGCGACACGTTGGATGACATCCAGTTTTACTCCCCCATTGCCATGTTCAAAGGGGCGGTGGCCGTGGCTGCCAAAACCAGGATCAACACCGGACCGAAGCAGGGTGATTTTTGCCTTGACCTAAAAATTACAAGCACTTGAAATTTTATCGAACGCTGCAGTTCGCCTTTAAGTGAAAATACCGTATTGCGGCTAAACAGGGTCTTCGGCGCGTACATCATTACATCAGCTAAGGATATTCTTTATGGCCATTTTCAACCTGAAGAAGAGGGAAATCGAGTGTAAGATCGTATATTATGGGCCCGGTCGGTGCGGCAAGACAACCAATCTCGAATATGTCTTCAAATCTTACAAAAAACAGGTGACCGGGGAGATGGTGTCGATCAACACCGAAGGAGACCGCACCCTGTTTTTTGACTTTTTGCCCATGGGGTTAGGCAAGATCAAGGGCTGCGATATCCGTGTGCAGCTCTACACCGTTCCCGGCCAGGTTAAATACAGCTCGACGCGCAAACTGGTTTTACGTGGCGTGGACGGCATTGTCTTCGTGGCGGACTCGCTGGAGGTACGCCGTGAGAAAAATATGATCTCGTTGAAAGATCTTCAAACCAATCTCAAGGAATACGGCAAAAACATATTCAAGGTGCCCCTCATTTTGCAGTACAACAAAAGAGACCTTGCAGATGAGGGCATTCCGCTCATGTCCATCGAGCAGATGGAACGGGACCTGAACCGGCAGTTGAAAGTGCCCGCTTTCCCGGGCAGCGCCGTCAAGGGGACGGGGGTGGGGGTGACGCTGAAGGCATGTTTGATGGAAACCCTGAAATCATTGCAAAGAGAATTCAAGTGGGCAAAGTAGGGGCCGATCCTGCCGATGAATGAAAGTGCGGAACTATCGGGAAGCTTGGGATTCCTGTCGCTTGGAGATATCATTCAACTTCTGGGTTCAAGCGGAAGCACGGGCGTACTGCGTCTGATCAACCGTTATGCGCCGGATCCCGGTTTCATCTATTTTATCGAAGGAAACCCGGTCAATGCTCAAAACGGCCAGATGGAAGGGCTTGATGCGCTCTACTCCTTTTTCGGCTGGGGTAGCGGCTCTTTTGAATTCACCCGGGAAGCCATACTGGCCGATAAGCGCATCACCAAAAGTCGCATGGGAATCATTCTGGAGGGCATGAAACTGTTGGATGACGGCCATATCAAGAAGATCGGCCCGGCCATCGCCCTCGAAAAGGTTGCCGACTCGAAAGGCAAGCTGCCGAAAACGTCCATCGTCAAGGGACCGCTCGTGGATTACATGTATGTGGTCGATGAGGAGGACTTCTTCGACGGTGAACACATCGTGGAAGAGGGCAAGCACGGCAGCTGGATCTGGGTGATCCTGGAGGGTGTGGTCGATATTGTCAAAGAGATGGCCACGGGCACCATCCCGATCATCCGCATCGGGGACGGTTCTTTTATCGGCAGCATGGCCTCTTTTTTGCTCCAGGGTCACATCAGAACGGCCACAGCCATTGCCGTAGGCAATGTTCAACTGGGTGTGCTGGATTCCCAGCGGCTGGCCCAGGAATATGCGGGCTTGTCACTGGAATTCAGAACCTTTTTAACCAGTCTGGACAAACGGCTTAAACAACTGACTGACCGCGTTGTCGAATACCATGGCGGGAACATTCAAACCGCCGACATTTTAAAAGATAAAAAAGTGATCATTCAACAGGCACATGACGCAGACGAGCCGCTCTACGTGCTGAAGCAGGGCAGGGCCTCCGTGGTCCGTAACACCGAAAATGGACCGGTCGTCCTGTGCCACCTGTATAAAGGTGACTTCTTCGGGGAGGTGCCTTTCCTGCACGTGGGACAAGAGCCGGGAGGAGCCGCCATTTACGGTTCGGAAAATCTCAAAATCGCCAAAATCGAAACTGTATCGCTGCAAAAGGAGTACAACCGGCTTTCGACGACATTTAAAAACATCGTCGACAATATGGCGACCTGCATGTCGGTTACTGCAGACCTGGTTTGCAGTTCACTGAATAAAAAAAAAGCGACGCCTGCGGATTCCAGTATTCGGCAGAACACATGAATGCATGTACCCGCCATCGACAACCCTTACCATCGGGATAAAGGTGAACTCGAATGAACGAAAAACGAAAACACTCCAGAGTGGACTCCATTTACCTGCTCAACTTCGTGAATCTGGATGAGAATGATAATGAAATCCTGCAGGGCATGGGGCGCACGATCAACGTCTCCGAGTCCGGCATCATGCTGGAAACCCATGTGCCACTCGGTGAAAGCGATACGGTGGACGTTGTCGTGGGACTCAAAGAGGATATGGTCACCATTCGCGGGAAAGTGATTTTCACCCGGACCACCGCAACCGGCCGCTACCAGTCCGGTATCCAGTTTTTGACCATCGAAGCGGCATCGCTGGAAACGCTGCGTCGTTATATCGATGCCTTCAATGCCTTTTCCGCCAATCTATAACGCTTTATGAATGTTTCCGGCCTTATGACCCTGGCCGCGAATACGCATTTTGGGTAATGAAAGGAGCGCTGCCAGTGACCCGTGTCGTTCGAGAAACAGATTTTCCAACCCTGAAACTGCTTCAACGCGGCAAGGTCCGGGATATGTACGATCTGGGCGATGCCTATCTGATGGTAGCGACGGATCGCATGTCCGCCTTTGACGTGGTCATGCCTGACCCCATTCCGGGCAAGGGTGTTGTCCTCACCCAGATTTCCTTGTTCTGGTTCGACATCATGGCCGCTTTGGTCAACCATCACGTCATCACCGCCGAAGTGGCGCGATATCCTCAATCCTGCCAACCCTATGCAGCCGATCTTCAAGGGCGCAGCATCCTCGTCAAAAAGGCGCAGCCCCTGCCTGTGGAGTGTGTGGTTCGCGGTTACATTACCGGATCCGGCTGGAATTCCTACCAGCAGGACGGTACCGTGTGCGGTATCCGTCTGCCCGAAGGACTCTTGGAGTCCGATCGACTGCCGGAGCCGATCTTTACCCCGTCCACGAAGGAGGCCATGGGCAAACATGATATAAATATCGATTTCAACGCCATGGTCAGTCGCATCGGGGCCCCCCTGGCTGAAAAGGTCCGTCTTCTGTCGCTGGCAATCTATAAGAAAGGTGCCCAGATAGCCGCAGAAAAGGGCATCCTCATCGCCGACACCAAATTTGAATTCGGTCTGGTGGACGGTGAGGTGATCCTCATCGATGAGGTCCTGACCCCAGACTCCTCACGCTTCTGGCCCCAAGCCAGCTATTCCCCGGGCGGGGCGCAGAAAAGCTTCGACAAACAGTATCTGCGCGATTACCTGCTTTCGCTGGATTGGGACAAAACCCCCCCCGGTCCGACGCTTCCCCAAGCGGTGATCGACCAGACTCGGGCCAAGTATGTCGAGGCGCTGACGCTGCTTTCCGGCAACAGTCATGGACTTTGACATAATCGCTGTCCCGCTGAATCAGATCGAAACGACGGACCACACCTTCAAGATCAGTACCGAGACCGACTTCACCGAATTGGCGCTTTCCATAAGCGCCATCGGCCTTTTACAGCCGCCCGTGCTGATCAGGAAGGGACCGGCCTTTGTCGTGGTCAGCGGATATCGCCGCATCGCCGCCTGCCAAGCAATCCACCTCGCCGGTATTACGGCCCGCGTGCTCCACCCGGATTCCGACAGGATGCAGTGCGCCCAAATCGCCGTCGCCGAGAATTCCTTTCAACGAACCCTGAACGTTGTCGAACAATCCCGAGCTTTTGCATTGCTCCAAAGGACCGCGGGTGAGGCCGCCTCCTGGCTGAAAATCGCGCAATCGACAGGCCTGCCGGCCAGCCAGACGGCCAGGGATCGGATTTTGCCCGTTGCCGGCATGCCAGCAGCGCTGCAGGCAGCGATTTTGGAAGGTAGCCTCGCCCTGCCGGTCGCCCTGCACATCCATCGGCTGAATAGCGATGATGCCATGGCCCTTTGCCGTTTCTTTCGCAAAATTACCACCGGGCTGAACATTCAACGGGAGCTGCTGGAAGTCATCTCCGAAATCTGCCGGCGCGATGACATCCCCATTGCCGAATTTTTACAACTGGATGAAATCACTCAGATCCTTGACAACCAGGCGGCAACCGTCCCGCAAAACGTTCAGCAACTGCGGCTGCTGCTGAAAGCGAAACGGTTCCCTGAACTGAGCAAGGCCGAAGCGGCCTTCCATCGGAAACTGAAAGCCCTCAAGTTGGACCCGCGTATCCAACTGCTGCCCCCCCGGTTCTTCGAAGGAAAATCTTATCGGTTGACCGTCTGCATCGATTCCCGTCGACAGCTGCATTCCCTGCAACCCGAGTTTGAAAAACTGATTCGGCACACCGACATTCTCCCGGAATAAAAATCCGTCCTGCGGTCATATCTCCACGCATATCGCCTGGTTTTTTTTCCATTGGGAAAATTGGTTTGAATGGGGACGCGCACCCCGATAACCCGATGCAGAATAAATGCTGCCAATCTAAATAAGTGAACAAATTTTACTTGACAATTATCGAATAAGATATGTAACTTCGTAAAAAGAATAAATGGAATTCATAAAATATGGGGATTCAGGAAAGAAAAGAACGCGAGCGTGAACGGCGCAGACAACAGATAATGGTTGCCGCCAAACGGGTTTTTTCAGACAAGGGGTTCAGCAAGGCAACCATGGAAGACATCGCCAAAGAGGCGGAGCTGAGCCCGGGCACCCTCTACCTTTACTTTAAAAACAAGGATGAACTTTACGCCTCTCTTTCGCTGCGAATTCTCCAAT